>NZ_VRTT01000038.1 GCF_008017805.1 Paenibacillus sp. N3.4 | reverse complement strand
TAAAAAAGACGGCTCCTTCCATTTTAAAATGGAAATGAGTCGTCTTTTTGTTTAGAGATTTAGAAATTCTGAAAAACAGAGAGTTCTTCAGTGGCCTCCATAAGGGTTTGCTGGTTTTTCATATAAAATCGATTTACAAATTAAGTTTTGAAGTGGTGTTTTAGAGTAGAAATCCCGATTTACAAATAAGATTTGAAGTACTTCTAACAAACTATTTATAAAGAGATCCCTATCAACAAACGTATCCGTTAGCGTAATGACATTTCTTAATCAGCGAGAGCACGTTTTATGTTCGCTTTGCTTCATCAACCAACTTTTCATCTCTATCATCAATTGCCTGCAACATTATCAAAATAGGAATAAATATGGCAATCAATCGAGCTAATAGCTTCGTTTCTTCATCTACATCCCCATATTCTTTAAAAAAATTACCTCGATTATCCTTGAATTGAAAATTCTTTGTATCTACTAAATTCCATATTTTTGAGAAAAACTCCATTAGCCAATCCTCCTAAGAATGTCTTAGTCATAAGTTAAAATTGCCATATAACAGTTTATATTTCTTCATCAGCCCTGCGAAATTCCAGAACTTATACAACGATTAATCTCCATTTTCAATACTTCAATTAAAGTCATCCCTAATTTCTCGTCTTCATTTGGATATGCCCTAACTGCAGTTAATCCAGCCGTGTAATTGACAGTTTTTCCTGGATAAAGGATTGCCACGTATTGAATGACTGGATTATTCATTCCATCGCGAATTGAATCTCGATAAGCGTGCATTTTATCGATATCTACCTTTTCGGTTTCCCGTTTCATTCTTATTCTCATCTTCTTCGACTAGACTATATTAGGGCTCATTTCACTTTGCAGCTTATATTTAGGGTCAAATTGCAGTACTTTTGTGCCGATATCAGGCACAGTTATTTCAATTGCGATATCTGGACGTTGGAGTTTCACATGCTGAACCGAAGCCAGTTTATGGTTAGCTAACCCCTCTTGCAGAGCCAAGAGCTCTACCTCATCAATAACTCGATAATCTCCGGATTTCTTCTTCTCCAACATATCTGCGATTAGATTTAACAGCACACGCTTGTCCATTGCGCGGGAAGAAATCTTTAGCTCTTCCACGACTTTATTAATTATTACGGAGCTCTCCAACTCGTGCAGATAGTAAATTCGAGGGATTCCCTCTGATCCATCGGGTTCAATCTCGGTCAGCTTCCCAAAGAATTGGTTTCCTGTAATTTGAACAAGTCATCTGTTATGACAATACCCTTTTGCTTTGCCTTCCTGTCATTTTCGAAAAATTTAACAGGGATATCCCCCTGGTTCACTACATGAAATGCATCCAGCACATTTACAAATCCATATTTTACAGTTTGCTGGATCAGTTGCTCATGGGTAATATCTTCAGCTATGAATTGCCGACAAGCATTAAGCATAATACTCGATTGGGAAGTGGTTTGTTTATCATTGAGCTTCAAGTGTTCAATTATATTATTAGAAAAGGGAACAGCTAATTCTTCCAAAGTGATGAAGGACTTACCACTTGGGATTAATTAGATTAAAGATTTTGCCATGGAAAATTTATACGATGCGCTGTTTCTGCCGAACAAAATTACTGCTCTCCAGAACGATTCCAGCGAGGGATATTCTTCTTCAAATTTCAAAATAGATCATCCTCTATTAATTTATCAATGACTTATAGACTTGTTCAGCTATCCAAATAGAAAAATATTAAGGAGATTGGTTTATGCGGCTGATTCAATAAATTAAATTTTACAGGCATTTATCATGTTACTTAACTCTTCAATACTAAGCTCCGGCTTATGCTTGTGAATGATAGCATGACAATTAGCACATACGGGTCTCAAGTCTTTAATAGGGTGTAATTTATATGTTTTTCTAATAGAATGCAAAGGCACCAAATGGTGTACTTGAATAAAACCATGTCCAACTTGTCCATAGAAAACCTCGAAATCAAAACCGCAAGCGATGCATTCTTTTCCTCCTTTAGCCTTAGTTCAATATCTTCATCTATCCTAAGAGAATTGTGATCCATAATAGGAAGAACCCTTCTTCCTTTCGTCTCTCATTAACCCCAACTTTTCGAGGTGGCGGACACGTTCTTTATTTTAATTCAGTCCATGAGCTTTTTTTACTTCTAGGTGACAACCTCTGAGCCAGCTCCGTTTCAGAAATTTTCTTTTTGACTCCATCGATCCATCCAAAGCACAAAGCTTCCTCGACATTCAGGAGATTGCTTTGGAAAGAAAGTACGATATTGCAATATGCCATGCCTTTTTACTTCATGTACCGAACCCAATGGTTATACTGAAGAAGATGATTGATTGTGTTGTTGATACAGGAAAAGTGATTACATTTGAACCTCATTGGATTTTCCTGACCAACAGTGAGCAACACTCCACATGTGTTGAGTGCTGTGTCTTGGATACTTCCTAGAAATAAAAACGTCTGACAACTCAATCACTTCCTTGATCTTCACCCATGCCGAACGTTAGAGCTTGCAGAGCGGTTAACCATCACCCTATCATCTAAAAAGCCAAAATAAAGAAGACCCCTATGCCTAGAGGTCTCCATATCTCGAATCCTATTCGATTTTCTTCACATGAAGCAGGTTCATGATCACCGTCACAGCTTCGGCACGTGTTACCGTTTCTTTAGGTGCGAACTGGTTACCGTCGCGTCCTTTGACGATGCCTATCTGTTTAATCATGAACACCGCTCCCTTGGCCCACTCTGGAATCTCGCTTTCATCGGAGAAGCCAGTCGCGACATCCGTTGGGATCTTCGCGCCATACGCCTTAGCAATCATCATCGCCATTTCCATCCGCGCAATGTTCCCGTCCGGGCGGAAGCTACCATCTGTGTAGCCTGACAAGATGCCGGATTCTACTGCTTGAGTGATCGCTTTCTTCGCCCAAGTAGTAATCTCATTCGTATCGGTGAAGCTTAACGTTGTGTTTCCATTTGAAGGCTTCCATGCATTCATTAGCATCGTAACGATTTCTGCACGCGTAATCGTTGCGTCCGGTTTAAAGCTGCCATCCGTGTAGCCATTAACGATTCCCTGCCGCACCGCTTGTTTGATTGTCTCTTCCGCCCAATGACCGGCGATGTCGCTAAAGTTAACTTCCGTGGACTCAGTCGCTACGATGGGCAAGCCCGACTTTTTATCCACTACAAGCACCGCGAACTTCGTAAAATGGTTAACCTCTACGCGGATCTGGTTCCCGTCGATCTTGCCTCCAGGAACTTCTACCCAAGCCTTCTTTCCTTCATCATAATAGAACAAGGCTATTGTTTGATTATCCTTTACCTTGGTCGGGTCAAAGGTAAAAGTCAATGTCACCGGTTTACTAAAATTGCCCGAGTAATTCTTTAGAATCTCGAATATAGAGCTTGCCAGCACCTCATGATTCGCCAGCAGGCCAGGAATCTCACTTAATTCTTCTATCGTTATCTTCAATTCTTTGTCTGAAGCATTAGCTGGAACAGTAATGAGGATCTTGCCATCCAAGCTCATCTCGCCAAGTTTCCTAACGGAAGCGTAAGATTCCCGTTTGTTGAGCGAATCGGGTCAATGTTGGAGCTTCCGCCATTTCCACCGCTTCCACCAGAACCGCCCGACCCGCCGCTACCTCCACTGCCTCTTGGCATAACAGCCTTGGACGGAGCGGACGCTGCGCTTGATCCGACCCCATTCTTCGCAACTACCGTGAACGTATATTCCGTGCCGTTCGTCAGTCCCGTGACTGTGATCGAACTCGCGGTTGCTGAGGTTCCTGTGAATCCTCCCGGATTGGACGTGACCGTATACCCCGTGATTGCACTACCGCCATCGTTCAACGGTGCGTCGAAGCTAACCGTTGCCTTGCCATTACCTGCGCTCGCCGTTACATTCCTCGGAGCGCTCGGCACACCGACACCGATCGGCGCAACGGGTGTCACACTCGCCGATGCCACCGATGCCGCGGAGTCGCCTACTACATTTGTCGCAATTACCGTGAACGTATATGCCGTGCCATACGTCAGTCCCGTGACTGTAATCGGACTCGCAGTTGCAGAGGTTCCTGTAAATCCTCCCGGACTTGACTTGGCTGTATACAGCATGATCGCACTACCGCCATCACTGACCGGTGCGTCAAAGCTGACGGTCGCTGCTCCATTCCCTGCGGTCGCTGTTACATTCGTTGGCGCTCCTGGCACACCTGGCACACCTGGCACACTAATCGGCGTCACACTCACTGATGCCAATGATGCCGCGGAGTCGCCTACACCATTCGTCGCAACTACTGTGAACGTATACGCCGTTCCATTCGTCAGTCCCCTGACTGTGATCGGACTCGCGGTTGCAGAAGTTCCCGTGAATCCTCCCGGACTGGACGTAACCGTATAGCCCGTAATTGCACTTCCGCCATCACTCGCTGGGGCGTCGAAGCTAACCGTTGCCGTTCCGTTACCTGCGGTCGCCGTTACATTCGTTGGCGTGCCTGGTGCACTCGGCACAACAATCGCCGCAGTCGGTGTAACACTCGCTGACGCCTCCGATGCCGCCGAATCGCCTATACCATTCTTCGCAACTACCGTGAACGTATACGCCGTTCCATTCGTCAGTCCCCTGACCGTGATCGGACTCGCGGTTGCAGAAGTTCCCGTGAATCCTCCCGGATTGGACGTAACCGTGTAAAGCGTAATCGCATTCCCGCCATCACTCGCTGGGGCGTCGAAGCTAACCGTTGCCGTTCCGTTACCTGCGGTCGCCGTTACATTCGTTGGCATGGCTGGTGCACTCGGCACAACAATCGCCGCAGTCGGTGTAACACTCGCTGACGCCACCGATGCCGCCGAATCGCCTGCACCGTTCTTCGCGACTACCTTGAACGTATACGCTGTTCCATTCGTCAGTCCCGTAAACGTAACGGGACTTGCGGTTACAGAAGTTTTCGTGAATCCCCCTGGACTGGACGTAACCGTGTAAAGCGTAATCGCACTCCCGCCATCATTCGCCGGGGCGTTGAAGCTAACCGTTGCCGTTCCATTACCTGCGGTCGCCGTTACATTCGTTGGCGTGCCTGGTGCAATCGGCACAACAATCGGCGCAGTCGGTGTAACACTCGCTGACGCCACCGATGCCGCCGAATCGCCTGTACCGTTCTTCGCGACTACCTTGAACGTATACGCCGTTCCATTCGTCAGTCCCGTAAACGTAACGGGACTTGCGATTACAGAAGTTTTCGTGAATCCCCCTGGACTGGACGTAACCGTGTAAAGCGTAATCGCACTCCCGCCATCATTCGCCGGGGCGTCGAAGCTAACCGTTGCCGTTCCGTTACCTGCAGTAGCTGTTACATTCATTGGCGTGCCTGGTGCACTCGGCACAACAATCGGTGCAGTCGGTGTAACACTCGCTGACGCCTCCGATATTGCCGAATAGCCTGCATAATTCTCCACGTATACTACGAATGTATATGAAGTTCCATTCGTCAGTCCTGTCACTGTGATCGGACTCGCGGTCATAGAAGTTCCTATGAATCTTCCCGGATCGGATGCGACTTTATAGTAGAAGATCTCACTACCGCCATCACTGACTGGGGCGTCAAAGCTGACTGTCGCTTCTCCATTCCCTGCACTCACCCTTACATTCCTTGGGGCGCTCGGCGCACCGCTCGGCACAACGGGCGTCTCACTCGCCGATGCAGCGGAGTCGCCTATAATATTCCTCGCGACTACCGTGAACGTATACGCCGTTCCATTCGTCAGTCCCGTGATTGTGATCGAACCCGCGGTTTCAGAGGTTCCTGTAAATCCTCCCGGACTGGACGTGACCGTATATTGCGTGATCGCACTTCCTCCATCACTCGCTGGGGCGTCAAAGCTAACTGTCGCTTCTCCATCACCTGAAATCGCTGTTACATTCGTTGGAGCATCTGGCACGACAACAATCGGCGCAGTCGGTGTAACGCTCGATGACGCCTCCGATGACGCGGAATCGCCTGCACCATTCTTCGCGACTACCGTGAACGTATACGCTGTTCCATTCGTCAGTCCCGTCACTGTGATCGGACTCACGGATGCAGAGGTTCCTGTGAATCCTCCCGGACTGGACGTGACCGTATAGCCTGTGATCGCATTTCCTCCATTACTCGCTGGGGCGTCGAAGCTAACTGTTGCTACTCCGTTCCCTGCGTTCGCCGTTACATTCGTCGGAGCGCTCGGCACTGCAATCACTTTAAACGCTTTTGAATAAGAATATCCTGCTACATGACTTGCATTCTGGTCGTCAACACGAACGTGCAAATACCACGTACCTGCAGTAGGAGGTGTAGTAATGGAATCTTCGCTCGTGAACGCTACCCATCCCGCGTTCGGCCACTCTAGTACCGTTTCCGTTGATGACCATTGGTAATAAGTTCGGGCTGATTGTGTGGAATCAGGAATGGCTGCCGTTATCTTTGTTGACACAGATTGTTTTCCCACTGATTCACCGTTTGGAGAAAAGCTGACTCCCGCAGACAAAATATTAAGGAAAGGATACCAAGTATTATTAGCATAATCCTTCGCGGTAGAAGGATTAAACCCTATTATCGTACCTTTTCTGTCTGAATTCATTCCGAATGCTAGAGCCCCTATTGCAGTTAAATCTCCTTCAACAATAACACTTGTTAATAGGCTATTATTTTCAAAAGCATAAATACCTACGCTCTCTACACTTTTTGGAATTCTCACGCTTGTAAAACGGTTGTACTCAAATGCACTAAGACCTATACTCTTCATACTGCTTGGGAACGTGACACTCGTTAATTGGTTATTAGAAAATGCTTCCCTGCCTATACTAGTAACACCCTCCGAAAGCGTCACACTTGTTAATCGATTATATTTAAAAGCAGATTGTCCTATACTCGTTACACTGTTCGGGATTGTGACGCTTGTTAATTTATTAGTAATGAATGCACTATTGCCTATACTCGTTACACTGTTCGGGATCGTGACGCTTGTTAATTGGTTATCAGAAAATGCACTCTCTCCTATACTAGTAACACCCTCCGAAAGCGTCACACTCGTTAATTGGGAGTTAGCAAATGCAAGTTTTCCTATACTCGTTACACTTCCCGGAATCGTTACATTCGTTAATTGGGTGCCATAAAATGAAAATTGCTCTATACTCGTTACACCCACCGGAATTGTCACACTCGTTAATTGGGAGTTATAAAATGCAAATTCTCCTATACTCGTTATACCCACCGGAATCGTGACCTTCGATACATCTTTACCCATAAATACTTGCCGGCCTAATGCGACTACAGCATGCCCATCTAATTCAGCAGGGATATTAACCACTTTATCTACTCCGCGATAACCTGTAATCGTCGCCATTAGCATCGCATTTAATTCATACGTATAATCCTCATTTGCGCTAGGGATCACACGTTCTGATGGGACCGATGCCGCCGAGGTTCCTATCGCATTCTTCGCGACTACCGTGAACGTATACGCCGTTCCATTCGTCAGTCCCGTGACTGTGATCGGACCCGCAGTTACAGAGGTCCCTGTGAATCCCCCCGGATTAGACGTAACCGTATAGCCCGTGATCGCACTCCCGCCATCATCCGTTGGGACTTCGAAGCTAACCGTCGCCGTTCCTTTACCTGCGGTCGCTCTTACATCCCACGGCGCGCCTGGCCATGTCTTCGAATTGGCTGTCACGCTAGCCGATGCTACTGATGCCGCCGAATCGCCTACAGCATTCGTCGCAACTACCGTGAACGTATATGCCGTTCCAAACTCCAGTCCTCTGACTATGATCGGACTCGCCGTTGTAGAGGTTCCTGTGAATCCTCCCGGTTTGGACGTAACCGTATAGCCCGTGATCGCGCTACCGCCATCACTCACCGGGGCATTGAAGCTAACCGTTGCTGCTTCTTTACCTGCGATCGCTTTTACATTCGTTGGCGCGCCTGGCACTACCTTCGTATTGGGTGTGACGCTAGCCGATGCTGCTGATGCCGCCGAATCGCCTGCACCATTCTTCGCAACTACCGTGAACGTATACGCCGTTCCATTCGTCAGTCCCGTGACTGTGATCGGACTCGCAGTTGCAGAAGTTCCTGTGAATCCCCCCGGATTGGACGTAACCGTATAGCCCGTGATCGCGCTACCGCCGTCACTCACTGGGGCATTGAAGCTAATCGTCGCCGTTCCATTACCTGCGGTCGCAATTACATTCGTCGGTGCGCTCAGCAGCAAGGCATTAGTAACTTTAAACGCTTTGGAATGGGAATAACCGACTGTATGATTCTCATTCTGATCGTCTACTCGAACGTACAGATACCACGTACCTGCAGCAGGAGGCGTAGTAATGGAATCCTCGCTCGTGAACGTTACCCATCCCGCGTTCGGCCCCTCTGGTACCGTTTCCGTTGATGACCATTGGTAATACGTATGGGCTGATGGTATGGAATCAGGAATAGCTACCGATACCTTTATTGACATCGATTGCTTACCCACGGATTCACCGTTAGGAGAATAACTGACTCCCGCAGACAAAATATTGAGGTATGGATACCCAAAATTATTCGCATTGTTCTTCGCGGGGGAAGGATCAAACGCTATTATCGTACTGTTTGGATTACCACTGAACGCTGTATCTCCTATTGTGGTTGAATCCCCTTCAACAATAATACTTGTTAATAGGTTCGTACTAAATGCATATTCTCCTATGCTCGTTACACTGCTTGGGATCGTGACACTCGTTAATTGGTTATGATAAAATGAAAATTTCCCTATATTCGTCACACTATTCGCAATCGTCACACTCGTTAATTGGTTAAAAGAAAATGCATGATTGCCTATGCTCGTTACACCAACCGGAATCGTCGCACTCGTCAATTGGTTATACTGAAATGCATATTCTCCTATACTTGTTACACCAACCGGAATTGTCACACTCTTTAATTGGTTATATTGAAATGCATATTCTCCTATACTCGTTACACTCCCTGGAATCGACACACTTGTTAATTTGTTGTACTGAAATGCATTTCCTCCTATACTCGTCACACCGTTCGGAATTGTCACACTCGTTAATTCATTATTAGAAAATGCACTACCCTCTATGCTCTTTACATTCTCCGAAATCGACACACTCGTTAATTGGTTATGACTAAATGCATTTCCCCCTATACTCGTTACACTGTTCGGGATCGTCACACTCGTTAATTTGCAATTCGAAAATGCTTCATTGCCTATACTCGTTACATTGTTCGGAATCGTCACGCTTGCTAATTGGTTATACTCAAATGCACGATCGCCTATACTCGTTACACCGTTCGGAATCGTCACACTCGCTAATTTGTTGTACTGAAATACGCTTTCCTCTATGCTCGTTACACCCTCTGGAATCGTCACACTCGTTAACTGGTTGTACTGAAATGCGCTTTCCTCTATGCTCGTTACCGCCCTCTGGAATCGTCACACTCGTAAGTTTGTTTTGAAGAAATGCAGATGCTCCTATAGTCGTTACACTGTTCGGGATCGTCACACTCGTTAATAGGTTGCCAGCAAATGCAGACCTACCTATACTTAATACACCTTCTGGAATCGTCACACTCGTTAATTTTTTTAAATAAAAGGCTTCATAACCTATTCCAATTACAGAATGCCCATCTACTTTGTCAGGGATAGTAACCACTTCATCTACTCCAACATAATTTGAAATATAGGCAAATGATCCAACTAAAGAATACTCAAAATCTCCGAAAGATTGAGCTTGCGCTTCCCGAACATTACCTACTGACCATGTACCAAGCGAAATCAACGACAATGTGAGTAGACAAATCATTAACTTCTTAATACCCTGTACTCGCCTTCGTAACATATCCCCTTCAACCTCCTCATTAATTTCTACCGAACGATTACACAATATTACATCCGAAGATCAAGTATATATCCTACACGTAACTCAACAGTACTAACGAAAGTTAGTTGCGCAAAAAAAAATAAGCCAATAATAGAGCAGTTGTCCGCTCCAATTATTGGCTTATCATTTATTCACGCCATATATCTGGTCCAATAATCCCATTCCCCTTGCGCGCGCAATTGCCTGAGCTCGTCGTTTCGCCCCAAGCTTACCGTATAAGTTGAACACGTAACTCTTGACCGTACCTTCCGTTAACCCAAACCGATAAGCGATTTCCTTGTTAGACAAGCCATCCGCCAATGCGTACAACATTTCCATTTCGCGGGTCGTCAGCGTTTCGACGAACAGCAGCGAATCTTGAACAGACAATGTGGAAGGACTAACGATATCGTTTGAATCTCTAATCTGTTGACGCCAATGATTCAATGATCTCACATACACCATTCGGGCGATCATGAGATCTAGCACCTCTAGTGTCTTCGTAGAGAACACGCCAGCGAGGAGGTTATTCTCCAAATACAGAACGGACGACCGCGACTGTCCCGGAAAAAGAATCGGCATACAGAGGATGGATAGCGGGAGACTGCGATGAGCATAGGCATCCGTCGTAAATAGGCTACGCGAAGCATCGCCCTGCACAACCGGTTCCCCAGTCCCGGCGACATAACGTACGATGGTCTCTACGAATGAAGCCTCATTCCGAACATCCTTATGATCGCCCGCTTGCTCCTCTATCGTAAAGCCCTCTTCGTGACTGGTTATCACGTATCCCTTCTCCGCACCCGAATAACGAATCGCCGATTCCAGGAAGCGATGCATGGCATCTTCGCCACTCCCCGTACTCGACCCTTCCAAAATTTGTTTAATGAGCACATTATCGTCGCCGATTGTCGGTACCCTATCGCGCTCCTTCGCAAATCCAGCTAATCCTTCAGCCACCATTCCGTCTTCTTGCGATTGCGATTGGGCGCCTGAGAACCGTAGACCTGGGTAATCCTCTCGCAACCTTTGTGCCTTTCGCGAAGCCCCCCACGCCGAATAAGCAACGCACGCATCCGCCATCAACACGTCCGCTCCGTTCCGGCTTCCCGCTTCCCGATAGAATATGGAAGCTCGTTCGCAAGCGATCGCCTCCATCAACCTGTCTTCTAGGCTTTGCGCTTCACGGATCGCATCTTCGTACCCTTTGGCGGCAGCGACCGAATTCCCTTCAATCTTATGCAACTCGGCCGAGACGAGCAAGCAGACCGAAGTGTTCTGTCCATAGTATCCGGACCATTGCTTCATGCCCCGCAATAACTTCCTCAATCTGGCCCGAATGCCTGTACGTTCCTCCGTTGGCGCCTCGGCATATCTAGCGGCAAGCGTAAGCGCATGATAAACATGTTGCTTACGAGCTTGCAACCAATTCTGTCTGGCGGTATTGAACTCCCCTTGTTCTATCCACTCCAGAGCTTCCTTGTACCGTCCGAACAAATAAGCGACTTCTATTTTACACGTATAAATATAAGAAACTTCGTTATTCATAGTCCCCTTGTATCCATCATTCTGCACCGGCAATACAACTTCCTCGTCCTCGCCGCTGCCCCCCTGCAATTGGGCGATATACCATCGCGAGATTCGAAATGCGTTCTTCGTGACTTCATCCAGAAGCTGCCTTGTCACATCTTCGTAGTTCGTTATCCGTGCAGACAAGGTATGCAAATCTCCAGTGTGGGTAATCGCGCACGTAAACGCCACTAAGCTAACAAAGACCAAATTCGCGGATTCCATTCCATAACGCATCGATTGCTCGAAATACACGATACTTTCTTCTGGTTGGTGCAGTAGTCCAGCGATTCCCCTAAAATAGCTCAACTTGCATAACAAATCCGTACTTTCGAAAGATGACGCTATTCGGAAAGCAGCATCCATGCACTGACGGCTTATTGGGACAGCAACGCTCTTATTCCCAAGAATAATGACACCGTAAACCGCAAGGATATACGCAAAAGCCTCGCTACTACCTTTTTCATGCTTCAGGCTTAATCGAATGAATCTGGAAAATAACACGACAGATCGTTCAGAACTTAATGAAAATACCGATGTCGATATCGCCATGACCAGATTGGACATTGCAAGGTCATGGGGATCGTCGCTTGGCACAAGCTCTGGTTCGTTAAGCATGTTAGTCATTGCGATTTGCACCAGGCGCATTTCTTCCTTGATTAGGGCATTTGGGGGGTTCTCCGGCACCAGAAATCCGATTTCCTCAAGCGCCTTGAATCCAATAGCCACGGCTGTTCGATCTTTTTTGAGATAGGCATACATGGGGATTTGAATCAGGTAAATACGGGAGCGCTCAACCACGCCCACGGTGCGGAGCAGTAGCTGATCGAGCAACTCTTCCGCGCGGTGGACGCTTCCGCACATATATTCGCATACGGGCAACTCCAGCATTAACCGATACGCTAGCGAATGCTGCCCCTGCTCCTCATTCTCGACAAGACGCAAGCCTTTCTCAAGGAAGTTCTTGGCGGAGGCAAAAGCCGTGGACGCTTTCGACTTCAAAGCAGCTTGGAGATTATATGCAGCTAACTCCCGCTTTTCCGCTTGACTTTCCATTCGTTCGCTGCCTAAATTCAAGTGGTAAACCCGATCAAATATCCCTTCGTCCCAGCTATCCGATGTAAGGCTACTCATGGAACGTCCGATCTTGAGGTGCAGATCTGCTTGTTGCGTTTAGTGAACCGTCTGATAAGCGGCCTGCTGCACTCGGTCATGCAGAAAAGTATAGTAAACTTCGTCTGTATCCGCTTCGTTGGAATCATTCTCCTGCGAGATTAACCCTTCTTCCTCGACTACGCGTAAAAGCCGGTTCGCATAAATCATAGAGTGCCCGCTTGCCACAGCGACCGCCGACAATCGGAATCGATGCCCGATAGCCGCCGCTACGGCTAGCAGTTCAATGGTATCGGATGGCAGCATGCGGATACGAGTACCGACTAAAAGCAGAATGTCAGGATCTTCGGATATTTGCTTAACTACTGCTGTATCCCAGGCCCAATTGGATTTCTCCTCGTCATAATATAGTTTTTTTTCACGGTACAAACTGTCCAGAAAACGGTGTAGATAGAGCGGGTTACCACCTGTTCGGTGGTATAAAGACTCCGCTAACATTCGGATGCGAGCGGAATTTTCCTTAACGATATGCGATACGAATTGTCTAACGTCGATATAGGTCAGAGGATCGAGCGCAATATGCTGCACACTAAGCGAAGTTGAAGTCTTATGCCGCGGGAATGAATTTTCTATCCATGCGGTTGCCGTTGCTCGGGGATCTTCGGTCGCTATCTGGTGCGGTGCTGCCTCTTCCCGGAATGCACCTAACAATAATAAACTATGTAAGGTGGGGTCTTGTGCAACCGTACGAAGGGCATCCATCGTAGCAGGATCCGCCCATTGTAGATCGTCCAGAAAGAGTACAAGGGGATGTCCGCTGTCCGCAAATACTTGTATGAAAATAGGAAGCAGCAGACGGAAACGAATGGCCGCTTCTGCAGGACCCAGCCGTTCTACCGAAGGAAGATTACCAAGGAGCTTCTCCGCTTCCGGTAATAGTTGTGCAATAACACCCGCTCCGCGGCCTAATGCCTCCATTAACCGTACTTTAAGTCTTGCGATGGATTCTGGAGATTCGCTCCACACTTGCCAAATCAATCTTCGAAGCGCTTCTAGGATCTGCGAGAACGGAATATCCCGATTCATCAGATCGCATTTGCCCGCAATGAAGCGGCCACCTGTCCGTATAACAGAACCTTGAAGCTGATGAACGAGCGCGGTCTTACCGCTACCTGCCCCTCCAGACACCATTACAAATGCGCATCCGCCGGCACGAGCCTGTTCCAGAGCTTTGGAGAGCTGAACCTCCTCCGCCTCGCGTCCGAAGAGGCTATTCGGGAGCTGAAAGCGGCTGTCATCGTCTGCACGGGCAATCTCGAAGGGAACAATTCCACCTGTCTCTTCTATAGAAGAGACACACCGTTGTAAATCGACTATCACACCGTGAGCGCTCTGATAGCGTTCCTCGGGCATCTTCGACAAAAGTTTCATAATCATACCTTCGAGAGGGCCCGTAATTTCCGGACGTAGCCTGCTCAGAGGAATTGGCATCATTGCAAGATGGGCATGCACCCATTGTTCCTTACTCTGTGCTCGAAATGGCAGGCTCCCTGCAAGCATTTCGTATAAAATCATCCCTAAAGCATATAAGTCGCTACGCCTCTCCGGGCTACGATTGATCCTGCCCGTTTGTTCCGGAGAAAGGTAAGCGTAATCAGTTATTCGAATATCGGTAAGCTCGTTAAGCTTTCTCTCTAACTGAATTAGAACGCCTGCCGGGTTCAAATTCCCGATAATCGTATCCCGTTTGTGGTAGGTATAGACCACATTCGTCAGTGAATGAATCATCGGTTGCACCTTTTACGATACCCATATTGGATAACGTATCAATCTCAGCCTCAGCCCAGTGACCTAAAACATCCTCGAACTTAGCGTCTTTTACTAATGTAGTGTTCATTACTTTGAGAGCATAACCACTATTTCCGCTCTAGATATTATCTGGTTCGGTTTGAATGTTCCGTCCTCGTAGCCATTGATAATACCACTAGCTTTTAATGTAGCAATCGCATCTGCCGCCCAGTGCTCTTTGGTGTCCTTAAAGCTGGGTGCACCTTCTAACGTTAAACCAAGTGCTTTGACTAACATCGTCGCAAATTCGGCTCTAGTAACTGTAGCATTCGCATGGGATGAACCATCTATAATCAAGGTAAATGCGACTCATAATCACTGCGTTCTCACCAACAACACACTCCACATGTGTGGAGTGTGGAAAAAATCAAAATAAAAAAAGGCATCTCTGCCGTTTTCTCACCAATCTCTTATGGAAAATAGGGGGATCAAACCCCTGACCTCTTGCATGCCATGCAAGCACTCTCCCACGCAAGCTAATAATACCCTTCATCTATAACAATATATGTGATATCGGAAAGCCATTTCTCACATGGTTTTCTTGTTTCAAATTTTTGTTCCAGAAGGTTCTCGAATATGAGCAGATTATGCTTAGAATTCATTGTTGCTTTGTATTTCTTCACCTCTCGACCTTAATCACTGAAAACAATTTACAATTGCATTAAAAAATTAAATTCAATAATAAAACTGACGAACGTTCGTTAATATCAAGGTGATTGTATTGAAAAGGGAATTAAAGACGCAGCTTTACAATTTTTTGCAATTCATGGGTATGAGGGAGCATCTCTGTCTCAAATTGCCGAGAATGTTGGTATGAGAAAACAGTCTCTCTATGCTCATTTCAAAGGGAAAGATGATCTATTTCTACAAGTTTTACAAGATGCCAAAGTCATCATGGCAGATGCAACCTTCATCCCTACTCTTTCCTTCTTAGGTGTAGTTGATTCAATCATGTTAGAGCTTGTATATGGTAATAATGAAAAACGTTTAAATGATAAATTAAATGCCTCATGGACCGTATTTTGGAGAGGTATTTCACAGCTATGATTTTACAGAGAGAGGTATTACTTCATGAAGAAACCATTGAAAGAACAAAAAATAGTCTTACTCATTCTATTAAGTAACATATTCATTGTTTTTCTAGGAGTCGGACTGATCATCCCTGTTATGCCATCCTTTATGAATATTATGCATTTATCAGGCCAAGCGATGGGTTATCTTATGACGGTCTTTGCGTTCGCACAATTACTCATGTCTCCCCTGGCAGGACGATGGATTGACACTTATGGCAGAAAGAAAATGATCATAATCGGCTTATTCATCTTCAGTGTATCAGAGGTGATCTTTGGTTTAGGTACACATGTATCCGTTCTTTATTTATCCAGAAAATTAGGGGGCACTAGTGGTGCATTTATTATGCCAGCCGTTACTGCCTATGTTGCAGATATTACCTCAATAGAGGAAAGGCCAAAAGCGATGGGCTATATTTCTGCCGCCATTAGTTTCGGTTTTATTATTGGCCCAGGTATTGGAGGTTTTATTGCTGAGCTGGGTGTGCGTGCCCCATTCTACTTTGCTGGTGGCTTCGCATTAATAACATGTATTTCATCCCTATTTATTTTAAAAGAGCCACTAACCAAACAGGAGCTTTTGGAAATCACACAGCTTAAAAAAGATACAAACTTTGTAAGAGATATCAAACGATCATTTCATCCATTATATTTTATTGCCTTTATTATTGTGTTTGTACTGGCCTTTGGTTTATCAGAATATGAAACTGTATTTAGTCTGTATTCTGATCATAAATTTGGTTTCACTCCACGAGATATTGCTACCATTATTACACTAAGCTCAATTTTCGGGGTTGTTGTTCAGGTCTTTATGTTTGGTAAAATGGTAGATAAACTCGGTGAAAAGAAACTCATCCAGATATGCTTAATCACTGGCGTAGTATTAGCGGTAGCATCCACCATGATCTCTAGTTATTTAGCCATTTTACTAACAACTTGCTTCATCTTTCTCGCATTTGACTTATTACGACCAGCATTAACGACCTATTTATCAAAAACGGCCGAAAAAGAACAAGGATTTATCGCTGGAATGAACTCAACATATACAAGCTTGGGCAATATCGTCGGGCCCGCGTTAGCCGGTATATTATTTGATGTAAACATCAATTATCCGTATCTCTTTGCTGCTGTCATTATGTTTATTGGTCTTGTCATTACAATGATGTGGAAAGAAAAACAATCAGCTAGCAGCTTAGCAAAATAATGTAAGAGCATTCTCAATTTTGGAGAACTTCATACATTCGTAGTCAATGTGAAGGGAATAATAAGGTTAACACAAAGAAAAAGCAGCTCGCCCTCTAATGGGGAACGACCTGCTCAAGCTGTCGAGAAAGTCTCGACAGCTTTCTTTATGCCTTATTTTTTAACACAACACCGGATAAGTAAAGGGATGTATGAATCCTGATTATAGGCTGACGAAGCCGTCTCGAAGTGGACTTTTAGCGGTAGACGTCGTGCTCCTCCATTTGATGCTTTTCCTACGAAGCCAATTCACCCATTACGTACGCGCAGACTGAACCCCTGACCTCATCGCTGCCAGCGATGCGCTCTCCCACCATTACCTGTTTCACTCCCACGAGTTAATTAAATAAAGAGCGAATATTAGTTTTAGTGTCCAACTGAGACTGTAGAAAGCAAAACCAAAATGTTACTTTTGTGACAGCTCCATTACTATGGATTTATTTTTATTCTGCTTCTTGATTATCCTTCCTCCATATACTTTTGGATGACTGTGTCCACAATAGCTGTAATGTGATCAACATCTTGATCTGCAATACTAGTCCCGGCGGCAGCATTGATGCCGTAAGAGATTTCAGGATCCCTGCTTTCTATGAAACTTATCTGTTGTTTAGTAGGATCAGTGTCAAAAGAGAGAGCTTCATAAGTAGTTATATCTATATCAACATCAATATTTTCCCGTATATTAACATTGATTCTTACAAGTGTCTGTACTTCATTTGCTACTATTTTTGAGTCAAGTAATGCCACCTTCGGATTGAATGAAGTATCATTTATTGAATGATTGCCAAACCTGTTTGCTAATTTAGGTAAATATGCCTTCTCCAATATTTGATGCTCTCCAAGCATGAGTAAAGATTTTTTGTTTTCCGGAATTTCGGTTAAGGGTATTCTGTGATTCAGGCCATCGGAAGATTTATTTTCGGTCATGCACAATAAACCTAAATAACTGGTGCTGTCATCCTCTCCTTCCTTATAAACACAGGTTGTAGAGGTTGGCTTGAGCCATTCTTCAGAAGACAAAAGTCCTGTATTTTTTATAGCCAGAATATTGGAAAACTCAGAATTATTATTTTTTAGCCAGATTTCAATGGTGTGGAACAGTATACTTCTTACAGTTTCATTTACACCACAATTTTCCGGTGACTGAATAGAAATAACTTTTATATCCTGTGAAGCATTTTCTTGTGATAATTTTTCCAAATCTACTTGTGCACGAACCGATAAGCTATCAATAGCTATTGATTTACCATTAATAATAATCTCGCCTTGGGCGATAGGTATTGTCATATTCACAAAACTGCCATAGCCGCCCCTTTCTATTTGCCATGTACCAAAGCTTCCATTAATTGTTGCGGAAAGTGCAGTATCATCATCGTCAAAGCTGCACTTGAAATGGGCTGGTGAAGTGCGGTTTTCTTGAATTCTTTTATTCAATTCAGAAATGCGTGTAAGATGAACCATATCCCAACCTGCTGTGTTTGCAGGGATCACACTCATAGGAGTATCATCATTTGCTGTTTTGACTGTATTTGATACTTTATATTTTGATATTAGCATTTCATTTATATGCGGCATATGAAAGGTTACCGGCATATTGATAGGATGCAATAACAACTCGTTCTCGTTTGACATCTTTCATCCTTCTTTCTTTTATATACGATGTGGCAAGCTTACAGCGCGAAGCCAGGATCTCCGCCAAATTGAAGAGCACCATTGAGCTGTGCGGAAGTCAATTTGAACTCTGTTTTGGCAGTAGGCCAAACGATAGGGCCAGTTGCTGCTTGGATCACAGGATTTATGGAAGGCATACTTTCAGCGACCCCCTTTGCAATAGTTTGCAGGACGACACTGAGCAGCAATGTTATCAATACGCCTACGAAAATAGCTATCGTACAAACTATAAGTTTTATAGTAAGATCACCCACTACATATCCAACAAGAGAAGCGTATACAGTTGCAATTAAACCAACTATTACTGTGGTTACGATTACCCAAGTAGCTGTTTCTATTGTATGCATACTTTCTGTAGGCCTCGATGCCTTAAAGCCTATAGTCTGAGTCCCATCCGGCTTATTAACCAATTCAATGGTTTGATAAGTTGTCGTACTTACTACTGCTTCTATACCTGGTGAAAATACAATGCGAGCTTTGATCTTTGTAATAATCTCGTGCTCATTTACTGATATATTAAAGCTTTCTGCATAAGGAGTATAATATATGGCCCCATATTTTATTGGTTTTATTTTTAGTATTACACCGTCTTTATTACTAATTTCAGTCTTTCCATTGATCAATTGGAAGTTATCAACTGATGAATCAACAAATACTGTAGGAACTCCAGGAAGCATAGATTTTTCTAGAAACAGGCTTCTACTTATCAGGAAGCTCGCTCTGCTGTCGGGTGCGATAGCTGAGGGGGATAAGGCATGTGTAAGACCTTTTCCCGAGCGTCCGTCTGTCATACAAAGTACAGCGAAAAAGCTTTCGTCAGGATCCGGATTATCACTATATGCATAGCTGGTATAGGTTGGCTTTAACCATTTAATATCTTCAGTATGCAGGTTAATATTTACAGTTGAAAAAATATGCTCAAACTTCTTAATGTTAGCATTAAACCAATCCCTGAATGCTCCTTGCAGTAATGCATCACTTGCAGGCTTATCAGCACCATGAGGGAATAGAAAAGATACTAGGAAAACGATTGGTTCTTCGTCTGTGTGATCTGTTTTAAGCTTGAGATCATGCTTTGAGCCTACTTCTGATACTGATTGAGGTATCTGATTCGGGAAATAGGCAAGCTTTATATTAATAACTGCGTTACAATTGTTTAATGAATATGTTTTATTTGGTGTAGTGTAGGTACCTTTGGTAATAGGTATTTTCATATGTAAGTTTTGCCCATCACCGCCTCTACTGATAGCCCAGTCGCCGAATTCCCCGTCAATTGAAACTTCAATTCCAAGATCAGGGTCTGTCGTGGTTTGCGTAAATGTCTTCGGCGAAGCCTTCTTTGCCACAATAGCATTATTAATATCAGGTACTCGGATTGCATATACGGTGTCCCAACCAAGTGTGTCTGCAACCACAGTACTTACACTTTTGTCACTGCTTAACAGCATTGATACGTCATTAATGCCCTGCTCAATTCTCAGTTTTTCGTTCAAATGCGGCAGCGTAAAGCTGATTGGCATACTTCTGGAACTTAACACAGTTGTGTTAACCATAATCTACCTTCTTTCGTTATTGGTCTTATAGTTATTAAATATTTCCTTTAAGATAGTAGCAGTTATCAAGACCTGCATCCGTGACCTGCATCGCATTATTTACTCCCGTCCAGTCAATAAAAGGAGGCGGCGAAGTAGCAAAGCTTTGGCTGCCACTCTGCAGTGTTTGAGCAATACTGTCGGCAATGATTTTAACAACAATACGTACAATTATTCCTACAATTAAATTTAGCCACAACAAATACCATGGAATATCTTGACTGTAGTCATTTCTGGGGTCCGGGTCCTCGTAGAAAGCTATACTGCTTGTAGCAGGATTAAATTCGCTATTATTTTTAATTTTTATGGAGAAATTCATCGTTATATTTGCATACAAATCACAAAAACCATCTACGCTTGTTTTTAAATCTCCTCCCTCTATAGTCATATTTAAATGGGTTATCCGCGGGTAATAGGTAATTAATCCTGCGGTTACAGGAGGTGTTCCCAAGCTGCCACTATTTACAATACAGTGATTGGAATTCATGTAAAAACCATCAGGTCTTGAGCCAGGGTACATGGATGGCAACATCGGCATAATGATATTTTGCAATATCATATCTTTGATATCAAATATGCGGCATTTGCATTCTCCGACATCATACTTGGATCAACAAGAAGAGGAAGCCCGCTCATATCTCTGTCCGTAGTTACAGAAAGGATGGAAAGATAGCCATTTCCTTCTTGGCTCTCAACATATGCATAGGTACATTGTTTAGGTGATAACCAGGTATCTGTACCAGGCTTGACATAATTTATTTGTGCAAAAACATAGCTGATTATTGATGCGCGTTCTACCAAATATTTTGCAACTAACCATAGTACAATATTTTTTGCTGTTTCACTCAGGCAACCGGCCCTATCTATAACTGTGACTGGGGAGACTGCACCTTCTTTCTTGCTTCCGATAGCGCCAAGCTCAGAAATATTAAACATCAGTTCGTGCTTCGACGGGTCGATATTGGAAGGAAGAAACTGCAAGGAAACCTGAACAATAACATCGACATTTGATATTTCTTTAGAATTTGAGTTGATTTGCAGCATACCGTTTACGATGGGGATTTTTAAGTGAAGAAGCTTTCCTGAGCCTCCTTTGACGATTTCCCAAGGTGCTAAATTACATTGAATGTGTGAATGCATGCCTTCAATTTCGGTAGAATAGTCAATTAGTTGTGGAAGTGTGTTCATGTTTTCAGCAAGAACTGAATTAACACGGTTAATATTAATACTGTAGACTGTATCCCAACCGTATGTCTCCATAAACCCTCCTTTAAGATCAGTTAATAATTGGACATCGCTTCATACATTCTCATGAATACTTCCTTCTAGCCATGTGTACTTTTCAAGATTAAGTATATCTCCTACGTGAAACTCAAGGGTACTAACGAAAGTTAGTTCCGCGCAAAAAAAATAAGCCAATAATAGAGCATCTATCTGCTCCAATTGTTGGCTTATCTTTTATTCATTCCATTTATCTACTCTAATAATCCTCTTTCCCTTGCGCGCGCAATCGCCTGAGCTCGTCGTTTCGCCCCAAGCTTACCGTATAAGTTGAAGACGTAACTCTTGACCGTACCTTCCGTTAACCCAAACCGATAAGCGATTTCCTTGTTAGACAAGCCATCCGCCAATGCGTACAGCATTTCCATTTCGCGCGTCGTCAGCGCATCGACAAGCGGCAGCGAATCTTGGACAGGCAATATGGAAGGGCTAGCGATATCGTTTGAATCTCTAATCTGTTGACGCCAAAGGTTGAATGATCTCACATACACCATTCGGGCGATCATGAGATCTAGCACCTCCAGTGTCTTCGTAGAGAACACGCCAGGGAGGAGGTTATTCTCCAAATACAGAACGGACGACCGCGACTGCTCCGGAAAAAGAACCGGCATACAAAGGATGGATAGCGGGAGACTGTGATGAGCATAGGAATCCGTCGTAAATAGGCTTCGCGAAGCATTTCCCAACACAACCGGTTCCCCAGTCCGGGCGACATAACGTACGATAGTCTCTATGAATGAAACCTCATTTCGAACATTCTTATAAACGCCCGCCTGCTCCTCTATCGTAATGCCCTCTTCGTGACTGGTTAACACGTATCCCTTCTCCGCACCCGAATAACGAATCGCCGATTCCAGGAAATGATGCATCACATCCTCGCTATTTTCCGTACTCGACCATTCCGAAATTTGTCTAATGAACACATTCTCATCGCCGATTGTCGGTGCCCTCTCGCGCTCCTTTTCAAATCCATCTAATCTTTTAGCCACTATTCCGTCTTCTTGCGATTGCGATTGGGCGCCTGAGAACCGTAGATCCGGGTAATCCTCTCGCAACCTCTGTGCTTTTCTTGAAGCCCCCCAAGCCGAATAAGCAATGCAGGCATCCGCCATCAACACGTCCGCTCCGTTCCGACTTCCCGCTTCCCTATAGAATACGGAAGCTCGTTCACAAGCAATCGCTTCCATCAACCTGTCTTTTTGGCTTCGCGCTTCGCGGATCGCATCATCGTACCCTTTGGCGGCAGCGACCGAACTCCCGTCAATCCTGTACAACTCGGCCGAGACGAGCAGGCAGACCGAAGTGTTCTGTCCATAGTATCCGGACCATTGCTTCATGACCCGCAATAACTTCTTCAGCTTGCCCCGAATGCCTGGGCGTTCCTCGGTCGGCGCTTCGGTATATCTAGCGGCAAGCGTAAGCGCATGATAAACATGTTGCTTGCGAGCTTGCAACCAATTCTGTCTGGCGGTATTGAACTCCCCTTGTTCTATCCACTCCAGGGCTTCCTTGTACCGTCCGAACAAATAAGCGATTTCTATTTTACAGGTATGGATATGAGAAACTTCGTTATTCATAGTCCCTTTGAATCGATCATTCTGCACTGGCAATACGACTTCCTCGCCCTCGCCGTCACCACCCTGCAATTGGGCGATATACCACCGCGAGATACGAAAAGCGTTCTTCGCGACCTCATCTAGAAGCTGCCTTGACAGATCTTCATATTTCGTTATCCGTGCAGACAATGTATGTAAATCTCCAGTATGGGTGACCGCACATGTAAACGCCACTAGGCTAACAAAGACCAAATTCGCGGATTCCATTCCATAACGCATCGATTGCTCGAAATGCGCGATACTTTCTTCCGGTTGGTGTAGTAGTCTAGCGATTCCCCTGAAGTAGCTCAGCTTGCATAACAAATCCGTACTTTCGAAAGATGACGCTATTCGGAACGCAGCATCCATGCACTGACGACTTATTGGGGCTGCAACGCTCTTATTTCCAAGAATGATGACACCGTAAAACGCGAGGATATACGCAAAAGCCTCGCTACTTCCTTTTCCAACCTTCAGGCTGATTCGAATGAATCTGGAAAATAACACGAAGGATCGTTTATTACTTAATGAAAATACCGATGTCGATATCGCCATGACCAGATTGGACATTGCAATGTGATGGGGATCATCGCTTGGCACAGGCTCCGGTTCGTTAAACATGCTAGTCAATGCGATCTGTAACAGGTGCATTTCTTCCTTGATCAGGGCATTGGAGGGTTTCGCCGGCAGAGGAAATCCGATTTCCTCAAGCGCCTTGAATCCAATAGCAACGGCCGTTCGATCTTTCTTGAGATAGGCATACATGGAGATTTGAATCAGGTAAATACGGGAGCGCTCGACCATGCCTACGGTGCGGAGCAGTAGCTGATCCAGCAACTCTTCCGCGCGGTCGACGCTTCCGCACATATATTCGCACACGGGCAGTTCCAGCATTAAACGATACGCTAGAGAATTCTGCCCCTGCTCATCATTCTCGACAAGACGCATGCCTTTTTCCAGGAAATTCTTGGCGGTGGCAAAAGCCGTGGAAGCCTTCGACTTCAAAGCGGCTTGGAGATTATAAGCAGCTAGCTCCCTCTTCTCTGCTTGGCTTGTCATTCGTTCGCTACCCAGATTCAAGTGATATACCCGATCAAATATCCAATCGTCAGGGCTCTCCGATGCAAGGCTGCCCATCGAACGTCCGATCTTTAGATGTAGATCTGCTTGCTGTGTTTCGTGAATCGTCTGATAAGCGGCCTGCTGCACTCGGTCATGCAGAAAGGTGTAGAAAACCTCGTCTGTATCCGCTTCACTGAAATCATTCTCTTGTGAGATTAATCCCTCTTCCGTGACTACACGCAAAAGCCGTTTCGCATGAGTCATCGTGTGCCCGCTTGCCGCAGCGACAGTCGACAGTCGGAATCGATGCCCGATAGCCGCCGCTACGGCTAGCAGTTCAATGGTATGGGATGGCAGCATGCGGATACGAGTACCGATCAAATGCAAAATGTCGGGGTCTTCCGGTATTTGCTTAACTACTGCTGCATCCCAGGCCCAATTGGATTTCTCCTCGTCATAATACAGCTTTTTTTCACGGTACAAACCATCCAGAAGACGGTGTAAATAGAGCGGATTCCCACCTGTGCGGTGGTATAACGACTCCGCTAACAACCGAATACGAGCCGAATTTTCCTTAACGATATGTGATACGAATTGTCTAACGTCGATATAGGTCAGAGGATCGAGCGCAATATGCTGCACGTTAAGCAAAGTTGAAGTTGTATGCCGGGGGAATGAATTTTCTATCCATGCGGTTGCCGTTTCTAGGGGATCTTCGATCGCTATCTGATGCGGCGCTGCCTCTTCCCGGAATGCACCTATCAATAATAAACCATGTAAAGTGGGGTCTTGTGCAACTGTACGAAGGGTATCCATCGTAGCAGAATCCGCCCATTGCAGATCGTCCAGAAAGAGTACAAGGGGATGCTCGCTGTCGGCAAACATTTGTATGAAAATAGGAAACAGCAGACGAAAACGAATGGCCGCTTCTGCAGGACCCAGCATTTCTACCGAAGGAAGTTTACCAAGGAGCTTCTCAGCTTCCGGTAAAAGTTGTGTAATAACACCCGCTCTGCGGCCTAATGCCTCCGTTAACCGTACTTTAAGTTTTGCGATGGATTCTGGAGATTCGCTCCACACTTGCCGAATCAATCTTCGAAGCGCTTCCAGTATCGATGAGAACGGAATATCCCGATTCATCAGATCGCATTTGCCCGCAATGAAGCGGCCACCTGCCCGTATAACCGAACCTTGAAGCTGTTGAACGAGCGCGGTCTTACCGCTACCTGCCCCTCCAGACACAATGACAAATGCGCATGAATCGGCACGAGCCTGTTCTACAGCTTTGGAGAGCTGAACCTCTTCCGCCTCGCGTCCGAAGAGGCTGTTCGGGAGCTGAAAGCGGCTGTCATCGTCTGCACGGGCAATCTCGAAGGGAACAATTCCACCTGTCTCTTCTATAGAAGAGATACATCGCTGTATATCGACTATCAAACCGTGAGCGCTCTGATAGCGTTCCTCGGGCATCTTCGACAAAAGTTTCATAATCATACCTTCGAGAGGGCCCGTAATTTCCGGACGTATTTCGCTCAGAGGAATCGGCATCATGGCAAGATGGGCATGCACCCATTGTTCCTTGCTCAGTGCTCGAAATGGCAGGCTCCCTGCAAGCATTTCGTATAAAACCATCCCTAACGCATACAGGTCGCTGCACTTCTCAGGAGTACGATTGATCCTACCCGTTTGTTCTGGAGATAGGTAAGCGTAATCGGTTATACGAATATCGGTAAGCTCGGCAAGCTTTCTCTCTAATTGAATTCGAACGCCTGCCGGGTTCAAATTCCCGATAATCGTATCCCGTTTGTGGTAGGTATAGACCACATCCGTCAGTGTTAGGGCGATTTGCAGAAAAGAAGAAATATCGATTGTAGTCCCATTCATCAACTTCCGTAATTCGATTCCTTCTATTGGTGGAATGTTGTCCAATCCTCCTTCGTGACCCATTCATATTTATATAAATACTATTATTGACTCTTTATCATTCTACCATTAATTATTAATAATGTAGATCGTGATGGGGTCGTGTACGGACCTGACGCGGAACATGACTTTGAGCAGTGCTTATCCGATAGGGTTGACGTACTCCCTGCTCTTCTTGTCCAATCTGATGAGAAGAGCTTTCCCTCGTTCGGGCGGTAATTAATCGATAAAATGAAAAATTCCCCAATTGATTCCTTGCTCTTCGAAAAAAGTTTTTCGATTTGAAAGAGTTCTAGGGTTCTTGGGGTTAAATCACTAGGAACCTTGACCGTTCTAACAATATCTTCTAAGCCTTTCCCAGTTTCAATTGTGATCATAAAGTCAGTCGTTGTTATTATAGGCTCATTATCTTTATTTGCATGCTTGATATTTAGTTTTTCTGCAATTTCAATACTTCTTTCAATAGGAGTTAGAGGATACTGCTCTCTTATGTCAATAACACTATCTGACCAGCTTAATACCATTAGATAGCGACACTCTTCTTTGGACAGTGTGTGATGTATTCTACTTGTCTTCCATCCTAATTCCCTAATAAGGTATCCTTCTGAAGGAGCTTTATTATCACTAGCTTAAATGAAAGGCTTATAATCCTTCCCATATCCTTGACCTCGACCGTCCTTTAGTCTATTCATCTGCGTTTTGTGAATGGCACTACCTCTAGTCATCTTTCTTCCCCCTAAAATAAAATATGCGTTCACCCCATGGAGTGAACGCAGCTGTTAACTAAGGACATATGTCCTGTATATCTTGGTACTATCAAATCTCGCCAAAAATATTATTTTCTATACTTCATAACTATATTTGTCACCCAACACTTCAATGTCTTAAAGTAAGTAATTTATTGACAAATAAATAGGTTTCGTAATAATATATTTTTACGTACAAAAATTATTTTACATTTTATAAAATATATACTGTGATGTTTGATCTCTATGCTTAAAAAGGAGCTGAAAAACTTGGAAATTTCGAATGGAGTTCACATGCTTGAGCTGGACTTTCACGGGAATACAATCAACCCTACCCTTTTGTGGGATCAAGAAATGGCCGTGTTAATAGACACCGGATTCCCAGGACAAATAGAAGATTTAAGAATGGCTATGAAGAAGGTCGGAGTGTCACTCGACAAGGTAAAAATTGTGATTTTGACACATCAGGATATAGATCATATTGGAAGTCTACCTGAGATTTTGCGGGAGTGTGGCAGTAAAGTTCAGGTATACGCACACGAACTGGATAAACCTTATATCCAAGGGGAACTACCTCTTCTAAAAGACGGACAAATAAAAAATCCCCCCATGGGTAGGGTGGACAATACCTTAATCGATGGTCAGGAACTTGCATTTTGCGGCGGAATTCGAGTCATCCACACTCCTGGACACACTCCCGGTCATATCAGCCTATATTTGAGAAGAAGTAAAACTCTCGTTGCTGGGGATTCGATGTATAGTGTAAACGGAATGCTTGGAGGAATTCATGAGCCAACAACACTCGATATAGAGGAAGCTCGACTCTCGTTGAAAAAATATCTGGATTTTAACATTGAATCCGTAATATGTTATCACGGAGGACTAAGCAAGGGAAAAATTAATGATCAAATTCGAATATTATAGATTTTGAAGGATTTGGCCGCTAATAGGTGTATATATACAGCAACTAATGCTATTAGCAGCGGTACGATGCCACTCATTCGATTTCTCAAACACCACATATACCCAAAAACACAAAAACAAATATTTTCATTTTATTGAAAAAAGCCTAATGAAGTGCTATCTCAGCATCTCATTAGGCTCTATCAAACTTTTATTTTTGTTCGCGATTCACTCGTGCTTGCCGTTCCACCCAGGTCTCACGATTCATTCTTTTCACCTGATTAATGGGGTTGGAAAGATCGATAACTTCTACCTTATGTGTCTCAGGTTGTGAAGCAGCGAGCTTCTCTTTATAACCAGTCCCAGGAGCTGGTCCACCACCGCCGTTGCGCTTTCCTTTATTCCATACTCTGCCTTTACTCATTTCACCACTCCACTATCTTTTGTATCAGTGTAATGGGAATAGCCTCAAAAGGCAAATCACAAATCAATTATCCCTGCAGCTCAAAAGCCTCCGCTAGCAAACGATAAGAATGTATTCTCGCAGGAATGTCGTGGATCGGTGAAACAACCATGATTTCATCCGCTTTGTAGGCTTCATTCAGTTTCAGGATTTCTTCCTTCACACGATGTGGCGTTCCCACGATCCGTTTATGCCTGGCTCCGCGAATTTGCGCCAAATCATTCTCCGTGTATGGATAGTTCATCGCGGTGTCCACAGATGGGAAAGCTGGCAATAAACTGCCTTTTCCGAGGGATAGGAAAAACAAGTCTGTGCTTGTCGCCAGACGATTCGCTTCTTCTTCCGTATCCGCACAAATGACTAAAACGGCTGCAAGTGAATGCGGCTGCTCGTTTAATTGTGAAGGCTGAAAATTCTCGCAATAAATACGTAAAGCCTGCTCACAGTCCGCATTTCCAAAAAACTGGGCAAAAGCGAACGCAGCCCCTTGCTCCGCGGATATTCTCGCACTGTCATAAGAAGAACCTAAAAGCCAAATTTCTGGTGCTGTCTCTATCATCGGAGGCCGCGTGTAAGGCAGCAAAGCGATGGTTCGCGGGTAATGAATCATGCAGATATCCGGTCAGATCTGCTACCTGCTGCGGTATTGATCAACACCCGTGTATTTCCCTTCCTGCAAGGCGCGGGTGGAAATCGGCATTCCACCAGGTGCTCGCCCAAGCCCAACATCGATCCGTCCTGGATGTAAGGCTTCCAACAAACGAAAATTTTCCGCCACCTTATAGGCGCTATAGTGCGGCATCATAATGCCGCCGGAGCCTAAGCGGATTCGCTCTGTTTTAGCTGCTAGATGGGCAATCAGCACCTCTGGGCTTGAGTGAGCAAGTGCTTGTGAAGCATGATGTTCAGACACCCAAAAACGGCTGTAACCAAGCTTATCCGCTTCTTGCGCCAATGCCGTCGTTTCAGCCAGCGTCTGCGCGGCAGTACGACCTTCTCCTATTTGTGATTGGTCCAATATCCCCAATTTTAACATCTTCGATCACCTCATCTTAACTGTAACATATTCGAGCACAGAATAGCAAAAAGAGCCGCTGGCTAAGGTGAACTCCCCACACTTCCCTCTAAAAAAAACGGTTTTTTTCTTTCAAAACAAAAAACAGCCAGAACCTCTCCTGACTGCCTTTCTATATCTCTGCCCTTTCTCAATCCTAATCAAGCCAGCTGCTCTTGCTGAATTAACGTCTTTTTCAAAAAAATGAGGACATCTGAATCCCCGAGTGGTCTTTCAAAAAACGCTTCATAGCCCTTGCGCTCATACATCGGCAGCAACCAAGGATGCTTCTTCGAAGTAGCCAACACAACGCCTTTTTCCAATAATGTATCGCGCACGACTACCTCTTCCACATAGGTGAGAAGTCGATTGCCTACGCCCTGATTTTTGTATTCCGGTCGAACTGCGAACCAGTACAAAAAAGGAAGATCCGTCACTTCCTCCAGATTTTTCATGGATATCGTTGCTGCCATTTTGCCATCTATCTCTAACACGTAGGTGGAATTATGAATGATATTTTCTGTAATCATATTTAGATCCGCATGGGCCGCCCGAAACGAAATTCCCAGATCGCGTATCGTCTCATAGGCTTCTGTAATCACTTGAAGATGCTCTTCAGCATCCTGAATGTTGGCTAATCGAAAAATTTCACTCATCTTGGTCACCTTCCTTTTTGAAATTGGTTGGCCGGGATACGGAGTTCAAAATGCTCCCGTAAAGTCGTTCCCTCATACTCATAACGTAAAAGACCTCTGTCCTGCAATATAGGCACAACATCGTCAACGAAATCCTGCAGCCCGCTTGGCAGCAAGGGTGTCATGAGCATGAAACCGTCTGCTGCATCTTCGTTAAACCAGGTTTCCATACTGTTTGCGATATGTTCAGCAGTGCCGACGAACGCCTCGTCGCTATAAGATCTTGTCAGCAAAGAATAAAGCTGGCGCAGCGTTGGGTTTTCCTTTGCAATAATGCCTTGGAATCGTATAAATTCGTACCGAACACGAGGAAGCTCATGCAAACCAATATCTCTGGATCGCGTTTCCAGCGTATGCCGACTGAAATCGAAACTATTTTACGCCCTGCAGCAGCCACCTTGCTTTTAAACGATTGATAAAAAGCCTTGGCTTCTTCCATATTGTTTTTATGCGAAAAAATAATTTCAGCCGAACGCGCGGCGAACTGCTGCCCGGCTTCAGAAGAGCCTGCCTGCACCAGAACAGGATGACCTTGCGGTGAACGACCGATGTTGAGAGGACCTTGGACAGAGAAAAAGGCTCCCTTATGATCGATACGATGCAGCTTTTCTCGATCGTAGAATTGACCGCTCGCCTGATCGCGGATGAACGCATCGTCTTCCCATGAATCCCATAGCCCCCTAACTGGACTAACTCCAGAATTCCATCCACACGCGGCTTGATGAACGACTTAGCCATTCCTGCAGCTTACAAGGGGAATGCAACATTTTGAAAGACCGTTCTCGCATCCAACAAATTAAATTGTTGAAAAATCATGCCGATCTTCCTGCGCGCTTCGCGCAGCTCTTTCTTATTCAAATCGGTAATCACCTTGTCTCCGATGACGATACGTCCGGAATCCGGCTCCTCAAGTCGATCACCTCGTATGTGCGTGTAGGTTCTGAAATCGGGATAAAGCAAAGGGCGTAATATCATGCTTTGTTCTGCTTTCGCGTGTCAGATCGGACAATATTTCACCGACAACGCTAGCAAATTTAAACCCGTGCCCAGAGAAGCCTCCCGCCACAAAAACATGAGCATGCTCAGGATGACGGTCAATAATGAAATGCTCGTCTGGCGTAAATTCATATTTGCACACAGCTCCGCGATTGACCTTGCCTGCCGCTTGCGGCAGGAAGGCTTCCAGTGCTTGCCGTAAATCTCTTTCATCGTCCTCGTAATGTCCGAAGGGCTCGAAGGGCATACCAGGCTTCCATAGCTGACCAGCATCATGCCGGCCAATCTTCACGCCTGAGCCATTAATACTGGGAAAGCCATAAAAACCGCCGTTTTCCGCGCCAAAAGTAAAGCCAGGAAATTGAGCTGAATCGTACAGCTCAGGATCCGAGTTGAACCAGGCAACAGCTTTGCGTACAGACCGAATAGGAAGCTCGATGATCGAGTCCAATTCACTAAACCATGCACCTGTGGAAAGAATTAAACGGTCGGCATGGTAAGTACCGTCAAACGTTTGAACTGTCACGCCATGAGGTTCCACCTGGATACGGCTAATAGCTGTATTCACCAACAGTCTCGCACCTAGCGCCAACGCTTGTTGACGATATCCGCGAACACAGGCTTCGCTATGCAAAAAGCCGGCATTTTTTTCATATAGACCCACGTAGGACTCTGGCGCTCTTACCCCAGGCCAGCGTCGATGAATCTCGTCTGCATCCAATCTTTCAACCTGAAGACCAAACGCCTCCGTTGACTTCCATTTATTCCCTGAATCCGAAGCACTCATATTTAACACGCCACTTCGAGTGAGCAATTGCTGCCCACTCGCTGCTTCAAGTTCCTGCCAGAGCTCGTCGGCTCGCAGTGCCATAGCCGTATAAGTTGGGCTGCCAGTATAGGCATGCCGAATGAGACGCGTTTCCCCATGGTGACTTCCAGCCACATGAGGCGGATCAAACTTATCAATTAATAACGTCTTGACGTTATTTTTAGCCAAGTGGTAGCCGGCACTCATTCCCATGGAGCCAGCTCCAACAACAATCACATCATATGAGGTTGGTATATGTCCTCTCCTCCTTACTTATAGGCTTGTTTAATCCGATCAATCTGCGACAAATGCACGCCTACATGATCCACGAAAGAGTGATACAAATCGGAAATCGTCAGTGTCTTCCCTTGCACATTCACCCCGGATTTCTCCCAGTCCTCAGCCGACAAACGTTTGAAGAAAAGCGTATTATAGGTGAGTAGAGCCTGATAGACTGCCAATACTTCCTCCGCCGAGCTTTCATTCGCTTTCGAATGACTAACCCACGGATCTTGATCAAAGGCGGGAATCTGCACATCCAATTCCGCAACAATTTTACGAATTCGAAACGACGTTATGATGCTATGATCCGCGAGATGAGAAAGCACCTCGACAACGCTCCATTTGCTTTCAGATGCTTTCCAATGCAGTTCTTCCTCGCTTAAACCCGCAATGGCTGAACGAAGCTGCTCATACGTATTCGTAAATTTTTGAAGATCAATAACGCTTTTACTCATGATAACGCCTCCCAATAATTAAATGACATAGCTCCATTCTGGTGTAACGCGTTTCAAAAATTGCTTGGTTCTCTCTTCCTTCGGCCGGACGAACAATTCTTCCGGTTGCCCTTCTTCCACAATAACACCGCCGTCCATAAACACAACATGGCTGGATACCTCTCTTGCAAAACCAACCTCATGCGTCACAATAATCATCGTGACCCCTTCGTTTGCAACTTTCCGTATCACGGTTAATACTTCTCCGACGAGCTCAGGGTCCAGTGCAGATGTCGGTTCATCGAATAAAATTACCTCAGGATTCAAAGCAAGCGCACGAGCGATCCCTACACGCTGCTGCTGGCCGCCTGAGAGCTGGCTTGGATAGGCATCCACTTTATCGGAAAGGCCGACTTTGTGGAGGACCTCCAAGCTTTTTCTTTTCGCTTCTTCTTTCGGCTGCTTTTGAGCAATAATCAGTCCCTCCATGACATTTTCCAGAACGGTCTTGTGCTTGAATAAATTATAATGTTGGAAAACCATCGCTGTTTTCCTACGAAGCTGCAGAATGTCGTGTTTGCTTGGATGTTTGCCGCTGATGCTGAAATCACCGATAGACACCTCGCCATCATTAGGCTTCTCCAAGAAGTTCACACAGCGCAGCAGGGTCGTTTTGCCAGAACCGCTGGGTCCCAAAATAGCGACAACATCGCCTTTTTCCACCGTTAAATGAATGCCGTTCAGCACCTTATTTTTACCAAAGGACTTATGAATGTTCGTTAACTGAATCATGCGACACCTCCTCGATTGTATACCGTAACTTTTTTCTCCAAAAATGAGGTCAGTTTTTCCGCCAGCAGCGTCAGCCCCCAATAAATAAACGCGGCAGCAATATAGGCCTCCAGAAATTTTAAGCTGACGGACGCTACGACACTGGCTTTTCCCAAAAGCTCCATCTGCGATACCGTAAAGGCAAGCGACGATGTGTGCAAAAAACCAACGAAAATATTACATAAATTCGGCAAAATGACGCCAACCGCCTGCGGGACAATAATACGCCAAAGCGCTTGCGGCGTCGTCATCCCGATTGCATAAGCAGCCTCAATCTGACCACGATTTACGGATAAAAGACCGGAACGAATAATTTCCGACATATAGGCACCCGCTGTAATCGAGAAGGCCGTTAATACAATAAGCAAGGAGGGAATAGAGGAGGATTTAAACCCCCAGCCAAAATACACAGAGAGACGATCAATGACCAGCGGTAATCCCCAATAGATAACTAAGATATGCAGCAGAATCGGCGTTCCGCGTAAAAAAGACACATAGAAATCTAACACACGATAGATGTATTTAACTTTATAAATACGAACAAGCGCCGTTATAATGCCGATGCCAAAGCCGATCACAAGAGGGATGAAAGTCAGCACCAACGTAAGCGGCAGCGCCTTCAAAATTTCAAAAAAAGCGGTATAAATAAACACAACGTCAATTTTAATCGTTCTCACCTCACCCTGCTAACGGACGCTCATGCCTTTGCAGCCTGAACTCCGAAATTTTAAATACTTTCTCAAAAATTAATACGGTGATGTAATAAATAATGGTTAAACTGATATACACTTCAAGCGCATGCGCTGTAGAGGCTATCAGTGTTTGGCCCCGCCCCATCATATCCATGACACCGATCGAGAAGGCTAGTGATGTGTCTTTGAGAAAGCCAATGACGGAATTCGCAAAGTTAGGGAAGGCAATAAGCAAAGCTTGCGGGACCACAATTCTGAAAAAAGACTGCGTCCCCGTCAACCCCACAGCATATGCCGCTTCGGTCTGACCCCGGTCGACTGCATTAACAGCCGCCCGGATATTTTCAGATTTGAATGCTGCAATGCTTAAGCCATAGGTTGCAATAACGAAATAGATCGGATCCCACCGCGAGATATTAATATGAACGATTTCAAGCAGCATCGGTAATCCATAGAAAACAAGGAACAATTGAATCAGAATTGGTGTCCCCCGAATAAACGAGACATACACAATGGCGATTTGACTGAGTACTGGAATGTTGTAAAGTCTTGTCAATGCAATTAATAATCCGAGCGCGAAACCGATTGCCAGGGAAGCAACCAAAATCAGCAAGGTCAGCGGCAAATAATATAAAAGCTTCGGCAGAAAGTCAGCAACGAGCGTAATATCGAATGATTTTCCCATTAGTTCCCCACAGAGTAGTCGGCTCCCAACCACTGTGTACTAAGTTTACTAAGCGTTCCATCCGCTTTAATCGCCTTTAACGTATCATCAATTTTTTTCTTCAAATCTTCTTCATCCTTGCGTAAAATGAAGTAAATTTTAGAGTTAGAAAGTGGCTCTCCTACCGTTTTCAATTGCGCATCTACGGATTTATTCACGAAATCGATAGCAAATTGCGTACTGATGGACGCATCTGCACGACCTGCCTTAATTTGTGTTTTAGCGTCTTCACCTGCACCCGTATAGACAATGTTTATGCCTGTATTATGCTCTTTGTTATATTTCTCTGCTAGGACGGCAGCATTGCTTGTTGCTGTAACTAGCAGCTTCTTGCCTTTCAAATCGTCAATTGATTTAATATCCTTATTGTCTTTATGAACGATAATTTTGTTCGGGAAAATATTGTAGGCCTCATCGTTAAAAAGGAACTTTTGCTTTCTTTCATCATTTACTTCCATTTGGTGAGCAATAAAATCAATTTTATTCGTCTCTAAGCTAAGAAGTAAGTTTTTGAATTCCATTGTTTTGAATTCAAATTCGTATTCAGGAAGGCGTTTATTAATTTCTTTGACAAGTTCTACATCGTAACCTGTTAAATTGCCTTTATCGTCAAGAAAGCAAATGTTTGGAAACTGTGTACCTGTGCCCACAACGATTTTCTTTACGGCTTTTGGTGCGGCTGTGGCTGCTTGTGCCGTTGGGGTTGAGGTTGCCGCTGCCGTCGCAGCTGCTTGAGCTGCCGGCGTCGTGCTTGCTGTTTTGGACTGGGTCGCGCAACCTGCCACGAAAGTTAATGTTAATAAAACGGATGACAAAATCGTTAATTTTTTCATAATAATCCTCCAAATTTTATATTTGTTTTTAATATTATTATTCACATGTGTTAACTATGTATTAAATCAAGAGAATACTCACGCCAATTCCTCCTGAGTCTTCATACAAATTCTCATCCGGTCTTAACGTGAGGTATGTGTCGTTTTTTTTTCTTACAAAGGGTAATGACAGGCCGTCCAATGTCCTTGGCGAATCTGGAGAAGCTCAGGTTGTTCCATCTTGCATCTTGTCGTAGCTGCTGGACACCTTGTATGAAACCTGCAGCCTGACGGTGGATTCGCCGGAGAAGGTATTTCTCCTTCAATCGCAAACCAATCTCTTTTTCTGGAAGGATCGGTAGATGGAACCGAGGAAAGCAGTCCCTTCGTGTAGTGGTGCGCCGGATGAAGGAACAACTCCTCACTCGGTGCAATCTCTACGAGCTTGCCTAAATACATAACCCCGATGCGATCGGATAAATGCCTGACAATGTTTAAACCATGCGCGATAAATAAATACGTTAATCCCAGCTTTTTCTGCAAATCCTGCATCAGATTCACAATTTGAGCCTGCACCGAAACATCGAGCGCGGATACAGCTTCATCGGCAAGAATGAACTGAGGATTCAGCGCGATCGCTCTGGCGATACCAATTCTTTGTCTTTGTCCGCCAGAAAATTCGTGAGGGAAACGATCATACGCCATACGGTCCAGCCCTACTACTTCCAATAATTCCTCTATCTTGGCTCGCCGTTCAGCATTGCTTAACGATTCGTGTACGTCAAAAGGTTCGCCAATAATATCTCCAACTTTAAGACGAGGATTTACGGAGCCATAAGGATCTTGAAAAATGATTTGCATATCACGCCTAGTTGCCTGAAGCCCTTTGGCCGTCAGTTTGGATAAATCGTGCCCGCCAAAAAGCACCTGCCCCTGCGTCGCCTTCTCTAGCTGGAGCAGCACCCTGCCGAGTGTCGATTTACCGCTTCCGGATTCACCAACTAATCCGAAAGTCTCTCCCTTATGTATCGAAAAAGAAACGTCGTCAACTGCTCGAATATAGGATTTCACACGCTGTAGAGTCCCTTTTCCGACTGGATAAAATTTGCTTATCCCTCTCACTTCAAAGAGCTTCTCCTTATCACCTTCTCGCACAGCAGCTGCTGGATATGGATTTGGTTCTCCAACTGTTTCCGCTGTTTCTTTGACCAAAGACGCAGAATCCGTGCGCACCGTTTGCTGAAGCCACCCTTCTAACTGAACAAGCTCCTCGACATGCCAGCATGCGGTTTGCCTGCCATCCATATGGCGGAGTGGCGGATCGTCTTTCCTGCAGTGTTCTGTTGCATACGGACATCTGGGGTGAAAGCTGCAGCCTGTTGGCAATGCCGTTAAACTCGGAATCGATCCCTCAATGGAAAATAATCGTGTGCTTCGATCGTTATCCATCGTTGTTATAGAACGAAGCAAGCCCCTTGTATAAGGATGATGAGGTTTTGCAAATAACTGCTGAACCGTAGCTTGCTCGACGATTTTCCCCGCATACATGACAACTATGCGATCCGCCATCTCGGCGGCAATGCCCATATCATGGGTAATAAGCAATATCGACATCTGAAATTCAGTTTTCAGTTCCTGCAGCAAATGGAGAATTTGCGCTTGAATCGTAACATCAAGCGCAGTCGTCGGCTCATCGGCAATGAGCAGTTGGGGTCCACAGGCCAGTGCCATGGCAATCATCGCTCGCTGCAGCATACCACCCGAAAGTTCACCTGGATATTGCTTCATCCGGATCTCTGGCTCCGGAATCCCTACACGCTGCAATAAGTGAACAGCACGCTCCCAAGCTTGCGCTTGATTGCCTTGCTTATGCTGCACAATGACTTCTATGATCTGACTTCCGATCGTAAATACGGGATCGAATGCAGCCATAGGCTCTTGGAAAACCATGGCCATTTTCTTTCCGCGTAAGGCTTGAAGTTCCTTTTGCGATAAAGTCGTCAGATCTTCCCCATCAAGGACAATTTGACCACCGGCTATAGCTCCGTTCTCATAATCGATCAATCGCATAACTGACTTGGATGTGACCGATTTACCGCTACCGGATTCGCCAACCAGGCAGACCGTTTCTCCGAAACCAATGTTCAAAGAAATATCATGAATCGCCTTTACAACACCTTTTTTTGTTGTGAATTCGACACTCAGATTTTCAATTTCAAGCAACTGCTTCAATATATGCCACCTCCTCTGCTAAGCTCATCTTTGCTTGGGATCCATGGCGTCGCGGAGTTTATCTCCGATCAGATTAACAGAAAGCACGAACAAAGTAATGGCAAGACCCGGGAATGTGCATATCCACCAAGCGACTGTCAAATAACCGCGACCTTGCGATAGAAGTGCTCCCCAATCCGGTATTTCTTTAAGTACGCCCAATCCCAGAAAACTTAATCCGGCACCTACCAATATCGATGATCCAAGACCAATTGTCGCCATGACCAAAAGCGGAGACCACGCATTGGACAGCACATGCCGGAAAAATATCCGGATATTCGAAGCCCCAATAGAACGCGAAGCCGTAACAAAGGATCGATTCTTAATACTAAGAATTTGTCCTCTCATCACCCTGGCATATTGAGGAATCGCAGATGCCGCAACGGCGAAAACGATATTGATCAAATGAGGTCCTAGGGCAGCGGCAATCGCCAACGCTAACAAAATACCGGGGATCGTCATCAACACATCGACAAATCGCATGAAAATCGTGTCCAATATCCCGCCAATATATCCAGATAAGGCTCCAATTAATCCCCCGATAAGCGCTCCAGTGATCACTGAAGCGAAGCCAATAAACAACGAATCCCTACTGCCATACACAACAACACTGAATACATCTCTTCCAAAATAGTCCGTACCGAACAGATGTGCTTTGCTAGGTCCGCTTAAAATAGCGTCTGTCAACATCGCCGTTGGGGCATAAGGAGCAATCCATTGAGGGACAATTGCGCAGCCTAAAATAAACAACGTAACGATACCTGCACAATAAACGAAAACATCTGTAACGGAAATTTTACTTATCGTTTTCGGTCGGCTAGTTCGAATCCTTTTATTTTGCCAAATGGCTTCTGCAGAAATCACTTCCTTCATAACCCATCTCCTCTCCGACTCATTTCTTTCCTCATTTATTGCACTTTTCGCACACGCGGATCAATGAAAACATACGAAATATCTACAAGTAAATTGATCACGACATAGATAATTGCCGAGAAAAAGACAACACCTTGGACAACAGGAATATCTTTGGACATGATCGCGTCAGCAAGGATTCTACCAATCCCTTGTCTGGAGAATACCGTTTCAATAACAACCGTTCCTGCCAGAAGATCACCGATATGAATACCAATGATCGTCACCGCAGGGATGAGTGCATTCCGCAGAGCATGTCTGTACATAACAAGCTTCTCTGACAGTCCTTTTGCGCGAAGCGTCACAATAAAGTGCTCATTGATGACTTCCAGCATCGAATTGCGAACCATTCGCACGATAAATCCGGCTCCCACGAAACCAAGCGCTAAGGACGGAAGCACAAGGGTTTCCCATCCTTTGGAACCCATCGCTGGGAACCAGCCTAAGGAGACAGAGAAGATCAGGATGAGTAAGATGCCTGACCAAAACGTCGGCATAGAAATACCGAATAAACCGACAATCCGAGCTACAACGTCTATCCAACGATTGCGGTGTATGGCCGAAAGTACGCCCAGTCCCACACCAATGATCGTTGAAATTAATGTACTGGCTAACGTAAGCGCCATTGTAGCGGGAAGATGCTTCAAAATTTTAGGCAGCACAGGTTCGCTGTTCAGTAAAGACTTTCCAAAACCCCCTTGAAAGATCGAACCCAAATACCTGCCAAATTGCACATAAAAGGGCTCATTTAATCCAAGCTGATGCCGCAAATTGGCAATCGCTTCCGGCGTCATGGACGAAGGATCAACCATAGAAAGAACAGGATCTCCCGGAAGAACATACAGAATACAAAATACGAGGATTAAGGAACCAAGTATGACCAGCAAGGAAACCAAAAGCCGCTCCGTTATTATCCTGCTCATGCCAAATAGCTCCTTATTTCATTATTTTTGGATAAACGCATCGTTGAAGAGCGGATAACCCAGAGAATCGAATTTCAATCCTTTTACCGTTTTGGATGCCGCTACCGTGTAAGGAAATACGTAAATCGGGATAATGACGGCATTATCGATAATCGACTTCTGAACTTTTTTATACAAATCAACTCGTTTGGCATCATCGGCTTCAATCGCACCTTGCTCCAGCCATTTATCGACCTGTGGATCGGCATTGCCTGGTAAACTTGGACGGGCCTTCGGATCACTTGTATGATAGAACGCATATAAGGCATTCGGGTCTGAATTCACCTGACTATTGCCGTAAATATCATAAGCTCCCTTCGTATAAACCACATTTGCCGTATCTTTCGTAATTTCGACTTCGACAACAATACCTACCTGTTTCAATTGCTGCTGGATAATGACCGCAATATCGTTGCGTTTCTCACGATTCGGTGAACCATCCACATAATGAAGCGTGAGCTTCTTGCCATCCTTCTCGCGAACACCATCCGCGCCTTTCACCCATCCAAGTTCATCCAGCAGCTTATTGGCTTTGGCGATGTCTGGCTTAACCCCGTTTTCAAGGGAGTTGTCATAACCGATTACTCCAGGTGTAAGTGGTGACCACGCTCTTGCATAAGTTCCTAAATATAATGTTTTAACAATGGCATCCACGTCAATAGCTGCTTGCAGCGCTTGTCTGGCCTTCACATCACCCCATGGAGCTTTGCGTTGATTAATAAATAGCGTGTACGGTAAACCGGTCGTGTTCACTTGGTAAACTTGCACATTCGGATCGCTTTTCAAAGAAACAATATTTTGCGGGGGTACCGTTTCACCTGCCAGCACTTGTTTGCTTTGCACGCTGCCGACACGCGTCGCTTCCTCTGGAACGATACTGAAGGTAATTTGGTCCAGATAAGACTTTCCTTTGTTAGCTACAATGTCCGGAGCCCAATTGTAATCAGGGCTGCGTTTGACTTGGATCGTCGCATTTTCTTCCCATTTCACGAATGAAAAAGGACCGCTGCCTACCGGATTTTTTCCGAACTGATCACCATATTTTTTCGCTGCCGTCGGCGATACGATACCTAATAAAGCTTGGCTAAGATTGCCTAGGAAGGCTCTCGAAGGTGTCTCCAGATTGATTTTGATTGTAGAATCATCAATAACCTCGGAAGATTTGTAAGGCTTGATAAGCGCCACAGAGTTAGCCGCTTTCGTTGCCGGATCGAGAATCCGATCATAGCTATATTTGACAGCTTCCGCATTGAATGGCGTACCGTCATGGAACTTTACATCTTTACGCAATTTGAACGTATAGCTAAGTCCATCCGGAGAAACCGTCCATTCCGTGGCTAGCCACGGTTTGATGGAACCATCCGGCAATTGAACGACTAGGCTGTCATAAATAGTTCGAATCACTCTGACGGCTACCGCAAGTCCGCTGCGATGCGGGTCTAGCGTGTCCGGCGAAGTGGCAAGCGCATAAGTAAGATCGCCGCCAACCACTGCCGCCTGCTTCGCTTCTTTGGCATTCGGTGATGAAGCACCCGTATTTTCACTGCTGTTCTTAGCGCTGCCGCATCCTGTCAGAGCTAAAATAATAGCTAATGATAAAGCACTGTATGCGACCCAACCCTTTGATCTTCTCACCATGTAACACTCCCCCATGTATGTAAATACGGTTTATTTCGTTATAGCTTCTTTCGTGTATCGATTTGCCGGAATGGAAATTCCCAAGTTCCCGCGAAGCGTATCCGCCTCGTACTCCGTGCGGTAAATTCCTCGTTCTTGCAAAATAGGAACAACAAGCTCCACAAAATCATCCAGCGCGTGAGGCACCGTCGTGCGAATCACAAACCCGTCAGCAGCCTCTTCCTCGAACCATCTTTGGACCAAATCAGCTATATATGCTGGCGATCCAATAAACTCGCTTCTTGGCGTCGATGCGCGAATCGCGACTTGACGCAGCGTCAATGATGCTTTTTCGCCTCGCTTTTTATTTTGTCCGTCGTCGCTCTAAAGCTATTCGATCCGAAATCTCCGAGATCCGGGAACGGTTCATCCAGCGCGTACTGGGTAAAATCATGATGTTCAAAAAATCGTCCCAAGTAATCAAGTGCATTCTGAATCGTGACCAGATTAGCAATTTCTTCATATTTACGTTCTGCCTCTTCCTGCGTTCGACCCACAATGGGGTTGATACCAGGGAAGATTAACAATTCGTCCGGGTTACGACCATAGGCAGCAGCACGTTGTTTAACATCCTGATAGAACCCCTTCGCTTCTTCAATGGATTCATGTGCCGTATAGACAGCTTCAGCCGTTCTTGCCGCCAAATCCCGACCTGATTCAGAAGAGCCTGCTTGGAAAACTACCGGATGTCCCTGTCGGGAGCGACCGATATTGAGTGGGCCTTGAACGGAGAAAAAGGTTCCCTTATGATTCAACGTATGCAATTTGCTCGGATCGAAGAAAACGCCAGACGCTTTATCTCTCACAAATGCATCATCTTCCCAAGAATCCCATAACCCTTTAACGACCTCAACATACTCTTCAGCAATCCGATACCTCAGCTCATGAGCAGGGTGCTCACCTTTGCCAAAGTTTTTCGCAGAGCCTTCGAGTGGAGATGTCACGACATTCCACCCTGCACGACCGCCGCTAATATGATCTAGTGATGAGAATTGACGCGCTACTGTGAATGGCTCGCTGTACGAGGTCGACAATGTCGCTACAAATCCGATATGTTCCGTAACGGCAGCAAGTGCGGAAAGAATCGTTAACGGCTCAAAGCGATTTAAGAAGTGCGGATTGGATTTCTCGTTAATATATAAGCCATCGGCTATAAACACGAAATCAAGCTTTCCAGCCTCCGCCACAAGTGCTTGCTGCTTGTAATAGTCCAAGCTGATGCTGGCATCGGAAGCCACCTCCGGATGCTTCCAGATCGACATACTATTGCCAACGCCACTAATATTGGCGCCTAATTTTAATTGTCTGCGTTTTGACATGGAAGATTCGCCTCTTTTCAATTTATTCCAGTATGTTAAGTCGGATTAAAAGGTTTACTTTGTGACTTTTTCTTTGGCGTACCGATTTGTCGGAAAAGGTAATCCAAGATTGCCACGAAGCGTATCTGCTTCATATTCCTTACGGTAAATACCTCGCTCTTGTAAGATAGGGATAACCAGATCCACAAAATCGCTTAACCCATTTGGAACGCCGGAACCGACGATAAAACCATCCGAAGCCCCACTTTCAAACCATTCTTGTATACGATCGGCAACTTGAATCGGCGTACCAATGAACAGTGGTCGCGGTGTAGCGGCTTGCAAAGCTACCTCACGCAGCGTCAATCCATGTTCTTTTGCATTTTGTTTTATACGATCTGTCGTGCTTTGAAAGCTGTTTTTGCCCAGATCACCTAAATCGGGAAATGGCGCATCTAGCTCATACTGCGTGAAATCATGGTGCTCGAAAAATCTGCCCAAATACGCAAGGGCATCTTGGACCGTAACCAGACTTGCCGTCTGCTGATATTTGCGTTCCGCTTCTTCTTCCGTCAAGCCGATAATCGGGCTAATCCCCGGCATCACAACGATTTCATCCCGGTTTCTGCCAAACCCTGCGGCCCGACCTTTCACATCCTCATAAAAGGCTATGGCGTCTTCCACCGTTGGATGGCCTGTAAAGATCGCATCCGCTTCTTTAGCTGCCAGGTTTTTACCGTCTTCCGATGAGCCTGCTTGGAAAACAACCGGTCTGCCTTGCTTGGATCTTCCTATATTGAGCGGCCCTTGGACCGAAAAGAATTCACCTTTGTGATCGAGACGATGCAGCTTCTCCGGATCAAAGAACACACCTGACTGTTTATCTCTTGTAAACGCATCATCTTCCCAAGAATCCCATAAGCCCTTGGCTACCTGCAAATATTCGGAAGCAATGCGGTACCGCTTCGGATGATCAGGATGATCCTCCAGCTTCTTATTATAGTTCAAAGCCGAGCCCTCCAGCGGTGACGTGACCACGTTCCAGCCTGCCCGACCTTGGCTAATATGATCCAATGAAGAAAACTGTCTGGACACGGTGAAGGGCTCACTATAAGAAGTCGATAATGTGCCAACCAAGCCAATTTTGGATGTAACAGCAGCCAAAGCGGAAAGAATCGTTAATGGCTCAAAACGATTGAGGAAGTGAGGAATCGATTTGTCATTAATGAATAAACCATCTGCGATAAATAGTAGATCAAATTTTCCTTCTTCTGCTTTCTGAGCTTGTTTTTTGTAATAAGAGAAGTTAACGCTGGCATCAACCACCGCATCTGGATGTTTCCAAGATGACATATTCCCGCCAACTCCGTGAATGATAGCACCAAGTTTAAGTTGTTTTTGTTTCGACATTATTTATAAACCTCCCTATTGGCTCCAGCCAGATAACTGATTTGATTTATACGGTAAGTTCCGAAAATGCTTCTTGTAAAAGAACAATCGCGCGCAACCTTTGCTTGAATTCTTGCATGGGGACCGTCAGAATAATTTCATCCAACTGATACGCTGCTTGAAGATCCAATAGCTTCCTGCGGACCGTTTCTTTGGAACCATGAATAATATTGGCTGCCTTTTCTTCAATTGTGTACTTCTCGTTTGATTGCTTGCCAAATTCCTCTGCCTGTTCAACCGTTTTAACCGTCAGGGTTCTGCCGCTTTCCAGATGAACCTTCACATTTTTGACATTGGCAGCAAGACTTTGCGCTTCTTCATCCGTGTCCGTTAAAATAACAGATACGGCTAGAATGGCCTGGGGTTTAGATCGGTCATTTTCCGAAAAATGCTGCCGGTACGAGGCAAAAGCTTTCTCAATGATCGACTCTTCCCCATTAATAAATTGTGCAAATACATAAGGGATCCCTAAGCTCGCAGCCAATTCTGTGCCCGACCCGCCTCCGCCCAGCAAAAATAATTTCGCAGGCTCATCGGTAAGCGGAACAGCTTTGATACCGTAAAGCTCGTGAGACTCATCCAGATCGTTATGCAGATATTGATGCAGCAAGACGAGTTTCTCAGACAACGGCGCCCCATTACCGGCCGATTCCAGCTGTAACGCCTTGGTCGACCGTGGTAGACCTCCTGGCGCTCGGCCGATGCCCAGATCCACACGTCCTGGTGCCAGTGATGCAAGCACATTGAAATTTTCTGCTACTTTGTAGGGACTGTAGTGCTGCAGCATAACCCCACCGGAACCAATTCGAATGCGATTCGTTTTGGCAAGCAGATAAGAAATGAGAACTTCCGGCGATGACCCTACAACACCTTCAGAATCATGATGTTCGGAAACCCAAAACCTATGATAACCAAGGGCCTCTGCTTGCTGAACCAATTCCAGCGTTTGTTGGAAAGCCTCAGAAGCTGTTAAACCCTCCCCGATAGGGGACTGATCGAGCAAGCCTAATCGTAGTGCCACTTCATCCCCTCCTCTCTTAAAATATAATTCCAATTGGTTTTGTCGGTATTAATATTTTCATTTACTGTATCACCCGCTCTTAGGTCGGTCAATCACTTATCAAGATGTTCTATACTTTAGATAGAACTCTTCTATGAAGCGCTTGTTTTCAAATGAATGACTTTGATTGCTTCCAGAAAAAGATGAGAAAAATCGATTTCCGCTTCTTTTAGAGAGATTAAATTCGTGCGTAAGGAAAGTCCGTTTAGTACGGGAATATGAATCGGTACGAGCAATCCTTCTTCCACTTCATTACGTACACAAAGTTCGGGAAGAAAGGATATCCCCATTCCTTTAACAACAAGCTTTTTCGCCGTTTCCAGATTATCAATTTGATATTCGATTTGAGGAGGATTTTCGAGAGTAGCAAATAAACGATGAATTTTCATCCAATCCAACGAACCGCATTCAAAAAACACAAGAGATTCACGGCTCACATCATCAATCGTAACGTTCTCTCGCTCAACAAAAGGATGGCGATGATGAACAAATAGTCGAATCGGATCTTCATAGTATCCAATGCTTTCTACATGCGGATGCGTCACATTTCGAACAAACCCAATATCCAGTTCTTTATTCAGGAGCTTCTCCAGAATGACCTCCGTAGGAGCCGTGCTTAACTTTATTTGCAGATGTTGGTACTTTTTTTTTATGATCGGCAATATTTCGGGAATGACATAATTGGATACAGAAACGGTGCTGCCAATTCTCAGTTCGTTGGGAGCTGTGTTCAAGCTTTGCAGCTGCTGTTTCCCTTTCTTATAGGTCAAAAGGATTTGTTGCGCATAGGGAAGAAACTGCTTCCCTTTTTCCGTCAATGTGAAGTTTCGGCCTTCTCTTTCAAACAACAACGTATTGAGTTCACGCTCCAAGGATTGAATGCGTGCCGTGACGGATGGCTGAGATAGGAACAACGCATCTGCGGCCTTATTGAAACTGTTAAAATGAATGACGTAGACAAATGCTTCCATGTTTTCTATATTCATGCCTGATGACTTCCTCTCTTGCTTCAACGAACATTATGAGCTTTGTGAGATCAGCTTGCGTAAGTTCCTATCCGTGCTTTGTAAATAAACAGAAACCTGATCGAACGCTTCCTGCGCATCCGTGCCATCTAATTGGAGGACAACAGCAGATTGGTCTCCGAGTGATAAACTAAGCGAAACGATGCCCAGCAGCCCTTTGGCGTTCAACATCTTCCCCTTCTTCCCCACATAAATATTGCAGGTATACCGATTCGCAATCGTTACAAATTCCAAAACACGATCAATCGTCCAAGGCTTATTCATAGCAAAAGTCCACTCGATTTTCATCATCTATTCCTCCCAACAATTTGGTAATCTCCATCGGCTCATACACTTTATGCAATTAAAAAAGGAGACACAAGCATCCCTAAGGATGAAAGCATCTCCAGTTGTCTGGTAGAATCCAATAATTCCGATATATTTACTTGTATTTAGATTATAGTGAGTAGGACATGATTCTGTCAACGATAAAATAAAGAAAATCCCAAAACAGCAAAAAAACCGGATAGGGCTTTACCTAACAAGGCCCTATCGGCTTTTCATGGCACCTACCCTTTTAAAGATCCCGCAATAACGCCTGCCACAAAATATCGCTGTAAAAATAAAAACATGACGACCATGGGTGCCGCTGTAATGACGACTCCCGTCAACTGCATCGGGTAGTTGGTGACATATTCGCCCCGAATCTGCAGCATCGCCAAGGGCAGCGTCAGCTTAGATTTGCTGTTGAGAAGCAGCATAGGAATCAATCAATCATTCCACACCATAACGAACAGAAATGTCGCTGTCGCAGCTAATGAAGGAGTAGTCTAGGATTTCCTTGCTCTGAACCTGCATGAAGCCTTTGAGCAGCACAAATCTGATCCCCACATCAAGCACATTTATTCAAAATAACCAAACCTTTTCCCTTCGGAAACACGATATGTTTTGTTTATTCCCACAAGTGACACACGAATACTTTACGGTTACAGACAACCCGCTTCGCAAAATCTTCATCGCCTTTGACGGAAAACAGAACCTGAAGATGAGCGAAGCCAAGCTTCTGCTCGAACAGACCACCTATACGCTTTCTGAATTTGCCCATTCCGTTGGCTACCCGGATTTATTCAGCTTCTCCAAAGCATTTAAAAAACTGGCAGGCATACCGCCGACGCAGCTGAATACGACTCAATCTCTTGAGTAGCCTAATGTCTGCAACGCTTTGCACACAATGAGAAGTCCGCTTTCCATTTGGAATAGCGGACTTCCTTGCAACTTAATGTAATTTAATCTATATTGTCAGAATTAGACATATTCCATCATTTTACACCTCTTTCAAAAATACAGATTTGATGATAGTTTAAGATATACATCAAAGCGAAGGAGAGAGCGGAATGAGAACGATTTATGAGAATTACAGAGGATTTAAAATATGTAAACAAGAAAGTACCTATCAGGCAATTAACACAGATCGTATCGTTTTTACGCAATGGCCATTGAGCGAGGTATTAGATTCTATTGATACATACGTAGATTTATCTGAATTTCAATCGTCAAAGGATACACAATCCGGTTTACCACAAAATTGATGGGAACCCGAACCCCCTTAACACGATCTAATTATAACGTGACATGCTTCACGTCCATCAACTCTGCAACCTTCTGGAAAAGCGAGGCGTTATGGCCTATCGACATTGCGCAGTGATGTGTTGGCGCCTCGGCGCACCACCGTGACATATACGTGTCTGGGTGATCCCTGAACTTTACTGGCGTTTGGGTATTCCCAATTCTCATGATCGGCCCCTTCGTGGACTGCCCTTCGCTGGAAATCATTTTCAGCTTGCCGTCGCCGGTCAGAGTTACGTTCAACGTCGTAATGGCCCCTGTCTTTACCTTCGCCTCAACAGATACCCCTGTGCCCTGCTTCCCGTGATTTAACCCCACAGTGGTCCAAAATCGTCTCGTTCGCAACCGGCAATAATGTTTTCGGCGATGAGAAAGTAAAGGGCTGCAATCTCGTTCCTTTTCCGGCGCAAAGAATCATTCCTTTCATTTAAGTTCCTCCTTCGACCATTCATTGGCGCTATCGAATCTTATCCCAGGATCCGTTGCGGACCTGGATGTACGAGATGAGACGGCCTTTTTTTCCGCAACGGCAGCTAGTTTCCCGCTATTGGTATTCATCAGCGAAACGGCATCCACTTCTCCTTTACCGATAACGACCGGACTATGCCACGGAAGCCGGGGATGGCTGTTGTTCCTCCACCAGTACCCGATGCCTCCGCTTTTCAAAGGAGCGATCACTTCAAAGTTTCCGTTGCGGTTTTCCATAAAAATAGGCGCTCCACGTACCCCCCTGGCAAATTCTTCACTTTTCCTCCAATTCGGTGTCCCATCTTTATCCTGCCAAACATGAATAAGCCGGTTCCCAAGCCTCGCGACGAACTCCATATTTCCGAAACCGGTTCGAATCATTATTGAAGCTTCATCCCATTCTCCGCTATTGAAGAAGTTTTCACGACATGCCCTTCCTATAAGGTAGCGGATTAACGTTCGAGCTTCATCTTTCATTATTCGATATACGGGGTGGAGGAGAAAGCTGCTAGGGCTTTCATTCATTAACTTAATCGGTTCTTCATATGTGTAGTGAGGTCTATAACGCACTGCGCTCCCTGTTTCCTTCGGGTATGATTTGGGTTTAAAGCCAAGACGCTTAGCCATCATCACAAACACGATTTCGTCAACGCCAAACGCTTTTGTGCGGAGCAAGTTTTTTTTCAGACGGTATAATTGATCCCAGGCAAGCAGCCGTTTTACGAGACTGCGGCTGAACACCTGCCCTACGTTAAAGGCACCCAGGAATTTGTCGGTAAGCAGTAGGGGCTTCCACCGCTTCCACTCTTTTCTCAGCTTGACCCCGCATATGAAAAGGAGGCCGCTTCTGCATAGATGTATGTCCCATCTTCCTTAAAATAGATTTTGAATAGGAGTGTAGCATTCGCCGTTACCGGAAAGTCCATAGTGTATATATTGAGTTTAGGAGGTGGGGAGTCTCATGGAAAAGAAATTTAGTATTGTCATCCCTTCTTATAACTGCGCTAAACCGATTATGCTAACCTTAACCTCTCTGGAACTTCAAACGTTCCCGAGTGATCGTTTTGAAGTGATCGTTGTAAACGACGCTTCGGACGACGGCACCGATGAAGTAATGAAAACCTATACTCCGCCGTATTCGTTAATCTATATCAAGAATGACACAAGGCAGGGCAGAGCGTTTACCCGCAATGCAGGGGTGAAACGCGCTCAGGGCAGGTACCTCGTCTTCCTTGATGCAGACTTTCTTGTGGTGCCGGAATTTCTAGAGGTCCTCAATACGTATAATCATAAATATCCAAACCACGTTATTTCCGGCTTTCCCCACAGCCTATACGGTGCTTTTACTCAATACTACCCGCATTTTAGCAACCACCAAAAAAAGAAGATGCGCCGGATTCTCGAACCAAACGGGTTGTGGGACAAATCTTGGCTGCCTAATAACCTTATAGTGGACATCGTAACCCCTGACGATCTTCGTCGAAACTTTCGCAAGCTCCTTTCGGTCATCCTGCCATCCCGTTTGAGCAAGATCGATAATAGGGAGTTTATGTCTACCGATGTCGCACCTTGGTTGATGTTCATCACCCGATGCGTCTCCGTAAAGAGGAGACATTTTATGGAGGTTGGGGGATTTCAAGAACGTTTTATCAAATACGGGATTGAGGATTGGGAGCTCGGTTATCGTCTCCATAAGCATGGATTATCCTATCGAAGCATGAATCAGATCATTGGATATCATCAGGAGCATCCTTCTACAATCCGTAAAGATGACCCCGAGCTGAATAATCTGAGGATGTTTTATGACATCCACGGTACGGGGGATCCCGAGCTTGCGTTACTTTCCATTTGTCACCCGTGGAAGGACCCCCAATTATATAAAACGCTACTGCGTGAATTGAAAAAATGGAAGAGCAGGGACGACGAATATTCTAAACTTGGGGGAGTCATGGAAAAAGCGCTGCATCAGTCGGCTAAGGCCTTCATAGGCGCAAGGATTCAGGAGTGATAGCAAAGGTTGACTCGGAGTCTTAATTAAATTTTGAACCCCTTCTGCTGTAAAAAAGCTAAGGGCTTATTTATGTTAAATATTTTAGAGCTCCGACTCAACCCGTTCCGTTAGAAAGACCGACCTCCACCTCTTAGATAGGTGTAACGAAATCACAAAAATACATAGGGTCATTCTTTGAATGAGTGTAACCAGTTCTAAGCACCTATGGATATTTCAGGTTATATTAAACCACTGAAAACCATAAGGGCATTAATCGACATATGCCATATAACTGTAGGAACGATGCTTTTAGATTTGATCGTAATTCCCCCGAAAAATAACCCTCCAAGAGAATATGCGATGCAAACACCCCAAGAGAACCCAAGGGAATAATGCTGTAGTCCAAACCCTAAGCTGGTTACAATAACTGCCCATTTATCACCTAATTGCTCTGAAAACCGACTTAGAAGAGTACCTCTCCAGATCATCTCTTCAATCACGTTTGTTATTGATAAAATAATAGCAAGTAACCAAACTTCATGGATGTAGGTCCATCCGTTACGAATGATAAATGGCATAAAAGCAAAAAGATTGATTGTTAACGCGATAAGTAGAAAATATTTTACTTTTGATTGGCGGAATCCTGACCATATAAATGGGATACCAATCAACTCGTTCCATTGCGGTTTCTTCCAATACCGCATGAAAGGAATTTTGTAAATAAGAGATAAAGTAATCAACGGAATCATAATAAAAATCAACGATAACCTGTTGAGAATGATATGCAATTCCTTAGGATTCAAATCGATAATCCAACGCGAATTCACATGCAAATATAGAAAGAATCCCACTCCAAAACATATAGTTGTCAAAAAAAACTACGACGGCAAGATCATATAACAGGATTCCCTAACCCCTTTGGCGAAGTTAACTGTGTGGTTAACTTTCACCAAAGGGGTTGTCTGTTTTGCTCGTTAAAGATCGTCTTCGCCCAACTAAAAAAATATATTTCAAGTCGGAGATAAAGCATTGTCCGCATTGTGAATCGAAATTACGCCGTTCCCATACGGCTTGGCATAAGAAGATTGCCACACTAAATGAAGTTATTGAAGCATGGAGCATGGCTTACAAATGCGTGAATGTAAACTGCTCGAATCTTGATGCTCTCTTTAAATCTGCTGAAGCCGAAGCATTAAGTCCTAAGCATTCCGCTTATGGATTCGATGTGCTTTGCTTAGTCGGTGAACTTCGCTTTAAGCGCCATATGACTCGCAAGGAAATTGCCGATGAGCTCAATGAACGCGGCGTACTTACTTCCGAAAGATCGGCACAAAATCTTTACGAGAGATACCAAACACTACTCGCGGCAAGTTTGGATGATCACGTGAAAAATACGCTTGCCGAAGTAACTGAACAAAATGGCGGCATTGTCTTGTCGATGGATGGTGTTCAACCTGAAAAGGGAAACGAAACTCTTTATGTGATCCGTGAAGTATTCAGCGGAACGGTTTTAGTCGCACGGAACATGAAGAGCGGAACAGCAGTCGAACTACAAACGCTTATTCAACCGATCATTGATTTAGGCTATCCAATTGTAGGTATTGTGAGCGACGGTCAACAATCTATCCGTTTGGCTATGGAGACATTATTGCCAGAAGTTCCTTACCAATATTGTCAGTATCACTACTTAAAAGACATTGCCAAACCAGTCGTTGACATAGATCGAAAGCTCAAAACAGAGCTGAAGAAAAGTATGCGTGGGATTCGAGATGCCGAGCGTAAAATTGAACAAAGTGATTCTATAGAAGTCGAAGTTGCTAAAGGATATGTCGCAGCTGTTCGCTCGCTGTTACTAGAGGATGGCAATCCTCCCCTTGATTTACCTGGCATGCGAATTTACGAAAAAGCTCAAGCCATTCAGGCCTCTTTACAAAAATGCCTGAGTAAAAAAGGGGCCTTCCCTGCTCGAAAACATTTTCAGAATATTCAGCAAAATAAACAATCTACAGACTCACTATGAAGCTGTGAAGCGCTGGATGCAGCCGATCCGTCATATCGTAGAAATCTTTGAACCCAGCATGGATAAGACCACGGAGAACGTGCGATGGGAGATGAATGAGCTACTGAATTGGGTAAAACAGACCTATACAGAAGAACACGACGTAACTATGGTTACCAATTTACTAAGCTACTCTGGAGGCTTCTGGAAAGGACTTTTTACTTGCTATGACGAGTATCACGTCCCAAGAACCAATAATGATTTGGAGCGATTTTTCCGTGCTACGAAGACAGCACACCGTCGAATCACGGGTCTTCGTAATTGGAACGAGTACATCTTACGCAATGGAGAAATGATCGTTCTTGTTCAGGATGCACTGAAGCAAAAGCATATTCTTGCTCGATTAAAAAGCGTTGATTACGACAGATACAAAGTACAGAAACAAAATTGGCAGAACCGCTTACAAGATAGCGTAAAACGTAAACGATTCAGACGGGACCCACAAAAGTACCTAGAAAGCCTGGAAAACCTATGGAATGCACAATGTGTTTGCTAATCTTGCCGTCGTAGAAAAAAAATCTCATAGGCTTGTAAATACAAAGCAACCCGGCACATACTCCCCAAAGACACAACAGTAGGTAGTTATTTGTTTGAAGTAAGGTAATAAGTGACCCAAACAAGAACAAGGACGCCATATTCCGGAGTAATTCGTAATTCATAATTTATCACCTGCTTATAACTTGGTTATATTTCAAGTTGGTTATATTTTTATCGATTCGGCTCAACTTTTTCCCCGATTCTGCAATCTCTCGAGTTCTTGATGGATGAACTGCCTCCACTCTAGGTCTACCCCCGTTCTGCTGCTGGCGGATCGGCTTCAGTAGCTGTCTCCAATGGTCCTTGCTCACTTCCTTCAATGCCTCCTCTTTGCTCAGATTGGAGTTCGGAACTTCAGGAGAAACTGTTTGCCTGGGATTAGACCCTAGCTCACTTTGAAGATGATCCAAAGTTATTCCTCCCAGATTAAGTCTCATTACGAACGCTCTGTTCCTGGACAATCTCCCGGAGCAGCTTAAAAATGATTTGTACAGCTCTCTATTAGTTCTTTCCTCACTATACTTATGTGCCGGTTTGTACCTGCGGAATGGACAATAGCGGAATTACTCCGGACAATATGCATGTACCCATATTATCGAGGAAACCCATACATATACTGAATTATTGTGAAAGGCAACGATTGACAGTAACCCGCTATTTTTCTTCAATTGTGTGAAATGATGTCGTTCATTGCCCCAAACAACCAAAACTCAAAGGCTTGATCATGACATACTGGAAATTGTGTTTTCCAGAAGGAGGTTGATTTATGCAGGAGCATGACCAAAAGCATCTATAATGTTTTTTCAGCGTTCCAAGCCGAGCCTGCTCACGAAGATGAAGTTAATAGAATATTTGGATTCAAACGTTCAACATTTTGGTGTAATGAAATAAGGACAGTAGGCAGGGTATCCCCCCCTTTGTTCGATGCAGATAGGTATTCCAAGTACAAAGGAAGTGAGAATTGAAGTGAATATGAAGAAAATGGGATTTGCAGATAGAGCGATATTCATTCTTGGACTAACATTAGCCGGTGTTATTACATTTGTTCTTGTGGCTGGCGTAATTGTCGCAGTATTAAAATTTTTTATGGATAGCAAACAGCGACCTGTTCAAATTCATTCCGGCCCGATGCCTGATGATGAGCCGAAGGCAGAGTTTTTTTGATACCCCGTTCGAGCAAAGGTTGGCTGAAGCAATTCAACTTCATGATGAGGCAATTGCCGGAAATGCAGACGCGGGCGAGGAGCAGGCTTAGGCTTCTCGATGAAACTGTCGCTTTCTCTCCCTAAGATCCCTTTCTTGCACGTAATGAGTAGCTTTCGAGAGGAGGTGGAGCAAATGTCAGAGAGAAGTCAGGATATCTCGGGGATTTTCGGCGAAATCAAGCGAGAATTTCTACATTTCGCCAACTGCTATGCAAGCGCGGTGAAAAGTGGTGCGAAAGTGGCCGGGCAACAAATCATTGAAGTTGTAGAAGAATTGGATCAACCAGCTGATATTCCTGCAGGTAAGCTGATAGCGGCCGTTAAAATCGGTGTACAACATGCCGGTGAACAAATGATGGACTCAGGAATGGATTTCGTTGAACAAATGAAAAAAAAAGCAAAAAAATAAGAAGAAGAGAACATAAAAAGTGGCTAAACATCGAAATCGGTGCTTGACGAAAGGATAGAGGGTGCAAGTGGCGGATCGGACCCTGGAGCCGTTATTGTAGTCTTGAATAGTCTAATTTGGACTTAGCGGACACCAGCGCCGTTATTCGAACGAGAAGGGGCCGATATCGACGATTTCACGACCCTTAACGGAACGTATGTCCGCAGGGCAGGCGAATTACGGGGGATAAAAGGTAATTAACGGCTGCTGTGTCCGCGTTCCTATCCAATCAAGCACTGATTCTAACGAAGAGCCTAAAAAGTCAAAAGAATTTATGGTTGATGAACTTACGTTGTTGACCGGAGGGGATTTTTTTGCTGAAATTCGTAGAACCACCATAATAACAAAGAAAACTAAACGACCGCTCCCCAGTCGAATTCAGGGAAGCAGTCGCAGCATAAAAGCCTTTTCTTGTTGTCTGCTTAACGGGGGTATGACTAGGATTCATTCTCTCCCTTTTGAGTCAGCCTTTTCCTTTTATTATGCATCACAATCTTGATTTTTCTGCTCTTTTACTCTTTCTTTTTCCTCTTTTCTTAATTGTTTCCTTGCTTGCTTCTGCTCTTTCCTTGTTTCGTCACTCATGATTCATCCCACCATCTTTATAATTGACAACCTGCTTCAACCGGTGTCTGACGACATCCGGATTAAAATATTCAAGCATCTGAATCCCCGGTACCAGTCCGAAATAAATGGAGTATCTCTTGTAAGGAACTTTATTGTGCAGCTCATGAAAACGAAGTTTGATCGGCTTTTGGAACAGATCGACCGCTTCTTCCTCACTTTTAAGCCCGGAATCAATTACCTTTCTGAACGTTTGCAAACCTATAGAACTGATTGATTTTCCAATCCCCTCCTGTCGGTGCGCAATCTTCTCAAACAAAGAGGGCGGCACATGCCTCGAATTAACAAGGGCAATATTGTGAGATACAATAAAATGGCTCTTATCGCTTATCAAGATAGATTCTCTCATATAATACGGAGCGTCGGAGGACTCGCCCAGAAGATCGGCAAGTTCTTTATTCAAATGTTCTTGCCGAATAACAGTAACGAGCATTTTTTCATTTAACAAAGTTTCCAGCAGATCCGTCGTCCGTCCGTCCGTCGCCAGTAGAATATTGATTATCACCCCCTGCAAAAAATCCAATGCCTCTCTCGCATACTGCGAGTCCTTGCCAATAGAATTTATATCTGTCATACACTTTCCTCCATTAGCCGTATGTCAATTCGAGCAGCTTCGCAACTCTCTGCATCAGTTCCCGGTAGTCTGTCTTTCCTGCAGTATTTCGCCCGCTACCGCTTTAAAAGCATCATCCAAGCACACCACATGTCCATCATGGGATCTCAACCTCGTTGTGATGAAATCATATCAATGATACAAGCCCGATTCGCGGAGCCCCGTCCAGAATGTATTAAACTCATCAATGTTGATCTGCTGTTTCGCATCAGACAGTGCAACCTGTGGATTCGGGTGCACCTCGACCATGATCCCATCGGCGCCCGCAGCAAGAGCAGCCTTCGCGCAAGAAAGCAGGATATCTTTTCGGCCGGTGGAATGGCTGACATCCACAAACACCGGAAGATGAGTCTCCTGTTTCAATATCGGAACTGCAGAAATATCGAGCGTATTTCGAGTCCATTTTTCAAAGGTACGTATACCGCGCTCGATCAACATGACCCGGTCATTACCGTTGTATAGAATATATTCTGCCGCAAGAATGAACTCCTCCAGTGTGGCGGAAAGGCCGCGCTTCAGAAGTACAGGCTTTCTGGTTTGGCCGACGGCTTTCAGCAGTTCGTAGTTCTGCATGTTGCGGGCACCAATCTGAAAGATATCGATATAGCGTTCTGCCGTATCAATTTGTGAAGGACTCATGATTTCGCTGATAGTCACCATTCCGATTTCATCAGCCACTTCCTTCATGATTTTCAACCCCTCTTCGCCAAGCCCCTGAAAATCATACGGAGAAGTTCTCGGTTTGAACGCACCTCCGCGTAAGACCGTGACGCCAGCTTTCTTCATTGCGGCCGCAACCGTCAAAAGCTGATCTTTGGATTCGATTGAGCAGGGACCGGCGACAATTACGTGCGAGGAACCTCCGATTTCGGCATGCTTGACATGGATGATCGTATCCTCGCTCTTATGATGCCGACTAACGAGGAGCTTGCGCTCGGTTACAGCATCCTTTTGCCCTTTCGGAATTACCAGGTTATACTTTGCAAGCTCGTTTAGTATTTGTTGGTTTCCAATCGGCTCCGCTTCTGATATGCCCTGACTTTGCTTTTCTTGAACGATTTCACTGGTCATACGTGCCCGTTCGCTCAGCAGATGAAGCAATTGTTGGTCAAGCCCGTTCAATTGAGATATTAATTGTTGCAATTTTTCGCTCATGACCCGAGCACTCCCTTCTTTTCCACAAATGACTGCAACCTTTTCCTGGCCAACTTATGCTTACAATCCAATATCCCCTTTTGCCGCATCAGCCAGTAACTCTATCGCTCGCCCATGCTCAGGTTCGCGAGACAATGCTTCCTTCAATGCGTTGCTGCATGAGCCAGTTTTCCATTTTTATATAACATTCGCACGAACATTGGCATTCCGAGGAACAACCGATACTGACAGCTTAAACAGATGTATCGTTACTGAGCTTTTGAATATATACCGGCTTTGTCGACGGAACGTTATTCACGAGCCCGACACGATCGAGCAGCATGGAGTCGGCAATGATCTCTACAGTGACAGGTACTTGAAGCATATATGATAATCGAGAACGGATATCCTCCTCCGACCATTTGCCAGAATCATGCGAATCAAGAAGAAAGTGCAGCCCGTTCTCTTGCTCCAACACCTTCCAAGCATCTGGAACAGGAGATAACGAATATACGGCTTCATGGATGTCAAGGGCGTCCAGGATGGTTTCACCGAAACGGATTCGATCCTTACTTCTGCCGTAATGCACCAACTTGCCCACCGTTCGGCAGCAAGCACATAAGGAAGGTTCGACAGAGATAATGTCTTCATTAAAGTATCTCAATAGAGGAGAACCCTGATGGGAAAGCGTTGTAATCGCCGCAAACCCTCTCTCTCCTTGAGCAACAGGGCCTGAACCGTCTTCATGCAGCACTTCCACGAAAAAATCCTGTTCCACGATATGCATTGCGCCGTATTCACACATGGCAGCGATATTAGCGGTTTCAGTCGAACCATACATATTATATACAGGCACGCCCCACAGCATTTCTATATGTTCCCTGCGCTTGTCGCTCATCAATTCACCGGCAACGCAAATGGCTCGCAGCGCTGGAAAATCCTTGTTCGAAGCTGAACCGAGTAGACGTGCTGCCTCGGCCAGCAGTTCCATCTCGCGCGGGAGCCCAGCCATCACAGTGACTTGAAGACGCTTCATAAGATCCACTACTCTGGGGTATGGAGTAACTACGGTACGTCCGCTTGCGGGAACGACCCCAGCTCCCGACTGCCATGCTGCTTCCTGCATTAAAAACGCGGGAAGTGCCAATGCGTAAGGAAAACGAATTAGTACAAGATCTTCCGCGGTCAAACGAACACCGCATTCCTTCAGCTGTTTTCCGCCAATCTTCAAATCTTCTCGAGTGAACCAGGAAGCGGAGGGCTCTCCGGTCGTACCGGTTGATTCGTGGTATTGTGCAACCTTTTTTATTTCGACGGCAAGGTGACCGAAAGTGCCGGCTTTCCGGAGATCTTCTTTTGTTGTCAACGGCAGTGTTTGAATGAGGTCCAATCCCATGTTCTCCAGGTTATATTCCGATAATTTTTCCTTGTACAGAGGGGATTTAGCAAGGCGTACTAATAAATCCTTGAACCTTCCCTCCCGCTCCCAACTATTGTCAGTCATTAGGGCACCTCCTCTCGGCATAACACAGCACGTTAGTATGGCTGAAACGAATCCTGAGCCCCTTGTTCCGGGCCGTTTCTCCGGTTTTATCTAATTGAATATTCTGGTCGCTTTGCCGAATGTACGAGGGATATCGTGTCTAATTTCAACATCGCAATCAATCCCGATCCTATCAGCCATATGCTTTCGGATTTTCTCTGCCAATTGTTCGTCGCTTAATTCCGTCCGAAACGGCTCGGCTTCAATCTTAAACACTCCCTGACTCAGCTTGAAGTGATACCACAAACCCACATCGGGAATTTCCATTAGGAAGTGTTCTATCATGAACGGAGAATAATCCTCTCCGCCCAGGCGCAGCATATTCTCCATTCTGCCTCTCAAATGCAGGACGTCCATAGTGATGTCGCAAGCGCAATTGGATTTTTGTAAATAACCAATATCCCCGGTGCGGTAGCGCACCATTGGCATTCCTTCGCGCAGCAGCGTCGTCACAATGATTTCTCCAGTTTTGCCGTAAGGAAGCCGTTTCTCCGAAACCGGATCGATGATTTCTACTTTTACATGTCCTTCCATCACGTGATACCCTTTGTGCTCGCTACATTCAACAGCGACAACCCCGCATTCGGTCGAGCCGTAGAAGAATGATACTTCGCATCCCCACCATTTTTCCAGCCGCTCCCGGAAGGTGCTGGAGCAGCCTTCACCGGTAAGCAAAATTTTCTTCAATCGTATATCTTCACCTATTTTTATGCCGAACCGCTCGCTCTCTTCTGCCAAGAGTGCTGCATAGGAAGGTGTCGTAGCGAGGACTGTAGCTTGGAATTCCTTCATCAATTCCAATGACTTGTCGACGGGAGCCATGTATCCGCCTTTGCCAAGCGACAGCACCGCCGTTCCAAACGCAAATTGATACAACCGCTGAAATCCAAGACCGGGCAGGGCAAACTCATACGGTAACGCAATTGCCGCCACATCAATGTCCGACTCCTTAAACAATTCCAAATATTTCGGCAGCAAATCGTATATATATTGATCAGCTAACGTGTAGGAGGTATAAATCGGTTTCCCCGAGGTTCCGCTTGTGAGGTGAACCTGACCGATTTCTTTCGGATCAACGCACAAGATCTTCTGCTTATCTCCTCGTATAACGTCTTTATTCAACAGCGGTACAGACGTTAATTGCTCCAGACTTTCGATCTTCGGTCCCGAGAAGCCTGCTTCTTCCAGCTTCGAACGGTAATATTCATTCCGGTTCCAGATATGAGAAAGCGTAGCGTTTATGGCTTTCAACTGATAGTCTTCTATTGTTTGCCGTGGCAGTTTTTCTATGGTTCTTCCTTCATCATCCAATTGCTTAAAATAATCTTTGAATTGTTCCAGATGAGATGAATGTTCGTCCATGGAAACCGTCATCTTATGGGTTTGCAATTTCATAAAAGCCCTCCTATCTATTTTCAATAGTAACCTCCGGTATCGCAATCCGTCTTGCCGGTTGGAAATCAGCGCTATAAGGAACGTTTGATCATTCTGGGCTCTCTCTGTATAGATGGTTATGCAATGTTAAAAAGTCCAGGATCCGGGCAACTGACTCTCTTACCGTTTGCCTATCCGATTGTATTATGATCTCCTGTTCCATTATATTTTCAGTTTTCACGTGTTCATTATTACCATTCTTTCTGCTCATTCTCTTTTCCGCTTTTTTGTTATTCTCTTTTCCTTGCATGTTTTTCTTTAGCCGTGATATGCTGTTCCCTCCTTCCTAATTACTCTATTATGAAATGCAACAAATTACATTCTTGACTCGGACATGCGTATATTTTTAATAAAGTAAGTATTTCATCCAATCGCTGTATGGGGGACTCACATATCGTAACAAGTATGAAGAATTCTGAATCATGAGGGAGGGAAACTCGACTTTCATGGCATCGCGAAGCTGAATGATAGAGGCGTATTTATCGTGGAAACGGCGATCAATGCGATCTGTTGCTATAAGGTCGATACATTCATGCGAATAGGAGAAATTCGATTCAATCCTGCAGACAAAGATACTCATCATATCAGCGACATTTGGTTGGAAAGAAACACCTAAAACGTTTCGATGTTTTTCCCTATGACTACTTGTATCTGGACCCGGTTAAATTCTTAGACGACGGAATCTATGTATACAGTCCCGAATTTAGAATCTCTCGTTTTGTATCGCTTCCTGCTCAACAGATATACCTGATTCTCGTTATTCATCAAGACTTTTCATCAGGAGGTTGATAGAAATGGCAAATAACAGCAACGATGAGAAACAATTCAAGGAAGCTAAAAAGCTCCATAATGATGGTATAGACGGAGACAAAAAAGCGGTGAAAAGCGCAAACGAGAAACTATTAAAGCTCCGTGAGACCGAGCCTGACAATGCGCTAATTGAAGCCTATTACGGTAGCTCATTAGCTCTATTAGCGCGGGATGCCGTTAAGCCTTTGGAAAAAGAGGAAAAAGCGCTAGAAGGATTAGATGCACTGAATCGGGCAGTTACTTTGGATCCGAACCAAAAAGAAATTCGGTTGTTACGCGCGAACGTCTGTCTGCGGCTGCCGGAGTCATATTTTCACTGCTCGAAGACGGCGATCGAGGACTTCTCCTTCCTTCTTGACCGCTATCAAGAAAGTTCCAGTTACCTTTCCCAAAAGCAAGTCAGAGAAGTACTGCGAAATCTGAGTACAGCCTACCAAAATGCCGGAAAACAGGACGAGGCGAATGCGGTCTTGCAGCGTCTAGCCAAAATGAATCCGGAGAAACATGACGGATAGATCAACGGAAGCGGACGATGCGTTCAAGCCAATTCCACACGATCTAGTAAAAAATTGTTAACGCACAGAGAGGAAGGAATCCATTGACAAACCTAAACCCAAAAAATATTGAAGTATCGGCTTTGAATGAGAACACAACATTGCCCGAGTATAACCCGAGTACCGAGTCAGATCAGGAGCCTGTTCATTCTGCCCCATTCAATGAGAGACTCGCCCAGGCCATCAAACTACACAAGGAGGGCGTGGCAGGCAATGTAACCGCCGTTCAGGAAGCACATCGGTTGTTAACACGGCTGCGATTCGATTATCCGGATAGCCCACTTGCGGACGCATTTTATGGCAGCACAATGATATTAATCGCTCGGGATAAACCGAAGTCGTTAGATAAGTTGAGATGGTCGAATAATGGCTTGGAGATTCTTGACAAAGCGGTAGCCACCGCTCCGCAGGACGGCATGATCCGACTGCTTCGCGGCAAGAACGCGTACAATCTACCGGAGGAGTATTTCCACCGGACACAGACGGTGATTGAAGATTATACTTTCCTTATCGATCAGCATATACGCCAAGAGGGCATACTCGAGACTGAAGAGTACTCGAAACTGATCTATGAGCTCGGCGAGGCGTACCAGAGGATCGGTCGGAACAAGGATGCAGCCGAGTGCTGGAGAAGGTTGGAGAATCAAACGCAAAATCCAGAATTGCAACAGCTCTACAAGCAAAATCTGCAGTCTCTTGAAGGCAAACCGGAGATTGAAAACATAACCAACGACAGCCCCACTTCGATATTGATAGGAGCCACTCGCACTGTCGGCAACGCTCTCCTAAGCTGGGTCGAGCAGGAGAAGGAAAAAGAAAGGGCAAAAGAAAGGGCAAGAGAAAGAGCAAAAGGAAGGCCAATAGGAAAGGCAATAGGAAGGGCAAAAGGAAGGCCAATAGGAAAGGCAATAGGAAGGGCAAAAGGAAGACCAATAGGAAAGGCAATAGAAAAGACATTAGGAAAGACATTAGGAAAGACATTAGGAAAGACAATAGGAAGGCCAATAGGAAGGGCAATAGTAAGTGCAAAAGGAAAGGCAATAGGAAAGACAAATGAAGTTCGTCCTAAGCAAAGCAAGAAGTAGAAAGGTCGACGCTAGAACAAGACGCAACAGACTTTTCCTCCGGGGGAAACCGGATTTTCGAGAGGAGGTGAGACACATGTCTAACAACCATAAAAAGATCGCCACGCGAGTTAAGAAAGAGTCCAAAGATTTCATCGAAGTTGCTTTGAGAAGCGGCGCTAACAATATCGGCAAACAACTTCTGGACGCGGTGAGTGATGTAAATCAGCCGTCCGATATTGTTCTCTTGAAAATCTTTACTGGCCTGAAGAACGGCGCCCTTGAGACTGGCCTAGAAATTGTGAAGGAAAGACTCGAACGCGTTTAGGCAGTCAACTCGCTAGACAATACATCGAAATTTCCCGAGTAACCTACATCCAAAAAAATGAGGAATAAGACAGGAGTTCTACGCAAAAGGCCCTAAGCCTATTGAAGGCTTAGAGCCTTTTCGCATTCATTGACATACCTCAACAACGTCGAACCTTGATGAGACAAAGTCGTAATCGGAGTGATCCTTCTCCCCCCCGTCACAGCAAGACCTTGAACCATCACCCCTCAGCACCTACTGCAACACAGATATTGGAGGAGATTGCACCAGTCATTCATTTCGTTTAAAAGATGCAGTCACAGAAGTTTATTAAACCCATCCTTAATGTGAACGGGTTTAATAATAAAGTTACTCAAACCAGAACAAAATCCTCGCCTATACTGAACTATCGTTTCCATACATGCACAGGAATGTATCAGAGCAATATACAATTATTCAAGCATGGCGGCTTGTCGTTTGTACTGATCTTCCAATACCAGACAAGCCATCGCTTCAACGACTGGCACGATTCTCGGACAAATACATGGATCATGCCTGCCTTCTGTCTTAATCACTCGTTCCTCTCCTTTAACGTTTATCGTATTCTGAGGAACAGAAATGGACGATGTCGGTTTTACACTTATCCGAAATATAATGTCCTGCCCGGTGCTGATCCCTCCGATGATTCCACCCGAATGGTTACTAAGAAAGCCACTGCTGCCCATCTCGTCATTATGCTCACTTCCAAGCATAGGAGCTGCTGAGAAGCCGGCTCCAAATTCTATACCCTTTACAGCGCCAATAGACAGCATCGCTTTTGCCAACTCAGCATCCAATTTATCGAATACCGGCTCCCCAAGACCCGGAATAACCCCTCGAATACGGCATTCTACAATGCCTCCGCAGCTGTCGCCAATCAAGGCCAACTGCTCAATCTTTCTAATCATTTTCGCTCCTGCGGTAGGATCACAGGCGCGGACAGCGTTTTGTTCAATGACTTCCTCTTCGAAAGTTTGACAAATAATCCCCCCGATCTCTCGCGTATAAGCCAACACCTGTACACCTCTTTTCTCTAACAACTTTCGGGCTACAGCACCTCCAGCCACTCTAGCCGCAGTTTCTCTTCCCGATGCCCGCCCACTACCCCAATGATCCCGAATTCCGTATTTCTGTAAATACGTAAAATCTGCGTGACCAGGCCGAAATGAGTGCTGGATTTCATTGTAAGCCTCCGGTTTCATATCGTGGTTATGAAGAATTACAAAGAGCGGAGTCCCGGTTGTTTTCCCCTCGAATACTCCCGATAATATTTGGACAATATCATATTCCTTGCGAGGTGAAGTAACTGTGGATTGACCTGGCTTCCTCCTGTCCATCTGTCTCTGAATATACGTTTCATTGATTTCGACTCCAGGCGTCACTCCATCCACGATGACACCAACCGCCGCACCATGTGACTCTCCAAAGGTTGTAATTTTAAAAATTTCGCCGAACGTGTTACCTGCCATTGGTATATTCCTCCTCGTTTAGTAGTTTATGTTTATTTCTACCCCTAGCGCAGACTACTGCTCAAAATAATCTGGACATGTCTTAGATACGCAGCCTGGGTCTGTAATACGGATGTTTTCTACCATTAGACCGATCAAAGAAAGTAAAGCCGCCATTTCATCCCCCTCTTTTGTCTTATTGATATATCTCAATTATAATAAGATAATTGGAATAAGTGAAATTGGATTTTTATCAAAATGTTATAGAGGTGATCTATATCACATGATTAACCTGGAGTGGTATCGGATATTTTTGCATACTGCGCGTTATCGAAATTTAACAAAGGCTGCACAAGAACTACACATCACGCAGCCATCAGTGAGCTATGCAATTAAGCAGATGGAAGATACTTTGGGGCTTAAATTGTTTCACCGGCTATCGAAAGGTGTAGAGCTAACGGAAGAAGGACGAGCGCTGTTCGAATATGTGAAGCAATCGTTTGCTATGCTGGATTCTGCACAGAAACATCTTCAAAATCTAAAGCAGTTAAGCGAGGGAGAGATTCGGATCGGTGCGAGTGATTCGCTTATCAAGCATCTTTTGCTACCGCAGTTGAACTCGTTTCATAAGGAATATCCTGGGATAAGGATTCGTCTTTCGCACGGGAAAACGCCCGAGATCACACAGCGCTTAAAAGAAGGCGAGATCGACTGTGCCGTCGTGCACATGCCTATTAACGATCCGCAGTTGAATATTCAAGCACTGGCCATACTGGAAGATTGCTTTGTAGTGGGGGAAGCCTATCAAGATTTGGCGAGCCGTTCCATTACAACGAGGGAACTTGCGGAGCTCCCTTTAATTCTTTTATCTCCGGGAAGCAGCACTAGAGTTTTCGTCGATCAATGGTTTGCTGCTAAAGGACTTATGGTGAAGCCAGATATTGAATTGGGAAGCATAGATCTACTAGCTGAGTTCGCGAGGTTAGGCTACGGGGCCGCTTTCATTAGCCATTCTTTCGTGCATAAGGAGCTTCAAAGTGGAAAGCTTTTTGAACTACGGCTGGACGATCCACTTCCCCCCCGGAGCATAGGCTTTGCCGTACGGCGAGATATGAAGCTGTCAGTTGCGGCTGATTGTTTCGTTCGGATTTTTCGTGCCCAGCAATGACACCGCGGATTCCGCAATAGCAAGGTTGGACTACGAGATTGGGTAGCCCAGAAACGCATCTTTTTCAAGACATCCCCATCATCGGAAACAAGCATGCCACCACCTGAGGCGGTTATGATCTTATTACCATTGAAAGAAAAGACTGAGTCTATAAATACAGGTATAGCTCCTGCAGAATGGAGGGGCACCAATCCGTATCCTCATTAATAAAATGTTAAGAGTAAATTTTTAGGCTCCCTTCAGGAAGGAGGACGTTTCTTGGCCAGAATGGTTAGCAGCAACAAACTGATTTTAAAACAGATAGCTCATTCTTACGGGTTCTCCGTCATAAAAATCCGTTCCTACTCCTCACAATATAAAAACATTGCCGCATTCCGGGTAACAACCAATCAAGGAAACTACATGGTCAAGCCTTTTATCGGATCGCGAAGCCGTCTTATCCGACTTTCCTCTTATGCGGCAAGATTGCACAGAAAAGGTTTTCGCAGCATGCCGAAATGGCTTAAAACCCGTTCGGGGAAGCATTGGGTGAAGAAGCGCGGAAAGCTCTATTACGTAACGGAATGGATAGAGGGAAGAAAAATTCACAAAAGCGGCAGCAAGGAGGATTTTGCCGAGTTGGGGGGAGCTTTAGCTAATCTGCATTCCGTTTCACGAAGCTTCAGACTCGCTCCCCGGTCCGATTCGTCTATCCGAAAGCTTGGGAAACGCCACGCCGCGTTCTGCAGCCAATTGAAGATTCTCCGAGGGAAATCTACGAAAGCGGGAAGATGGTTTCAAGAACATGGGGATCATTGCATGAAGTTGTGTCGGGATGCCCTGGATTCTTTAGGAACGGAGAGGATTCGTTCCAGGATGCTAAAGGAGAGCCGGCGGCCGCCTCTTGTGCACGGGGATGTTACCATTCCAAATGTGCTTAAATCAAAAGAACGTACCTATTTAATTGACTGGGATGGGATGGGACCGGGATCAAGTTATTTCGATTTGGTCGTAGCAATTACCAATACGGCAGGATTTAACATTCCGAATATGGCTGCTTTCCTTAGCGGATATGAACAGGTGTGCCCGCTGACCCGCAGCGAGAAAAAGCTGATCAGCGCCTTGTACCGCATCCCCAGAGAGGCTTGGCATGTCTGTCGATATGCCTCTAGCGGCCGTAAATATGAGCACCTTCTTGATATTGTAGAAAAATCTTGGAATGCAAGAATGGAAGCAATCCAATGGATGGACATTTGGTCCCAGCAAAGAGCAAGGGAGGAGAAACATGCCGCTATGGACTGATTTTGAAAAGGAATTCGACTTACGCATTAAGCAGAAGAAGAAAAATCGTGATGTTTTCCAAGTGTTCACAGCAAACCATCGAACCCTTTGTTATAAGCCATACAAATTCGAGGAAGATGAGGTTGCGTTCATAAGAGAGCTTTTCGGATACCTTGATAATAAGGGCTATCGCTATGCTCCTAAGCCTGTAAATGGTCTTAATAATAAGTTATGGACATCCCACCGGGGCAAGCTTTCTCCGAGTAAGCCGTATCAGTACGTATCGACTTGATTTTTCCCGACACCCTTCTTTCCTTGACATTGGGGACCATCTGGAGGCTATTCGTTATGTAATTGTTGCGAACGGATCGCGGGATGACTCACTACAAAGATGGATCCAGGACTTCGAGCGTTGGAGATGATTCTGGCTAGCGTCCGTCCTTCGTTCCGATCAGCGTGGTGGATTGACCGAATTAGGAGCATCCGTCCGCTCCGATCATCCTTCATTATGGAGAAACGTTGGGACATGAAGCAGGAGCGCTACAGTCTGGATACTCTCACCATCCTATTTTTAACATGGCACCGGAAGAGCCAGTAATGGATTCCTGTTCGTTAACTAAGTTTCGAAAGCTGCGGCTAAGGGGTTTTGCGCAGACACCTCCTTCTTCTTCAAGCACGTCAATGAGTTTCTGCCAGTAGACTATTTCATGTTTTTCATCGGCGACATCCGCGACAAAGAAGCGCTCTTCAACGGCGGCTGTAATCATTCCTTGGTCATGGCAAGATGCGTTTTGTAGCCGAAGAATGAGGAATCACTTACCGCGAGTTACAATGGCAACCGCAAGTGGACATGATAAACGGCTTAATAGAAACTTATAACTTTATATAAAATCTCAAAGGATAGTAATCATAAAATAGTCCCCATTTGTGACAGGATGGCCCTTTCCCTTCACTATAAGCACGTTTTTCGGGCTTACAGCGTCATTGACGAGCCGCAACCCTTCTGTAACACTGAAAATCAGTGTTACAACTCAACCTTACTCGGAAGCGTCAAGAAGTTTGTGTAAGGTAGGATTATCCATCGGGACGATGGATAAAAAATAAGCAAATAAATTTCAAGTATAATGATCAGAATTTTCAGT
>NZ_VRTT01000037.1 GCF_008017805.1 Paenibacillus sp. N3.4 | reverse complement strand
CGGTTGACGGTTGACGGTTGCGGTTGGCGGTTGGCGGTTGGCGGTTGACGGTTGACGGTTGGCGGTTGTGTTTGTGTTCGCGTTTAGTGTCTAGTCTTTTGCCTGATCATACCATCATATATAAAGATTCGTGCATTTTTTGCCGATACGGAGCTCTCTGCCAAACTGCCTGTACAACCTTAATGAGGTCAGATGGAGCGCTGTGTAGTTTATGCAAAAGAGGTTGTCCCAAAAGTCATTTTTGGATTTTTGAACCCCCACTGTGATAGGAATTCCACTACAAAAAGACGCTTCCATCCCCACTTACATAGTGGTATTGGAGGCGTCTTTGTACATAGTTTGGGACTGACTCATTCGCTGACACCCTTTTCGGACAGCAGCTTTCTCTTTTTATGCAAGACTAGCTATGCGCTCTCGATACTGAATTGGGGTTACACCATATGCTTTCTTAAACACATAGTGCAAGTAATTACTGGATGCGAACCCATTGCTCTCTGCAATCTTCTCCAAAGTGAAGGATGTTTGCAGCAGTTCACTGCATACGTGTTTCAAACGAGTTTGCTCCAAATGTTCACTGAACGAGATTCCGGCCATTTCTTTGAAAATACGTTGAAGCTGCCGCGAACTGATCTGTACGCGGTCCGACACGACTTCTAAGGTGATCGGACGTCGGAAATTATCGGAGATGAACTGAACGGCAAGCTGATAACGATAGCTTTTCATATCGCGGGAGGGAAGATTCAAGCCATGCTGCTGCGATTTGTAGGCCCCAACCGTTCTTAATAACATCTGCACAATGGCTTGTTTGATAATCGTATACTGACCAAGCTGATTACTGTGCAAGGCTTCATATGCAACAAGAAACCATTTCATGGCTTCCTGCCTGTCTAATGCAGGCATATGAGGAAGTTCGATTAACTGCCGGATGCAAGCATCCGCTTCTGACTTCTCCCATGCCGCTCCCCATGATTCACCTTGTAAAGGATTACACTCTTCGTCTTCCACATCAAGTTTAATAATGTCCACATGCAAGCATAACTCGTCCATGGCTTCCAGCTCATCTGCTTCTTGTCGATGGCTGACACCCGGTCCTGTCAAATAAAGCATTCCTTCTTGCAAAGGATAAGGAGTTTCTTCCAAAATAACTTTCCCTTTGCCCCGAGGTATATAGTGAAACTCAAACTCGGAGTGATGATGGAAATCTATCATCGTACCGGGAGGGAAGGAGGTCAAATGACAGCGCAGTACCCTTAATCCATAAGATCCCCACCGAAAGGTGAGCTCCAATCGATCTAAAGCGAAGGGATTCTCGAGCATTTTTTCAAAGTAAAAGGGCTGGCTCATCTGTCATATCCCCTCCTTCCTGTCGGTCATCTTAGCGAGCTAATGTATCGATTCGGACTTGTTGTTTGGATGCAGCCGAGCGATTCGAAGCCTCCATCAGTTTGGTTAAGTCGGAAGCTAATTGAATATTCTCCTCCGCTTTCGTTCCATTCTGAATATGGGACACCCATTGATCGAATGCCGTTGGGTTCGTTTCCGGCCAGTTTCCTTGTTCTACCCATTGTTGACTAGCTTCAGCATCTTTATTGGAACGAAGTAAAATCTTCCCATCATGCTCCGAAAAGAGCAAGCTGCCCTCTGTGCCATGAACTTCGATCACGAATGGTGAGAAGGCATTCACGAAACCAGCCTCGACAATGCCGATGGCTCCATTCGCATATTGCAGCGTTGCTACCGCGTTATCCTCAACTTCTCTGCCTGTTACATAACCAAACGTAGCGCTTACAGCATCTGGCATGCCCAGCAAAAGACGTGTCAAATACATGGGATGACAGCCGAGATCAATCAAAGCTCCGCCGCCACATTGTTCCGCACTATAAAAATGATCCGGCAACCAACCTTTCGGGTTGAATTGTGTCGATATTCCACCGTTATGGGATAAACGGGAGCGAACCATCGTAATCTGACCAAGCAGTTCCTGATTGAGAATCGATTGAATGGCTAACGTAGAATTACTATTCAAACGTGGCAAGGAAACGGTTAAGGTAACACCTGCTGCACTTACGGCTTCGAGAATTTCATTAACTTCACGCAAGGTAGGAGCAATGACTTTTTCCGTGAAAATATGCTTGCCTGCTTGAGCCGCGGCAACCATCACATCCCGATGGATATTCGTGGGCGTATCAACGATGACACCCTCAATTTCCGGATTAGCCAGTAATTCTTGCAAATCAGCATAAAAAGTAACGCCGCGCTGTGCCGCTTCAATCTGACCGCGCTCTGGCAATTCATCCCAGACAGCAACGATTTCTGTATCCAAATGTTCGGTTGCTTGTTTAGCGTAATCCTTTGCATGTACGTGCCAGAAACTTAACATTGCTACTTTAATCATATTAACCTCCAAATAAGTGACTTGGATTCATTGTAGCATGTCAGACCAGCTTGATAAATTTCGAATTAACGACAGAAATAGGTGCAATTTAGCGACAAGTTAGTTATTTCGTAACAGGTACTGCTTTGAAATATTCTTCCATGGTGACGTTTTTGGACACGATCTCTTTGGATAAATCGGTTCCTACGTAACGAATATGCCATGGCTCATATTGGTAGCCGGTAATGGCTGCCTTGCCTTTGGGATATCTGATAATAAAGCCATACTCTGAAGCATGCTTCTCCAGCCAGTTGGCTTCTTTCGTGCCTCCGAAGCAATCTTCCGCCGCACACTTGCCATCGCTTCCTGTTACGTCGATCGCGAGCCCTGTTTCATGTTCACTGGTTCCAGGTACTGCACTATAAGTCTTAGCCTTTTCCTCTCCATCCTTTAATACATATCTTTGGAAGACTGATTTCTGTGTCGCATAGGAACGATACGCGGATACGCCTGCTAGACTGATGCCATCTTTCTTTGCACCTGCAAAAAGCTTTTCCAACGCCCCAGCAGCTTCCTTACGCATTTTACGTTTCTCTATTTTTTCTGAAAATACGAAAGCTACATCCGGGTAAACCAAATCAGAAGGCTCATAATCAGAGGGCAAGGAATTTTGTTTGTTTACGAGTGCCGTTAAGCTATCTGGTTTAGCAATAACGGCAATGGAACCATTTTTCGTTCCACCGGCTGTTGCTGCCGGCGAAACCGTTGGCGCTTGGGAACCTTGAGGTTTCGTTGTTGTCTTGGATGAAGCCAAGGGAGTGACGGTAGCTCCGGGTGATGAAGAAGATGGCGTAACGGTGGCTGCGGGTGAGCTCATCGGTTTCGATGTGGGATTCGGCGAAACTGAGCTATTCGCACTAGCAGATGGTGTCGTTTCAGCTTGTTTGCCACTGCAGCCCGTTATTATGGATAATGCCACTAGTATGGCAATTTGGTATTTGTATCGCTGTTTCATGTTCCTATTATGCCTCCTCGAAGTAATCAAACTTACATTTAGATTAGACTGCTTGACCCGAAAAAAAGTTTCAAGCCCCATCATAGCCCTGTAAAAATAAAAAAAGCTGCGATTTAGGTTTTGCGCCTAGATCGCAGCCTTCTCATATTTTATGCCTTCTGGTGAATCGTTTCAAGCGTTAAGTGGGACTGAGCCTTCTTAAGCTTGACTTGCCACAATTGCTTGTTCTAAATCATAGATAATGTCTTCGATAGCCTCAGTGCCTACCGACAAACGGATAAGTCCAGGGCTCACGCCGGCAGAAGCTTGTTCCTGTTCGCTCAATTGTGAATGTGTCGTACTCGCCGGGTGGATAATTAACGACTTGGAGTCTCCGACATTAGCTAAATGAGAGAACAGCTTAACGGAATGAATCAGCCTTTTACCAGCTTCTACGCCACCTTTGATACCGAAGCTCAAAATAGCGCCTTGACCTTTAGGCAAATACTTTTGAGCGAGTTGATAGGATGGATGGCTCTCTAAGCCGGCATAGCTGACCCACTCTACGTCCTCATGAGACTCTAAGTATTGGGCAACTTTTAACGCATTGGAGCTGTGACGTTCCAAACGTAAGTGCAGCGTTTCCAAGCCTTGCAGCAATAAGAACGAGCTGTTTGGTGAGAGGGAAGCGCCTAGATCACGAAGCAGTTGAACACGGGCTTTGATAATATAAGCAATAGGACCTACAGCATCTGTATACACAACCCCGTTATAGCTAGGATCAGGCTTCGTAAGGCCTGGGAATTTGCCGCTTGCAGCCCAGTCGAATTTACCGCCGTCCACAATGACACCACCGATTGTCGTCCCATGGCCGCCAATAAACTTCGTAGCCGAATGAACAACAATATCCGCTCCATGTTCAATTGGTCTTAGCAGGTATGGACTTGGGAAGGTATTGTCAACAATTAATGGAATCCCGTGCTCATGAGCGATAGCCGCTACTGCTTCAATATCCAGGATGTCTCCCTTTGGATTACCGATGGATTCCGCATAAAGTGCTTTCGTGTTATCTGTAATTGCAGCGCGGAAGTTTTCCGGATTGCTTGGATCGACAAATTTCACTTTGATTCCCAACTTGGCCAATGTGTTGGCAAATAAATTATACGTACCGCCATACAGGGAGGAAGCCGATACAATTTCGTCGCCCGCTTCAGCAATATTGAGGATCGAGAACGTAATAGCAGCTTGACCGGATGCAACAGCAAGCGCGGCTGGCGCACCTTCTAAAGCAGCAATGCGCTTTTCAAATACATCTGTCGTAGGGTTCATAATGCGTGTATAAATGTTACCGAATTCTTTCAATGCGAATAAGTTTGCCGCATGATCCGTGTCATTAAATAGGTACGAAGTCGTTTGGTAGATCGGTACAGCTCTCGATTTGGTTGTAGGATCAACCTCTTGACCAGCGTGAATCGCTAATGTTTCTGGTAAATACTGACGCTCTGAACCTGACATTGTACATTGCCCCCTAGGATAATTATAGAATGAATATATGCCATAAACATAAATACTTAACTTGATAATTCCTACTGGAATAGTATACAATCATTCTAATGGAAATATCTAGCTATTGTCAATATACCATATTGAGACTTATTTCTAAACAATCACTTAGACAGGATGTGTGCTCTGGTGCTATTTACGCCTTATACGATAAAAGATGTGACGTTAAAAAATCGAATCGTGATGTCGCCCATGTGCATGTATGCATCAGACGATTCCGGCGAAGTAAAGAATTGGCATCATGTTCATTATGCCACACGTGCAGTTGGCCAGGTTGGCCTTATCGTTCTCGAAGCTAGCGCTGTTACTGCTCAGGGTCGGATATCAACAAGAGACTTAGGCATCTGGAAGGATGAGCACATTGAAGGGCTGAAACGAGTTGTTGATTCCGTACACGAACAAGGTTCACATATTGGTATTCAGCTCGCACACGCCGGCAGGAAGGCCGTACTGGAAGGCTCCATAATCGCCCCCTCTGCTCTGCCATTCTCCGACACGTCCAAAACGCCTGACGAAGCTACATTGCAGCAAATTCAGGAGACGATTACTGCTTTCGCCGATGCAGCTCAGCGCGCTAAACAAGCCGGATTCGACATCATCGAGCTGCATGGCGCGCATGGGTATCTTATCAATGAATTCCTCTCCCCCTTTTCCAACCAACGCAAGGATCTATATGGAGGAGATCGCGATAATCGTTTCCGATTCCTTCGTGAGGTGGTAGCAGCCGTACAGCAGGTATGGGATGGGCCCCTCTTAGTAAGAATCTCCGCACACGAATACACAGCCGAAGGCTTGACGCCAGAGGATCATGTGTATTTTGCCTCGAAGCTCAAAGAACTTGGCGTTGATTTAATCGATGTGAGCTCAGGCGGAAACGCTCCTGTTGTTCCTAAGACGTATCCAGGCTACCAAGTCCCCTTCGCCGAAGAAATTCGTTCCAAAGCAGGCCTCCCTGTAGGGGCAGTTGGGCTTATTACAGAACCGGAACACGCGGAAGAGATTTTGCAGAACGAAAGAGCAGATCTTATTTTCCTCGGCCGAATTTTGCTGCGTGATCCTTATTGGGCAAGAACGGCTGCAATTCAGCTTAAGGCAGAGATATCCCCTCCTCCTTCTTATCAAAGAGGCTGGTGATTGGTTCCACAAAAACTTCCACTCAAGCCATGTCCTGCTCATGAGCCAGTCCTATCGTTATCAGACCAACAAACAAGCCTGCTCCGAATCATCCTTCAGAGCAGGCTCTTTTTATTTGTCGGGCGGAAGCAGAACTATACGTCCATCCTCCATCGTAACTCGCACTTTATTCGAGCTCGATGCGCCAATGGATTCCAGATAATTAGCGGGAATCTGCAATCGGCCTGCCTTGTCAACGACAGCATATTCAACATGCGATTCTTCCTGGATAGTGAAGATACCCTGTTCCAGCTCCAACAATTCTTCCTGATACGATTTACGGCGCAAAATTTCCGATGAGGTTTTACCGTCTCGAATCGCTACCACACGGTCTACCTTTTTCGCAAGATGAGGGTCATGTGTGACAATCACAACGGTTAAACCCAAATTGCGGTTCAGTTCACGGAACAAATCGAGAATTTGATTTGCCATCTTCGTATCCACAGATCCCGTAGGTTCATCAGCCAGCAGAAGCCTAGGTTGGTTGGCAAGCGCGATGGCGATAGCCACCCTCTGCTGCTCCCCGCCTGAAAGCTCATTGAGCCTATTTTTTCTCCGATGGCTCAAACCGACGGCTTCCAGTAAATCTAAAGCGCGATGGCGTTTACGCCGTCCCTGAAGCAGTATAGGCAGCTCCACATTTTCTTGCGCAGTCAAATACGGAATCAGATTACGAGCATTATTTTGCCATACGAAGCCTACAGTTTCTCTCTTATACTTGACTAAATCAGATTCCTTAAATTTGAGCAGATCCTTCCCATCTACATGAAGGTTACCTGCTGAAGGCCGATCCAACCCGCCGAGCATATTCAACAGCGTTGATTTCCCGCTCCCGCTATTGCCGATTATGGCCATTAGCTCTCCCTCATCAATATGGAGGTCTAGCCCCTGCAAGGCTACCACTTCAATGTCAGCCGCCTTATAAATTTTGACTAAATTCTCACAATGAATCATCTTTAATCCTCCCCAAGCTTAACGGCTTGATGGATCTTAATTCTGGACAGCATCGTGCCGAGCAGTAGAAGACCCGTCCCTATCATCACGAGGACAATGAGGTACAAATGAATCTGATCTCTCGGATCGAAGCTCACTTGAAACGGCGGTACTTGGCTGGATGAGTCAAATGACAACTGGAACAACGGCACGAACAAGCGACTAGCCGTATTTCCCGTCATAACACCTATCAACACAGCTGCACCCGAGGTCAATAATTGTTCGGCAGTCAACATGCCAATCAACTGGCCGAAGGAAATGCCCATGGCACGAAGGACACCGAATTGAAGAATACGCCCAGATAAAGAAAGTATCCAATAGAGGAGAAAGCCCATAAAGCTTATGCCGACAGCGATTAAAAAACCTAGTGTCATTACACCATTGACTGCTAGCTGGAAGGGGTCATTTTTAGAACGAACCAACATCTGCTTCGTATCAACTAAACTGATGATCGACATGTGCTTAAGCTCCAGAGCGTCATATAACGCTTGACTGGTTGTTTCCGGTTTTAGCTTCAACCAAACATCATAAGGCTCTACAGCCATATTATTTTGGATATAGGACAAATGCCCAATGACCAGCTTCGGTGCATCCACTTTACTTGGTTTTACAGCACCTGATGTATTCCCCGCTCCGTTAGTGGCTGCAACCAAAACCGGATTGGGATTCCAACTGGGCCAATAATCAATAATTCCGTAAACGATACAGGTCCCGCCTTCAACACCATCCCACCCGACATTCACAACATCGCCGACCTTAACACCTGTTTCCTCTGCGATGGACTTTGAAATAAGCACAGCCTTCTCATTTACCGCAAGCAAATTTAAATAGTCATTAAAATGATGGTCCAGTAAATGCTCACGCAGCCATGCAGTTTGGCCGAATTCATCGGTATCGATGCCCATTAAGACTATTTTTTTCGAATCTTTGCCTAGTGTGAGCTGCGCCCCTTTCTTCATAAACACTCGAGCCGCTGCCTCAACACCAGACAGCTGTGTGAATGGGAGAAATGGAGGCTCCGTATATTGCACACGCTTGGGAACAGAAGAGTCTTTTGAGGCATCGGAAACAGCTGAAGGAGGCTCCATTTGCGGCGGTGGCGCATCATTCTCCCATTTCGTTTGCAAAACAACATCTGCGCCGTTTTTATAGCGAATCTTCTCTTCCACATTTTGATTCATTGTACGTGCTGCACTTGCGCTGAATATGCCAGTCGCAAGCGTCATAATAATGAACAGCATAATAAATTGATACTGCGTTGTTGATCTTCCTACTTCAAGTAGCGTGGAATACAAATACGGGGGCCACCACTTCCGGCCAAGGATATAAATGAATCGAATGACCCAAGGATAAACCCTCAGCAGAAACAACCCCATAGCAAAAATAAATAATGCCGGTACAAGGAAAAAGAGCGGATCCACTTTCATATCCATGGAATCGAGACCCAAGGCAACCAAATCGTTCATACGTCGATGAAAGCTTTGCCATAAATACATGGATACGGCCAGCAAGAGCACATCAAGAAACATTTTATGAGCGAAAGAAAGCTTATTCTTCCTCGCCATCGTTTGTTTATGGCCAACAATCGTAACGCGAGTTGCGAGTATTGCCGGAATCAGTGTCATACAAACTGAGGCGATGACAGCAATCAATGCATATTGATAGGCTTCTTTATTCAGCTTAACTTCCATCGCAGAGCGCTGTACAAATGACAGAAAGCCATCCGAAGCTCCCAGTAGTTTTGTTAATTGTAAACCTATGAAAGGGCCAATAAGAAAGGCAATTCCCCCCAGTAACAGACCTTCCAGCAAATAGCCAAGCAAGATTTGAAGGCGACTTGCTCCTCGGCTCCGAAGGACAGCGATTTCTGTTTTCTGTCTTTCAGTAATCAAATTCGCAACCATGAATAAATAGAAACCCAGTAAAAGACTAACAGGTACATTGAGTGACCATAGCATAATTCTTAGTTTTTTCTCTTTCTCATCGTAGAGCTTGAGTGTAGTCATCGCTGCATTTTTAAGCGTATACGTCTCAAAATGACTGGCAAGATATTGATCAATCTGCGTATTCGTATTCGTAAAAGATGGGAGCCCTTCGAGCTTGATCTGATGATAATCCAAGATGAAATTCCAATACGAAAACATACCGCTGCTTTTGGTAAAATCTTTCTCAAATAAATCAAAAGGAATAAAAAATTTGGAACGTAAATCATTGGCATTATTGTTCCAATACAGATCACCAAGATCTTTGCGATCAATGACAGCCACAGGCTTGATGCGAATGCTTTTCTGCGGGTCCTTATTCACTATTGTAAATTCATTGCCTAGAACCAACTTTAGGTTACCCAGCAGCTCTGGAAAGACATAAGCCTCATACACGCCATTCACCGGCTCTGCAGCTGGCACAACCCCATCTACAAGACGAATATGCTTTTCCAAATCTGATATGGCGCTCAAATCCGCAGAACGTCTAACTTTGAGATCTATTTTCGTTGGATCGCTGGGGATAAGATCATAATTCATTGTCGTTCGGGTAATCGTTGAAAAAAGGATAGGTATGCCAAACAGCTTGCTTTGTTCCGCCATAAAAGCATCGGCTTCCTGGGCACGCTTCCCTCCACCTTTATCCGATCCCGGATCCCCTAAAAAGGCATACGTATACACTTGTCCGGGGTAACTCTTCGTGTCCATTTGCAAAACGTCTAAATCTTTAATCAGCATCCGCTGTAAAATGGCATGGGTATAAATGGGCATTGAGCTAGCAAGGGCTACAGAAATAATGAGCCCCATTAATAAACTCAATTCTAACCAACGGTTTTTGACCATTTTACGGAGAATCATCAAGAATAATGCCATTGCAATCCTCCTAGTTATTTAAAATAACATGCTGGCCCTCATTTAGCCCAGTTCGAATTTCCACTTCCGTCGGCGTGACAAGTCCTTTTTCAACATCGATTTCCTTGCGGCTTTCACCGTTCAATACTTGTACGTAATCTCTGCCTAAATAGCTGCGCAGCCCTGATCTCGGAATGATAATGACATTATCCCGCTTCTCTACAATGATGGTCATATCGCCATACGCCCCGATTTGGGCGCCTTCGGTTTCCTTGGGAACTCCAACGATGATCGTCTTGGTATTTCTCTCGGCTTGCGCTTTATTATCCGTAGAAGGAGCGCTTGAGGGCGTTTGCAGAACTTTACCCTCAATGATAGTTGCTGAGTTATTCAGCTTGACTTCGACTTTCATGCCGACCTCAATGCCGAATAACGAATTGATATCACCTGATTCATAGACCAGCTGTACCTCTGTCGGGTCAGATAACGTGACAAGCGACTGAAAAGCATCGATCAAACTTCCCTGCTTCGCTTCTGTCACATAAGTGACGACACCCCCGGTTGCTGCTTTCAGCTTCGTCTTCTCCAATTGGGTTTGAAGCGCAGAAAGTTGAAGCTGTGCTGCTTCAATATCAATCTTTTTTATTCGAAGCGTCAGCTCTTGGCCAGGATCAGCTTGCTGCGCCTGCATGCTCGCAATTTGTGCTTTTTCTACATTTAACTTTTGAATGGCTAATCGGGTTTCAATGTCCCCTACTTCCAATTCAGCCAGTATATCTCCTGGCTTAACCGTATCCCCAAGCTTAACTTTCAACGCTGCTAATCTTTGTCCTGATTCTTTGTAGTAGTAATTCGTTGTTCGACTGGACCTAAATGTCCCTGACACATTCACTTTCCTCGTAATGTTCCCTTTTTTCACCTCGTAGAGTTCGAAGTTTTCTTTCACAGGCTTGATTAACGGGGGTTTTAGTGCCTCTTCTTCTTTGGGCAGCAGTGTGCAGCCCGCTAGCAGTAACGTAGCGCCCGTTATCAGAATGAGCCGGACAGCATGCTTATTAACCTTCATCGACAATGGTACCATCCTCCAATGCATACACTTCATCTACAATTTCCATAATGGCCAGATCATGTGTGGTCAAAATAATGGTCATACCCTCCTGCACCAAATCCTTGAACAACTTTAGTACTTGCAGACCCATTCGGCTGTCCAACTCAGCCGTTGGTTCATCTGCCAAGATCAGCTTGGGCTTGTGGGCAATGGCTCTGGCAATTGCCACCCGCTGCTGCTCGCCACCTGAGAGCTCATAAGGACGATGCTTCATTCTTGGCTTTAAACCCACAAAATCCAGCGCCTCTTCCGCCAAAACTTGGTAGTGATTAGGATGAATACCGGAGATTCGCAAGCCGAATTCTACATTTTCATAAGCCGACATATAGGGGACCAAGGCAAAAGATTGAAAAATCAGTCCAATCTGCTTTCGCCTTATCTCATTGCGTTTGGTTTCCGATAAACTGCTGATCTCTATGCCTTCCAAATAAACGGCTCCCTCCGAAGGGTGATCCAAGGCACCTAGAATATTGAGCAGCGTTGTCTTTCCCGACCCGGAACGCCCGCGCAGCGCAACCAATCTACCTCTCGGGATTGATAAATCAGCTCCGCGCAAAGCATGAACCGCTCCCGAGCCTTTCCCAAATACGCGTGTGACCCCAATGGCTTGCACCATCGGCACTTGGATTTCATTCCTCTGAAACGAGAGCATCTCATCTTTCCTCCTAATTATGGAAATGCAACTATATCTAAATGTAAAACTTTATCCCATAAAAAAATAGACCGCCTTTGTTGGAAAAGGTGTCTATTTGTTCGATCTTTTAGAAGCACTACACAAACTCTTTGGGCGAACAGCCAATCATACGTTTAAACGTTTTGGCGAACGTTTTGGCATCGGGGAACCCGACAGCATCGGCCACTTCGTAAACCTTCATATTGCCATCTCGCAATCGTCGCTTGGCTTCTTCCATTCGAATCCGTGTCAGTGTCTCAATCAGGGATTCTCCCATTTCTTTACTGTACAAATCACTTAAATAACTGCGGCTTAGCTTGACATGCGCTGCCATATCGAGCGTACTGATCGGAGAAGCATACTGCTCCATCATATAAGCCAAAACTTTGCGGATGAACACGTTTTGGGAGCGAAGCATATGCTCATTGCCTAGGGAAAATCGATTCTCACAAAGCATGTTCAAGGCTTGCAGAAGCAGCTCCCTCACCTGATCCAAACGACTACAGCCATAGATAGCCCGGCTATGAACGAAGCGTTCTTCGTACTGTTCGATCGCGGGATAGCCGCGTTCGCGAGCATAACCAGCGGCCAGCGCCAGCAATTCCTGCATGAAGGAAAGTACCTTTTCCTTCTCTGGGCGCTGCTCTTTCAATATGCGGCATAGCGCCTCCGCCTGATGCAAGTACCCTTCGCTGTTATCGTGCGCGATACAGCGAAGCAGATCGCTGCGAACTTCGTACGGCAGCGATGGACTTTGCATGCTGGCTGCCTCCGGCGCATGCAGCACAAGGCGATTCCGGCTTTCGCCGTAGAATCGCTCCTGAAGCTGCCGCGCGTGCATCGCCGCGGCAGGTTTCACGTGCGCGAGCCGGCTCAGTACCCTGCCGGCTCCGACGAACCAGTCCGGCGCGTGCGCGAGCCGGACCTCCGCGGCGCGCTGAAGCGCCGCGGCTGCGGCATAGACGCCGCTCGCTTCGGCGGCGTCTTCCGCTGCTGCCGGAACGAGCAGCAGCACGCTGTCGGCGGCGAGCGGCAGCGCCGCCAAGCAGCCGGTCCAGCGCCAGTCACTGGCGCTGCCGGCGTGCAGCAGCAGGCTGATTAAGCTGCTGCCTTCACCCAAGTCGCTGCGCACTTCCGCGTAGCTGCCGAATAAATCTGCCTCCAGCTCTTGCGCGCCAAGCCCCGTCTGCAAATAGGCCTGCAGCCGATTAGAAAGCTGAGTCTGTTTGGTAGAGGCTAGCTCGCGCTGCCAATTCTGCTGAGCCGATTGCTCATGTCGCAGCAGCTCTAATTCCTGTTTCACACCCTGCAGTGTATCAAGCAAAGTTTCGGGCTCCATCGTGGGCTTGAGAATATAATCTTTGGCTCCAAGCTTCATCGCTTCCTTCACATAAGTAAAATCGTCCATACAACTGAGCACGATGATACTCATTGGCTTCACTCGATCTTTTAGCTTACGAATGAGAGATAAACCATCCATGCGCGGCATGATCAGGTCGGTTATGACAATATCAATGTCCAATGTCTCAACAAGCTTGCAAGCCTCTATGCCATCTTCCGCATCCCCCATATAGGTGAAGCCATGCTCTTCCCACTCTACCAACGTACGTAATCCTAAACGAATAATGGGTTCGTCATCCACGACAAGCACATTCATTTGCCCCACTCCTCACCATGATGAATCGGGAGCGACATCCGAATGGTCGTTCCTTCTCCCGGCTTACTTCCAATATGCATTTTGTATTCAGGTCCATAGTACAGCTTGATCTTCTCGCGAATATGAGTTATTCCGATCCCACTCATTCGTTCCCTAAGTATGGGCCCAGATGAGGTCCCCCCACCTATCGATATTGCCGTCCAACCCGAACTGCCTTCCTCTACTTGCATCCCTACACCATTGTCATCCACTTGGCAAAATAAGAGGTCTCTATCCAGCCACGTGCGTATCGTGATGATTCCCTCTCCTTTGCTAGGTTCGATACCATGAATAATGGCATTCTCCACTAATGGCTGCAAAAGCATTCTGGGAACCAAACAACCAAGCGTTAGCTCATCTAGCTCTGTGACAATTTGAATACGATCTCCATAGCGAAACTTTTGAATCTCCATATAATCCCGGGTTAAGCCTATTTCCTCGCGCAGTGTAATAAACTCTCCCTTTTTCCCTAGGCTTGCTTGCAATAAACGAACTAATGCACTTACAACTTCAGAAATTTGAGGGGTTTTATGTATTTTGGCAACCCACTTAATCGTGTTGAGTGTATTATAAAGAAAATGAGGATTCAGTTGATAATGGAGCGCTTCCATCTCTGCTTCTTTCTTCAAGGATTCTTCTCTCTTGACCTGTTTGATCAAATCCTCCACACGATTCAGCATCTGATTGTAGCTATCCCCAAGCTGCATCCACGCCACGGAGCTCTTGGCTGTCCAATATGCCCTGAGATCTCCTCTCTCCGCTCGATTCATAAGCGCTTTCAGCATGTTCAAAGGCTTCGAAACATAATGACTGAAAAGATATGAGCTTCCCAAAGAAAGCACGATAACAAAAATAAACAGAGCAGCCACCCATGTTCGATAACGTGGAAAAATGGAGTCTGACTTTGATATTGAAGCTTCGAAATAAGAAGTCCATGTATGGCCTCCTGGGATATCTATATATTTTAAAGAATGAAACGCCTTGCCTTCCGTATTCATGCGGACATCTGCACGCTCAAAGCCTTGAATTTCTGTACTGTTATAGGCTCCAGATCGAAAAATGACCGTTTTGTTCGAAGCTGTCAACACATAGGACAACGATGGATGCATGATCGATAAGGATTTCCATAGCTTGCTCATGTTCAACCACATGGTTAAAGTCCCTAGTTCTTGATTGTTCGTGATATCTATAATCGGTTCCGTATAAGTGAGCATATAACTGCCGTTAAATGTACGATTCTCAGTTCCCACCGGCTCGAAGCTTCGATAAGGGCCTTTGACGCTCGTTTCCATGGCCGCCATCCCATCTCCGCTTTGGGAACATAGCGTTCGACTCGTCCCGGTCAACATCAAACAAACTTGCTCTACGTAGCGATTTTGAATCGTCTGTTCATACAGCAGTTGATTGGCATACGCTTTCAGTTCTTGATATTCTTTGGATTCCGCTGTTGCTCTCCATTTAGCGTAACTGTTAATGGCACGATCAACCACATTCCGATGTGTCACTTCTGAAGCATGACGGAGCTCTTGATTGATTTCAAAAAGCAGTTGATCATGCCTTTGATCTACGGAGAGCAAGAGTTCCTTTTCCTTATATGCCGTGCTCATCTGATCCCCTACATAAAAGGTAATAAGCAGAGGGATCGATATCACAAGCAGCAAGTAAAGGAAAACACGAAATTGAAAGCGGTTTAAAAAATGAATGAGCAGCGATGGCATAAGTCACCTACGAGTTATATGTCTTAGTTATCTTCATTATAAAGCTAGCATGGAAAAAAGATACAAAAAAGAGAGCATCGGCCTGCGATCCCCTCTACTTTTATGGTTAAAATCTAGTGTGTATTAAAGTACTTTAGATAAAAAGGCTTTTGTCCGCTCTTGTTTGGCCTGCTCAAAAATATGCTCAGGCGTGCCTTGCTCCACAATAACACCTTGCTCCATAAACATCACCCGATCTCCCACCTCGCGTGCAAAGCCCATTTCATGAGTAACGACGACCATCGTCATTCCCTCTTTGGCCAACTGTTTCATCACAGCCAGCACTTCGCCAACCATTTCGGGATCAAGTGCAGAAGTAGGCTCATCGAACAGCATAATCTTAGGCTCCATCGCCAGTGCTCTTGCGATAGCCACCCGTTGGGATTGCCCGCCTGATAGGGAGTCCGGCATCGCTTCCGCTTTATCTGCAAGCCCTACCTTTTCCAGAAGCTCCAGCGCTTTTTTACGCGCTTTATCCACCGGCCATTTCCTCACTTGAATGGGAGCTAAAGTGATGTTATCAATGACCTTCATGTGAGGGAACAAATGGAACCGCTGAAATACCATACCGAGCTCCATGCGGATCTCATTAATTTTATTCGACGGATCCATAATAGACTTCCCTTCAATCAGGATAGTCCCGCTGTCCGGCTGCTCCAACAGGTTCAGACAACGAAGAAAAGTCGATTTCCCTGAGCCTGAAGGTCCGATTACCACCAAAACCTCTTGATTCTGTATATCGGTACTAATATCGCGCAGGACGATGTTGTCTCCAAACGATTTTTTTAAATTTCTAACTTCGATCATAGCGGTCATAGCTCTACACTTTCCTTTCCAGATAAGCAAGCAGCTTGCTTAGAGAGTAAGTGAGAATGAAATAAATAAGGGCTGCTGTCAAATAAGGCTCCCATACTTTAAAATACTGGCTTCTCATTGCATTGGACCAATACATCAGTTCTGGTGCAGCAATGATAGCGAATAAGGAGGAATCCTTAATTAGAACGATGAACTCGTTGCCGAATGAGGGAATCATCCGTTTAATGGCTTGCGGCAGGATAACAAATCTCATCGTTTGAAATTGAGTCATGCCAAGCGAGTGCGATGCCTCTGTTTGTCCATTATCGATGGACTGAATGCCGGCTCTGAAAATTTCAGCCATATAAGCGGCCGAATTCAAGGATAGCGCAATAATAGATGCCAGAATAGCATTTGTTGTTCCTAGTAATAAGGGGACGACACCGAAGTGCACGAGTAAAATTTGTACCAGCAAGGGCGTGCCACGCAAAAAATTGACGTACATACTTGTTGGCCATCTGAAGTAAGCACGATGAGACATTTTCCCCAATCCTACAATCAGACCAAGGATAGAACCAAATAAGATGGAAAGAATCGAAATGCCAATGGTCCATAGCGTGCCTTTTAATAGCAAAGGCAAATACTCAATAATGATATCAAAACGAAAATCCATCCCACACTTCCTTTCTTTTTTTGTTTCCATTTACAGAACAAAAGCATGCGTATGGTTATATTCCCGCATGCTAGCATCCTATTATTTTTGTTCGAGTAATTTTTTCGTATCTGGCTCTTGTCCAAACCATTTTTTGTACACGTTGCTATACGTTCCGTTCTCTATCACTTTCTTAATGGATGCATCTAGCTTCGTTTTCAACTCACTGCCTTTTGGCAATAAAATGCCATAATATTCAGATTCGAAGTTTTGCGGGTCAGCAATCGCGACGATTTTTTTCTTCGGATTATTTTTTACATATTCACGAATGATGGCAATATCTGCAACAACCGCATCTACGCCGTTATTATCTAGTTCCATAAAAGCAAGTGTGTTATTATCTAATCTTTTCAAGGATTTGTTGTCCGCACCCATGATTTTACTCATCAGGATATCTGCTGTCGTCGAAATTTGCACAGCGACTTTTTTGTCTTTCAAATCCGTGGCGTTCTTAATTGTGCTGCCTTCTTTGACCAAAATCATGTTAACGGATTCGAAATAAGGCATCGAGAAATCATAAGATTGTTTACGTTCATCGGTGATCGAGATGCTGGCAATACCGCCTTTATATTCACTGCCTTGTTTTACGCTGGTTAACATCGTTTCCCAACCCGTATGTGCAACTTCAAATGGCAGTCCTGCCTCTTTCATGACTTCACCCAAGAAATCAATATCAAAGCCTGTCAGCTTGTCTTTATCCATGTACTCCATAGGCGCATAAGCTGCATCTGTGGCAAATTTGTACTTCGTACCAGCGCTTTCCTTCGCGCCACAACCCGTTAATGCAATAATTAAAACAAGAGCAAATGCCAATACCATCGTTTTTTTCAATGTATGTTCCCCCTAGCTGTGTGATAACGAATCATATTTTAACACTTGGTCAATTAAATAACAACGCTAGAAAGCTTATATGCATACAGGAAAATAAAGGAATTCGTTAGAAAAAATAAAAACGCTGAGATCCTAAGATCCCAAGCGTTCTGATTCCGTTCGTTAACATGCGGCTACATCATTTTCAGAATAGCTTCCCTACCCGTCATTCCCGCTACAATACCCAAATCTTCCGCCGTATGCGTCACCGACTCAACGGAGCCTCGAGAAGCTCTTCAATGGTTCGCACCCCCGTTGCTCTGGCGGCAACGATATTCCGATCCCTCAGTCGCTCATTCAGCAGCGCCACATCCAAGGCTCCGCACATGATATATCCTTTATCCGTCGTTACAACCAGCAGCGTTGTCTTGGGCAGCTTCACTTCGATGGCAATTGCTGTATGTCCTTCAAGGAGAATGGGTTCTACGCGCATCATGCTCTGCACAGCTCCTCTTCGCAGTCTTAGGGTAGTATATGCGCCCTCTGCTAGTACGGTGTGACAATGTTAAAAAGTTTCACATCTCGCTAAATGTTTGCGTTGTGCAGTGTTCCCCCGTGCATGCGTTAATGTATTGGGGTGTGATGCCTGATTGGGTAGCCAACGTCTTATATTCTCTATCCGTAGGACTTTTTGCTAGCCCCATTCTGGTGTTCTCTTTGCAATTCAAGAACGAAGAAATGTGAATTGGCAATTATCATAGTATCTACTTATATGAAAGTAACACACATTTGTTCCAAAAATTAAAAGGGAGAAAACAATGAAAATTTTATTAAATGAACAAGACCTCATTGATGCTGCTTGTGTGTTTATTGCTAACTGTCGGAACAGGATATTGTAGACGCTACGGCTATTTATTTGGATAAATATCATAATTTTGATACTAGTAAACTTACAATTGAATTAATATTTGAGGAAGATAAAGGATTTTCTGCGGAAATTGAAAGCTTTATCTTTGCTCTTTGAATATAAAAATCTAGTTGACCTTCAACCTGGAGGGTAAATTACGCAAGCGTTAAGATACATCGTATATGTAGGCTTATCTTGCTAAAATCATTCACAGAAAAAAAACCTCCATGTGAGGGAAGGTTTAATAAAATCCTATATTTAATTTCCAATACTATCTTGAGGAGGATATTCGCTTTTCAGTAATTCAACTGATTCATATTTCACTGTTTCAAACACAAGTTTTGCAACTGATTTTTCTGTCTTGTTCTTTACTATATGTCCATAAAACTTGCCATTCTTCTCAAAAACAAACATAGTTTTATCAGGTTCTTTTTGCAACGGGTATTTTTCGATCACTCCAAACACCTCCGATGTATACCTTTATTCTAAACAAAAAAGCCTCTCCAGTACAAGAGAAGTTAGGTTAATATAATGTTAATCAAATATATTCCCATTAGAAACAGAGATAACTCCCCATTAAAACTTACAATTCTTCAAGACTGGTAACTACGAACATCTTTTAATTTCACATCTTCAGAAATTTCGAGTTCCTTCTTCTTTAAATTAAAATCTCCTTCATCCATTGGGCCGATTACTCTAGAATCTGAATCTATTATCCAGTAGCTAACTTTAGATTCATCTGGAATTTCATATCCATTAGTGCTTTTTGGATCAGCTTTTAGACTTAACTGCTTGACAAGGATATATTTTTCGTCCCATGCTACTTGAACAACCTTCGCAGGAATCAACGGAGCTCCCCAGCTTGATTCGCTTGTCTGAGGAGATATCGTAACTTGATGAGCAGAGGTTCTAACTACACTTAGGCTATTCGGTAGTTTTACGTCAAAGTCCCCTAAACCAGCACATCCAGATAAGAAAAAGAACATAACAACTAAGAAAAATGATAAGCGATGCTTGATTTTTAAACACCTCTCAATTTGCTATATTCTGTCTAACTTTCAATGAAACATGCCTTTCAATAGTTGTATTCAAAACATCTGCAACTCTCTTTATGTAAATATTCCCAGCGGCCTCTACACTCACTAACACCAACAAGCACTTCGTCCCCATCCATCTTGGGCATTTTTATATCAAGGAGTACAATATGAGGCAAATATTTAGAATATGATTCAAAGCCTCTTGACCATTTTTTGCTTCATATACAATAAATCCTTCAGCTAAAGAATCAAATGAACAATTTCATATCACATTCCTCATAAAATATTGTTCTAATCACTAATTTCCTTTAAATCACTTATCTCAACCAATGATTGTCTATTTGTATCATGATATACAACACTAACTTTCACTTGATCAGATAGCTTATCAAACTCAAAAGATAGAATAGTACATCTTCTCCCACGATTTTTAGTTTTTCTTAAATTATCTGGCGCAAAAACGTAGGAACCACCAATTGAAAGTTTAACCGATTCATCCATTATCATCTGCAACCCTCTCGTGTTGTATATAATTAAAATCTATTATTGCTTTAGTCAAAATTGTTTAAGTGATTTGTCGCGGCTGCTCATTCTATCTCCACTAAGAGATATGAAACGACTCTCTTAGGTGATTGAGTTAATTCCTTTCCATTTTAACCCTTTTTCTTAATAAGGAGCAAAAATGCGGAGTAAAGTAACATAAACATTAGCGTAAACAGTAGTACAAGAATAGAGAATCCATATTTAAAATAATATAAACCTAAAAAGAAAGGATTTAAAACAATCCCCATTATTAACGTTTCCCTCATCCTGTAACCAAAAAATACTGAACGAATAATAATCCCAAAATTGATTACCAAAAAAGCAAGAAAGATGAGTTTCATTGCTGCTCCTTCCGTGCTTAAGAAAATGAGATTGTGTTAAGTTTAATACTTGAAGATATGGCAAGAAAATTTTCATTTCTTCACTGAACTCTTCTCTTTAAGGTGCTCACGAGCTCTACTAGAAGCCCTTTTTCCCAACGGTTAAAACTAGTTACCAATTCCCAACCTTCAGAACCAAATTCATTGAGCCTGTCCTCATACAGGTAAATATCTACTTCTAACTCAGACATACTTAGCCTCATAGCATGTATTTTATACTCCCATTTGTCCATTAATAAATCTCCTCCTTATGAAAGTCAGTCATTATTGACAATAATTTTTCTAATACCTTTTTAGAAGACTCTCTTAATGTTGTAATAATAAAAACACTTCAAGTTAGGAAATGGTCGAATTATCCTCTATATATCAAGAAGATTTTGTTTTTCGATTCATTTCATCGAGTAACCTTATTATCTCGGAAATCCTACAAATAACATACCAGCAACAAAACCAGAACACCACCAAGTGATAGCCACGACCCACGAGAAATTAGTGGCTTGGTTGCCTAAGATAAATCCGATTAGCAAACCTGCTAAAATCTCAATATATCCAATGTATTTTATTATTTTTGATATTTGATTTTCATTTGTGCCATAATTGCTAGAACTATTAGATCTATGGCTTGTTTTTTGTTGTGAGTAACTAGATGACGATTTATAGAATTCATTTCTTGCTTCTTCTTGTTTTCTCTTTAACTCTTCACTTGATGACAATGAACCCACCTCTTTTTTGAATTTGTTCTTCAAAATGTATTTCGTTTAGGAGTTCTTTTCCTTGCTGATCCTCGCCTAGATCATGATCTAATGTTAGAATATTAACTTCCACATAGAGATTGATTTGATTCATTCCTTAGCCCCCATTTCCTAATGCATGAATTTACCCCTTATTTACCTTGCGGTTTACTCTTTAAGTTAACCCAGCAACTAAACTACCTATGTAGTTCATAAGGAATATTTTACATGTGTCGAACGATGGAAGTAAATACAAACATCCCCAGAATAAATTCAAACGAGCGCCAATTGAGGAAATACAAAAAAATGAAGCCGCGATGTTAATAATTATATTATTGAAGGGACAGTTCCAAGAGTAAACCTGATCACGTTGTTCTGATGAATCGCCACAAAAACTTTTTTGTTCTAATTTGTGAGATCGTATGGATTATGCCTGACTCCGTATGTGCTATGTACAAGCTGTTATAAAGACTCTGCTTGGTTTCCTTATAAGCCAAAATAAAAAGCACCCCGAAAAGAAGGTGCTTGGAAAGATCAATTATTAATAAGCAAAAGTTACTGTAATGATAACTAATAAAATAAAGAGAACTAAAATCGCTGCTGAGTTACCATAGCCTGCTCCGCCTTCATATCCCATATCCCCACACCTACCTTCTTTCAAGCATTGTTATTACCTTGCTATCGTATGTATGCCTCTAAATTATGCTTGGACGGGACGGGTTCTATGTTTGATATGAGCAGAATTTCGGGAAATCATAAAGGTTCATTTTTCATCATACCTACAGTGTCGGTCTTAGAGAAATAATTTTATTGTATCTGAGGTATTACCATCCTAGATTTAATCATCGAAATGCTCTCTTTATGCTCATCTATTGTTTTTCTATAGGCAACTAATTGTTTTAAGAATATGTCATATTCCTCTTCAGCAGCTTTTAATTCTAGTTCTGCTTCGTGTAGCCTTAGTGACAGTTCCTCTTTTGCTTCTGAATTATCCATAGGATTTCTGCTCCTATCCGTCTTTTATTTTTGAAAAAATTCAGATAATCCTGATCTATTTTAATTAATTTTCACTCCGTAAATTCAAAGGTAAGGTACATTTTTTCTAAGTGTATGACTGTCGCAATTTTATTATCATATGTAATCGAACAATCTTGAATCATGAACGACAATACCCTTTGACCGTTATCTATGATGACATCCAATGTCTCAAATGGTGCGATCTCCAGGCTGAATAACTCGCAAGGAAGCTGGGTAACAACGATACCATTCGCATAGCTGGTGATCTTTAATTGTTTGGAACTTTCTTTGTTGTTTTCACAAAATAAATACAAGTTTGCAAGCTTCTTAGACATGTTAAATAATCTCCTTGTCTTTCCCTAGTTGTTTATTTGATCTCATTTATTCTGTATGTATAGCTTCATTATCACGACTGGCTTCTTGTTTAACTTTTGTTATCATTCCTATATTTCTTAGGTTTTTTTCACGGTATGTATGTGATGATTATTCTACGCGCTTCTGATGTAGGTGTCCATTAACCTGACCCTTACTGAATAAATTTATTCCAAACATGAGCATTTCCGAAAATCATGCGAGGTTCGCTATGTTTGAACAGGATATCATGATATAGTTAGTGATGAGGGCAATTTATGGGCTGCAAGGAGGCCGTATGAGTCAGAATAAAACAAACACAAGTGCAGGCGGACATTTATTTACGGTTGAGATTCTGATTGAGGAAGCTACGAATGGCCTTGCCATGGAGAAGCTCCTTCACCTTTTAAATGTGGATATCGTGAAAGATTATCGAATTAATAAAGGGATTGATCTTGGCAAATTGATTGAAGTCAACACGACAAAAGAGAGAGATTCCTCAATAGATTTTAACAAAAAAAACACCACAGCTTTACCCGCTTCTGCAGCTTCTGTGACAAAGCAGAATGATGCAGCTTCGACGAAAATTATTGAGCAGTTGGAAAGCTACAAATTGCATAATACACTCATTCGATTAACTGTCATAAAAGCAAAAGGAATTAAGCTGAGTCTCCCATGCCGTATTCTAAATTATGATAACAGCAGTCAGCATGTGACCGTTTATCATGTGGATGAGAAGAAGGTATACTTATTTAAATTAAATGAGATTGACGATTATGTAGCATTCTAAATAACAATAAGAGGGTATCCCGAGTCAAACGGGATACCCTCTTATTGTCATTCTTTTGAGACAGCCGTACGAATCCCCGTGAGAAGCATGCTTTCTAATTGAACAGCATCCACCGGCGGACTAAACCAAAATCCCTGCACCTCGTAACAACGGTTCTCATGTAGGAAATGAAGCTGATCCTCAGTCTCTACTCCCTCGGCAATCACTTTCAAGTTTAGATGATGAGTCATCGCGATAATCGTAGCAACAATGGCTGCGTCATTCGGGTCCACCATAATATCACGAACGAAGGAACGGTCTATTTTCAGCTTATCAATGGGAAATTTTTTCAAATAATATAAGGAACTATAGCCTGTCCCAAAATCATCAATGCTGACGTGCACGCCTAGCTTCTTAAGCTCCAAAAGAGACTGAATGGCATGGTCTACATCCATCGTCATGCTTTCGGTAATTTCCAATTCCAGATACTGAGGCTCCAGTCCTGTCTGCTCCAGCACACGACTAATTTTCCCTTTGAGGTTATACTGGAAAAACTGTCGCATAGATAAATTCACAGAAATAGGCATCTTAGGGAAGCCTGAATTTTGCCACGCCTTGTTCTGCTTGCAAGCGGCGCGCAACACCCATTCGCCGATCGGTACGATTAATCCGGTTTCTTCAGCGAACGGAATGAAATGATTGGGGGAAATCAGTCCTTTTTCCGGATGATTCCAACGGATCAAAGCCTCAACACCGACGATTTGTCCCGTCTCAATCTCTACTTGCGGTTGATAATACAGTGTAAATTCTTCACTGGCAATTGCTCTTCGAAGTTCGTTCTCCAATTTGAGCCGATTAATCGAAACCAGTTTCATATCTGTATTAAATATTTGAAAATCGTTGCGCCCCTTCTCTTTGGCTCTAGCTAGTGCAATATCCGCATATTTCATTAGCATTTCTGCATCTTCTATACCCTCTTCATCATCTGAGGATATTGCAACCCCGATACTTGCGGTAACATGCAGCTCGTACTGCTCCAATATAAAAGGCTTTTCTAGAACACGGTTAATCGATGCTATGATGGTAATGACATCATTAGAATCTGCTGCATTTGTATAGAAAAAGGCGAATTCGTCTCCTTCGGTACGAGCAAGAAAATCGTTTTCGGTGATGCAGCGTGTAAATCTTTCTGCTAATTGCAGCAAAAGCATATTTCCGTAATCATGACCAAAACTATCATTAACGAGCTTGAATCTATCAATATCCAAATAAAAGACAGCTAATTTTTGACCGATTGCTTTGGATGCTGTTAAGGTTTCATTCAAGTGGTCTTTGAACATACGACGATTTGGAAGACCAGTCATATCATCATAATAAGCCATGTAACGAACCTGCTCATCCCCGCGCTTACGTTCTGTGATGTCTTGGCAAATCAAAATGCTTCCTTTTGAAGTCGGCTGTAAATCAACAGGAACGGCAGTAATATTCAAGTCTACCCGATATCCGGTCTTATGAAGAATGGCCGTTTCAAAAGTAATCGGAGTCCCGCCCCTGACTTGTTCCATGCCACCTAAAGTCGTCTTCACATATTCGGGTGTAACAAAGCTGATAAAAGGTTGATGCATAAGCTCTGATGCCGTATAACCAAGAATGGTTTCCGCCGCTAAGTTGATTCGAATAAATGTGCCTTCTTGATCAAATATGCCGATGGCATTCGGGTTATGCTCAAACAAGGAATCCAGCACACTAAGATGAGCTTGATCCTGCGCCGTTTCCACCGTTAGCGGTTCCTTATGTTCACCCTTCCAGCTCAGGAAAAAAAGCAGCATGAGTGAGGCAAGTATACAAAGCCACACGGCATACGGCTGAAAGTATAGGCTTCCGAATATGACAATCAACAAATATCCGCCTATAGATAGCCGATTTTTCACAAATTAGCCTCCCCTTACTGCTCACTCATAGGCACTAGGAAGCGTCACACTAACAACTGTTCCTTCTCCCACTTTACTTTCAACTACTAAGTGACCACGATGATCTTCTATGATCTTATATGTAATCATGATACCCAGTCCAGTGCCTTTTTCCTTCGTTGTGTAGAAGGGCTCCCCTAACCTAGCAAGTACATCATTTTCGATGCCCTGCCCTCTATCTTTGAATACAATGCGCACGGAGTCAGCTCCTTCAGAGCGCAGATCAATATCAATCTGTCCGCCATCAGGCATCGCTTCTATCGCATTCTTAATCAGATTAATGAAAGCTTGTTTTAGTTGATTTTCTTCACAACTTACATGAGGAAGATTATTCTCCGCGTTGACAACAAACTGAATATTGCTTAACATCGCTTGTGTCTCCAGCAGTGTGAGGATACTCCTAATCATAGCTTCCATGCATTTCAACTGAATGTTTCATTGATCAAGAGAATATCCATCCAGACTTACGAGAGCCACACCTATTGTTGTATGGCCAAAGGAATGATGAATCAGGACATCGCTTGTATGTCTTGCATGCAGCCCTTGTTTCGATACCGTGATTTTCTCTGACTCCGATTGGCTCCCAGTGAACTCAGCCATGCTCCCCATCCTTTCGAGTAAGGAAGAATGATTGCATCAGTCCTTGTATACGTTCTACATAACTCTTCCATTTTCCTGCTCTCAGGGCACAAATTAAAGAAAAGAGTCGGATGATCCCGACTCTTTTCCGCCTTCCTATTTCAGTGCAGCAATAGCAAGAAGTACCCAGCCAACCAGAAAACTAACTCCACCAAGTGGAGTAATCGGGCCAAAAAACTTAAGTCCCGTTAAGCTCAAAGCATATAAACTGCCTGAGAACAAGATAATACCAATGAAGATAGCCCAGCCTGAAGCGTTAACCAAAGAGCTGTTGCCCAGCTTCTCCGCTAGAAGAGCAATCACAATAAGTCCAATCGCATGGATCATGTGGTATTGGACGCCCGTATGGAATACTTCCAACTTGTCCGCTGTTAGCTTTTGTTTCAAATAATGCGCGCCAAATGCTCCCAATGCAACAGAGAGAAAGGCGTTTAAGCTGCCCAGCAGTATAAATAATTTCATCATGCTATCTTTTTTCCCTTCCACCCTTACAGTCTGTTTTATTCCACTTCGCCAATGTCATGCTGACCAACAATAAGCCTAACAGGCTCTAGGAAAACCCGTGTTACCGTAGGCTGAGTAATGAGGTCAATCTCAATATCATTAATCTTGTAACGAACGGTCTTGCCTTCTCTTTTATCATAGACAACATCGAACTGTCTCAAACCAAGCTGATAAATAAGAACAGATGAACCGACTGACAACGCATTCGCCTCAAATTCTCCGTGCTCAAAAAGAACTTCAGATAAAATTTCTTCATTCATGTCGACAATTGTAACATATTGACAAAATTGATAACGCATGAAGGAATTCCCCCTTTATTTTTAATTACTCCCTGTAACATTTCGCTTGGAAATCTTAAAATTCCTGCTAATCAAATCCAATTACATCTTTGTTCACATAAAATCCAACAAAAATATGACAACAGGAATCGTAAACATACTGAAAAGTGTCGATGTGAATACAGCTTGAGAGGAGAATTCCGGCTCGTTCTCATACTCAATGGCAAGCAGCACACTACTTAGTGAGGTTGGAACTGCACAAGAGAGTACTAACGCCTTGGCTGTCAGTCCCTCGATTCCGAGCAGCCAAACAAGCAGAAAGCCAAGCAAAGGTCCAACGGCCAATCTAAGCAGGTTGGATACCAGGACATTGGAGAAATGAAACTCCCATTTCATCCCCCCTAGTTGTACACCTAATGTCAATAACGCAGTTGCCATGAAAGCATTCGAAATATACTGCAGCGGCAAATCAATCGATTGCGGAACTGGCAAATGGAAATAACGAAGCAATAAAGCAGCTGGAATCGCATAGATGACGGGCAAGGATAAAATGGTTCTGAGCGTTGCTTTCCATGATGATTTATGGGCATTTAATGTGTAAATACCGTACGTATTTGGAATCAATGTCTGCATGATCATAATGACAATTTGAATGGACAAGGTATATGCATTTCCTCCGAAAACGGTTTGATTAAGAGGAATGGCATAATTCGCGCTGTTATAGAAAATAACACTGTTGCGCATGGCAATGCGCATGCTGCGCTGCATCTTTTTTATCCGGATGACCAGTTCAATAAAAGCAAAAAGCAAGCTGAAAAATAACACAAAAAATAAGAGAACCTGCATCAGAACGTGCAAGTTCATTTCAGATTCATAAAGTTTAACGAATACCAGTGCAGGTGAAAACACATAAAAGTTAAGTTTAGATAGGGTTTTTATATCTATTTTGAACGCACGATACATCGCCGCGCCAATCGCAAGCATGATACTGATCGGAACAATATTATTAACTAAAATATAAACAAAGTAATTCATCTCAATCCTCACTTATACGAAATCCCATTGCTGTAGTAAGCATCCTTGGCATAGGTAATGAAAGCAACTTCCATCTCGACAATGCCCAAATTAAGCACATGGTTCGTTATGGCAGCAGCCATTTGATTGCGAATGTCCTCGCCTCTCTCGAACCAAGCTACTTCAATAAAGGGAAATGCTTGTACGATTTTCCCGCCAAATACAGCTGTATGCTGCACACATTCCATCGTAAAATCATCGGCTTCACAGCCGCAAATGTCGGATAATTGTTCAATCAGACTTTCACTGATTAGACAGATCTGCTCTACGCTTAAGCCTCTTATCGTTAATCTAGGCACGTTGTCTCCTCTCCTTTGTTTCGCTCCATGTAGGCAAGAAATGCTGCCGCCATACGCGGATCGAATTGTCCGCCGCTTCCCTTTGCAATTTCTTGCAGCGCTTCCTCTGGTGTCAGAGCCTTCTTATACACCTGATCATGGATCATAATATCATAGCTGTCCACAACGGCAAATAAGCGAGATATTTTGGGGATTTGCTTTTCTCGAAGACCATAAGGATAGCCGCCGCCGTCCCATCGTTCGTGCATAGCAAGTATAGCCTCAGCCAGCGCAGGTTCACCTAACGAAATAGCCATCCGATAACCGATCTCGCTATGTGTGCGCATGACTTCCCACTCTTCTTCGGACAACGGGCCGGCTTGGAATAAAATATGAAGAGGAATCACCACTTTACCGACATCGTGCAAATCAATGAGCAGCTTCAGCGTATTCATCTGCGCCGAATACGGTGCAATTCCGATAAAATGAGCCAGCTCGAGTGCCAGTCGTCCAACCCTCTCAATATGCCTACGATCTTCAATTTGTCGTTCATACATAGCTTGATTTATATTCGCCATCAAGCTTCGCCTAACATGCTTGCCTTCAATCAGTTTATGTTTGTACATTTCCTTCTCCGCCAAGTTAAAGAAAAGGTGAAAGGGATCTCCGACGTGTTGTACCGTCGCACTGCCGATCGCCATATTCACTTGAATTGGATACGATTCTTGCTGCAGACACATGGCTTGAAGTTCACTTATTAAAGCAGCACACTCTGTGGCCGTTGTCTTTGGCAATAAGGCAATGAATTCGTCGCCGCCCCAGCGAGCCGCAATCGCCTTCTCACCATAAGATGCTTGAATAAGTGAAGCTGCTTGTGTTAATAGACGGTCACCAAGTTGATGGCCGAAAACATCATTAGCCAATTTAAGTCCATTCATATCCATTAAAACAATACTGACAGGGAGCTGTTCCTCAATAAAAAGCTCTGCCAAAATTGACTCTACATAAGCTCGGTTGTATAAGCCTGTCAAACTATCGTGAAAGCTGAGATAGTCAGCTTTAGCTTTTGAGAGCAGTTGATCCGTCACATCCGTCATGACGAGCATAACGACCTCGCTGTCCGTCTCCGCATCCTCTTGCTTAATCCATTTGTAGGAAAGCTCGAGATGCCTTTCGTGGACCTCGACATGCTGAGGAAGCTCAGCTAGGATAGATCCTTTAAGCGTTTCATCCTCTTCCTTAAAGAGACGCTCCAAGATCTGTCTCACTTGCGTCTCAGTCTTAGCCGAATCTCCCCACAACAGTTCAGCCACATGCATACCATTAGGTTTGCGCTTCAAAAGCATCTGACATGCATGACTGAACTGTTTGTGTATAAGGCCGCTTCTCCCAAAGGTCATAAAGCCCTGGTTTGCATTATTCAATAACGCCTTGATGTCATCTTCGCATCTTTTGAGCGCCATTCCTTGCATATCACTGATATACAGTATCTTTTTAGTTGCTCGCAAAAGCTTCTCGTAACTAGCCATGAGCTTCTGATAATCCGTTAGCAATTCATTGGTTTGATGCTTGTCCAGAAGCGACTGCTGCTTGGCTTGTTGTAAGATACCTATTTCGCTCTCAAAGCCTTTTTCCTGATCACTGCGGTAGCTTAGCATACTATCAGGCTCCTTATTTATGTTCTTCCGTCAGCCTTTACGGGTTGAAAAGCAAGCAGCAGCATATCATCTCGTTGGGATTCATTCCCTTGAAATTCAGCTAACTGCTTTCTAAACAAAACCTCTTGCTCGATTAATGGGGTATTTGCATGAGCAATAATGAAATGCTTCAATCTGCTTTTTCCGAACGACAATCCTTTATCCCCGCCATTCTGATCAAAGATGCCATCGGTTGCCATATAAACGCGTGTATGTTCATCTATTTGTATGTGTTGATTCTTGTACAAATAATCAGTTGGCGTACGACGGTAACCTAAGCTGCGTCGATCCCCATTATAGATTTGCAAATCCTTATTCACATCAGTCACAAAGATTGAACTCCTGCCGCCTGCAAAGACCAACTCGCTGCCTTCCACGTAACACAAAGCGAGATCCAGTCCATCATCAGCCCATTCATCTTGATGCTGTTGGCGCAAGGTTTCCTTAATTTGCCGATTGAGTCTACTCAATATTTCAGCAGGATTTCCCTCCAGGCTGCCGGAATCTACAATCTGATTAAGGTGCGATATACAGAGCATGGTCATGAAAGCGCCAGGCACTCCATGGCCCGTACAATCTCCAACAGCAAGAAAGTAGCCGCGCTCCGCCTTTTTCAGCCAGTAGAAATCACCGCCCACTTCATCACGGGGTCTCCAAATAACGAAATGATTCGGCAAAAGCTGCGCGAGCTCTTCAGAATCAGGCATGACCGATTTCTGAATTCGCTGTGCATAACCGATGCTATCCAATAGCTCGCTATTGATCGTCGCCAGTTCTTTCGTTCTTTCTCCTACTTGGAACTCCAGCTCCTGATTTAAGCGCAGAGCCCTCTGATAAGGGTTAGCAAGCTTACGTGAGACATAAAAGAAGAAAAAGATAATGGAAAGAATCGATATAACAATCGCCACTGCTGTATTCAGCTTAATATTGCGCAAATAATATACCGTATCATTCCGTGGGATTTGGAAAAGTAGTCTCATATTCATCGATTGGATCGGATAACTAATCACATCCACTTTATCGCCCGATGGTGTGTGCGACTCCATAACTTGCAAACCCTGCTTGAAATTATCCATGACTTGATGCTGTAACTCACCAGAGACAATTTCTTTCAGATTGTGCCCGGTATGGGTATAATCATCGGACAAATGGACAATGCCGGCGGAGTCAACCATCCACATCTGACTATTGGAAGAATACTTGTACGCGGCCATATCGTCTGAAAGGCCCTTTAAGCTAAGACCAACACCAGCAACGCCAACAGGATGGTTCAGGTCTCCCATCAGCACATTCACGAAAACGAAGGATTGTTGGCGCGCCCCGTTATAATCAACGACGACAACCACTTTCTCCGAGTTCGCCAACCTTTGGAAAAACCAGTCATTATCCTTCTTGTCCTTAGACATCGTCTCCAGAATCGTCCCTTTTTCCCCCCAGTAGTGATTAGTTAAGGAACTGACAACGAAGGAATTGTCATAGCCGGATGGATTGACAATCATCCTGAGCTTATCTTTGGCATTTTGCGTTAACTTGTCGTTTTGTTCTCTACCCTGTACCCATTCCATCATGCTTGGGTCATCAGCTAACAAGGTGGATGTTTCAATGGCGCGATCGATCTGCTCTTCCACTTTAGAAGAAATCGATTGGGCGATAAAAAGAAGCTCTTTTTCTTTCAGCTTTTTGATGACTTCCTTCTCCGTAAAATAATAAGAAAGGAAACCAATGAGCAGCATCGAGAATACAATCAATGAACTCGCTAATATCATGACTTGGATCACGTTACGGTCATAAAATAAAGGATTGTAGTCTGATGAATTTTTTTTGCTCTGGTCGGCTGTTAATTTTTTCATGGATTAGCTAGTGACCTTAGGCAGGATATGAAAAGGCAGCGTCAAGTCTTCCTGGAACTCTTGCGCACATTCCAATTCCGTTTCATTCTCTTGATCGTAGTACCAATAAATGGAGATGTTTTTACCTTGATCATAGGCCTCATCCAACTTCTCAAGCAAGGTCATAAAGCATTTGGTACTACTCGTATTGATATATGGCAGCATCAGTTCGATTTTCATAATGGTCGCTTCATTTAATTGATCTAAATAATCATCCATCCATTTCAAAATTGGCTCATAGAACTTGAAGGCGTTCTCCGGATAAGATTGACCTTGAATTGACAATACATGGGCTTGCGGGTCAAAGTGAATTGCGGGTGTGCTTTTCGAACTTTCAATAATAATCTTCTGCATCATGGACACCTTTAAACTACCGCCTTTAGTGTGAAGAAAGATAAATGCTCATCAATCCGAGTAACCGAATACTCAAGCGGCAAACTCGCTTTACGCGCCATATCAATGAGTCCTACTCCGGCACTTGTTTGATTTTCAACCAGTTCTTTCCGCAGCATTTCTTTATATTTTCTCTTCAATTCGTCCTTATTCATATGAGCCAGAGATTCAATCCGAGCAACGAGACGCCCTAAATCTCCATTCTCAACCAAATTGCCACAGCAAACAAAATTACCTTTTTCCACTTTACCGATTGTTACAATGGATGATTGATTAATCGTCTCGGAATTGGAGCTGGACTCTTTGGTCGTGCAGTAGTTTTTAATATTTTGCGTTTGTTCAATAAAAATAGAAAAAATGTGCGACACTTCACTTTTGGGACGGTTATCTTGCTCCAAATATCTTTTGACAGCTTCGCCGTACTCCTCAATCATTCCCTGAGAAAGCTTTCCCGAAAAGCTTATTAGTATTCCCCTGCTTTGGAGCATATTATGAACTTCATATAATTGACTATCAATCAACAGATACCCTCCTAGTTGTCAACTAACAATACGAAATGTGACTTTCTTCTAGTTTAACAGAGTCTAAAGGGTCTAAAAAGCTATAATTAAAAAAAGTTCGCAAACAGTTCGTTTGCAAACTTAAAGAGCATGTTCATCCATTATTTAAATGCATTTACAGAGCTTATGATATGTTTCAATTGTTCATTAAACTTCAACATTTCTTCGGGGTCTAAACCACTGGAAGCTAAGAGCATTTGCGGGATGCAGAGCGCTTTTTCATATAGAGCAAGACCCTCTTCAGTGATCTGTATGTTGACAACGCGCTCATCTTCATGCGATCGTTTTCTTCGAACCAACGTCTGCGCTTCCATTCTCTTGAGCATCGGCGTCAAGGTTCCCGAATCTAGGTCCAACTTCTCGCTAAGCTCCTTGACGTGCTTTCTTTCTGATCCCAAAGCACCAAAAGAACCAAGTATTGTGGATAAGTTAGTCCTAAATCTTCAAGAAAAGGTCGATACATCCTTGTGATGGCTCTGGAACTTGCATACAAGCTGAAACAAAGCTGGTTTTCCAGTTTCAAAAATTCGCTACTGCTCATAGGAGGATTCCCTTTCCACATCAGTCATATTGCAAACAATCGTTTTGTTTCAAATGTATATAAAAATTACGCCTCTGTCAATCTCAAGCGACATGTAAAAACAGGAATTTCGAGGGGAAAATATTATTTGTGCCGTGACTAATTTCGTGCTAGTCTAATTTCAAGAATATTCCAAAAGAGGGGGACGTGGCCGATGAACTGGTTTCAAGATCATGAACAAGAACTTGCTGAAGTATTTGCAGAAGCGGAACAGCTAGTTAGCACATTTCCAGCGCCATTAGACCGCCTCGGGCATGCGTATCTGGCTAAATTTGATGGCAGCAAAGAGGCAAGCACCAAAAATTATATTTGTTACTTGCTTCCCTTTTGGATGAAGGATATCGCTCCCTTACAGCTTGATTCGCTGAAAAAGCTATCTTTGGCGAATGTGTTCGTCATGCTGTATTATTTCATCCAAGATGATATCATGGATTCTACAAAAAATGAGCATGCCAATAAGCTTCCGCTAGCTAATTTATTTCATATGCAGTTTCTTTCCATTTATCGTGAAATGTTCCCTTCCGACTCTCCATTCTGGTCTCATTATAATGCCTACCTCATCGAATGGTCAGAAGCCGTAACGAACGAACCATACTCAGACTACTTCAACAACGACATCAGCAAAGTTGCCAAGAAAGCAAGTCCCGTGAAAAATGCGAGTGCTGCCGCACTACTGCTCACCCATCAGTCTCATCTGATTCCTACCGCAACGAGGGCGATCGAACTAGTTCTTATTACCTTACAAATGTTGGATGACTGGGCTGATTGGGAAGTAGATATGGCGGAAGGTTCCTATAATTGCCTGCTAGCCTCACTACGTGCTCATTTGGAGCTTCCTTTACAGCCCCCCCTATCTGTTGAAACGGTGAAACAACACATCTATGTGCATGATTTTCTTGAGACTTACGGGAAAATGGCCACCTCTCATCATTTACAGCTAGTGCGTTTATCCCTACCTATGAGCCAGTTAATCGGCTTTCATGAAGCGCTTGTGCAAAATCTAAGCTTAGGTGTGCGTGAAATCAAACAAGGACGAGAGTCCTTAGCCCTAGGTGGTTTTAACTATTTTTTGTCGAAACTTAGTTGAATTTTAATGGATTATTCTGAATATTCGTGATATAATTTTTTTTGTAGGAAAAATTACCCATTCGAGTAGGAGTGATTAGGCATGTCATCTAATGAAGTTTTAAAAGCGAAAATTATTCAAAAAGCTTGGGAAGATGATTCATTTAAAGAGCAACTTCTTGTCGATCCGAAAGCAGCTCTGAAACAAGCCTTTAACATCACGATTCCTGCTGACATCACAATTAAGACTGTAGAAGAAACGTCAACTGAGTTTGTGCTCGTCATCCCTACGAATCCGGCAAAAGTATTGGTTACTTCATCTTCGGAAGATTATATTTGGTAATAACAACATGATAAAGTCCTACATAAATGAAAGGTACTTCACGGTTAAAGTGAAGTACCTTTTTGATTTCTAGTACTTTGACTGGCTGCAGGGAATTCAATAACAGCCTCGGTCCCCAAATTCATCTGACTTTTGAAGCTAATATGGCCTTTCATAGCTTCAATAATACGAAAGGTGACCATCAAACCGAGCCCCGTTCCTTTTGTTTTCGTCGAAAAGTAAGGTTCCCCAAGTTTGGATAACTTCGACGGTTCTATGCCCTCACCGTTATCTTTAATATGGATGAATATCTTATCGTTCTTCCCGTAAGCCCAAATGTGAATATGACCATCCTCGTGGAATGCCTCGATACTGTTTTTAATCATATTAATAAACGCTTGTTTCAATTTGGACGAATTGCCAATGATATAAAGATCTTGAGGAATGTCCAGATAGACTCTACCCCCGTGAAGCGTAGCTAATGGGACGATAATTCCCTCTATTTGTACTAACTCTTCTGCAATATTTAATTCCGTCAGCTCTTCGAGCTCGGGTTTAGCAAACGTCAAAAAGTCAGTAATAATATGCGAGGCGCGGTCTAGTTCTTCTATCGCAATCATCATATACGCTTTATTCTTGTCATCCGTTTTTCCTGCAACCAGCTGCAAAAAACCACGTGTCACTTGTAAAGGGTTTCTCACTTCATGCGCTACGGATGCAGCAAGCGAGCTGATCATTTCCATTTTCTCAGAGAGCTGAAGCTGCTGATTATAAAACTCCAATTCCTTGGAGTAATTCACTAATTGTTCTTGATTGGCAGCAAATCTTCTTCCCAATGTAACAATTAATGAGATAACAAACCCAACGATTCCCCACTTCCATAAGAAAATTTGGTACGTAAATGAACTCATGTTATAACAAACAAGGTCGATAACGGTCAAAATGGCAAATAAAGCAATGCCTGTTGAACATATAATCGCATCTTTATTGCCTTTCATCGCATAAACAACACAATATCTAATTAAAATTACGAGCTGTAAGAGAATGATATAACCTAATAATGTAATCGATACAAAATAATACATGTCGGAAAATTTATACTGAGAGAGTTGGTTAATAACCATAAATACAATCATAAGGATTGAGTAGATCACTTGGAAATATCTAAATCTTCTTATCAGCCTTAACTTCCCATCATCAAACACTTTCTCGAAAAAGAACGTAAGGGAAGGCAAAAAAACGGCCAAAGAAAAGTCAAATGAATCCAGTAAAATAGATCCATATCTTTCAAAATAAGTAAACATAAAAGGCGAGCAAGTAAGGAATATCATCCCCATGGATAATATCAAGATACTTAACGAGATCCACGTCGGAAGTTGACTCTTCTTGAGAAAAAAGGAACAAATCAACATAATAAACGCGATAAAAAAAAACGAACAGCCCAAAATAATGTTTCCAAGATCCCGAATAACAAATAAGCGCAGAAGCTCAGAATATTCGTCAACACGAATATCCGAATAGATCCCTAGACGCTCCAACGTTGTTTCTATTTTCAAATAAATCGTTTTATTGGAGTACGACATACTTAGAGGAAGCAAGAAACGCTGCACATCATAAGGAAAATGATAACTCATTTCTTCAACGAATTGATCTCCGACATATACCCATGAATGCTGAGCGAACATCTCACTGATATAAACACCCAAATGATTAGAATTCACGGAAGGAAGATCTATTTTGATCCAAGCCGTATTAACGCCTTCAGGTTTGCTGGGGATTGCCTTCAAATCATTGATTTGTATCCATTTATCTGAATGTAAATCATCTGCTATATCTTGAACGGTGGCAGCTTCACCACCCCACATGATGCTCCATACTCGAATTGGGTTTCCTTCTGACGGGACTTCAGCATGCGCTAGGGGAGCCACGAAACTGCAACCAATCATCATAACCAACAGAGAAATCAAGAACATTTCAACTATTTTTTTCATCAAACATACATTCCCCCATGCTGTCTTGCAGAACTGAACAATAAGTAAAAATTCGACGGGGTTCGATGCTTTCCTGCTTAATTCGATGTAAACATTCGAAAAACAAAAATAAACAGCCCTCCTGCCAGCTTAGACTCCCCGATGATTCGACCATCCCTGCATCGAGACAAACAAAAAAGTCAGTTCAATCTCCATCATGCGGAGTTTGAACTGACTTTTATCGTAAATAAGCGTAATTGATTAACCTTTTATCGCACCTGCAGTCATGCCTGCCATGATACGTTTGTTAAAAATAGCGGTTAATAAGATGGTAGGTAAGGTAGCCATAAGAATAGCGGCAAACATCGCTGCATAGTCTGTCGTGTATTGATCGGAGAAATTTTTCAAAATCAATCGCTTTAAGCGCGTAATCAAGCTGATGCTAAGCTGTAATAAACACGACTTTGCAAGACAGCTTCTCCTCGTGCAGCCGCTCTATTACGATATCCCATTCAAACCGGGCATGCGAATGTCAGTCAAAATGAGATCAGGCTGCAGCGCCGCTATCATTTCGTAAGCCTGCAAACCATTCTCGGCGATTCCTATGACTTCAAACCCCATCTCCCGCCATTCCAGGGTTTGCAAGCCTTTTCTCATCATAGGCTCATCATCGGCAATAATCATTCTAACCATCGCTTACCCCTCCGTTTCTATCTATCTCTTTAACCCCTACTATAAATTGATAAGTGCTCACCTGTCATCCATAAAAAAAAGCCTGCTCGCCGTTACCCCAGCAGCTGGTCGTAAACGTCAGGCAGACTATGATGATTATAATTTCAAACGATAGATAGCTTTATTCTCTAAACCTCGAATCATGGGGGTCCATGGTTCTGTTTCCGGAGTCGTCAGCAGCGTATCCTCGACCATCTGCAGCTTCGCATCCATCGAATCTATATAGTGCAGCGCGACAGCTTCAGGAAGCTGCGGAAGCACAGGGCTGCCCCATTCAGGCAAGTTATGGTGAGACAATACGATATGCTGCAGACCAATCACGAGATCCGACTGAAGATCAAGCCCATCGTGCAAAGCCGCTTCCGTAATCCAACTGGAGGCCATCGCAATATGCCCGAGAAGCTTACCTGATACGCTATAATCCGAAACGATGCCTAACTGCGCAATCATTTCTTCCGGTTTGGCTATATCATGAAGAATAATACCGGCCTTAATTAAATCCTCATTTAGAAAAGGGCGCTGCTTGCAAATAAATTCACCAATTTCCAGCATCCGAACAATGTGATAGGCCAGACCCGCAAAATAAGCATGATGATGAGTTTTGGCTGCGGGATAATGATTCAGCTTCTCTTCTACTTTAGATACGCAGAAAGATACGATCGATTTGATCGGGGGATTCACAATGCTTTCCAAAACTTGATTAATTGTATGAATCAGATCATTTGGACTAATGGGAGCGGAACGGATAAAATCCGTAATGTTGACGCCGTCTTCCGGTAATACCTTGCGCAGCCGTCCTACTTTCACTTGGAGCTTTTCCCGATACGTTTGGACAAGACCCTGGACTTTAACCAGCGTCATAGGGAAAAAAGTTTCCTTATCCGTCGAGCTCACATCCCAAAGCTTCGCAGAAATTTGTCCACTAGAATCACAGAGGACGATATCCATGAAATCTTTGGCAGGAGTCGTATTCGTTTGTTTAATCTCCAACTCTTTAATCAGATAGAAACCAACAAACTCTTCAGGCGCTTGCAATTGTTTAATTAAGGTCATTTTAGTTCCTCCATATGTCATTAGGAACATTATACTATGAATTCAATGAAATTTATAAATAGAAAGATTTGAGCTAGAACATTCGAGACGCTAGTAGGAAAATCGTCTGGGAATCCTACGGTCCTATCTGTAAGCACGATTTTCGTGCTTACAGCGTCGCTGTCGGACTATCCGCCTTCTGTAACGCGGAAAATCCGCTTTACAGCTCAACTTCCCTCCCATTCTCTCCTTTTTTCTCACTGTAAGCACGATTTTCGCGCTTATATCGTCGCTGTCGAACAACTCTTTTAGGCGATCAAAATTTTATTAAAAAGCAGACAAATTGGTTCTCAGATCATTTGATCGATTGTAGACTAAACATTCTGGAGTTGTTCGACAGTTTCAAAACAGCGTTATCATTCCAGACATACCCGCTTTGCAGAGCCATCTCCTTACAAGCATGTTTTTGTAAAACATTAACGTTCCCAAAAACATATAAATTCTGGCATACAAAAAAACTAGCAGTGAAAATCACCACTAGTTTTATCCATTCTTCCAACCTTTTCTATCTATGAAATGATTTCTGAAATATACGGAATTGCATTTTGCGCACCCAAGCGAGTGACAGCTATGGATGAGGCCAGTTGAGCAATGTCCACTGCTTCATCCATACTTTTGCCCGATATAATCATCGCCGCAAGTGTGCCCGAGAACGTATCTCCCGCAGCCGTTGTATCGACCGTTTGGACTTTACGTCCTTCTTTATACACATTATCCGTACCGTTATAATAAACAATGCCCTTTTCACCAAGGGTAACTAGAGGGAATTGAATCCCCTTCGCCCTTAATATGTTCAAAGCCGCAAATGCGTCATCAATACTTTGGATATCCACGTCCGTATAGGCACGGCACTCAATTTCGTTCGGCGTAAAATAATCGACACCTTGCAAAATAGCATCCTCAATCGGCACAGCGGGCGCCGGATTAAGAAAAATCGGCACTTTCCCTTTGACCAGTTGAATCGTTTCATACACGGATTCCATCGGTATTTCCAACTGCAGCATAATCGCTGCGGCGGAGAGCAATTCTTCTTTGTAGCCTTGAATATAGGCCGGAGTAAGCTGATTATTGGCCCCGCCATCCAAAATAATCGAATTATTCCCCTCGCATACCGTAATGGCGGCAACACCCGTCGTGACGTTAGGCTCGGCATGAATAAAGTCGGTGTGCACCCCAAAACCTGCAAGACTGTTCATCAAGGATTGACCGAATAGATCATCTCCCACTTTCGCCATGAACCACGTATCTGCACCCATTTTTGCGCAAGCCACGGCTTGGTTGGCTCCTTTACCCCCAGCTGAAAGGAAAAATCCGTTGCCTCTCATCGTTTCGCCAATTTCAGGAATACGGCTTGTTTGCATGACCATATCCATATTTGCACTACCAATAACAATAATTTTCATAGGCTGCCTCGATTCACCAAAAAATCCTAGATCTCTGCTAATTTCATATGGCGGAAATACGTTCTTGCTGCTGAAATCGTACTGACTCCGTACATTCCGTAACTAAATGTTTCATCTTTGTGTTGTAAAATCTCTTCTCCATCAATAATCAGCGTAATGGTATCTCCTTGCACAGTCACCTTGAAATCGTATCCTTGCTGGAATTTCCACGCAAATTGGCGACTTGCCAGCTTTTTATAGCCAAAATTATTGATGTATAGGGAAACTTCATTATCGCCATCAAATCCAACATGGTAACCTCGCATCGCGCCTTGCGCACGTACAGCCACCATATGCGAAGGACCATGCTGCGGATTAATATTTAAAGAAACTTCATAATCCCTGGAGAAATAATTGCCTGTATACGCTTCGCAAGGCTCTGCCGTCATTAGATACATTGCATCTTTGACGAGACTCCATGCTCCATGATTATGAGCAAAAGGCGTTACACAGCCAAAGTTAATTAATTGCTTATTAAAGTCTATGGTGTAATTGGATTTTCCGTGAATTCTGAATTCATCGATAAATATACGTCCCAAACTTTTATACTTGACTAGTGAATAGGACTCCAACACAATGCCAACTTCATCAATGAGTTCACCTTCGGAATCAGGAATTTCAAATTCTACCTGCAGCCATTCATTGTTGACAAGCTTTACATAGCCTTGTAAGATCTCTTTTTTGCTCGTAGCGAGTCGCACATAAGGAGCAAAGCCCATCGTTTCATTGCCATTCCATTGGTCGAGATAAATATTCATAGACACTTTCTGGCCTGAGAAAGCTTTCGGCGCAAGCGTTGGGGAATATCTCTCGTCACTAAAATCGTCCCGTGTATAAAAAGGTTTATAATAGATTTTGGATTGCTCGCCCCGGGTCATTCGATCGAATGTCACTTCAAGCGAACCTGATCCTTGGACCGATTTTTCAGTAGAATGCTTGATTTCACAGAAAAACGGATCGGAAACGCGAATATTGTGTGTCGATCCCGGCAGCTCAAAATCAAAGTAGACTTCATGCTCTCTAAAACTGCTCAAGAGTGACTCCGGACAAGGCTCATTCGCCAATCGATAGCCCAGAATAGCCAGTTCCTTCGCATACGTAGGAATATCCAAAATGTTTAAATAACCGGAAATACCCGACATCACGATAGAATCATTGATGGGTTTTCTATATTTATGTGCGATTCCCTCCACGCCGCAAGCAACGCCTAATACCGTACCGACGTTTCCTGCATTACAATCCGTGTCCCAACCGCACATCGTAGCAATCTCAACGGTTCTGTTAAAGTCGCCTTGACCATAGATCATAGCCAGTATACATATTCCCGCATTGGGAATAATATGGCAGACGCCTGTATATTTATCGTAACCCCAATCTCTTTCAAGCATATCACGGCAAGCTCGGAAGTCGTCAGGTTGACTGGCGTGGAAAGCCAACACCGCTCTCGCTACCTGTGCATAAGTGGAATCCTCCGGAATTTGAGCCAAGCCTGCCTCAATGATAGCATTAATTTCACTCGTTTCAAATGCTTTGGAAATGGCCGCACAGAAAAATCTGGCTCCAAGAATACCTTCTCCGTCATGCGACACGCGGGCAGCCGCTTCGCCATAATCAGCCGCTTTTTGAGGATTGCCTGGATTTACTAAGCCCCATGTATCAATAAAGATTTGCCCGCCAATTTGCTCGGCGATAATTTCTCCGTTTTGCTCAATGGAACCGGCTTGCGGCGCTTGAATGCCCTTTTTCAAATTGATATAAGCCGTATGTTCCGTGCTAATTCCATAACCGCCCCACCAGAACATGCCCACGCCTTCACGCGTATAATTCAGCCACGCTCTTGCAACATCATTCGGAGTCAATTCACGATTAGCCGCATCATCATAGAGCGCTCTTAAAAAATAAAATGGACCATTTGCATCGTCATCCGCTGCAAAGTTTTTGTATTGCTTCACATAGTCCGTGATATCACCATACGTATTTTTTATTCGTTCGTAAGTCCAAATCGTCGGCTCAACCGGTGCGCCCAGCCTAATGCCAATATTCATGCCCAAGTAACCTGAATACACTTTTTCTAAGTAATTCGAAGGAATCAATGTATACACCGCCTTTTAATGGATGGAATGAAGCTGTTGTTCTCTGAGATGATTCTGCTTTAGATCTTGCTGAATAATATAAGCTGCGCTTTCGATAAATTGATTGCAATGCTTCTCTATCTCTTGCTTATTACTGGCCTCAAGGACCGCGATTTCCTCAGCGGGTATGGCCGTAATGCCTTGCATCGCTCCTAAAATAGCCCCAATCATCACCCCAATAGAATCCGTATCGCGGCCGGAGCTCACTCCGTCTTTGACCGCCTCTAAGAAATTACCGTCATGCAAGACCATGTAAGCCAGCGCAAGCGGAAGCTCTTCAATCGCGAATAAACGGCTAGGTGTGTAGTGGTTGGTAGGAATCCCTAATTTATCGATACTGCGGTTCACATCATCGCCCATTGGCGAATATTTGCCGATAACGGCGTGAAATTGTTGCACCACTTCATCTCGGTTTTCTCTTTGATCTCGCAGCTTAGCAGCCGTTTCACAAAGGTCCTGAATGGCTCTCTTCGTACCGTCTTTCGCATACAATAAAGCCGTATTTACGATATCAGCGACTGTTGCTCCAGGCTCAAATGCCTTGGCTACACAACAAGCCATGACCCCTGCGGCTTCCAAGCCGTAGCTAAGCTGATGTCCTGATGCAAATAGGATCGCTTCATCGTAAGCACCCTTGGGATTACAGGCATTTACAATCCCTACGGGAGATATATACATCGCTGCGCCACAATTGACCATATTGCCATAGCCCCCTTCGCGAGGCTCGCAATTCGCCAATACATGACGATTGAAAATATGCTTTTCCGGGTAAAACAGTCGTTCTAAGATCATCGTTTCTTTCCCAAGCTCGGGGATATATCTAGGTCGGAAGGCAATCTCCTTCACAAATTCATTCGCCAAATCATACGCGTCCAAGTGACGTCGTTCTGTTCCATACACATTCATGAGGGCAAGCGTCATTAACGTATCGTCGGTCACGATACCTTGGCCCCTCATTCGGGCCAGTCTTGCTGCTTCCGGAAAATCCGCTTTCCACCACTTCGTTTTCGTCGTTTCGACTCTGCCGTATTTGTCTTTAATTTGGCTATAGGTCATTTTCTCAACAACCGCGCCCATCGCATCGCCAAATGCTGTGCCAAAGATGACACCTTTAACTCTTTCTGCAAAAGTAATCATTCTCTCCACTCCCTCTGCATGGAGCGCAGGGTCCAATGCCCCACGCTCTTCAGTTCTATTTATTTGAATTGAGGTCGTCTACTTAATCGTTTTGTTCGCGTAATCCGTAATCTCTTTACCGCCTGCAGCATTCCAAGCTTGCACGAATTTATCAAAATCAGCGACGGTTTTCTTGCCTGTCACCACATTGGCTGCAAACTCTTTATAAAGCGCCGTACATGCGTCCCATTTAGCTGCCAGATCGGCAGGCATAATGAATGCATTATCTTTGGTTGACATGGCAGCGAACATTTCCAAAGATTTAGTAGCCGGTGCTGATAAGTATGGCGTCGAAGGATCGAATTCTTTACCTGGTTTGAAGTTGAATGTAGATTCAACAAAGTGCGGGTACCATGATGCAAATTTATCAGTCAGCTTTATTTTGTTATCTACAATGGTATATTGCTCGCCCTCTACACCAACCTTATCCAGCAGTTGGCCTTTAGGACTTGCTAAAAATTCCAATACAGCGAAGGCCATATCTTTATTTTTAGACGTGCTGGATATCGCAAAACCACGGCTTTCTTTACTGACGTCAACCGGCGTGTAGCCTTGGCCTTTGCCTTTTGCTGGCGGAAGCGGCACGATTTTGGCCGTTGCGCCATTTTGAGAAGTCTGTTTCGTGTTATAAATATCGACTACTTTACCTTGCGTACCGGAAATGATAGCCGCTTGCCCATCATAGAAAGCCTTCTCTTTAGTATCAAATTTCTTGGTCAGATACTCGGGATCAAGCAAACCATCTTTGTACAGCTTGGCGTAGAATTCTAACTTATCTTTTTCAAATGAAGACGTTTTTCCGAATACATATTTGCCATCGGAGCCCTTAACCCATGTTGAAGTTAACCCGAAAGCTTGCCCGAACATGACATCCAACTCGTCAATATCGCCTGCTGTTGTATACACATATTTAGCTCCGGTTTTTTCTTTTAATTCCTTGAAGAAGGTGTAGTAGTTATCTACTGTTGGATTAGCTACAGCCTCTTTGCCTGATGTCGTTTTGTCCAAAAAGTCTTGGCGAACAACAGGAACCTTTGAATTAATCGGTGCCAACCATACCAGATACGGATAATTTTTCATTCTTTCTTTGTTAAAATCCGTCATCGAAGCTTTAACATTAGTGGATTTTTCAATGTAAGGCGTCAAATCCTCAAGAATTTTTTGCGTGACCCCGAACTGATAGTCGCCACCTTGGAAATACATCAAATCCGGAATATTTCCGCTTTGCAGCAGCAGACCTAATTTTTCGGAGTAGGTGCCGCTTTGTACGGGAACAATTTTCAGTTTCACGTTCTTTCCTTCTGCTTTCATGCCATCCTCAATGCCTTTAATCAACAGCGCTGTACCAGGATCGTCGGAAGGGAAATCTTTGTCAACCAAAGTAATCGTAACGGGTTCTGTGCTTACCGGCGCTGCGGATGTTGTTGCTTTTGTTGCAGCAGGAGTTGGCGTTGCGTTGGTGGACGAATTGCTCGTACAGCCTGTTGTCACAACCGTCATGATCGTAATCAACGTGAATAGTGTTTTTTTCATTGTCTTTTCCCCCTAAGCAGATTTAAATTTATTCTTTAATGCCGCCATCCATGACTCCGCGTGTATAGTGCTTCAGGATTATGGGATACAGCATAAGAATCGGAACCATGGCAATCACAATTGTAGCCGCTTTCAAGGCTGAAAAATCGAGCTGAGCAATATTGTTATTTTTCAGCAGATTGGCAGCGCCGACTAACGTCGTCGCATCTCTTTCCACTACGAATTGTCTAAGCAGCACTTGCAAGACCGTATTGTCTCGGCTTGATAGGAAAATACTCGATTTAAAGAACTCATTCCATCTAGCTATGGCATAAAACATCCCAATGGTTAGCAAGGGAATGCGGGACAACGGCATAACAATTTTGAGAAACATGGTCATATGGCCCGCTCCGTCAATCTTCGCTGCTTCGATCAGCGATTCGGGAATGTCCTCAATAAAACGCATCATAATAATCAGGTAGAAAACATTAATGGTACGGTAAAACACCATGGACCAAAGACTGTCCAGCAAATGCAAATCCTTCATGACCATATATTCTTGCACAATCCCAGGCTCGAAAATCATGATAATAATAAGGAATATCATAATCGGTGTTTTGCCGACTAAGTTTTTTCGGGTCAATACATAAGCCGTTATCGTTGTAAAAAATATGCTCATGCAGGTCCCTACAATCGTAATAAACAATGAATTCATAAGTGCTTTACTAACAATCGGATTGCTCAAGACAACTTGAAAATTAATGAGCGAGAAGCCTTTCGGCAAAATATCGTAGCCATGAAGCAAATGAACTTTAGTTGGATTCGAAAAAGCTTTGGCAAATAAGTTAATGATCGGCACGAAAAACGTGAGCGACATGAGTGTTAGAATAATGCCGATGATCAGTTTGGAAACGGTTAATTTCCTTCCTACCATGTAGAGTCCTCCTTATCGTAATGCGAGAAAATGAGCCACGTAAGCGTTCTCTTACCAAGCGCCTTTTGAGGTCAGTTTTTTGGAAATGAAATGTGTAGAGAGCACAAGTACGACACCTATCACACTTTTAAATAAATTGGCTGCTGTGGCGAACGAATATTGACCATTCAGGAGTCCCATTCGGTAGACATACGTATCAATGATGTCAATTTGACTATTGACCGAATCGTTCGTGAAATTGAGCACTTGATCAAGTCCGGCATTCATAATAAAGCCAACATTGAGAATGAAGATCGTCACCATCGGCACATAAAGAGCAGGTAAGACGATGCGGGTGATAATATGCCAGCGATTGGCTCCATCGACATAAGCCGCTTCGTACAGACTTGGACTGATCCCTAGAATGGCAGCAAGAAAGAGAATAGAATCCCACCCGATTCCGCGCCATGCTTCACTGGCGACAAGTATCCATCGAATAGAGCTTTTATCTGTTAAAAAGTCGTGCGTCGGGAATCCGAAAAATTGGATAATCTCATTAATAACTCCCGTGGACGGAGACAGAAATTCGAACCAGATGCCTGCAATAACAACCCATGACAGAAAGTGGGGCAAATAAGAGATGACTTGCACCGCTTTGCGAAACTTTCCATTCATGAATTCGTTAAGCATCAGGGCAAAAATAATCGGAATCGGAAAAATAAGAAATATTTTCATTGCGCTAATGATTAACGTGTTGGCAAGCACTTGGGAAAATATCGGCGTACTAAATAATTCCTTAAAGTACTTCATACCGACAAAAACATTTGTCCCCAGAATGCGATATTCGTAAAAAGCTAGCTTCATGCCAATTATCGGCCACACATGGAGGACAAAAAAGTAGATCATCGCTGGAAGCAGCATCACATATAGCATCTTGTCGGTCCATATTTTTTTTACTTTGGCGTTGGCGTTAATGATCATCAACCCCTTTCTGTCCCCATATCGATTTCCAAATTCATGAGAGGCGCATGCTGCTGCGCTCCATATACATCACGGTCCAGGAAGGTGCCTGATGATATTTTGCGGGCAAATGTTACCTTGAAACCGAGCGCCTGATCAAAAAAGACAATGTGCATAATATTTTCCGGTGTAATATTGTATAGCTTAGCTATCATTTCTTCATTAATTAAGCCGGAATCCTTTATACGATAGTAGACCGCAGGATCGTTGAATAGCGCATCTACGGTTATTTCAAATGGGCCGCTGTTTTTACTTCGCAAAACAACCGCAGCATCATATAGTTTCATCCTTTACACCTCTATATATTCGCATCGAAACATCTCTAACCCGTCTGCGACTTCCATTAAATGATAAATCGAAAATTCGTACACCGCGCCAAAAGGCACATCACTGGGAGCAAAGGGGAATGCGAGATTACCAGCTGTCGATTTTCGTCCTTCATAACCATAATGCAAGAAGGTCGATCGGACTGAGCTGCAGATCGTATTCGCAAGTTCTTGGGTAATGGCAATGACCTCAAACATGATACCAAGCTCGTGTCCGGGAGTTGGCAGCGGTTCCAGTTCACCCATCACGCCGTTTAGGCCATAATTGATGAAATTAATCTGGTAATCTTCTCGCGGAACCTCACTGTAATAGTCGTAAACTTGTTGTTTTACAAGCGCTTCCACATCTTCAATGCGTGCAATAAGCAAGGGATCTCGAACACCGGCAATAACAAAAGTGCGATACGCCACTTTCATAGCGCCTTCCAGTTTTATTTTATACACAGGGGTTGTTTCTATTTGGCTGCCTCGAACTTCTACGCTGCCATCTCCGATTTCAGTAAAGACGCAATGCTCCAGATTTAATATCAAGCCCGGCCCATGCAAAATGTAAGGATGGTCCTTCTCATAGAACGTATGTGCGGCAACCGAAACCGCGGTGCATCTTCTACTCTCTGTAAGCGGTTTAACAATAAATGAATCTTTCTTCAAAATACCCAGCATGCAATCCTTCGTCGTGCCGGGATCCGCACAAAGCGCTGCACATTCCAATATTTTTCCTAAATGATAAGCTAGTGCGGTGTCAAAACCATGATGCATAGCAACCGCAGCAAATGGCGATGGATCATAAGCTCTTCCGCAAATGATGATATCGGCCTCGGCTTGCAGCGCAGCAATAATCGGCTCATGACCCATTTGGGCAACAATACTTGGTGTAGAACGAAGCCTATCTTGCGTTAGGGGCTTCACAGCCAAGCCTAAAGCTTCACACTTACCTTCATCCAGTCTCGCTTCCACAACCTCATGGGGAATGTCTGCCCATATGGTCGCCACCTTGATATCATGAAGACCCTGCTCTTCCAAGATCTCCATAATGATCGATTGCGTCCATTCTACATGGACTTTAGCTCCACTCCCGCCTGCCGAGCCAATGATGACCGGTATGCGGGCCTTCATCCCTGCTGTAATCATAATTTCTAAATCTTTCTTGCAAGCCTGCTTACTTACAATCGCAGTCCCTGCGCCTAATTTATGAGGTCCGGCATCTGTCGAACCGGCATCAACCACAATCGCATCAGGCGAGCATTCCATGCCTCTTATAAAGGATGCCTTGGGAAATCCATAGCCCAGCATCCCGCAGGGTGCCAAAATTTTAAACTGTTCCTTTGCCATAAACCCTCCACGATTACATGTACATTTTGATAGTTTCTTTGTCGGGTAGGGAAGGCTGCGCGCCTTCTCTGCTAACAGTGATGCCGGCAGCAATGCTTGCGAATTGAATGGCATCAGCCATATTCTTGCCTTCAGCCAACGCGACGCTGAGTCCACTAATAAATGAATCTCCTGCTCCTGTTGTATCCACGGCCTTAAAGGATGCTGCGGAAAAATACTGTTTCGTTTCTTTATTGACCAATAAACAACCTTTTTCACCTAGTGTGACAATAACGTTTTGAAAATTCTTTTCCAATAACTTGTAAGCTTTTTCTTCGATCGTAAAATCTCCCGGAATCATCAAATCTATTTCTGTTTCATTCGGAATAACCAAGAAGCAATCTTCAAAATATTCATAATTGATTTCTCGTGCCGGAGCTGGATTTAAGATCAGCTTCACCTTATTTTTTCGGCAAACGGAAGTCACATATTCGATGGTATCCATCGGAATTTCCATTTGGATCAAACAGTAGTCCACTTTTTCAAAAATCCAATCAAAGGAACTTACTTGTTCCACGCTCAACCGGGAGTTAGCTCCAGGATTAACAACGATGTTGTTATCCCCATTGTCGGAAACATAGATATAGGCGTTACCTGTCGGCAGCATATCATCGAAAACAATGCCTCCCGCATCGACTCCATTTTTGATCAAACTGTTGTACAACTCTCGGCCATATAAATCATTGCCAACACGACCGATCATATACACCTTGCCGCCCAATTTGCCCGCGCCAACCGCTTGATTCGCGCCTTTTCCTCCGGCTGCATTTTTAATATCGTTGGTTAAAATCGTTTCACCGACTCTTGGAATATGGGATACCTTCATGATGATATCCATATTCAAGCTGCCAACAATGACTATTTTTTCTTTCGGTGAATCATCGATGCTTTGGGGAGATGCGACACTATGTCTGATAGCCAGAGAAGGCTCATAAACGAGCTTTTTTTCGACCGCTTCATTTTTTATTTGTTTGATCAATGTCGCGCAAGCCTCAAAGCCCATTTCATAGGAAGGATAGGTGACTGATGTTAAGGACGGTGTGACCAGATCGCAAATATACGAATTGCCAAAGCCAATCACGGACATATCTTTGGGAATCTTCATCAAGGCTTCGTTCGCTGCGATGTAGACGCCACATGCGTAAATGTCATTGCTGGTAATGATTGCCGTTACGCCTTTCGAGAAAAGGATGTTAGCCCCTTCAAAACCCGCCTGCTTGTGATCGCTGTTACCGCTTTCATAAACGATACTTTTATCAAAGCTAATATTGTTGTCGTACAAAGCTTTTTTGTAGCCTTCGAGCCTATCGATAGCATCTTGATCCGTTAATGGACCGCTGATGTAACCAATGAGCTCATGCTTATTTTGAAGAAGGAATTGAGCAGCCTTGTAGGTGCCTTGCCTATAATCAAAATAAACCTGACTCACGTTTCCGTCATAACCTCTCTGATCCACAAGAACAACAGGCAATTGATTCTCATTAAAGTAAGCAATGTCATGTTCACTGAATCCCGCGGATGGAGCGATTAAAACGCCTTCCACATTTCTTTCCTTCAGGATTTCCAAATACTTTTTCTCTTTGGATTCGGAAGCATCCGTATTGCATATAATGACACTCATGTTTTCTTTATAAGCATAATCTTCAACCCCCCGGGCGAACTGCTTATAGAAAGCGTCTGATGCGTCAGCAACCACAAGACCTAACGTTGCTGTTTTGGCGGAAATTCGTCTAATGACTTTTTGGTAAGGGATGTAGTTGTTGTCACTAATAATCTTCAAGATTTTTTGCTTCGTATCCTCGCCGATATCTTGATCTTTATGATTCAACACCTTGGAAACGGTTGCAATTGAGACCCCTGCAAGCCTTGCGATATCCTTAATCGTTAACGATGTGGGATTCGACTTTGGAGCCGTGTCACCACTCTCAGGCTGAACAATATCGTTATTTGTCGTCATTCAATACCTCGCAGATACATCGTTTATGATTTACGAAACTGATTTAGTAAAGTTATTTCTTAAGATCAAATTATCATATCATTTTGCAATGTCAATGGAAAAAATAGCTAATTAACCGATATACAAGCCTTATTATTATCCCCTATTAGAGGATATAATTACTCGTATATACGGTATGATAAGAACTTGATATGCCCTTCACACATCCCGAGTAGATTTCAAGGCTCTCATTGAGCACTCCATGTTGTCGATATCCCCTACACCGACAAGAGCTACGGATTCGGCTGTTCATGCCAAAAGCCCTCTTTCGAAGACTCCCATCAATGACAAATATCCTTTACAAGTGGTTGTAAAGGATACTGTATTATCGTTTATCGATTCACTAAAGCCCAGTATGCAGATCGATGCTAATGACGCTATTGTCGCTTGTATCACGATGGCGTCCGCCATTGAGAAGCTTCAAATCGATGCGTCGTGGACTGTAAAACCAACATTCGCTTTCGATGAGGAGTGAGCAGTTTCTGGACTTGAAGGGCTCATTGTCAGATTAGATTAAGGTTTTATTCGGAAACTAATCCAAAAAAGCTCTGCGCATTACGCGTCGTTGCTTCGGCTACTTCCTCTACCGGCAAGTTTAAACATTTGGCAACAGACATTGCAATATGCGGGAGAAAAGCAGGTTCATTTCTGCCATCCTGCGGTTTAACAGGCAAATCCCGTGGCGTCAGAAAAGGGGCGTCAGTTTCGAGCATTAAGCGGGATAAAGGAATTTGTTTGACTAACTCTCGCAAGTGCTTGCCTCTGCGTTCATCGCAAATCCAACCCGTGATACCGATGTAATAGCCTAGCTGCAGGTAAGCCTGCAGCTCTTGCTGCGTGCCTGTGAAGCAATGTACGACAGCTTTATTTATCTGTCCCACGTAAGGCTTCAGCATGCGAACAAAATCACCATGCGCTTCTCGCTCATGCAAAAAGAGTGGCATTTGCAGCTCACAGGCAAGCTGAATTTGTGCTTCAAACCACTTCCTCTGCATATCACGCGGAGAAAAGTCGCGATTATAGTCAAGCCCACATTCGCCGATGGCAACCACCTGCGGAAGCTTAGCCAATTGACGCAGCTTATCTATCGTGTGGGCTGTGCAATTTCGCGTATCATGGGGATGAACTCCCGCTGTTGCCCATATTTGCTTGGGAAATTTCCCTGCGTACCGCACTGCTTCTTCACTATTTCTTACGTTTGTGCCTGTAATAATAAGGGGCGATACCCCAGCTTCTATCGCTCTCTCCACAGCCGTTTCACGGTCCTGGGCAAAAGAGCGATGCATCAGGTTGACCCCGATGTCGATTAATAGATAAGTCATGGCTGATCGCCTCCTAGTTTAGGTGTATACATGCTGCAGAACACTGCAGGAATGTGAGTGGCTAGCCATACCTCATTGCCCGCATAATAAAAGATGACACCAGCCTCAGCCGCTTGTTCGGCATCGATCGCTATGATAACTAGCTCACCTCGCCGTCTACCAGCAAGCGTTGCAAAATGAAGCCCTTCGGACATGTGTACATACTGACGCTGCATAGCTTGTATCCCTACTTTTAAGATAGTGGGAGCAGCTACGACATTCGTACCATGAAAGAGTTGTGTAGGAGGAACGGCTGCCGGATAGCTAACTTTATCATGACTATGTCCATAGCGAGCCCGAATGCGATCTCCGTTTATTTCAAATCGCTGTTTCTCACAATCGGCAACGACTTCTGAGAGCTCGTTGATTGTAATATCTGACCATTTAGGCTGCTCGCGAACAACCTCCAATAATTCATTCGTTTCGCAGGAGCCATCAGTCGGATCCAGCTTAAGCCCGAATTGCTCAGGTGAATGGCGCAGCATCTTACTCATTAGTTTACTGAAATGGGTTTTCTTTTCCTTATTCATTTCGCACCTTTTATCGTCGCCAGAGGCTTGCATTTAGCCACTACCTGAGCCAAACCCGCTCCGACGACACTCTCTATAATTTGATCTACATCTTTGTATGCTTGCGGCGATTCGTCGATAATCGACTCTAACGACCGTTGATTGACAACGATCTCGTCATCCGTGCCCACCCGCATCGCTGAGGCAAATTCATTCAACGTAATCAGTTTTTTCGAAGCGCTGCGGGAACGAATGCGACCTGCTCCATGACAGATGGAGTGAAAGTTGTTTTTCCCTTCTGGGGCCCAACCATGATGTACGAAGCCGTGCCCATGGAGCCCGGTATGAGCGCGGGGTGTCCCGTCCCTTGATAGGGCTTCGGATTGCCGGGATGACCTGCGGGAAGCGACCTCGTCGCCCCTTTACGATGGACAAAATAAGATTGACCCTCGTGCTCTTCCTCCCAAGCATAGTTATGCATGAGATCGTATAGTGTGGTCATTTCAAACTTCGAGCCAAACACATCCTTGCCAGCCTCCCTTATGGCATAAGCGATAAGATGACGATTGACAACGGCATAATTGAGAGCAGCATACATCAAATCCACGTACTTCTGGGCAAGTGGATGCTCAAGCGGCGCAAATAACAGCTTCGGATCCGCAGTTCCTAATTCTTGCGTGCGCATCACTTTCATCATGTCACTGCTACAATATTGACTGACCGATCCTCCCCATGCACGGGAGCCGGAATGAATCATAACAACTACCTGGCCGTCGAACAATCCCCATGCTTCCGCCACTTCGCGGTTCTCCTCTGCAATCTCGATGGCTTGTATCTCAGCAAAATGATTTCCATTTCCAAGTGTCCCCAACTGGCGATGTGAGCGATGCCAAACGGCGTCTGGAAAAGTGTTCAGGGCATTCTCATCCAAGTTGAACTTGCTATGCTCAACGTGCGTGAGCGAAGTCGCCTTCTTCGGCGTGTAACCATCAGGCATGTATTTCTTCGGAAGTCCGTGCAGCCCCTTCGTCACAACATGTTCCAAACGAATATCGGAGAAATGCCCCCTTGCATGATCCTCCACCGGTAAATATTTCTCAATCGCCTTTACCAGCTTGCGGCGAAGCTTCACTTCCTTCAGCTCATCCTTGTGCAGATTCGTAAGATGTACCCTCATGCCGCACCCGATATCGCTTCCGACAATGGAAGGCGATACATAGCCGTTATGCATGTTCCACACCGCTGTCGTCCCGATGCAGGTGCCAACTCCGACATGAACGTCGGGTGTGTAGCCCATATAAACTTGATTGGGAATTTGCAGATTGTTGTTAGCCATCTGAAACACTTTATAATCTAAACTTTTAAACAGCTCAGGCCCTGCATATACGTGCACAATCCCTGAGGGCAGCTGAACCTGTTGATAATAATTTTCTTTCATCCGGGTTAATCCTCTCTATGATCCCCAAACCTCCCTCAGTGCCTCGCGAAATAAACGATCTAATGCGGCATCCTGCTGTTCCCCCGAGACAGGGATTTGTTTGGCGGTTTCTTCAAAATAAGCGATTTGTCGCTCTAAAAATTCGTTGATTTCTCTGATTTTTGGCTCTAAGTCGAACTCGACGCCTGCCTTTTTCCTTGTTAACAACGTGTATACTTCCTGCTTTAATTTCGATTCAGGCAATATCTTTGCTACTAGCTCTTCAAAGTCCATTGGCGGCATACTGCCGCGCTCTTCTATCCATTGACAGGCAAGTATGGGGCGCAAGACATAAAAGTATTTTTTGATTTTCACGTAATCACCTTGCAAATACTCCCGAAAGTTGCCTTTAGCCATATGCAAGTAATGGTACATACTGGATCTAGGCGAAAAGGTTAAAGGCGATAGCTGGCGGATTTGCTCCGTTATACTGTGCTGCTCCAAATAGGGAATCGGTGACTGCAGCCATTCAAGCAAAGGCGGGTTCGATTTGCGAAATAGATTCAGCGCCTTCTTCAAATCCCAACCATTGATATCCAGCTGCTCGCTGATCGGGTATTCAATGACATCTCTTTTGTCAAAAATCGATAAATACCAATCCGTTGGTCTTATATAAAGAAATCTCACATCGTAATCACTGTCCTTGGACGGAAACCCCCAAGCTCTACTGCCTGATTCACACGCATACAAAATCCGTATGCCTTGTTCTTGTTCGATCCGTTTTAGTTCAATCTCAATTACTTTTTGATCCAATGTCATGGGACTCACCTCTTTCTTCTTATCATTTGGACGCAAAAAACCATGGACCACATCGTCCACGGCTGATCTGTCAAATTTAAACGAGGTACACTCAAAAAGCGCCTACGTATTCGTCATCCATCCGGCTGAGACCGACGGTAAGAAACATTTTTCAATTGTCAGGTTATTCATAGAAATTTGATTGCGAATCATATCGTCGGCCTCCTTTCCATTCATTTACAAACATCATACGTGTCATACGGGTTAACTGTCAATCCAATGGGAGCGGAAAGATTAATTATAATAATCATCCCCATTAACAAAATTTATCACTGATTTTCCATGCTTTTATTCCCAACTAGAGAGTTTAACTGCTGCAATAAGTTGCCTCCATTATGAAAAGAGATCGTTCCGATTTTATCACAAATCTTCTCCAGGAACTCCAACTCCTTCAAGCGGTACAACGTTTGGTTCTCATCCATTAGCTTCGCTGTATTCAGCAAGCTTCGGGTAGAAGCGGTCTCCTCGCGTCGCGTGATTAAGTTGGCTTGCGCTTTCTTCTCTGCCAGCAGGACCGTATTGAGGATGTCCTTGATATCTCCAGGCAGAATGATGTCCTTCACGCCGGCGGACAGGAACTCCACGCCAAATTCATTGCTCTTCTCATTCAATCGCGTCAGCACATATACGGCGATTTCCTGCTTCATTTTCAGCAAATCATCCAGCTTCAAAGTTCCTATATATTCGCGCAAAACAAGCTGCAATTGAATATACATCTGATCATCAATGGACTTGATTTCAAGTGCCCGATTAGGATTCAAAATGCGATACTGACACACAAAATTCAAGCGCAGCGTCACTTTGTCCTCTGTCATCATTTCTTGTCCGGTCAGATCCATTTGTTGTTGGCGAAGGTCAACCGTTTTCACGGCCACACCGATCGGTCCCTTCCAGAAATAATACTTTCCTGGCGCAAGCTCTCTTTGCAGAACATGGTTATAGAACAAAGTGCCGCTCTCATGGTTAGCCACATCAAAAGTTTGATAATAACCAATCAGCTTCGGAATAATCGCCAGATCAATTTCCGCTGGCAATTCAGGATGGCGTATATCAACACGCAAGTACGTATGTTTTTTCAACACATTCCAAAACGCATAACTGCCAGCCGTCAAAAGCCCGACAAAATGACCATCCTCATAATGCAGCACATATTCATGATCTTGAACCTCTACAATATCCAGTTCTTGGGCTAGCTTCTCATCATGTGTAAACAGTTGAAGATCTTTTCCCTTGACTGTAAAAGGGTGTGTCATATTCATCACAGCAACGGTATCCTCCATAAAAGGAAACAACCGATACGTCCCGGGCTGCAGAAATTTATGATAACTGCCTTTGCGAAAGAGCAGGCCGCGTTCGTCCATTTGTATCGTTACTTTTTTAAACATGTTAATCCTCCCTTGATTTTATAGACCTTTACCTAGAGTCCTCCTGCCGAGAAGACGGAATTCTGCTTAAGAATGAGCGCAGTCGAAGCGTCCGTTACCGATGATGAAAAGGATATTGAATCGTGAAGCAACCAACTTACTCTTCAACTTGCGGCAATGGCGCAGCGGTTTACTCCATCGGTATCCGCAGATTGCAAAGCCCATCGGGCAGCGCGCATAAGAAGCCACTGAGAACTCCAGTATGAGGTCCAATAGGATGTTTTGTTCTACGCTCGATTAAAAGTCGAGTGCTCTACCACTGAGCTAATCGTCTACAACGATAGGGGATTCGAACCCTGCAGGGTGAAGGTACGTCGTCAGCGATACAGTATACATGTACATAGCATGCACAGGCACTGCCGGACCTTGGGAAATCCTAGCCTAGGTAACGTTCTCCGTTCGTACTTTCTAAAGCTATCTTCGCTTATTTGCGAAGGAACGAACATGGTGAAAGTATGACGACATGTGAAAAGTTTTCCATATCCGCCAAATCTCTCCCCTGTTACAATGGATAAAGGTTGAAATAAAGAGCGAGGGATTCAGATGGCAAAAGAAAGCTTTGACAAGGAAATTCAATTTCTACGTATGCTTGTCCTTACCAGCGGAGCTTACAGCCGTCAACAATTCGCTGAACGATTAGGCATTTCTGTTCATACCTTCGATAAAACATTGCGTCGATTAAAAGAAATCGTGGCTGCGATGTATCCTCAGGTACCCGATAAGCAAAAAAAAGAATTCGCAGAGACGCTGCGCTACAGCTACTACGATTCAACCGATCCCATGCTGCTGTTCTTATTTCGGGCCAAATCACTCAAAGACTCGGAGAGCCAGCGAATCTCAACACTTCTGGCCGCGATGAATGAACAAGCGCTTACCGCCATGGAGCTTCTGGAGGTCTGTGGCAATCATCTCGCGGCGGCTGCCTCGCTGCCTGACGAGAAAACCATTCGAACCGATCTAAAGTATTTGGAAGAGGTTGGCGTAATTAAAAAGGAAAACGGAGCGCGTCCCTACCGCTATCGCATACATAATGATTTAATTCAGGAGCTTTCCCAGGATGAACTCGTCGATCTCTACGATTTTGTAGATGTCATGTCCAATACGCAAGTTCCTTCGGTACAGGGCTATTTACTTCGTGACGGATTAAAAAAACAGATGACTCGCGCGATGTCCGACATGACTCTCATTGAGCCATTCCTATACAAATATCATTACTACTCACGCATTTTAGATGAGGCTCATCTATTTACTTTAATGACGGCTATTCAGAATCGTTGCATGGTTGAATTTCTATATTTTTCACCTAAAAATTCGCAAAGCTATGCCTCGAAAAATACGAATCCTTTATTTGAACGCGACATGGAAGGAAAATGGCAAACGACTCTGCCGCTAAAAATTGTGTATGACCACCAGTATGGTCGATGGTATTTGCTTTCACATGAATCCAGGCATGGAATCAAAAAATACCGAATGGAAGGCATGACCCAAATCGAACATGGCAAGCCTGTGCCATCGCTATTTTTTGAAGAAAGAAAGCAGGATTTGGAACAGAAAATACAATATAGCTGGGTAATCGACACGGGGCGTTTGCTTCATCTGAAGGTGAGATTTTTTAATCCTGATCGTTCACAGCCTAATTTCATTAAGGAACGCGTTTTGCTTCAAGGACAGTGGGGGCAGATCACGGAGGAGCAAGCGGATTCGTTTATTTTCGAAATGAAGATTAATGGCATCACGGAGATTAAGCCTTGGATCAGAAGCTTCGGATCGAGCTGCGAGGTGCTTGAGCCTTTATTTTTTCGTCAAGAAATGATTGCAGAGTGGAAGGAGATTGGCGCTTATTATGAATCTGTTTGAGAAAATATTTAACTATCAAATTATTGCGCAGCTAGAAGATTCAGGTACTTTCATGATCACCTCACAGGAGCGTTCCTGGCTAAAAGCGATGCTGCAGCATCCTTCCGCTGCCGCTGCCTTTACACCTGTTACTTTCAACAAGCTGCAAGCGATTTTGGATGGCGAGCCTTCTTTCGATTTATCTGGCGTTATTACTGAGAAAGCCCGTAGTATGGAAAAACAAGTTTATCATCCTCATCTTCGTTCCTTACGCCGCATGATCAGCAGCCAATCCGCCATCCAACTCACGTACAGAGTGAAAGATGACCGTACGTTTTCGAATGAAATGTCGTTTCCCTATAAGCTGGAATACTCCTTGGTCAAAAAGGAATGGTACCTCACCTGGTACCATATGAGGCATCGAGCGTTGATGAGCTCTAAGCTTCAAAAGATTGAGTCCATCAGGCATCTTCCCATCTCAGCTGAACGTGTCATTGAAATTAGTCAAGACATACAGAAGCTGCTGCAGAAGCGTCAGCAGCATGCAAGCGTTGAGGTGGTACAAGCCTATAATCGAGAGCTATCACGGATTTTATATGCCTTTTCCTGCTTTGAGAAGCAAGTGGAGTATGATGAGGTACAAGGAAAATATACGGTCAGATTAACCTTTTTGAACAATGAAAGCGAGTATGTATTAAGTAAAATCCGTTTTCTCGGCAAACGGGTTCGTGTCATTGAAGGTGACCACTTGAAGAGTAGAATGCTCGAGACAACTAAAAAAGCCTTGGGACGTTACGAACCGTCCTAAGGCCAAGTTGTACTTTAGAATATTTCAGGCTTAAAATTGGCCAATAGCTCTCCTTTGGCTTCATTCAAAGCTGGCAGCTCATCCACTACACAGATACGAAGCTGTAAAGCTAGACGGATTTGGTTCATAAAGGAAGCAATATCCTTATTTCGGACCCATATTTCTTCAGGCACACATTCATGCTGCTCAATGATGCCTACTAACAGTTCCGTTATAATGTTGGGCGCTTCGGATTGCTCACCTAATTTCACGTGCATAATCTGTCCCGTCTCTTGATGAACAAATAAAAACATAGCAGGGTAATAGGGTCTGCCCCGCTTTTCTTGGGTAGGTAAAGGAATAAAGAAATAGTCGATTTCCCACACACCAGCCAAGCCCTTAATCGCTTTTTTGGCTTTCGCCAAACGCAGTTCATTCATCGGTTCAACGAGAATAGAAGCTGCTGCTTCATGGGGATTTGGCTTTAACCACTCCTCTGACCAAGTCCGATGATCCCCTATACCTACTGAGATCCTCGTTAATATCGTTGAAAAGGTTGGCTCAAGAAGAACATCACTCGAATGTCTATACCTCTCAGCCACTTCTAAGGCTTGCTCAAGTGCAATTGTAAGGAACAAAACCTGGTCTTGCGTGTGAATCGGCCAAGGGTAAAAGCCTGGTTCATACAATCGGAAAGTAGGCCAAGCCTTTGCTCCACGAAATTTTAAGCCGAGTTCTTTAATTTGCTTCAGTTCTGAAGGATGCAATTCGTCTCGATTATCAAAGGAAAGCATCAGGCAATACTGTGTATAGACGCTCCCTTCTTCCATCTCTCCGGTCAGCATATCAATAAGACCCTTCAGACCTTTACTCCCTAAATAGATAGCAAGTCCATACAGCTCACCGCCGTTTCCCATGACACAGCAGTACCCAATCTCCTTGCTATCCGGATTTTCAACCCCAAAAATGTGACTATTGCTCAGCCATTCCCAACACTTTGCTTGTTTAAAAGCTCCCGCAGCTTTATATAGTTCCTGCCATTGTTCGATTGTTGGTTTCATCTCAATGAAAGCTCCTTTAAATCATAAATTCCTTACTCTTTGATCACAAGCATCAATAACAACCGTATTTATAAGTTTATCCATAAATACTCTGAAAATCCAATCTTGCTCACTCATGGTAAGGCTTTCACGCTTATTCTAATAGTTCTTGCGCTATACCGAGCTCATAATCTAGCTTAAAAAAGAACGTTTATGCATCAATTATGCAAAACGCACGAATGCCGCATGGTTATGGGATTTCCCGTAAACAGGATTTAGCGATAATTATAAAATCATTAAGCAGTTATTCTCCTCCACCATTACAATGCTTCATGACAATAGGATCTAATAATTTGTTCTACCTAGAATAAACAACAAGATCTTAGAGGATACTATTTTAGAGACAAATCTCCAGTAAAGGAGCATCAAATATGATCTACCTATACCTAATTGGTTCAGGTATTTTAGTTATTGCCTTGATAATATCTTTCATTATCTTAAGAAGGCAACAAAACCATGAAATGGATACGAGTATGAGTAATGCTACTTATAAACATCGATTCTTAGCAAATCCAGGGATAATTGCATATGTATCATTTATTTTAATCGCTCTAGTGGTTATAGGCTATTTCATGATTAAAAATTACTAAACATCGTGGAGGCTTTTATGGATAAAAAGAGTTATTTTGTTTCTGTTCAATCCGGAACTATAATGGAGAATCAAGGCGATTCATCATATGAGTTGGAAATTAAAGCGACACAAGATGAAGTAGAACAGTTAGGAGAAATTTTTGAAGAAATGGACAATTTCGATCAATCTTCAGCCATCCAAGTATCTGCAGCTGTAGCAATTGCTTATCATCATGATGAATCTAATGATGGATATGACTATTATTTAAAAGAAGCATATCGAATGATTAATGACTTAGGAACCGAGGATACAAAGAGACATATCAGCACAATGAATATTTTATGTTAATTACCAATTTCAGATAGACCAAAACACCGGGCCACATTGTTCAACATCCTATATGCCATGCTTCGATAAATTGGACGGCATTTCAGCAGTACAGCCGTCAAGGATGATCAAATCAGGACTCTATCCCTTTTTCATCTTGCGTTTAGGAATGCTATGATAGGTACAAGAGGTGAAGACGCGGTGAGTATGAGCAGCATACAAACGGTGAGTCTTGGCATGGGTTGTTTCTGGACCCCAGATGCTCTGTTCGGACACATGGCAGGTGTCATTAGAACGCGTGTGGGATTTGCGGGAGGTTACGAGTGCTAATCCTACTTATCGACAGCTGGGCGATCACTCCGAAATGGTCGAAATTGATTTTGATCCGCAGATACTTCCGTTCGAGACCATCTTGCATGTTTTTTGGAACCATCACAATCCGATGAATATCAACGAATACAAAGGCCGGCAGTATAGATCCATCGTGCTCTATCGCGACGATACGCAACATGACGTTATCCAAAAGGTTATGTTTAAACGTGAGGATCAGGGGAAAGGAAAACCAGACACCGAGGTCGCTCCTTATACCACTTTTTATCTTGCCGAGGATAGACACCAGAAATATTATTTAAAACGTTATCCAGATGCCCTTATCAAGCTGTGGCCCCTTTTTCCAACTCCTGAAACGCTAATGAACGCCACTTTGACAGCTCGCTTAAACGGTCTAACAAAAGGATATACAAACTTAACACAAATCATAAAGGAAATTGGAGGTTGGCCCATCAGCGAGGATGACCGCAACAGTATGAGGAATCTTATTCGAACTATAAAATGGTAACAAAAACGGTCAGCCCGCATTAGCGAACCGACCGACCACTGCTGCTTTTATCATTTTCCCTAGCCTTTCACACTGCCTGATGTAACTCCTTGAATGATATGTCTCTGTAAGAGCGCATAAACAATAATAACCGGAATCGCGCTAATCATAACTGAAGCTGTGAGAGCACCGTAGTTCATTTGGAATTTATCCATGAAGGAAACAACGGCAACAGGTAAAGTCCGAAGATTTTGACTGGATAAAAATAAATTCGCCATAATGAATTCGTTCCAGTGTCCCATAAAATTCAGAATAAATACGGTCACAAGCGTAGGCAGCGTCAGCGGCATGATGATGCGCAAAAGCAATCCATATACAGAAAGCCCATCCATAATTCCTGCTTCTTCTAACTCCCTAGGGATGGATTTCAGGAACGCGGCTATGACAAATACGGATAGTGGAATACCAAAAGCTGTATAAGGAACAATTAAGGCAAACGGCGTGTTGTAAATGCCCATGTTTCTAATCATGATATACAACGGTATGAGCAGTGACGCTGGCGATATGAGTAACGATATCAGCAGCGTTCCATACACCAATTTACTCAATCTTGGATATTTCATTCTCGTGATCGCATAAGCGATTGCAGTCGCAAGCAGGATCGCGGCAGTTGTTGCAATCGTACTGATATACAAGCTATTGATAAAATAAGTACCAATCTTGGAACTCGCAAATGCATCTACATAGTTTTGAAAATTAAATTTTTCAGGCAATCCCCACGGTTTTAGAACGACTTCCGAATTGTTTTTGAATGACGAATTCAGAATAAAGAGGAGCGGATATAGGATGATCATAATATATACAAGGAGAATGAGGTGCCGGATTGTGCCATTGGTATGTCTTTTCATCTTAGTATTCGACCTCCTCAGACCTTTTGGTGAGTAAATGGAAGATTAGCGTCAACACAACAGTAAATAAGAAAATAATGATAGATATGGCATTGGCGTAGCCAAATAACGACATCGAATACGCTTGTTTATACATATAAGTAGCCATGACTTCCGAACTTCCGAATGGTCCTCCCTTCGTCATAATAAACACGATGTCCAAAGCTTTCATAGCTCCGGTGATCGAGAGCATCATGACAACAAGAATAACAGGTCGTATTAGCGGTACCGTGATGTGGCGCGCCTTCAGCCAGCCAATGGCACCGTCGATCTCTCCCGCTTCTTGCACTTCTTTGGATATGGAGAAAATCGCGGCTAAGACAAGTACGATATAAAATCCTGTCCACTGCCAGGCGTTGGTGACGAGTATAGCAATCATGGAATAACCCTCTTCGCCAAGCCATCCATGCGTCCACTTCTCAAGCCCAATTGCGCGCAGCAGTTGATTAATCAGACCGGCATCAGGATGATAAATGAACTGCCAGATCACGCCAACAATCGCAGTCGATAGTACACTAGGCAAAAAAACCGTCGTTTTATAAAAGCCGAGGAATCTGCGTGCACCGCTAATCAAAATCGCAAAGAAAATAATAATCGGAATTTGAACAAACACAGAGAATAGAACGAAATATACGTTGTTCTTCAGAGCGACCCAAAACTTCTCATCATGAAAAGCCTTTATAAAATTGTCCAAACCGTTAAACGTCGCTTCATTAATTCCGTTCCAGCTTGTTACCGCATATTTCAACGAGCTGATCATGGGTAAGATGTAAAAAGTCATATAAAGCAGCAAGGCGGGAACGACAAACAGCGCGTAGGCAAGTGGATTGCGTAATACTTTATTCATGTGATCCCCATCTTTCGATAATAATGACTTGAGCTGCAAGCAGTAATGCTTCTATGAGCAACAATCAGGACACCACCGCGTACGTGTGATGCCCTGATTGTTATTTAACCTGTATTATTTGGCGTCTTGTGCGGCTTGCACTTTCTCAGCAACTTTTTGTGGCGTTACTTTACCGCCCATCAGCTCTTCCATTGCGCCTTCCAGCGTTTTCTTAACTGCTGGAGTAACCAAGGCGTCAAAAGCCGGGAAGGCACCTTTCTTGGCGGAAAGCTGAGCTTGAACGACATCCGCGATTAAACCTTTAGCATCACCGATATCCGTCAACTTCATGGCCGGGATATTGCCGGATTCTTTTAAAGCTCTTTTTTGATTAGCTTCTGTATAGAAGTTTTTGATAAAGGCTTTAACAACTTTCAGCTCGTTGTCATTTAATTTTGAAGAGAAACCGTACCCGTTTGACCAGCCTCCGTTAATCATGTCGTCACCAGGACCGCCCATGCTCGGGAAATTGAAGAAGCTTGCGTCATCAGCTACTTTGGAGTTCTTGCCCATGATACCCGAAGATGCCCAGCTTCCATCAAACAGCATACCCGCCTGACCTGTATAGAATTTAGCCTGACCGTCTGCATATTTCGTTGCGATCACATTTTTGTCGATATACCCTTTTTGCTTCAGTTCATCCATCTTTTTAAAAGCCTCAACAACCGGAGCATCTGTCCACTTCGTTTTCCCCGCCGCGAAGCCCTCTTGAATTTGTGGCCCACCCAAACGTACAAACAACGTATTGGTAAGCATGTTAAGTACCCATCCATCGCCGGCACCGCCAGCCATGGCAATCGGTGTAATCCCTTTTGCTTTAAGCGCTTCACATACTTTCAGGAACTCATCCCAAGTCTTAGGTACTTGAACGCCTGCATCCGCAAATATTTTTTTGTTATAGAAAACGCCTTCAACAAACCCTGCTCTAGGAAGACCGTATACTTTGCCGTCAACCGTGAATTCATTCAAATTCATGAATTTGTCTTTCAATCCAAGCTCAGCAATAATAGGTGTCAGGTCAAGCAATTTGCCAGCCTTCGAATAATTCTGAGTATCAGCGCCACCGAACAAGTCAAAGATTGGAGGCGGACTGCCTGCTTGCATTTCAGCTTTTAGCTTCGTGTCGCGATTGACAACATCCTCAACGCCATCCAACTCAATTTTCAAGCCCGGCACTGCCGTTTCGGTTGCTTTTACAACATCCTGTAAAATAGCAAGATTCGCTTTCGCCGTGTCTCTGATTTCTGTATGGCGTAGAGTCATCTTGAACTCTTTAGGCTTTTCGCTTTCAACCGGCTTGGTCGTTGCTGCCGGAGCAGGTGTAACCGTCGATGTAGCGGCTGTCTTCGAGTCACCGCCGTTACCACAAGCTGCCGAAGTTGCTGCCATTGCCACAACCATTGCCAAAGATAATGCACTTTTCGTCTTTTTCATTCTTGACCTCCTAAAATTGTTTACTTGTTTGTTCCTACACTCTAATTATAGAAACGCGAACTGGTAATTTATAGGCTGACATTTCGAGCATATAGGGATAAAATTCTCCATTTAATTGGGAATGAAATAAAAATAATGTCATTTTGGATCGTATATTTATAAACTTACAAAAAAAAAGAACCTAACCTCATTTGCTTTTGGGTAGGTTCCTTTATGCATTTATTTTTCAATTACGCATTTTTCATCTCGGGAATGGCAATCGGCTCGCGCGCTGCAGGCAGCTCATATTTACTCCAATTAATCCCAGTCTCAAGCACTAATGATAGTATTACACCCATCACCAGTCCATTGCTAAACAGCGGACGAATGTATAAGGGTAGTATAGCGAAAGCCTGTGGGGGAATATTCATAATGCTGATACCTAGCAATACAGGAAGCGCAATGCGATACACAGTCTTCGAGTTGAACTGAATCCCTTGAATGGTACGAAGCGAAGTTCCGAACATTTGCAGGTAAGCAACGAACAGCACCGCATTGCCTACACTTGCAGGCAGCGACGAAAACAAGCCGCTTAAGGCCGGTATGATTCCTAATAAAGCGAACATCGCACCACCGATAATAAGTGCTTTGCGTTCCAAAATTTTGGTACTTTCCAATAGCCCTACTGAAGAGGTAAACAAGCCAAAAGGCAGAAGCCCGAAGCAAGCTGAGAAGGCTGTGAATATGCCTGTCAGCAAGTAAGAACGTTTATATTGCGAGTCCGATGTTTTGGTCTTATACAACTTCTCCACTGTCACTAGGCACGTAATGGAATTTGTCATATTAATTAAGCCAACGATAAATGCGGTTAGAATGATCCCCACCTGCATATTCGGCGCACCCCACGGGAAAAGCGAGAAAAAGGATCCGGCTTGCTCCTGCACGGAATGGACCGAAGGAAATATAAGCTCATACGCAATCCAACCGACAATAATGCCTATGAGAATCGAGTAACTGCTAATCACCCGTGATCCCTTCAAATGAAGGATGCCGACAAAAATTGCAATGACGATAGACAGAATGGCGACTTTAAGGTCCACCTCCCCCGCACTATTCAGCCCCAGCATTCCTTTGAAAAAGGTCATGACCAATTGAATCGTCAACAAGAATAAAGAGACTCCCATGACGATTGGGGTGAAAATTTTCTTCAAAAAAGAGGCAAAACCTAAGCTCCCAAGTACGATCATCGTCAAGCTCGCTAATAGAAATCCACTGGCGAGTCCGCCGCCTACCTCAGTTAAGCTCAACCCCACAGAAGGGGCCGATGCGCACAGATTGAGCACAAGCCCCCACCACAGTCCGGCAGGTCCATCCATGACGGCATACCGATGCCCCCATAGCGCTTGTAGAATACAAAGTACACCTGTCAAAATAAAAGAACGCTGTAAAGAAGCCGCGATTTCATCAGGTGCCAACTGAAAAGCATGGCCTAGAGAAAGCGGTACGACAATCGTATTCGTAAACATGAAAAATAGCCATTGTACACCGGCTAGCCAAATTTTGGGTGATATTGTTTTAAGCATTCCTATCACTGAGTTTCTCTTGACGCATGTTCCATCTTCCTTCCTTTGCACATCCTTTAGCCCTGATCTTTTGTGCAATTTGCCAAATGTATTGTGCAGAAATATGATAACATGGGATTCAACATAGGAATAATATATATTTAATTGCTAAACCATACGATTTACATATACGAATAAGGAGAAACAAGATGGATATTAGACAATTGCGTTATTTCATAGCCATTGCAGAGGAAAAGCAAATCACGGCTGCAGCGAAAAAACTACACATGGCTCAGCCTCCGCTTAGCCAGCAATTAAAGCAATTGGAGCAGGACTTAGGGGTTAAATTGTTTGACAAACGAGGAAGGTATCTACAATTGACAGAAGCAGGTACAACGCTGTACCGCTACGCAGTGAGAATTACGAAAGATATGGAGGAAGCACAAACCGAAGTCACACAAATCGGAAGTGGTGTACGAGGCAAATTAACCATTGGTGTCAATACGATATCCTATTACCAATTACCTAAAATACTGCAAACGTTTCGTGAATCCTACCCGCATATCACCTATAAAATCCAACAAAATGAGTCCTCACAACTTGCTAAGCTAGTCAAAGAAAAAGTCATTGAGCTGGCGATCATACGATTACCGCTGCTGCTTGATGATTTTTCCGTCCTGCAGCTTCAGAAGGAGTCGTTTTATTTTGTAACCTCTGAGCCACAAACGAAGGACACCCATACAATTACCCTTGAACAGATAGCAAAGCATCCTCTCATACTTCCTAGCACAGATGGACTCGGTATCTTTCAATTGATTCTAGAGGAGTTTCGCGTGAAAAATGTAAGTCCGAACATCATTGGTGAATGTTCGGACATTTCCATTCTTATGGAACTGGTATCGTCAGGCTTCGGAAGCACAATTGTCCCTGAAACGGTGCTTAAGAAGCACCGCGGCTATCGCGTGCAAGCGTTCCATATCGAAGACTCAAAAGGTTCAGCTTCTTCCGCTCTAATCTGGCTTAAGCAGCACTACTTATCGAAGGCAGCCCAACGTTTCGTTGAGCTGCTGGCTGCCGTGACGTCCTAACAGTAAATTCAACCATGGCACGATTTCAATCTTCTTTAACGCCTTACATTCTCTCTCATTCTGTTCCTCCTGATCGTTAAATTTTCCATTCTAGCACACCTCAATGACAGTAAAGTGAACAAACTTCGACAACCATACACCATAATGAGAAATGTTAAAAAAGAAACAAATGAAAAGAAGCTGCTCAAAGGGTGGAAACCTGGCGAGCAGCCTCTTTTGGGGGTCAGGAGATATGGGATTTTCTCGGACTCGTTGAGAAAGTGCTGGTAAGCTTCTATTTACACGTGATTCGGCTATTTGGAGCTTTGTAAACATCTTGGGCAGGCAGGAGGAGAGCAGCGAGAAGATTGCCATAGGTATGTCCTTGACTGTAGCCAGTCTAAGCTAACGAACCGTATGGTGCTTATCGAGGAGAAATTAGCTTGTCCATTCATCTAACGAACTGTAGCGCCCTTATGGGGTCAATGATGAGTGAAGAGATGCGCTTTTACTTGAAATAACGATTCTGGAGTTCGTTAAAACGATAACTCTTTGTATTTTGATCAAATAAGGTTTACTGAGTTCGTTAGAAAAAAGAGGCTCTCAACATGTTGAAAGCCTCACCCGGCGTTAAAGCAATTTCGGAGTTGGATAAAACGCTCAGAAGCTAACCATCTCCCCGCATCATAAAAAGGAAAATCTCAAGCAACCGAGACTTTCTCGACACCCAGAGATTCTCCATGAAATAGCTGCCAAATTATGCTTAATTTACAATCACAAAACGTTAAGCGGGCGGCGGGAATCGAACCCGCGCGATCAGCTTGGAAGGCTGAAGTTCTACCATTAAACTACGCCCGCAAAAAAAAGATGGTCGGGACAACACAATTTAGATATGCGGCTCCCTGCTCCCCATGCAGGTGCTTTACCAAGCTGAGCTAGTCGGATACTTCAAAAAAGGGATGGTGACCCGTAGGGGACTCGAACCCCTGTTACCTCCGTGAAAGGGAGGTGTCTTAACCACTTGACCAACGGGCCTAATATCTTAGAAAAACACTGACGGAGAGAGAGGGATTCGAACCCTCGCACCACTTACGCAGTCTAACCCCTTAGCAGAGGGTCCCCTTATAGCCACTTGGGTATCTCTCCAATTCAATAAGTAGCGGCAGAGGGGCTCGAACCCCCGACCTTACGGGTATGAACCGTACGCTCTAGCCAGCTGAGCTACGCCGCCATAGGAACAATATATCTTAAGAAAACGGAGAAGTAGGGATTGGAATCCTCGAGATGCCTCTCTTGCTTGCACGATTTCCAATCGTGCTTCTTCGATGAGCGGACCCTTCTCCATGATAAGCTTGGTACTTAAAAGAAATTGGCTCCCCGAACAGGACTCGAACCTGTGACAACTCGATTAACAGTCGAGTGCTCTACCAACTGAGCTATCAGGGAATATGGTGGAGCCAAGCGGGATCGAACCGCTGACCTCCTGCTTGCAAGGCAGGCGCTCTCCCAGCTGAGCTATGGCCCCTCGTTATTACCCACTTGATTATGGGCTGTATGGTGGACTTTAATGGATTCGAACCACCGACTTTAGCCTTATCAGAGGTGCGCTCTGACCAGCTGAACTAAAGGTCCCTATATTTCACAGGGTGGCAAAAAAAATACCCCAAAGGGGTATCTGCTTGGCAACGATCTACTCTCCCAGAACCCTGCGGTTCAAGTACCATCGACGCTGGAGGGCTTAACGGTCGTGTTCGAGATGGGAACGCGTGGGTCCCCTCCGCCATCATCACCAAACTAAGAGTTTTGCGAAAGCAAAACTTACTTCGAAAGCTTAAGCCTTCGTCAAAGCGTTTGTTTGCGCCTTGAAAACTAGATACGAAACGTTGCGTAAAGTTTGAATTGCTTAGGTTTTCTGGGCCCCAATCAAGTATTCGGAATTCGCTACAAAGCTTATCTTCACTTGGTTGGGATTAGGTTAAGCCCTCGACCGATTAGTATT
>NZ_VRTT01000036.1 GCF_008017805.1 Paenibacillus sp. N3.4 | reverse complement strand
AAGCTTTCAAAAGACAATGCGGTCGAAGACGCTTATCTTTATGATATTCCGGAAATCGAACGCAATAGTGGAAAAGTGTTGCAGGATATTACGAAAGAAATCTTTGCCTCTTTGATTTTATCGAAAGGCGATCTTGACAAAGAATACGAGACGCTTAAGAAAAAATATGTGGATGCGGGCGGTCAGAAGTGGATCGAACAAGCTACGGAAATTTATAAAAAGGAACATCCAGACAAGAAGTAGAGTGAATGCCAATCATCACGAGATTCAATGAATCTCGTGACCGTATTTTCATATAACGAAGGGATGATTTTGAAAATGAGAGCGTCATTGGAGAGACATGACGGAAACGTTAAAATTCGTATTAATGAGGAACTGATCGATCCAATCTCATTCCGTTCATTCTGGCCGCAAGCGCATACAGTGAATAACTTCGCAAACTCTGGCGTTCGACTTATGAGCTTGTTCCCGACGGGAGTTAATTGTTCCCTGAAGGTGCCTTATTCCCAATTCGGAGAAATTTGGGTCGGGGATGAACAATATCAATTTGAAAACTTGCGTCAGCAAGTGGATATGTTTATAGAGAATGCTCCAGACGCTTATTTTTCATTAATGATCCATCTGGATACCCGAGACTGGTTCCTAGAGCAAAATCCGGATTGCGCCGATACGTTCACACATCTTGCGCAATCGGCCACTTATGACAAATGGAGAACGTCCGCTGCTCGCTTTATGTGCGACACGATCGATTATATCGACGAAAATTATCCGGAGAAGCTGTACGGTATATTCCTGCTTGCGGGCAACACCTGCGAATGGTTCACGCGCAATGATAATGGCGATTATAATGCGTCCAAAGAGAAAGCTTACCAACAGTGGTACAATGATGACTCTCGAGCGCTGCCTACTTACGAAGAACTGCACCATACTTCCTGGGGAATATTGCGGCATCCCCATTCTGACAAGTCGGCGCTGGACTATTGGCACTATCATAATCACGTTGTCGCCGATACGATTGCCTATTTCGCCCAAATAGCCAAAACGCATACATCCAACACCCGCTTGGTCGGATTATTTTATGGTTATCTGATGGAATGTACGGATATCAACCAGAGTACCTGGTCGTTCAGGCAAATCATCAATAATGACGATATTGACATTTTGTTTACTCCCGCATCCTATATGTTTCGAAAGCTGGAAAGCACTAGCGCCTTCATGGTGCCAATCGATAGCATATCATTGCACGAAAAACTGTATTTTCATGAAATCGACAATACGACACATTTGGTTAGCGACAATAAATATGCGCAGGCTTTGCAAGCGTATGCACACGTCAAAATGGACAATCTGGAGCAAACGGTCATGTATTCAAAGCGTGAGGCGGCTTTGGCAGCTTCAAAAGGAATGGGCCATTGGTGGTTCGACATGTTTTCCGGCTGGTTCGATGATCACGAATTGATGCAGGAAATTCAGAAGATACATGAAGCGACGAGCCACCTCTACAGGAAGAAAATGCAAAGTGCTAGCCAGGTTGCGGTTTTTGTCGATCAGGAATCTTATTATTTCCCGGTTTCCTCTGCTAATCTAGGTGAGGCAATTATCAAGAAGCAGACTGAGGAACTCAACCGGGCGGGTTTCCCTTGGGATAATTATCTGATGGACGATATTACGCATTCCCGGATGCCGCATGATCAATATCATTTTTATATTTTCCTGAACCTGCTTGCGCCAAAGCCTGAGCATCTGGAAGAAATCAAAAGGCTGAAGGCACTGGGCAAATCGATGCTGTTTATTTACACGGCAGGTTTAATCACTGAACAAGGCTTTTCTGTTGAAGCGATGTGTGAATTGATCGGAATGAATGTTGAAGAATTGGATTACTCGCAGACTGTTGAGTTTAAAGCACATGTGCCTTTCGGGGCGTACAGCGATGAAAAGCATGGCACAATTTACGGATTTGATCGTCCCATCAAGCCGATGTTCCATGTGCGGGATGAACAGGCTGAGCCAATCGGAAGCTATGAAAAATCAGGTAAAACTGCGCTTGCAGCTAAAAGGTCGGCTCATCGATTCGACGCTTGGTCAGGCTTGGGACCGGTGCCGCATCATGTGCTCCGTCAATTAGCTCGCGAAGCGGGCGTGTTTATTTACTCGGATGCGGGAGAGCCTGTCTATGTGAACCGCAACATGGTAGGTTATTATTGCCATGCTGGGGGGCAGCGTACGCTACATATGCCGCAGGACTGCAAGCTTCACGAGCTGTATTCCGGTGAAACGATCAATACAGTAGGACGTCAGGCGAACTTGAGTTTTGCCAAAGACGAGATGAAACTGTTTGAAATTGTCGATTCTTAAATCTGTGCAGAGGCAAGTGATAAAATATGGAACAGGCGGAAGAGTTTTATATTGCAATTGACGGTGGGGGAAGCAAGACGGATTCCGTACTGTTGGACCGCTCGGGCAAAGTACGGAATCGTGTAATCGGTGAAGCGACAAATGTGAACGATATTAGCTTCGAGCAAGTGGAGCGAAGACTGGCGACTCTGCTGGACGAGCTGCTTGCAGAATATGGCGGCCGTGTGTTGCCGTTGCGGCAGATCTATGCTGGTATGTCGGGTGGCGGACTGGTAAAGAACAGGAGTTCGCTCCACACCTTATTCCGTGAGCTGCTCCCTCGTTGTGCGGAGATTAAGAATGGCGGAGATGGCTTGAATGCATTGGTAGCGGGGTTAGGCTTTGAGGAGGGGATGGTATTGATTGCCGGAACCGGCTCTATCCTGCATGTGAGATCCAGGCAAAGCATTCATCAAGTTGGCGGATGGGGATACATGCTGGGAGATGAGGGCGGCGGCTTCGATATCGGTTCCAAAGTTATTCAAGCCTCATTGAAGGCAATGGATGGACGAAGTCCGAGAACGCTGTTGCTGGAGCTGACGGAAGATAAATTAGGCTCGTCTCTAGTAGAAGCGATTCCAGTTATCTACCAGAACGGCAAGAAATATATAGCTGGTTTTGCTCCGCTAGCGTTTCAAGCGGCCGAACAAGGCGATGCTGCGGCCATATCGCTGTTGGATGAGGCGGCGCATGAGCTTGCGACAATGGCGCGGGCTGGCAGCCGATACTTGCAAGCCGATTCGTGGAAGCTGGTATTGTCCGGCGGATTATGGCAGGCTGGCGACGGGTTGAAAAACAGACTGCGCAAGCATCTAGAGGAGCGGTTTGTACTGATGCCGCTCGATATGCCGCCAGTGTACGGGGCAGCGATACTTGCAGTCCATTCGCCGGATGAGAATCTGGGAATGGATTTGGCTTCCTTTAAAAGTACATTTCATGCGAGCCTTTCTAAACAAAGTTGGAGGCGATTTAATTGACAAGTTACGATCCGTTAGACATGTTGACTACAGAAAAGATCAATCCGGGCACGGAAGAGATTGATACCTGGGATACGGAGCAAGTATTACAGTGCATCAATCAATTGGATCAGGAGGTACCGATGAAAGTCGCACAAGCGATCCCTCAAATTACCGCAGCGGTTGAATATATTTTGGAGCGCTTCAACAGAGGTGGACGTCTGGTGTATGTTGGTGCTGGCACAAGCGGCAGAATAGGAAATATGGACGCAGTGGAGTGCCCTCCGACCTATGGAATCGAACGGGATCGCATTTCGGCACTCATAGCTGGTGGGAAAGACGCATTGGTGAATGCAAACGAGGGTATTGAGGACAGCGCCGAACGGGCAGCTAATGATTTGAAGGAATTCGGTTTAAAAGAGCGAGATGTGGTGTTGGTGATCGCTTCCAGCGGAAGAACGCCCTATTGTGTCGGCGCTTTGAAATATGCAACTGCAATAGGAGCGGGTACCATAAGCCTTGCCTGTAACTTGCTGGCTGTGATCAGCCGGCATGCGCAGGTGGCAATCGAGGTGGATACGGGACCCGAAGCTATTATGGGTTCTACCCGAATGAAGGGTGGAACAGCTCAAAAACTAGTGCTGAATATGATTTCAACTTCTATCATGATTCGAACAGGGAAGGTTTATCGAAATTTAATGGTCAATATTCAAGGTACGAATGAGAAGCTTCACAAGCGAGTCAAGCATATTGTGAAGCTGGCGACAGGTCTGCAAGACGAAGCTGCGGTAGACGAACTCCTCTTGCGGGCAGACGACAATCCGAAGGTTGCGATTACGATGGCGCTTGGGAAAGTGGATGCGGCGCAAGCGCTGGAAGCGCTGCGGGAGCACGATGGGTATGTCAGAAGGGCGTTGGGAAGTTTAAGCGTGGAATCATAAATCAATGAGGTGATCTGATGTGAGAAAAATGGGCAAAGTATGGCTTGCGTTTCACTTATGCTTTTGATTTTCTCAAATTATGCTTACGAGGCAACCTATGCCGAATACTCGTAGACAGTACCGATTCCGCAATCCGACATGGATGTTTTTGTTGAGCAGAAGGACACGTCCCGCAAGCCATTTCATCCAGTAACACCTGAACCAGGAGAAGGATGTACGATATACGCGCCAGCATCGAAGCGATGCTGGCGACAAGGGTCTTGCATCTTATGTCACTTGAAGGCATTAATCAGTCTTGAGCAGATTGAACATAAATTTGAAGCCTACTACTACGGAGAAGATGACCAGCGACAGCAATAAAGAGGAGGCTCGCGCCGCCGTACCAACTGACCGTGAGTTGATATTAAAAGGCACGGAACAACCTTGCTGCCTTCTTTTTACATTGAATATGAAGCGCTTACATTATTTGGATTATAAGTATATGGGAGGCTGTTTAGAGCATGTATAAAAAAATAGTATCGGGTGTGATTTTTTGTGTATGTTTAGCTGTGCTGCTATTCCCAGGACTAGCAAGTCTGGCTGCTGGTGCTGAAGACACTGGTGTACTGCAATTTCAAGACGATTTTAGCGAGGGCATGTCGTTATGGAAGGGAATAAAAGGATCATGGGTTGTTGACAACGGCACTCTTCGGGTTACCTCGGGCAGCACGAACGAAATAGAACCGAAAGGATCGAATTCCGTTTGGCAGGATCAAATTGTCGATTTTCGAATCCAAATAGTGGGAGCGCCAGGAGGCGGTTTTACAAGAGTCTTTACCAGGTATGTGAGCAACACCAGTAATTTGGGCTTGTTGATCAGACCTACGGGGTTAAGTTATTCGTTAAATGGAGCTGCGGAGTCGTACCTTTCCAGTTATAAATTTACCGTGGGTACGAACTATGACGTAAAGATGATCCTTTCAGGAAGTACGGCAACCATCTATGCCAAAACGGAAGGGCAATCCAATTACACGAGCGCAGGGACGATTGCAGGCTTGCCTTTACAAAGCGGAAAGCTGAGATTCCAAACTTCCAATGACAAGGTGCTGTTGGATAATGTTAAAGTATCGAATACGCAATCTTCCTCTTTTATGGCAAATGGAAGCGTGTTGTCTGCTTTGAATTTGGGAAGTCAATCTGCTTTGCAGCTAATCAATACAACCGGAAAAACGGTTGTCTGGACTTCTAGTGATACGACGAGAGCAACCGTAGATGGAAATGGTGTGGTAACTGCTGTAGGCAGGGGCCTAGTGACTATTACGGCTGCCACGACTGACAATCTGTTACAAGCCAGATTTGATATCTATGTGAAGGATCCCATCGATTCGACAGGGGTCTTGCAGTTCCAAGATGATTTCAGCAACGGCATGAGTTTGTGGAATGCTGTATCCGGAGCATGGGGAATCGACCATTCGCAGCTTATTTCTCCTGCCGCTTCATCCTCACTGCTTGAGCCGAAAGGGACACTAACCAAATGGCGGAACATGACGGTAGCCATGAGGTTTAACAGACTCGCCACAAGCTCGAACGACAACTTCATTTCGATCAAAATGAGGTGCGTCAGCGAAGCGGATTATACACGATTGCTGATCAGAAGCACGGGGTTAAGTTATATCCAAGCAGGTGGAGCGGAGCAGTCTTTTTATGCAACGACTTTCAATACGGGAACGGATTATGATATCAAACTGGTAGCCCTGGACGATTTGGTGCAAGTATATGTAAAAAGCGCTGCCGATCCTGATTACATCGTTGCGGGTGCGATTTCCAATGCTTCCTATAATTTCGGCAAGGTACAACTGACAACGTACAATGTCAAGGCCGCTTTAGATAACATTCAAATATGGAACCATGAAAAGTTACCGTTTATGCTAGGTAAAAAGTTAAGCGTTTTCAACAAGGGGGATAGCGAAACGCTGCAGTTGACAAATACGACGGGGAAAAGTGTGATCTGGAGTTCAAGCGACAACCAGGTAGCGACAGTAGATCAGACTGGAGCTGTGACCCTGCTCACCCGGGGACAGGCGGTCATTACCGCAGCAACGAATGACAGCATCTATCAGGATAAAGCTGAAATCGTGGTCAAGGATCCGATTAATCCTACCGGTATTTTGCAGTTCCAGGACGATTTCAGCGAGGGCATGAGCGTTTGGAAAGCGATATATGGGACTTGGACGGTTGATAATTCTCGACTATCTTCCACCTCAACGGCATCCTCTTTGATCGAAATGAAAGGGGTGGAAACAACGTGGAGGAACCAGACGATTTCTATGAGGTTTAATCGGGGTGAAAATCTGGCAGGCAACTTTATTTCTGTGAAGTTCAGGTATGTCAGTGAAGCCGATTATACACGTTTACTGATCAGAAGCACCGGACTAAGTTACGTCAAAGCAGGCGGCACGGAGCAGTCGATGTATGCAATGACTTTTAACACGGATACGGATTACGATATTAAATTGGTCGCCTTGGATAATTGGGTTCAGGTTTATGTGAAAAGCGCAACCGACCTCGATTATACCTATGCAGGTGCCATTTCCAATGTTTCCTATGTATTCGGCAAGGTACAGCTGACCACCTATAATGTAAAGGCAACTTTTGATAACTTACAAATATGGAACCATGAAAGCTCCGCTTTTGTCTTGAGCGCCAAACTAACTGCGATCGCAAGTGGAAATAGCGAACCGCTGCAGCTGACCAATACAACCGGAAAAAGTGTGATGTGGACTTCAAGCAATACGCAGGTTGCGACAGTAGACCAGACGGGAGTGGTTACAGCTATAGCGAAGGGTCAGACAGTAGTTACTGCTGCAACGTATGATAATTCTTTTCAGGAAAAGAGCGATATCGTTGTCTATGTACGGCCTACAGGTGTTACCCTCAACAAACCTAGTACATCCCTGTATATGGGGGAAGCTGAGGAGCTTACAGCTACGGTTACTCCGGCGGATGTAGATAATCCGTTGACCATATGGACTTCCAGTAATCCTTCCGTGGTCAGTTTGGTAGGAGGTTCGAGTACCTCCAGAGCCATTAAAGCTTTGTCTGCAGGCACGGCGGTAATCACGGTTAGTACCGTAGACGGGGGATTCTCGGCTTCGACGCAAGTGGTTGTGAATCCTGTGCCGGAACCAACCGTATCCATAGCAGAATTTGCGATTGATCCGACTCCGAGTGCCTTGCCTTCCCATTTCCTAGGAGCACATAACGAACAACTGGTTAAGGTTGGAAGGGTGACTGATTTTCAACTGGAAAGCTTCGATAATCTGGGCATGGACCTCAAGCTTCAAAATGTTCGTGGACCCGATGGTACGGGTGCAAATTACTACTTGTACAACGAGGGCACGGTCATGAATTCCAAAGATCCGCGTTATCAGCAATTCTATGGGAATCGAACGGTTGGGGCGGTAGAGAATGTGAATCTTCAGCCGGGGTACCCAGGGTTATATCTTGCGGATTCCTACCATCTCGCGAATACGCTGGAGGTTCCCTACGTATTTGTATTAAATGTAATCTCTCAGTCCGTGAGTGAAATCCTGACACAAGTCCAGCAGATGAAGCAGCAAACTACACATCCCATTTATGTGGAAATGGGGAACGAGCTTTATTCCATCTTGTTCGATGCAAGCTTCCCGTCAGTCTCTGAATATGTTGCCAAATGCAAATTGATCTATCAGGGAATCAAAGGTATAGACCCGACCATTAAAATCGGTATTGTGGCTGTTGCAAAGGATTTGGAAGACCGAATAGCAGCTGACCCCAATAATCTTCCAGACCCCAATGTGGATTGGGGATCTACACAAGGGGGACGCGTAGCGCTTTGGAATCAAACGCTAATGACGGACAGCAGTTTCTACGACGCTATCATCGTCCATGTGTATTCACCTATTCCCAATCTATTTGATCTAACGAACAGCAAAATGATGAGATACTTATATACGTATAATCAAAGCGCATTGGAAGGTCTGTCTATACAGAAAAACCAATTCCCAGGTAAGGAAATATGGGTTACGGAATGGTCTTCTCTTCCAACCGTCCTATTTGGCGAGAAAGACCCTAACGAGAAGGCACGCAAACAATTTATGAAAACCCCGGGATTTGCGATGCACAATATGGAACGGGTGCTGCAAATGATCGAGTCGGGTGCCGTGACGATTTCCGACGTACATGCGATGGTAGATCCCCAAGGGTTTGGCATCGTGCAGCAAACCGCGGCTGGAGATCTCACTAAATTACCGAATTACTATGTATTTAAAGCTTTGGGAGGTCTGCTCAATACCCATAGCAGCTTTTACAAACTCAATCTTGCACAAGGCAATGTTCAAAATGAAAAGCTGCGGTTCATCGCAACGGATGTCTATTATAACGTTGCGGATGTTGGCGCATGGGGTTTCGGTGACGCTAATGGCATTAAGCAGGTTGTTTTCGCCAATCGGACCATGAACCCTGTCAATGTTTCCATACCAGGCTGGGATCTCAAGACCAATTGGGTATATGGGGGATCTGATCCTTTACCCGCGTTTTTGACGAACCCGAATGCGAATTGGTTGGACGCGCCGCAAGTGAATCCATTGCCGGAGACGCCATCTTCCAATTTCGCTGGAGAGATTCCATTGAAGCCTTATTCGATGACGATTGTGGACATTACATATGTTGTTGCACCAGTTACGACAGCTTCCGTGTCTCCGGCACAACCGGATGGACAAAATGGTTGGTACGTAAATCCGGTAACGGTAACATTGACCGCCACCGATCATGTATTTGGTATAGAGAAGACGGAGTATAGTCTGGATAACGGGACTACGTGGCAGCCTTATACGGCACCCGTGACGTTTGGTCAGAGTGGCAATTACGGCATTATTTATCGATCGACCGATAAAGCGGGGAATGTTGAACCTGACAACCATGTTAGTTTTAAAATAAATATGACAGCCGCAGTCGTTAAGTTGCAAGACAGCAGAGGTAATCCGATAAGAGGTGGAATCGTTACATACTACGATGGCGGATGGAAGGATTTTGGGGTAACCGACGCTTTTGGATTGATTAGTAAGGACTTGCCTGATAAAGCATACACCTTTAGCATGACATACGAAGGAACATACATGGAAAAGGCACAGAATACAGGCGCTAGCCCCATCGTTGTATTTCAGACGGTGAACACGACGGTACAACTGAAGGACAGTCTGGGGAACCCGCTCGACGGAGGAACGGTGAAATATTACGCCGGAGGGTGGAAGGACCTGGGGACTACGGCTGGCGGAACGGCAAGCAAGGAGTTATTGCCTGGCAACCATACCTTCAGTGTGTCTTACTTGGGAACCTATCAGGAGAAAACGCAGAACACGGGTTTGCCTGAAACGGTTGTATTCCAGACGGTGAATACGACGGTACAGCTGAAGGACAGTTTGGGGAACCCACTCGACGGAGGAACGGTGAAATATTACGCCGGAGGGTGGAAGGACCTTGGGACTACGGTTGGCGGAATGGCAAGCAAGGAATTATTATCTGGCAACTATACCTTCAGCATGTCTTATTTGGGCACCTATCAGGAGAAAACGCAGAACACGGATTTGAATACAACGATTGTATTTCAGAAGTAATTTCCGTATCAAATTGTGACGTATTACGCCTATCCGAAATCGATACTTTTATTAGAATCTTGAAAAAACAACCTCCCGCGGGCCGTCTAGCCTTTGGGAGGTTGTTTTTGTCGATATTGCGTCGGCTTTCTTGAAGAGCGTATAGAAATACCCGCCGCTCAGAAATTTCTTGAATGGACTGTTCCGTAGTCATCAGCAGCTGTTTGGCCGTCCCCGCTTCGGCGACGGAAATCGCCCGCGGAATGGGTGAAACGGCCCAATGGATCCATTACCATCTGAAGGCGCCGGAGAAGGTCGGGCTTGCCCGAAAGGTGGGAACCCGGCAAGTCCGCAATCTGGTGGAAGTGCTATATCAAGCGGCAGCCCGCACATTAATCCATTTCGGAGAAGCCTGCTTCCCTTTTCGCCGGAGAGATCTTCGCTCGAAAAGAGTGAATAGATCCGGCTTATTTTTTTGGTTTTTAGATGAAACTAAAGTTAAACTAGTTCCTCTGCTAGGACAGATTATAATGGGAATAACACAGAGGAGGTAGATTTAATCATGGTTAACCAAGTGCAAGCCAGTATTCAAGTTTCATCTAAGCTTCCTGTTTCCTATACACCAGATGTGGTCGTGGTGGGTGGTGGAGCATCCGGTGTTGCAGCAGCTATGGCTGCCGCTCGTAATGGGGCGGAAACCCTATTGATCGAGCAAAGAGGGTATTTAGGAGGAATGGGAACAGCAGCGCTGGTACCCGCATTCTGCCCTTATACGGATGGTGAGAAACCAATCATACGGGGGATCGGCCTGGAGCTGTTGGAGAAGATGAAGCTAGCTGCAGGTGAAGCCTTCTACAGCCGAAATAAGGATAGATTAGATTGGGTAGCTATTGATGTTGAGACCCTAAAAGGTGTGTATGATCAGGAGGTATTGGAAAGCGGCGCTAAGATTTTATTTCACACCTTTGCCGATCAGGTTCTATTGGAGGGAGATCGCATCAGTGGTCTTGTGATCAGTAATAAATCCGGACGCTCGGTCGTTCAAGCTAAGCTGTATATCGATGCCACGGGTGATGCGGATCTCGCAGCACTGTCTGGCGTTTCTTTCCAGACTGGGGGAGAGCAAGGTGAAATGCAGCCAGGCACCATGTGTTATGTAGTCGCAGGAGCGAACAAAGCTCGCTTTGATCAATTTCTAGTAGATACGGGGCAAAATATAGCTTTGGAGAATACCGTCATAGAGGCGCAGCAAAATGGGGATCTTCCCGAAGGACGTAAGCGTATTTCAGGCATCGCTTGGATTACGGATACAGTTGCTGGCTTTAACTTTGGACATATATTTGGTATTGATGGTACAAAAGCGGAGGATCTAACCCGTGCGGCCATCGAAGGACGACAATTAATTCAAGTGCAAATCCAATTTTTGCGTAAATATGTGCCTGGGTTTGAGGAGATCCATCTCGTCCATTCCGGCGATCAAATTGGTATTCGTGAAACACGGCGAATCGCAGGCGACTATACACTGGTCGTGGAGGATTACATATCGATGCGATCGTTTGAGGATGATATTGCGCGCAACGCCTACTTCATTGATATTCATCTCGCAAATGCCAGCAGCACAATGACCATCAAGTATTTGCCAAAAGGAAAATCACATGGCGTCCCTTATCGCTGTATGCTGCCACAAGGTAAATCCAATCTGATTGTAGCAGGACGCTCCGTCTCATCCGATCGTCCAGTACAGGGCTCGCTCCGTGTCATGCCTAACTGCTTCGCGATGGGGCAAGCGGCAGGTACGGCAGCGGCCATGGCTAGTAGGGACGGAGGAGGATTCCGCGAAATATCCGTATCCGGACTTCAGCGCAGGCTAATCGAGCAAGGCGCTTGGCTTGGGGAGCGGCCGGGTTATGCAGAGCATGATCAAGCTGCTCTTTCCAGTCATATTGAATTTGAAGAGGAATGCTAGGTGCTGCTAATCATGATGAAGGTCGACCTCCTGTTAAGCTTTGCGGGGGAGTCGATCCTTTTGTTTTTTTACCACATAAGAAAGCATGAGTTTGCGGTTCCCGTAAACGGCTTTCTTATTGGCGATAAAACCAACCTCCAAACGTGGTCGTTCATCATTGAATGGCCTCGATAGAGGTTTTCTCATAGGTTAAAGCTGCATTTCCAGTTATACTAAATGAGCAAGGGATAGGAGGTCAATAAACTTATGTATCGATTAGTTATCGTAGACGATGAGGATACCGTTCGCTTTGGACTAAGCACCTATTTTGACTGGAGTCAGTACGGCATTGAGGTCGTAGATGAGGCTGATGATGGGGATGTTGCCTTAGAGGTCATCGAGCGGGTCAGACCGGATATTGTGCTTACGGATGTGCGTATGCCCCATATGGATGGGATCCGGTTATCCAATGAAATTAAGGTGCGTTTTCCAACCACCCAAATTGTGTTTGTCAGCGGTCATGATGATGTGGATTATCTCAAGTCTGCGCTGAAGGTCAATGCGGTGGACTATATATTCAAGCCAGTGAATATGCAGGAGCTGGCCACAGTTATTGAGCGCGTAGTGGCTGTGCTGCAAGAGGCGGAGCAAGAACGCACATATATCGCAGATATGCAGGTTAAGCTTACGCAGAGCATGCCTTTACTGCGCGAGAAGTTCCTCATGTCTTTGATTCGCGATGGGGTTACACACCCGGGGCGTATAAAGGAAAAGCTTGATTTCCTGGGGCTTGATTTGCCTGTGGAATTCAATTATTGGACGATTGTGGTGAACATAGATGATAGCGCTGAGGTTATTTCCTCACGTCCTGAGAGGGATCAGCAGTTGCTTTCCTACTCTGTTCAAAATATTGTGCAAGAATTGATTGAGCAATGTATGCATGGGTATGCTTTTGAAAACAGAATTGGCGAATTCGTAGGCATCCTTAAAATGGGTGAAGAGGACGTGCAAGAAGAGAAGTTGTTTGCATTAGCGGAGAAGATTCGCGACAATCTACAGCGTTGGTTGAAAATTAGTGTCACCATCGGCGTTGGCGAGTGTATTTCCCAGTTAAGTTCATTGCCTCGATCGTACACCCAAGCTAGGGAAGCCGCGGATCAAAGATGGTATTTAGGAAAAAATCATATTATATCGATAGATCATCTAGAACAGGATAAGGATAGCTCCTATCGGTTTAATGCCTTGCAGGGAGAGCGCATCATGTCCGTTCTGAAAGCAGCGGATGAGGACAAGTTGCTTGCAGAACTGGATGAGGTGTTCGAACCCCTCTCCCGCAACAGAAAGGAAGGTTTTACCTATTGCAGAAACGTCAGTCTGCAATTATTTTTGCTGGCAAGTCGGCTTATGGTGGAATTAAACATACTTGCACCGGAATTAGGAGATAAAGAGGCCGAGCTTTGGGAGCGGGTATTCAAGCAAGAAACGATCATCGATTTAAGAAAGCTAGTAGAGGATCATCTGCTGGATATCTCTAAACGGATCGGTGATAAGCGAAGTGGAAAACCAAAAAATGTGATCGAAAGAGTCCGTCTCTTGATGGATCAGCGTTATGCAGAAAATTTGCAGGTTGGCGTTATCGCCAATGAAGTTTTCTTATCTCCAACCTACTTATGTCTTTTATTTAAACAGGAAACAGGGGAAACGATTAACGAATATTTGACAAAGGTGAGGATCGAGAAAGCGAAGGAGCTGCTTAGCGATCCCCGCAATAAATTTTATGAAGTTTCCTACACGGTCGGCTATTCCGATCCGAGCTATTTTAGTAAACTATTTAAAAAGTATACGGGGGTAACACCGAGCTCGTTTCGTGATCAGTAGATGTAAAGGGCGGTGATGTTGGATGAAACGGCTCCTGAAAAGAAGCTGGAATTATGGCTTGCTGCTTTTGAAAGGAGTCATAGCTGCCAAGCTTTGGTTGTTGGTTTATGTTATTTTCATTCTCATTCCAGCTTCGGTCCTTCTGTATTCATACACATTGAAGTCCTCAGAGATTCTTGAAGAAGAAGTGACCCACACGATGCTGCAGACGCTTAAGCAAGCAAGCATTAATTTGGACTATCAGTTTAATTCCGTAAGGGATACGTCTAATATCATATTTATGAACCCCAAGCTGCATCAATATTTAAGCAGCACGGCAACGGTTGGGCAGCAGTTGGATTCGCTCAAGGAGCTGCGATATTTGGTTGATAATGCCCAAACGAATCCAAATGTATTCCGAGTTCGATTGTTTGTGAATGGGAATCGATTGTATGCGGGCGAAAAAGTCAATTTTTTTGCGCTGGATACCTTGAAGGATAGGTCTTGGTATCAACAAGTTAGGGATGCAGGAGGTACGATACTGTGGACAGGCGCTTATTTAGAATCTTATATAGGCACTGAATCCACCTATGTGTTCTCGGGAGCCAGAATTCTGAGGGACCCTGACGATTACGAACAAATTTCGGGGTATTTATTGATTGATGTAGCTGAGCAAACGATCGAACATATTTTGTCCAAAATGAAGCTGACCAAGGAAGGCCATATTTATTTGGCAGCTCCCGATGGAACGATTATATCCAACAACGAAAAGGATTTACTGGGGACCACATTGAAATCAGCTGAGTTGTTGGAGGCATTAGGGCAAAGCGACGAAGGAATCGTTCCTCTGATGAAGGATAAGAATCCTCGTTATGTGATTTACACGAACGTTCTTTCAACAGGCTGGCGGCTAGTGGCAGAGGTACCCAAAACGGAGATAACCTCTCGCGTGATTGTGTTGAATCAGTTTTCAGGCGTAGCGACTTTATTTGGTGTAACGATTCTAGTTTTGCTGCTTGTATTCATATTGCTCGCTGTGATTGTACGTGGGATGAAACGCAGGATACAGACGGTCATCATGACGATTAAGCGTGAAGGCATTGACAGCTTGGATGACCGGATCGGAACCTCCGATGCTCATCTGGAGAATAGTGTGGATCATTTGATACATAGAGTTCATAATTTGATGGAGGAGACCTATCGATCCAAGGTACAGGAGCGGGAAGCTCAGCTGCGTGCTCTGCAGGCACAGATCAATCCACACTTCTTATACAATACGCTGGATACCATTAATTGGATTGCGATTGGACGTAATGCTCATGATATTAGCCAGATGATTGATGGCTTGGCCAAATATTTTAGGCTTAGCTTGAACAAAGGCAGAGACTTAGTAAGCATAAGCGATGAGCTTAATTTGGCAAAGGTTTACTTGGAAATTCAGCAAACACGATTTCCTAAGAGTTTCACCTTTTATTTTGATATAGAAGAAGACCTTGATGGTTATGAAATGCCGAAGCTGACGCTCCAGCCCCTAGTCGAAAACGCGCTTTTGCATGGGATACGTAAATCTAAGGGGAAATCGGGAATGATCCGTATCCGAGCTGGCAGGGAAGGTGAAGATCTGGTCCTGTCCGTTACGGACGATGGGATTGGCATGGAGCAAGAGTTTGCCCGCAGTTTGTTGACCGAGCCGCTGCCAGTCCTGCGATCCGACGGATCGGGCAGCTCTTATGGCTTATATAATGTAAATGAAAGAATCAAATTGTTTGCAGGGGAAGCCTATGGTTTGGATATTCATTCGAAGCTCGGTGAAGGCACTACAGTTTCGGTGCGTTTTATAATGAAAAAGCGTTGCTAAAAAGAGGCTGTCCTAGCGGTAGGTTTTCTACTTGCGGGGCAGTCTCTTCGTATTGTGTAAATACCTTAAGATACTACCTGAAACCAAAATATTACCATCTACAAATGGATGGCGCCACTCTTTATAATACGAATATAAGAACACGGAGGTGAGCCGACTTGAGTATGATACCGGCAGAGCTTGAACAGCAAAAAACAGCTCACACGAAGACGAAGTCAATAAGTAAGGGCCGCTGGAAGCTATTTCGAAGTAATTACGATCTATACCTATTATTGATTCCGGGTTTGATATTTTTGCTGTTATTCAAATATGCACCGATGTATGGCGTCATTATCGCCTTTCAGGATTTCAACATTTTCGATGGATTTATGGGGAGCAAATGGGTCGGGCTGGATCAATTCGAGAAGCTTATTCACTCGGAGGAGTTTTATCAGGTGTTCAATAGTACGCTGTTAATCAGCTTTTACAAAATCGTCCTGCTTTTCCCGATCCCCATCATCATAGCACTTTTCCTGAATGAGGTTCGCAAAGCCTTGTTCAAGAAGACGATCCAGACGATCATTTTTCTGCCGCATTTCTTGTCTTGGGTCATAATTTCCGGGCTATTCATGAATATCCTTTCTCCGTCAGGAGGGCTGGTCAATAATGTGATCGAGTCGCTGGGGGGGACGCCGATTTCCTTTTTCCTCGATAATCACTTTTTTCGAAGTGTTGTTGTTTTTACAGCAGGCTGGAAGGAATCCGGTTGGAATGCCATCATCTTTATCGCAGCTATTGCGGGAATAGAACAAGAGCAGTATGAGGCAGCATCCATAGATGGCGCTGGACGGATCAGACAGATGATTCACATTACACTTCCAGGTATATTGCCAACGATTATCCTGATCTTTATTTTACGGTTAGGCTACTTGCTTGAAGCTGGAACCGAGCAAATATTGACGATGTATAATTCAGTTGTATATGCGTCAGGGGATGTGATCGGCACCTTCGTGTACCGCCAAGGACTTGGTCAGCAGGATTATAGCTTTAGCACGGCAGTAGGTTTGTTCAACTCCGTTGTCGGTTTGATCCTGATCCTATCCGGTAATGAGCTAAGCAAAAGATTAATTAAGCGCAGCATATGGTAGATCATGTAGGAGGTGTAAATGTTGCATAAAAAAACGATGGGTGATCGCTCCTTGGATCTGTTTATCTACCTGTTTCTTATTCTCATGGGAGCGGCGACCCTGCTGCCACTAGCCAACGTACTATCCAAATCGGTGAGCGATGAGTCAGCCGTCATATCCGGCAAGGTGGGGATTTTCCCGGTAGGCTTTCAACTGCAAACGATGAAATACGTCGTATCCTCCAGTCAATTTCTTACTTCCATAAGTATTTCTATTCTGGTTATGGTTGTTGGAACCGTGCTTGCGATTGCTTTAACAGCCTTAACAGCTTATCCCTTATCAAAAAGAAATCTGCCAGGCATTTCTTTCATTATGCTGCTGTTTATTTTCACCATGCTCTTTAATGGCGGGATTATTCCTAACTATCTGCTAATGAAAGAGCTTCATCTGATCAATAGCCTATGGTCTCTAATTGTTCCAGCTTTAATTAGCGTATTCAATATGCTAGTGATTAAAAGCTACTATGAATCACTTCCGGAATCATTAGAAGAGTCGGCCAAGATGGATGGCGCCCGTAACTTTACGATCTTGTTTCGCATCGTCATTCCGCTTAGCGGTCCTGTTCTCGCAACGATCGCCTTATTCTACGCTGTATATTACTGGAACGATTACTTTAATCCGATGCTCTACATTAACGATGCAGGCTTAAAGCCACTGCAGTTGTACCTTCGTGACATCGTTATGGATGCAGACAGCTCCTCGGCTGTGAACAAGAGTGCTGACGATTTGATGAATGTATCCCCAGAAGGTGTTCGCTCTGCAACTGTTATTGCTTCGATCATACCGATGCTTCTCGTCTATCCTTATTTGCAGAAGCACTTTGTCAAAGGTGTATTGATTGGCTCTGTTAAAGGCTGATGACTTGAATTTCCTTGCTGCTTTGCATTAACGCCCACGATGTGCACATCAAGGGTTTAATGATATAGTACACAAATAAATAGGGAGGTCTACACATGGTAATGAACTATAAAAAATGGATGATGGCAACACTGGCAGGAGGATTATCTGTAACATCTCTGGTCGCTTGCTCCTCTAACGGAAAACCGGCAGCTAGCAGTGTAACCCCAGCTAGTACCCCATCAGCAGCGGTCTCAACGGCAACGACAGGACCCAAATCTGAATTGAAATCACTTCAAATTTGGCAGAAGGATGATTATAATACGTATCCGGTAGCCAAATATTTGGAGCAGAAGACGGGTTATAAGGTTCAGTATGATATGCTGCCGCAAGACAAGCCCCAGGACAAGTTGAATATATTGATTGCTTCCGGTGAGCCTTATGATGCGATTACTACATTGGGAAGCACCGATTTCAAAGCGTTATACTCCGACTATGCAAAAAAAGGGGCATTACTCGAATTAGGACCTTTAATTGACAAATTCGGACCTAACATTAAAGCAGTTATAGATCCTGATGCTTTGGAAGCTGCCAAGGTGGATGGAAAGCTGTACGCGATCCCCACCAAAAGCATTCCGAATGTAAACGCAAGCTTATATATTCGCCAAGACTGGCTTGAAAAGGTAAATATGAATGCGCCGACTACATTAGATGAGCTTACAGCGGTTCTTAAAGCTTTCAAAGAGAAGGATCCAGGCGGAAATGGAGACAAAAATATACCTTTGACCGTAAAAGGTGAGATCGCCTTCATCGATAATATTGCTGGCGCATTTGGAATGCCAAATTTCTGGAATAATGTGAATGGCAAGATGACACCGCGTATTTTGGACCCTGCATATACAGATTATGTGAATTATGTTACTGGCCTATTCAAACAAGGACTGTTGGATAAAGAGTATGCAGCCAACAAAGATGCTACGTCTAAAGAAAAATTCACAAGTGGAAAAGCAGGCATGATCCTGTTGAACTGGTCTGACGTTCCCACTATTTCCGATGCTTTAACGAAAAATATTCCCACGGCGAAAGCGAGCTATATTCCTGCATTGAAAGGTAAGGATGGAAAAGCGGGACTTGCTGCATCCAAGGGTTTTGACCGACTGACTTACATTCCTAAAGCTTCCAAGCATCCGGAAGATGCGATTAAGTGGATGAATGCTAAGCTTGAAAAGGAAACGTTTATCAACATGACCATTGGTGAAGAAAATAAGCACTATACATTGAAGGATGGTACTTATACGCCTATTCAACCTATCTTTACCGAAGAGCGCAATGCGGCCAATAATTTCTTAACGGGCTCCGACGACAAGAACTATCCGATCTACTGGCAGGCACGTGTTCGCAAGGATATGCGTTTGTTCGAAGCTTGGAGCTTTATGAACAAAAAAGAGCCAGCCAATACGAAAGTAGAAGATCCTTTAGGTTTTGCTCCTTATCTGCCTGAATTCTCGAAAAGCTTCCAGCAATTGAATACTTTGGTGGGGGATTATACGATGAAGCTGGTTTTCGGTGCCGAGCAATTGAACGGTCTAGATGCTTTCATCGCCAAATTCAAATCCTCAGGCGGAGAAACAAGTTATAAAGAAGTCAACGATTGGTACGCTGCGGCTAAGAAGTAACAGAGTAACACGATACAAGGATAAACGACTTCGTCGTCCTTCTAGGACGACCGCGTTTGTCAAGGTAGATGAGAAGCAAAGTATAAAACTTATACTTTCTTATCTACGAACAAAAAGAGTGGGAGAAGATACAACAGCGTATCTTCTTCCACTCTCAACTGTAACCTAAATAAATGAAAAGGGGCATGTAATATGGAACGGAAAAAATTTATCAAACAAATTGTAAGCGTATTCATTTCTCTCGCTCTACTGTCGGCAATATTCATCGATCAACGAAATCTCGTTCATGCCGCGGATTATACGGCCACTATACAAATAGATACGAATGTTGAATCAAGCTTAAGTGAAAACTTCGGGGGATATAATGGGGATTTTCAAACTTATGGCATCTTATACACCGATCAGACGGCCATCGATCTGGCAAATGGCTTGAATGGCCGTGTGTTCCGATTTCCCTCCGGGACGGATAGTGACTATTTCGACATAAGGAGAGGGGATGACGATGACGAATGGGTATCCCAATTTTTCGGGAAAATGCCCACATTTAATGCTGCCGTTAACGACGGGCAAATCTTGAGAGCCAAGCCGGACAAACATCAACTTCAGGATTGGAAATATTTCCTGGATCAAGTGCATGGGGAAACCATGATTATTATCAATGGATTCACCGATACGCCAGAAACGGCAATGGCGATTGCGAAATATTGCAAGGATAATAATATTAAAGTTAGCGCCTACGAGCTGAGCAACGAAGCTTTTTTATTCAGTAAATTTTTTCCGACTGCAACGGATTATGCGGACAAAATGAAACCGTATTATGATGCAATCAAATCGGTAGATTCGAGAGCACAGATTAACGTCATGTTTTCTCAAGGCGAAAAACCCGAATGGGATAAAGAACTGGCTGCTTATCCGAATAAATATTGGGACGGCGTATCCTATCATTTCTATCGGGGCGGCGATCGGTATTCAACGTTCGACCAAGCGCGCAAAGACCTGAATTCCGCCTTGGCCGAGCGTACGAATTCGTATATCGATTCCTATTTCCTTGCCAAAGGAAGACCTGATATGCCTGTAACGATAAGCGAGTTTAATACGACTCCTTCAACCATGACCAGTTTGTCCACGTCCGGGATGATAAAAACGCTGTATAATGGCATATTCGCCGCTGAATATACGACAAGATTGTCGAGCCATCCCAATGTGAAACGTGTACTTCTTCATGCGATGATGCAGTTTGGCACCCAGCCCACCAATAACTATGTTGTCGCCATGCGAGATGCTAATGAAAAAAAGACGACATTAGATACCACAGGTTACGATTTCGGCATTTATAAAAGCGGTGCCGCTTTAGGTTTGCAAATCGCCTATGAAGCCATCAATAACAGTTCCCACTTATGGAAAACAACGACTTCGGGAGGGGCAGAGGTTAACAAGTATTCCGGCAGCAATATACCTGCATTATATTCGCAGGCATATAAGGGGAAAAACAATAAAAATTATGTCGTGATCACAAACAAATCGGACAGTACTCATACCGCAACAATCAACATGAATGGAGTTCCCTTAGCGTCCAATATGACGAAAACGTTTATCTCATCTATTGACCCAGAAATAAAAAATACACCTGAAGCCCCTAATGCTATCGCTATTAAAACCGAAGGCACACTTAATCCGGTAACGATTCCTCCATACAGCGTGATGAGAGTAGAATGGGATGGTTCCGGAGGACAACTGCCGCAGCCTACTCGTATTGTTCAATCTATTGTTGGTAATAGTCAGGTTAAGTTAACTTGGCTTGATTCTTTGCTTGCAACTGGATATGTCGTGAAGTATGGGACGACAGCTGGCGTTTATACAAATACGATAGATGCAGGACAGTCAAAGAACTATACCGTGACGGGCTTATCCAACGGGACAACCTATTACTTTGCGGTAAGTGCTAAGAATAGATCAGGCTCAAGCGTTAATTCGAATGAAGTCGCTGCCAAGCTTGTAAAGCCAAGCGCACCATTGCTGGAAAGCCCGAAAGCAAAGGAAGGTTCCGTCGTACTTCATTGGAATAGTTCAACCAACGCTTCCGGGTATTATGTGAAGGTTAGAACAGGATCTGGCAGCTATACTACGAAAGACGTTGGCAATTCCATAGGCTACGAAGTGACCGGATTAACCAATGATACGGCCTATTATTTTACGGTATCCGCGTATAACGGCATGGGAGAAGGCTTAAATTCCAGCGAATATAGCGCGGTCCCTAGGGGGAATATGCCCTATTCTCCTCATACCGTTCAAGCTTTCGCAACCGGAACGGGAGTCAATTTAAGCTGGAGCCCCTCGTATTCAGAGCGTTTTTATGAAAACTTTGAACTAGGAGACGGTTTATGGACTGTATTAAACGGTGAATGGGGGATTGTTCATAGTACGGAAGGCGGTCTTGGCAGTACCAACGTGTACCGAAGCAGCAATTCTTCCGGTTATGGAATGAGCGTTGCAGGAGACAGCACTTGGAAAGACTATGTTGTTGAAGTTGGAATCGTAGCAACCGGTTCCGTTACAGGCAATTATGGCGTGGCCGCAAGATATGTGGACAACAATAACTACTATTATGCGTATTACGATTCTCAAGAGAAAAAGTATAAAATTGTTAAGCGATTTCAAGGGGCAGAGGCGATTTTGGCTTCATCCGAGCAAATAACGGATCCTTATTTTATTCTTGGAGCCAATACGAATTATAAATTCAGATTTGAAGTATCGGGCGATAAGTTGACCCTATATAGGGACGCAAATGTAATAGCTTCAGTGACGGATGGAAGTCATCCCCTTCTTTCCGGAAAAATAGGTCTTTACACGAACAACCAGCAAGCTGATTTCGACCGTGTGTCCGTAAGATTGGATACTGCGACCGGTTATGCCATCAAAAGAAGTACGAGTCTAATAGGCGTTTATACGACTGTAGCGACAGGAGTAACAGGAAGTACCTACAAAGATACCAGCGCAAATCCGGCGCTCCATAATTATTATGTGATTTCAGCGTTAAATGACAGTGGAGAGAGCACATATACTTCTCCGCTATCGATTGCTTATCCAATAGAGCCGTTAATTAATATCGCGCCAAGCGCTATATTATCGGTTGATTCCACCAATGGTTCGTTCAGTGCGAATAAGGCGGTAGATGGCATTAAAAATGACAACGCTAGCAGATGGCTATCTTTAAGCGGAGAGCCGCATTATTTTCAGATGGAATGGCCAACCGACAAATTGATCAGTAGTATTCAAGTTTGGAGTGGACTAATCGGAGGATACGGGTTCCAAATCAAAGATTATACGATTCAGTACTGGGACGGAGAAAAGTGGAAGACGGCTGCTGCTGTTACCGATAATAAAAATGACGCCAATGTTCGTTCCTACAACAAATTGGAATTGGATCATCCGATTATTACCAAAAAATTAAGGATGAACATAACGAAAGCCTCTAGCGCAGCCGGTTATACGGACGCCAGATTGTTAGAAATCGAAGTATTCGGTACAGATCGATATAAAAATATTGCGCCAAGCGCTGTATTAACTGTTGATTCGACGAATGGTTCATTTAGTGCAAATAAGGCAGTAGATGGAATTAAAAATGACAACAGCAGCAGATGGCTTTCTTTAAGTGGCGAACCGCACTACTTTCAGATGGATTGGCCGGAGGATAAGTTAATTAAGGGCATCAACGTCTGGAGCGGGCTGATCGGGGGCAACGGATTTCAAATCAAAGACTATACGATGGAGTATTGGGATGGGGCCAATTGGACAACCGCAGCGACTGTAACCAATAACACCTATGATGCCAACAGTGGTTTGTACAATTCTCTGAAGTGGAGTACGCCCATTACCACCAAGAAAATAAAAATGAACATAACGAAAGCCTCAGCCGCAGCGGGCTATACCGACGCCAGATTGTTGGAAATTGAAGTGATTGGCGCAGATTTACCTACTACGACAGCGAATTTATCTCCTTCACAGCCGGATGGACCCAATGGGCGATACAGGAATCCAGTAACGGTTACATTGTCTGCTCCGCAAACATTGTGGGGGGTTACACAGTCTGTATATAGTCTGGATAGTGGGAATACGTGGCTGGCATACACGGGGCCGATCACGTTTAAGCAGGATGGCCTCTACCCTATCAGCTATAGATCGGTAGATCAGGAAGGCAATTCAGGGAGCATTCAGACGGTTTCATTCATCATCGAAAGGAATGCTAACACGGTGGCGCCTGTGACGACCGCGGCATTATCTAGTGCTCCGAATGGCGAGGGCTGGTTTAAAGAAGATGTGATGGTTACCTTGACGGCTATAGGTGAATCAGCGGGTGTAGTGGGAACCGAATATAGTATCAACGGTGGGACTGTTGCTGCTTACGTGGCCCCAATTGTCATTCAAAATGAAGGCACGAGTACGATCAGATATTTCTCTACAGATGCCGCAGGGAATGTGGAAGCGGCGAAATCGTTGCAAGTGAAATTGGATAAAACAGCGCCGGAGGCTGTATTAACGCAGTCCGGTCACGCAGTTGCGGACGTGACAGATGCGGATACGCTGAGATTTGATTTGAACAGTACAGATGCACTCTCCGGTGTGGCAACACAGACATTGACTTTGGATGGCGCCGTGATTAGCAGTGGGCAAATCATCACCGCAGGTAGTCTGGCCCTAGGTACACATACGGTACAATATCGTGTAATGGATGCAGCGGGCAATTTGGTGCAATCAACACAAACATTCAACGTGAATGCAAACGTTACGTTCAGTCAAGCTACCCTTATTGCTGACGTGGTGTCGCTGAAGCCGGGTGAAACGACGGCTACACACCTAACTGGGACATTAAGCAACGGATCGTCTGCTGATCTCAGCGGTGCAGTAGTTGCCTATAACACAAGTAATGGAACAGTAGTTACTGTGGATACCCAAGGTAAAGTTAGTGCTTTGGCAGAAGGTACTGCACAAATTACAGCTGCCGTCACCCTAAATGGAAAAACCGTACAGACCAAATCTGTGACTATTACGGTTGTGAAGCCGTTATCGGATGGGGCACCTGGTAAACCAGTTTTGTCAGATAATAGCGGTTATGCAACTGGATTAAAAGATGGTAACTATATAGTCACGATGAACATGTGGTGGGGGAATAACGGCTCCGTGTTCAAGCTGTACGAAAATGGCGTACTTATTAGTACGAATACTTTGACAGACGCGTCTCCGGCAGCACAAGTGACTAAAGTGGATGTAAAAGGCAAAGCGAACGGCACTTACACATATACAAGTGAACTTATTAATTCCTTCGGAACGACAAGCAGCAACCCACTTGTGGTCAATATTACGGACGCATCACCAGGTATACCGGTACTATCTCAAGATAATTGGAACGGAGATGGAAACTACAAGGTAACGATGAACATGTGGTGGGGCACCAATGCTTCTGAATATCGCCTATACGAAAATGGCATACTGATCGAAACGAAGAGCTTGCATGCAGCTTCTCCAAGTGCTCAAAGCGTCGTGACGACGATTGCTGGAAGAGCGATTGGTGTGTATGAGTACCGTAGTGAATTGGTCAATGCGGGTGGCGTTACCTCGAGTGATAAGATGATAGTGAAAGTAACGAAATAGAGGTAACCTATCACATCGACTATCGAAAAGGAATCATTTTAGCTGATGAGCAGCCGTAGTGCTCCCAATGAACAATTCACCTTGAATACGGATGTGCTCATAGGGAAGGGTAGGATTAGCGATACGCCATAACATCCGATCGGCTGCCCGGTATCCGGTTTCCCGGATGGACAGCAGAGGACGGGTAAATAACGGCAGCTGCTCCTGTTGTTCGTTCATGATACCTATTATGGAAACATCTTGAGGAATGCTCAGTTGAAGCTTGGAGCAGAGTTGGTATACGGCGGCAACCTCTCCATCGACTCCGCAGATGATAGCTGTGGGAGCGTAGTGAACAAGCCTATCACTAAGCTCCTCCAGCCACTGGGGGTGGGTGCTCCGTTGGCTGGTCGAATGGACACTAGGGTCGACCTCCGTGTGGCATTCATTCATGGCGTGAAGGAAGGCTTGCCAACGTAAAATATACCCCCTTTGGGAATGCGTATCACCCACATACATAATACGGTGATGACCGATGGATTGCAGATAGGCGACTGTTGATAGGTTGCTTCGTAGATGTCCCAGATGACACTGTCCACTCTAGTTCCTAGTGGGGGATAGCTAAGCAGTATCCTAGGAACGGATAGTCGAAGAAGTGCAGGCTCCCAAGCTTTGGGGACGATACTGGGAGCAATGAATAAGCCATCGGCAAACTCCAGTCCCTTCACTTCAATCCAGTCGTACATCTCAGTTTCTCTGATAGCGCCAGGAAGCATACAGATTTCAATATGATGGCCGAAGGAAGCGAAGCGTTCGTGCAAGCCTTCGAGTAACAGTCGGTTGTAGCTAACCGATTGTTCGGTTTGTACGAGTAAAAATCGCTTCCGTTCAATCGGATAAGAGACGATGCGTTCAGCCCTCAGGCTGCGAACTTGGTCTTTCGTGAAGTAGCCCAGCTTTTCCGCAGTCTCGACAATAAGCTGCCGGGTAGTCTCAGACATGCCCGGCTTTCCTTTTAAAGCCTTGTTGACCGTCTGCACGCTTAGTCCCAGCTCCTTGGCGATCGTCTTTAATGTGACCTGCTTACGTATAGGCATGAATGTCCCCCTCTTTATTCAGAATTCATATACGCATCGTATCATGTTCTAATTATTCATTAAACAAAAATTAAACTTAACCATCGGTCACTACAGCTTATAATGGAGAAGGCGAATTATTAGGGGGAAAGAGAGACATGGAACATAGAAATGATGAACGACGATGGTATGGCAAAAGCTGGTGTACACTGGGTGATAGTATTACGGCAGCTAATGGCTATCAGCCCTTGGTAGGTGCAGCATTAGGCTTCTCCGTTATTACGAATGCAGGACAAAGCGGATGCCCGCTTACGGCAGGTGGTGACCAGGATTATGGCGCAACCGTGCAAATAGGACGAAAGATGGAGCCCATTTATGATTGTGTTACTATCTTTGCGGGTACCAATGATTTCCGTTTGGACAAACCCATAGGACGGAAGGAAGATCGAGATATTCATACGTTCTATGGGGCATATATCGAATTAGTCGAGGATATTCTTACGAAAAATCCCGCATGTCTTCTGAGCTTATGGACGCCTCTGCAGCGTGATAAAGACGGCTTTGACATACACTCCGTCAACCAAGCTGGCCATCGACTGATTGATTATGTCGAGGTCATTCAGGCCATAGGCCTTGAATATGCTCTGCCTGTGCTGAACTTATATGCAGAAAGTGGGTTCAACCGCTTCACACTATCCTTTCTCACTTCAGATCGTTTGCATCCTAATGAGCAGGGCTATGCGCGTATTGCTTCGATGGCAAGCAGCTTTTTGGCGCGACTATAGTCAGAAGGGACAAAGCATTGGCTGATGAGACACGGCTGGAAATCATACGAACACTATCCATACATCAACAAGAAGGAGATGAACTGATAAGTAGGGCGGTTTGCGATACTTCCAAATCAAATACTTCGTATCACTTTCGAAATGTAAGTCCTGAAACCGAGTTTATATCCATGCCTTTTGCCTCATCTCATAAAGACGACGAGCTTCCGCGTCCTGACTGCTGGATATTGGGTCATTTTTCATACCACTGAGCAGTACAATTACTTTTGAAAAAATGTAAATAAACGTTCATAATGAAAGGAGCAAGATAGAGCTGGAGAATCACAGCTTATATTTTTTTTGAATAGGATGGGATTTAGGTTGTTAACTCATAAGGAAGATCATATAGCTTCACCCAATAAACAGCTTATTGTAATTATTCAACCAAATGGGTTATTTCATCTTGACTGGCAAGCTGTGCCGCAGAGCCCAAGCAGCAGTGAAATGGCCGTGCAGGATGAGATATATAAGCGTTATAGCGAGCATTCTGAGGATTTTTTCTTTTGGCTTGGATTCAGGGAGAAATCCGAGGCTTTGTCGGATTCACTTTGTTATCTGATTACGATTGCAGCTATGTTCGTGAGGAAGCTATCTAAACAACCGGATATTGAATCGCTCCGTCAGCATAGCGTAGTTGAACTTGAAGCAGAGGACAAACAGTATTTATTGCAAAAGGCCCCTTTCTTAATCGGCTCACAATATTTGGATGTGTATTGGGTGGAAGAGGCATGGGATGCTCTCCATCGCGCATTTTCAATTAGATTGGAGAGCCACGACGGGAGTATTGCTCAATTGTACGCCTCCAGCGATGCCACTATGCATCTACCTGGACGCGTTTATTTTCATTTGGTCGAAAATAAGAAAGAGGGCGAGTACCCCTTCTCTTTCCTATCCACCTATGCTGCCGATGCTCCAACAGAAGGAAAGTTCAGACATTTGCCATTGAAAAACGCGCTAATCGAATACGGAGAGAATAGCGGTAAGCTGCTAGAATTGCTTTCAACAGTGAGCAAGGCTTCTGAGAACAGTGCGTTTATATCTGAGCTTCTGGATTCGGGTGATATCTTTCATCCAATCGGCCTGACTGCGAACGAGGCGTATACGTTTCTAACGGAAGTATTGATGTACGAGGAAGCCGGTATTTTGTGCCGCATTCCAAAATGGTGGAAAAATAAATCGGATGCATTGAAAGTAAGTGTCAGTGTAGGCGGCAAACAGCCATCGCATGTATCTATGGAAGCTTTGATCGGGTTTGAAGCAGAGCTCTGGCTAGCAGGAGAAGCTGTTACGGTTGAGGAATTGAAGCATCTTCTATCCGAGGAAGAGGGACTTGCTTTTATTAAAGGGAAGTGGGTAGAAGTCAATCACAAGCGGCTTCAGGAAGCGTTAAAGGCTTACGAGCAAGCGCAGAAGATGATTGGCAATTCGGGGATGACAGTGGTTGAGGCCATGCGGCTGCAATTGAACGCGGCAAAGATGCTGGACATATCCGAGGAAGCCGTAGAGCTTGAAATAACCAATGGACAATGGCTTGATTCTGTGATGAATCGACTTGCGAATCCGGAAGAAATTGAGCCTATCACCACTGAGGGCCATGATTTTCATGCCAACTTGCGAACGTATCAGGAGCGGGGAGTAAGCTGGCTGCATTATATGAAGACACTTGGTCTGGGAGCATGTTTGGCTGACGATATGGGTTTGGGTAAAACCGTGCAGGTTATTGCTCTCCTTAATTTTATAAGGGTCCATAAAAAGGAGAAAACGCTGCTTGTTGTACCGGCATCACTGATCGGAAACTGGATGAGCGAAATCGAGAAATTTGCTCCCTCTTTAAAATATTATGTGTACCACCCGTCCGAAAATAAGGCCATAGATGAGAATGACGGAAACCTTGAAGAGCATGAGTTGTTTATTACGACATATGGTATGCTGTTGAAATACGAATGGCTGACAGAGCGTAGCTGGGATACGCTGATTTTGGACGAGGCTCAGGCTATTAAAAATCCGGGCACGAAGCAAACGAAGCTAGTAAAGCAGATAAAGGCTTCTTATAAAATCGCGATGACGGGAACACCGATAGAAAACCGTTTATCCGATTTATGGTCATTATTTGATTTTTTGAACAAAGGTTTGCTCGGTACGGCCAAGGAGTTCACGCAATTTGCCAAAAACATGCGAGATTCTATCGATGGGTATACGAGACTTAAAAAAGTGGTAAGCCCGTTCATTTTAAGAAGGCTTAAGACGGACAAAACGATTATTTCTGATCTCCCAGATAAGGTTGAAATGAAGACCTACTCGACCTTATCCAAAAACAGGTAGTGCTGTACAATAAGCTTGTCACAGAGCTGAAGCAGAAGATTGAAGCTGCCGAAGGGATAGATCGCAAGGGGCTTGTCCTCGCATCGCTGATGAAATTCAAACAAATATGCAATCATCCCGATCAATACCTTGGCCAGCAGGTCTATGCGGAGGAAGAAAGCGGGAAGTATGCGCGGTTGAGGGAGATTTGTGAGACTATCTATGAGAAGCGTGAGCGGGTCATTATTTTTACGCAATTCAAGGAAATAACGGAGTCGCTTCGCACCTTTCTTGAACAGATTTTTGAGCATAAGGGACTTGTCCTTCATGGTGAAACGGCGGTAAGCAAGAGGAAAGAGCTCGTTGCCCAATTCCAGGGGCAGGACTACGTACCTTTTATGGTGCTTTCCATTAAAGCAGGCGGCGTAGGACTGAATTTGACTTCTGCCAATCATGTCATTCATTTTGACAGATGGTGGAATCCGGCAGTTGAAAATCAGGCTACGGATCGGGCATTCCGAATCGGCCAGAAGAAAAATGTGATTGTCCATAAATTTATAACCAAGGGTACGGTTGAAGAAAAGATTGACAAAATGATTGAAGATAAAATCAAGCTTACTAATGAAGTTGTCCCCGATATACAGGAAAGCTGGATTACGGAAATGGATAATCAGCAAATTATGGATTTAATGAAGCTTTCACTATAATTTTAGAGAGAGAGGAGAGAACGTCATGGCATTTTACAATTCATTTCCGGAGTATGTTCCTGTTGCAGAGAGGAAGAAAAAGGCTGAGAAGGCGATTGAGAAGCTGAAAAAGAAAAATCCGAATTTAGCGCCTGTACTCATCGCAGGAAGAACGATAACGAGAACGTGGTGGGGCAAGTCATGGAGCGATAATTTGGAGAGTTACTCTGATTATTCCAATCGAATAGATCGGGGCCGCAGCTATGTTCGGCATGGAGCCGTGCTTGATCTGCAAATTACGCAGGGAAAAATAACGGCCCTTGTTCAAGGAAGCACAACAAAGCCATATACGGTGGAAATTACGATAGCTCCTCTCTCTAAGGAAACTTGGGAAGCAGTGGTCAAGGAATGTGTGGGGAAAATCGATTCCTTGCAGGAACTTATAGCGGGTAAATTGCCTAAAGCCCTTTCTGAACTTTTTACGCTAAAGGGAAAAGGTTTGTTTCCCGCCCCTAAAGAAATATCTTTATCATGCAGCTGTCCAGATTCAGCGAAAATGTGCAAACATGTGGCTGCGACACTGTATGGTGTTGGTGCTCGATTTGACGAGCAGTCTACTTTGTTTTTTGAATTGCGAAGCATCAAAATGGAAGATCTCATTACGCTATCCATCACTCAGAAATCAAAATCCTTGCTTGAAAAATCCCAAGGAAGAGGGCGTCGCATAATGGCTGACGTGGACATTTCCGACGTGTTCGGCATCGATGTGGATTTGGGAGAAGTGAAGGAAAACAATGATGGAGAAGTGAAGAAGAAATCAAGGCGGAAAACGTAGTGTTTCTATTACATGAGCTGTTCTTCTGATTCTGTGTAAGAGATCTGGCGCTAGCATCGAAAGAATCTTGGCCGCAGCCTTCAGTTCATCCAAAGATCAACAAACAATACAGCTGTTATTCGGGCAATAAACTCAAAATCTTTCAAATCGGGATAAAAACCGATTGAGCGATTTTTTGAATTCTTAGGGCTTTAGAAACATCTGAATTTGGTTAAAAACAGGCTCATCGTTAGAATCAGCTTGATTTTTATCAATCAAGGTACGAATGGCACCATGTGAATTCTGATCCGCCCGTCTTGATTGCGTTGATAGAACGATTAGATAAGCAAACGGACTCAGCAGACGTTATTTGCTCTTTCAACCTTGCAAATCGCATGTTTGTGGACACACGTTCCGTTATGGGCGTTGAAATTATAGACATCGGCTCCTTTTCGCTTGAATAACGGCGCTGGTGTCCGTTGAGTTTTCCTATAGGGTACTCAAGACGACAATAACGGCTCCTCAGTCCTTTCATCTTCCTAGGCGTATAGCTCCAACATAAAAAACGGCAAAACATGCGAGCAGCTTTGTGTTTAGCCGTTTTTTATCTATTGAGCCAATAGAGCGTGCCAAAATTTTTCCCAAACAGTATTGAAGGAATGACAATCATGTTGTAATATGAGATTAAGCGCTTAATCCATTTCTTAACCTCATGGGTTTGAAAGCAAAAACATGACAGAAAAGATCTACATATTTTAAATAATTAGTTAGCAGTATTATTTTTTTAAGTTAAGGTAAAGCGCTTAACCTAAAATTATCTGGGAGTACGATCACAATCTGGGAGTACGTTCACATCTGCTTTCATAATTTATTCTGCAAAGGGAGGCTTCATTGAATATGGCTACGATTCGTCTCACGATGGCACAGGCATTGTTAAAGTTTTTGGATCAACAATTTATTTCGGTAGATGGGCATGAAATAAAGTTCGTTCAGGGCGTCATGGGGATTTTTGGACATGGCAACGTGACTGGAATCGGTGAAGCTTTGGAACGAAGCGCTGGGGATTTGAATTTTATCCAGGGTAAAAACGAGCAAGGGATGGTTCACGCTGCAGCTGCTTTTGCCAAGCAAAACAACCGCAAGCAGATTTATGCCTGCACGACCTCGATTGGACCGGGCGCTTTGAACATGGTGACGGCGGCGGCAACGGCGACGGTCAATCGGATACCGGTGCTTTTGCTGCCGGGAGACAACTTTGCTTCCAGACAGCCGGATCCTGTGTTGCAGCAATTAGAAGTGCCCGGTGATTATACCATTTCGGCAACGGATGCTTTTAAAGCGGTAAGTAAGTATTGGGACCGCATTGTCAGACCGGAGCAATTGATGACGGCTGCGCTTCAAGCCATGCGTGTGCTCACAGACCCGGCCGAGATGGGAGCGGTTACACTGGCTTTGCCGCAAGATGTGCAGGCTGAGGCTTACGATTATCCGCTTTCCTTTTTTGATAAAAGAGTGCATACGATCGATCGCCGTCCACCGGCAGCGGATGCCGTTAAGCGAGCCGCTAAGCTGATCTTGGAAAAGAAAAAGCCGCTCATTATCGCAGGCGGCGGCGTGCTGTATGCGGTAGCCTCCAAGGAGCTTGCGGCATTTGCCGAAGCATTCGGTATTCCTGTAGCAGAGACGCAGGCGGGTAAAAGCTCATTGCCTTGGAATCATCCCTTGCAAGTTGGGGCTGTTGGGGTAACCGGCACTTTGGCAGCAAACCTGATTGCTAAAGATGCGGATTTAATCATCGGCGTCGGGACAAGGTATTCAGATTTCACGACATCCTCGAAGTCGGCGTTTGGTCATCCCGATGTGCAGTTCGTCAATCTGAATATCAGCAGCTTTGATTCAGCGAAGCTAAATGGTGTTTCGGTCACAGCAGATGCGAAGGAAGGGCTTCGGGAGCTGCTAGCTGCATTGACAGCAGCGGGTTATGCAAGCGGGTATGCGGCTGAGGAGATCAGCTCATTGAAAAAGCAGTGGGACGATGAGGTTGATCGCTTGTATGCTATGGAGCATTCGGAGGGGCTTTCTCAGACTCGGGCGCTAGGTGTCATTAACGAGAACATCGGAGCTTCAGCGGTGATAGTAGCCGCAGCGGGCAGCCTTCCCGGGGATCTGCACCGACTTTGGAGATCCGAACAGCCCAAAACGTACCATATGGAATATGGTTTCTCCTGCATGGGCTATGAGATTGCCGGCGCTTTTGGAGCAGCGCTTGCTGAGCCGGAACGCGACACCTATGCGGTGTTGGGAGACGGCAGTTATTTGATGCTTCACTCCGAGCTGGTTACGAGCTTGCAGGAAGGCCGTAAGATTACGGTGCTGTTGTTCGACAATCATGGCTTCCAATGCATTCACAATCTGCAAAGAGGACATGGCAGCGACGGGTTCGGCAATGAGTTCCGTTACCGCTCCAAGGAAACGAATGGACTGACGGGCGGCTATATGCCAATTGATTTTGCGGCACATGCTCGCAGCTTAGGGGCGAAGGCCTACAAAGTGGGTACGGCAGAGGAGCTGAGGGAAGCCTTGCTTCTGGCTAAACAAGAAACGGTTACAACGTTGATTGAAATATCCGTTGTTCCCGGCACGAATACAGGAGGTTACGAGTCATGGTGGCATGTAGGTGTGCCGGAAGTGTCCGTAAGCGAAAATGTCGTTGAAGCCAGCCAAAAGATGAAGGCTCGCGTTCAGAGCGCAAGAAGCATTTAACGAGAAAAGAGGAGGACTTGCATGCTACAGCAGTTGCCGTTCAAATTAGGGATTCATCCGATAAACTGGGTTGGCGAAGATGTGAAGGAACATGGTAACGATACGACTTTTGAGCAAATCGTAAATGAGATTGAAGCCTTGGGACTGACAGGTACGGAGATGGGACGCAAATATCCGACGGACCCTGCGGTGTTGAAGAAAGAGTTAGCCCAAAAAGGCATACAATTGGTCTCTCAGTGGAAATCGGTCCTTTTTTCAGACCCGTCCTACAGGGAGAGCGAACTACAGGCATACCGCAAGCATGTGGAGTTCTTAAAAGAAATGGGCAGCAAGGTCATTAGTACGTGCGAGGTGGGAGGTTCTCTGCATTTTGATCCGCGCCGCACGCCTAACGAGAAGGAAGTGCTGCATCTGGACGAAGCGGGCTGGCAAAGCCTGGCTGAAGGACTGAACGCTGCCGGAGCCATCGCCAAGGAGCATGGCTTAAAGCTGACTTACCATCACCATGGCGGCACGGTTGTGGAAAGCCCTGAAGAAATTGACAAGCTCATGGAGCTGACAGATCCCAATCTTGTGTATCTTCTCTTTGATACCGGTCATACGTATTACGGAGGCGGAGATCCGCTAACGGTTTTGCGTAAGTATTATGACCGGATCGCATATATCCATTTGAAGGATATTCGTCAAGATGTCCTTGAGCAAACGCGCACTGAGCATGCGGACTTTGTTACTTGCATTCGCAGAGGTGTGTTTACAGTTCCGGGGGACGGATGTCTGGATTTCCAACCTATTTTTTCCGAGCTGATACAACAAGGTTATAACGGGTGGGCGATTCTGGAAGGCGAGCAAGATCCAGCGGAGCATCCGGCTTATGAATATGCGAAAAATGCGCTTGCGCACATCGAACTCCTTATTAATCAAGGAAAGAAGGTAAATGAGCTATGACATATGTATCCTTTCCCGCGGATAAGCCTGTGGATTTTACAGCAATCGGACGACTTTGCATTGATTTGAATGCGAACGAAATTAATCGCCCCATGGAAGAAACAAGCACTTTTACAAAGTATGTAGGGGGATCTCCGGCTAACATCGCCATCGGGATGTCGAGGCTGGGAATGAAAACTTCTTTTATCGGTAAAATTGCCAATGATCAAATGGGCCGATTTATTGCTGATTACTTGCAGCGCAATAACATCGATACGTCCAATGTGGTCACGGATTACACAGGGGCCGTGACAGGGCTTGCTTTTACGGAAATTAAAACGCCATCTGATTGCAGCATTTTGATGTACCGCGACAATGTTGCAGATCTCAACCTGATGCCGCAAGAGGTTCAGAAAGAGTTGATTGCACAAACGAAGATGTTCCTGATTTCGGGAACAGCACTAGCCAAAAGTCCGTCCAGGGAAGCGGTGTTTCAAGCTCTCCACTATGCCAAAGAGCAAGGCGCTGTCATTGTGTTTGACCTGGATTACCGTCCTTATACATGGACTTCGCCGGAAGAAACAGCGATTTATTACAATCTGGCTGCGGAAAAATGCGACATTATTTTGGGAACACGTGAAGAGTTCGATATGATGGAGCGATTTGAACAAAATCCCGAACATAGCGATCGTGTCACGGCGGCCAAATGGTTTGATTATTCGGCAAAAATCGTGATCATCAAGCATGGCAAAGAAGGCTCGATCGCTTACACGCAAGACGGCGAGAGCTTCCGCGCAAAAAGTTTTCCCGCAAAGGTGATCAAAACTTTCGGAGCAGGGGACTCTTACGCTGCCGGCTTCCTGTATGGTTTGATGCAGGGCTGGACGCTTGAAACCTCAATGGAATTTGGAAGCGCGGCAGCTTGTATCGTCATTTCCAGCCATAGCTGCTCAGACGCAATGCCTTCGGCAGATCAGGTCCATGACTATATTGCACGCTGCAACCGCGGTGAAATTACCGCTTCTTAGAAAAAATTTCGGACAACTAGATCAGCTAATAATCACATAACTGAGAGGGGAACACCACAATGACACAACTATTGAAAAATTGGATCGGTGGCGCTTGGGTTGATTCCGTATCCACAAAAAACGAGCCTGTAGTTAACCCAGCTACGGAAGAAGTATTGGCCTATGTGCCCATGTCCGTTCAGGAAGATGTAGACCGCGCTGTTGAAAACGCGAAGCAAGCTTTTGTGCAATGGAGCCGTACGCCGGTTCCGCGCAGAGCGAGAATTTTGTTCAAATACCAGCAATTGCTTGTCGACCACTGGGAAGAGTTGGCGAGGCTGGTCACGATGGAAAACGGCAAAAGCTACAGCGAAGCTTATGGTGAAGTGCTGCGCGGAATCGAGTGCGTGGAATTTGCGGCTGGTGCTCCAACGCTCATGATGGGCAAGCAGCTGCCTGATATTGCCTCTAACTTGGAATCCGGTATGTACCGATATCCGGTTGGCGTTGTCGGCGGCATTACGCCATTCAACTTCCCGATGATGGTCCCTTGTTGGATGTTCCCGCTCGCTATTGCCTGCGGCAACACGTTCGTGATGAAGCCGTCCGAACGCACCCCGCTGCTGGCTAACCGTCTTGCGGAACTGTTCAAAGAAGCCGGATTGCCTGATGGCGTGTTCAATATTGTTCACGGCGCTCATGAAGTCGTGAATGGCATTTTGGAGCATAAAGAAATTAAAGCCGTTTCTTTCGTAGGCTCTCAGCCTGTAGCGGAGTACGTCTACAAAACGGCATCTGCCCACGGCAAGCGTGTGCAGGCGTTGGCCGGTGCGAAAAATCACTCCATCGTCATGCCGGATGCGGATTTGGATCTGACGGTTAAAGAGATCATCAATGCTTCGTTCGGTTCGGCAGGCGAGCGCTGTATGGCGTGCTCCGTAGTTGTCGCTGTAGGCGAGATCGGAGATACGCTGGTGAACAGGCTGATGGAAGCTGCTAATCAAATCACGATTGGAAACGGCTCGGAAGACGGAATCTTCCTCGGCCCTGTCATTCGCGGTTCACATAAAGAACGGACATTGAAATATATTGAAATCGGTGAAAACGAAGGCGCAATCCTGCTTCGTGATGGGCGTAAAGACGCTGCGTCAAGCGGAGAGGGATACTTTGTGGGACCCACTATTTTTGATCACGTACAAGGCGGCATGAAAATTTGGGAAGACGAAATTTTTGCTCCTGTCTTGTCCATCGTCAGAGTGGACACCCTGGAAGAGGCTATCGATCTTGCCAATCGTTCGGAGTTGGCTAATGGCGCTTGCTTGTTCACAAAAAGCGGCGGAAATGTCCGTCAATTCCGCGAAACGATTGATGCGGGCATGTTAGGTGTTAATCTTGGCGTACCTGCACCAATGGCCTTTTTCCCATTCTCCGGTTGGAAAAAATCGTTTTACGGCGACCTCCATGCGAACGGCACGGATGGTGTGGAATTCTACACGCGCAAGAAAATGGTTACAACCCGCTGGTAGTCGGGATATAAAGCCGGAATATGAAGGAGTTCACCCATATGGCACTAGTTTCTATGAAAGAAATGATGCTTAAGGCATTGGATGAAGGCTATGCAGTCGGACAGTTTAATCTGAACAATCTGGAATTTACGCAAGCGATTCTTCGTGCTGCGCAAGAGGAACAGTCGCCCGTCATTCTGGGAGTAAGCGAAGCTTATATTCCGTATATGGGCGGACTTCCCACTATCGCAGGAATGGTCAAGTCGCTGATCGAGCATTATGGCATTACCGTGCCTGTAGCGCTGCATTTGGACCACGGTTCAACGTATGAGGTCTGCATTCAGGCGCTGCATGCCGGTTTTACCTCGGTGATGATTGATGATTCTCACCATCCTCTGGAGCACAACATTGAAGTGACCAAACGCGTCACAGAGGTGGCTCATGTGCTGGGCGCTTCCGTAGAAGCAGAGCTTGGAAGAATCACAGGGCGGGAAGACGATCTGGTCGTAGACGAAGCCGAGGGCATGTACGCTGTGGTAGAGGAATGCGTTCAATTCGTGCGTGAGACTGGCATCGACTGTCTTGCGCCAGCGCTAGGCTCTGTTCATGGTCCATATCGCGGCCAGCCTAAGCTTGGATTCGACCGAATGGGTGAAATTCAGAGACAAACTGGATTACCATTGGTGCTTCACGGCGGCAGCGGTCTGCCGGACGATGAAATCCGCAGGGCCATTTCGCTCGGAAGCTGCAAGATTAATGTGAATACAGATAATCAAATGGCGTGTACGGAAGCCATCCGCAGTTTCCTTAACGAGAATCCTCATGCGTACGATCCGCGGAATTATTTAATCCCTGCGGGGAAGGCGATTCAAGCTATGGTGCAAAAGAAAATGAAGTTGTTTGGAAGCTCAGGAAAAGCGGGAGGTCATGTAGGATCATGAAGACGATCAGAATTGGTATGATAGGCGCAGGCAGAATCGGTAAAATTCATGCGGATAATTTGCTTCGGTTGCCGCAGGTGCAAATTGTTGCAATAAGCGACCTGTTCGCGGGACCTGAATTGGAAGCATGGGCTGCTGTGAGAGGAATTAATCAAATAACAACCGACAGCAATGACATTATGGCGAACCCTGATATTGACGCGGTATTTATCTGCTCATCTACGGATACTCATGTTCCGCTTATTATACAAGCCGCTGCCGCTGGCAAGCACATTTTCTGTGAAAAGCCGATCAGTATGGATATTCGCCAAACCCAAGAAGCGCTTAAAGCTGTTGCAGATGCGGGTGTTAAGCTGCAAATCGGATTTAACCGACGGTTTGACCACAATTTCAAACGTGTGCGTGAGCTTGTACAGAACGGGACTGTCGGCGAACCGCATATCATTAAAATTACGTCCCGTGATCCCAATCCTCCGCATGAGGATTACATTAAGGTATCCGGCGGCATTTTCAAGGATATGATGATTCATGACTTTGATATGGCACGTTATGTGTCAGGCAGCGAGATTGAAGAGGTATATGCTCATGGGAACGTACTGATTAATCTTGCTTTCGCAACTCATGGGGACTTGGATACAGCAATTGCAACGCTTCGTTTTAAGAATGGCGCCATCGGCGTCATCGATAACAGCCGTCAAGCGGTTTACGGCTATGATCAACGTGTAGAAGTATTTGGGTCAAAAGGCAGCGTGGGCATTACGAACGATCACCCGAATACAGCAGAAATCAGCACAGCTGAGGGAATTACGCGCGATAAACCACTGAACTTTTTCTTGGAAAGATATAACGAAGCTTACGTGGAAGAAACGAAATTGTTCATCACATGCATTTTACAAGATCAACAAGTGCCCGTAGACGGGAATGACGGATTTCAAGCAGAGTTAACGGCATTAGCAGCCAACTTGTCCGTACAGCTGAAAAGACCTGTAAAACTGGCCGAAGCGCTTGAACTTTCGATTCAACAGTCTGTAAAAGCCTAGGGAGGTTAGCACTGCGATGGCGGATTTAATTGTACCGGCAAAAACGATACCCGATGATAGGGGCAATGTCCTTGAGATTACTCCTGATTCCGCAGATTGGAGTTATGTCGGATTTCAAGTATTTAACCTGCAAGCAGGACAATCTTTGCGCAATGAGACCGGAGATCAGGAAGTATGTCTGGTTTTAATAAGCGGAAAAGCAAATGTTTCTACCGTAAAAGAAACATGGAACGAAATTGGAAAAAGAATGGATGTATTTGAAAAAACACCTCCCTATTCCGTGTATGTGCCCAATGACGATTATTATGAGGTCACCGCTCTGACGAATCTGGAATTGGCTGTTTGCCAGGCTCCCGGAAAAGGGAATCATAAAGCGCGACTGATTTTACCGAGTGAAGTTGGCGTAGAAGTTCGCGGATATGGAAACATAGAAAGACTCGTTCATAATATTTTACCTGAAAAGGAAGCGGCAGACAGCTTATTGGTTGTAGAAGTGTTCACACCGAATGGCCATTGGTCGAGCTATCCGCCTCATAAGCATGATCGAGATGCGCTGCCGGACGAATCGCTTCTGGAAGAAACGTATTATTATCATGTAAAGCCGGAGCAAGGTTTTGCCGTTCAACGGGTTTATACGGATGAGGGAGATTTGGACGAAACCTTGATTGTACGCGATGGGCAAGCGGTGCTGGTGCCACGAGGCTATCATCCAGTATCTGCGCCGCAGGATATGACGTTTACTATCTAAACGTAATGGCAGGGCCTGTAAGAACTTGGAAATTCCATAACGATCCTGCACACGCATGGGTGATGTCGAAACCAATCGACAAATAATAGGGGAAGATATATTCTATTAGTATCCTAAATGCTTGAAGGGGGATGAGGAATCATCCCTTTTCAGCATTGCCAATGAATGAGGAATTAATGATGAAGGCTACCATTTATGATGTGGCTCGAGAAGCCGGAGTTTCGATTGCCACCGTTTCCAATGCGGTTAATGGCAAGGGCAAGCTTAGCAAAAAGAGACGCGACGAAATTTTTAAAATTATGGAGCGGCTGCAATATCAGCCTAGTGTGATAGCGGCTGCATTAACAGGAAAAAAGACATTTACGATTGGACTGCTTCTCCCTGATATCTCGAATCCATTTTTTGCGGAGATTGCCCGCGCCGTTGAGGATCAGGGACGTCATCGCGGTTATAGCGTTATCATTTGCAGTACCGACAATCAAGACGAGCGAGCTGAGAAATATTTGGCCTTGCTGGAGCAAAAAAGTGTAGATGGGATTATTATCGGCACGGGGATTGAAAACACGGAGATATTGAGCCGACTTCTTGCCAAATCGATTCCGGTTGCGATGATCGCAAGGGAGGTCTCTTCGGAATCGGTTCACACTGTTGTCGTCGATGATTTTTTTGGCGGGGCACATGCGGCCAAACATCTGCTTGAGCTTGGCCACGCCAGCTTTGCGATATTGTCGGAAAGCAGCAAGGTTAGCAGCAGCCGCGAAAGGGTGAGGGGCTTCAAGCAAGCTCTGAAAGACGAAGGGCTTTCCTTCATCGATGAAAATTTGAGGATTTGCGATTATAAAATGGAAGACGGCAAAAGAAAAGCATTGGAGCTGTTTCAACAAGCGAATCGTCCTACCGCTTTATTTTGCTGCAACGATATGTTGGCGGTCGGTGCACTCCAAGCTGCTAAAGAACTGGGGATTCAAATTCCAAAGGACCTTTCGATTGTTAGTTTTGACAATACAATTCTAGCTTCCGTTACAGATCCACCGTTGACGTCCATTGCTCAACCGATGGAGCATATGGGGAAACTGGTGGTCGATCTCCTAATTCAAGAATTGGAGCAGGAGCAGATGGTGAAACAACGGATTGTGCTTCGGCCGGAGTTAGTTGTTCGGGAATCGACGTCTGTCCGAGCAAACGCTTAGGGATGCCTCTGCCAACCCATCGATTCAGACGGGGATGAAGGACATGGAGCTTTCGAATATGCATATGCAGGATTATTACTATGACAGTCAGGCTGTAAACACGCAGACAGTTTCTGCTGTATCTCCAATGTGGATCTGGTCTACACGAACACTAAATTATTAGGGATTGGCCCATTCGGTGGAACCTGAAGTGAACAAAAAGTAACCGTATGCGTGGTATTCGAATCATTCGTAAAATTCCAAAAATCAACGATTTGGTTATTTGTGGTCGTTCCATAATTTAAATTCGTGCTGCTAATATACGTGTTAGTCGTGCTATAACCATTCACATTGGGATTCTCATAGATGTCTGCCCACGCAGACGCAGCACCCGTTAGGAGAAATGCAAGAGACGCAGCTGTCAGTAAATCGTAATGAATATTACGAAGTATGCAAACTACATCAACCTATTGTCCAACCACCCTCCTACCTATTCAGTAGCCTCTCGGCATTAGCCGAGGCTGATGGGACAAGGCTTCTCCTGCCCCTCATACTGCTTTCCTCCTACTTTCATAGTGAGGTTATTTTAACAGTAATCGGAACAATCTCCTTTTTTTGCTTCAGATATTTTTACATATTGGTAAAGTGTTGATAATATTTTAATATATGAACAATTGTTACTTTTTTATTTTAAATAAATTTCAGTTCGTTGACGATTATGAAGTATATTATCGAAGGGGATTCGCTAGTCGAGGATTAATTAGGTTAATATTGGTTAATTTTTTGGAAAAGTATTTACAATAACAATAACTTTGTCTTATATTTAGTGTATCAAATGTAAAAACTATATTTTACAAATGAACCAGTTGTAAGGAGAGGTTGATTTGAATTTATTCCTTTATGAGTGGGAGGTTGTCGATGGGAAATAGAGAGTATAAGAAATAAAGGTTTCGTCTGTCATTTAATGAACGTAGGTTAATTAATTTCAAGGAGGAATTGCATTTGAAAAAGAAAGCGCTTTATTTACGTAATGGTTTAACAGCATCCTTGACATGCGCAATGCTAGTTGCGCCAATGACCATGGCTTCAGCTGATGAAGCGAAAGGTCCTGAGCTAAAATTACGTATCATGGAAACGACGGACATTCATGCGAACATTGTGAATTACGATTATTACAAAGACAGCTCAACAGACGAGTTTGGCTTAGCGAAAACAGCAACTTTAATCAATAAGTATCGAAAAGAAGCCAAAAACAGCCTGCTTTTCGACAATGGCGATCTCCTTCAAGGGAATCCGCTTGGCGATCTCATGGCAAAAATCAAGCCGTTAAAAGACGGCGAGACTCATCCTGTATATAAAGCTATGAATCTACTTAACTATGACGCAGGGAATATCGGAAACCACGAATTTAACTATGGTCTTGATTTCTTGCAGCGCAGTCTAAAAGGCGCTAAATTTCCATATGTCAATTCCAACGTGTACATAGATGACAAAAGTGGCAAAAATTATTTTACACCTTATATTCTATTGGATCGTACTTTTGTAGATGAAAAAGGACAAGAGCAAAAATTGAAAGTCGGCGTGATCGGCTTCGTACCTCCTCAGGTTACGCAGTGGGATAAAGCTAACCTTGAAGGAAAAGTCACCGCTAAGGATATCGTTGAATCAGCTAATAAATTCGTCCCTAAAATGAAGGCAGAAGGCGCGGATATCATTGTTGCGATCGCCCATACTGGCTTTGGGACCGTTGAATCGACAGGTGGCGAAGAGAATGCGGCTTATCTATTAAGTAAAGTTCCTGGTATTGATTCGATTCTATTCGGACATGCACACGTTGTTTTCCCTGCGGATAAATTTGCTGGACCAACTGGGGTAGATTTGGCAAAAGCAGGCGTCGATATGAAGAAAGGAACAATTAACGGTGTTGCTGCAGTCGAACCAGGTTTTTGGGGAGATAATTTAGGGGTTATCGATCTTAGTTTGCAAAAGGTTGATGGCAAGTGGAAGGTTGCGGATTCACAATCCAGTGTAATTCCGATTTACGATAAAGTGAATAAAAAGCCGTTTGTCGACGCAGATCAATCAGTGCTCAATAGCGTCAAAAGTGAGCATGAAGCGACTTTGGATTATGTGAGAGGTCCAGTAGGTACTTCGACAGCACCAATTAACAGTTATTTTGCTCTGATCCAAGATGACCCTTCGATTCAGTTGGTAACTAACGCTCAAAAATGGTACGTTGAAGAACACATTCAAGGTACGGAATTAGACGGCATTCCTGTACTCTCGGCCGGAGCTCCGTTCAAAGCCGGTGGCCGCGGCGGCGTCAGCTACTACACGGATATCCCAGCTGGGAACCTTGCAGTGAAGAATATGGCTGATCTTTATGTGTATCCGAATACACTCAATGCTGTTTTGGTTACAGGAGAGCAGTTGAAAAATTGGTTAGAAATGTCAGCGGGACAATTTAACCAAATTGATCCGAATAAAGAAGGTGAACAGCCTTTAGTCAATCTCAACTTTCCAACGTATAATTTCGATGTTATTGACGGTGTAACTTATCAAATTGATGTCACACAGCCAACAAAGTACGATACAGCCGGGAAGATAAAGGATGCAAAAGCAAACCGTATTCAAAATTTGAGCTACAATGGCAAGCCCGTAGATCCTAAACAGAAATTTATCGTTGCTACGAATAACTACCGCGCAAGCGGCGGCGGTAATTTTGATGGCGCAAACGGTAAAACAATTGTGATCAGTTCTCCGGACGAGAATCGTCAAATCGTCATTGACTATATTCGTGATCATGGAACGGTTAATCCATCCGCGGATAACAACTGGTCCTTAGCGCCAATCAAGGGCAAGGCTACAGTAACGTTTGAATCTTCACCGAAAGCCATTCCATTCGCCGAGAAGCTTGACTATCTGACCTATCTCAGCACGGATAAAGAGAGCGGATTTGCCAAGTTTGCCATGAAGACGGCAAAATCCTCTGTACCAGATAAGGACTCCGTAAAACCAGAGCCAACCAAGTCAACGGATGCTCCGGCTGCACCAGCACCAACGCAACCAGTACCGGCTCAACCAGCAGCAACTCCATCTACTGATGCAGCTGCCTCGGATGAAACTTATATCGTGAAGTCAGGCGATGTTCTTTCGAGAATTGCGAAAAGCTATGGCCTAGATTGGAGAGAATTGGCAGCCTACAACAACTTGAAAAACCCGCATTTGATCTTTATTGGCCAACAAATCTTAATTCCAGGAAAGAAATAAAGCAGAAAAGTCGTGGTGCACCGATGCGGTGTACCAGACTTTTTGCATTGAAGCTATTGGACGATGTCATAAATTAAGGCAGGTTCTTCGCAGATATCGCTCTGAATGAGGAAAGCTTGCTCAATTTTCCGAGCGATCTCTGCGACATTCTCTTGGTTTGCATGGAGAATAGCAATGGTCTCTCCTTGCCGAACCGGATGCCCGACTTTCTTCGTAAGCACGACGCCAACGGCCAGATCAATGGATGACTCCTTGGTGGGTCTGCCGGCTCCCAATTGCATAGCGGCCACGCCAATTTCTTCGGCTTGAATCGCATGAATATATCCGTCAATAGGTGCGGTTACATGTATCTGATATTTGGCTTGAGGCAATTTGCTCGGATCGTCGATAACATCGCTGGTTCCGCCTTGCGCTGTAACGAACTGTTTAAGTGTCTCGAGTGCTTTGCCGCTACGAATTAACTCTTCGAGCAAACTGTAAGCTTGCTCGAAGTTGTCAGCTTTACCGCCCAGGACGACCATGTGCGCACCCAATGTCAGGACCAAGCGAGTTAAGTCTTCTGGACCTTCTCCGCGAAGTGTATCGATTGCTTCCTTAATTTCTAGGGAGTTGCCTACGGCGTAGCCGAGCGGCTGGCTCATGTCGCTGATGATCGCGACGGTATGTCTGCCGAGCTCGCGACCGATGTCCACCATAGCAGAAGCGAGTGCCTTAGCATCATCAAGTGATTTCATGAAGGCGCCAGCGCCTGTCTTTACATCCAAGACAATGGCGTCTGCGCCAGCGGCGATCTTTTTGCTCATGATCGAGCTGGCGATCAACGGGATTGAATTCACGGTTGCCGTCACATCACGGAGACCGTACAGTTTTTTGTCCGCAGGCGTTAAGTTGCCGCTCTGGCCGATAACCGCTACTTTGAACTCATTCACGTTATGAATGAATTCCTCCGCGGACAGCTCGACATGAAAACCCGGAATGGCTTCCAGCTTGTCGATTGTTCCTCCCGTGTGGCCAAGGCCTCTGCCGGACATTTTGGCTACTGGAATGCCAGCTGCCGCAACCAGAGGAGCGAGGATAATGGTTGTCGTATCCCCAACCCCTCCGGTACTATGTTTATCTACCTTAATGCCGTCAATTTGGGATAGATCAACGGTGTCCCCCGATAAGGTCATCGCCATCGTCAGGTTAGCGACTTCCTCCGATGTCATTCCTTTAAAATAGATAGCCATGGCCCATGCGGACAACTGGTAGTCCGGAATTTCTCCCTTGGTGTATCCCTCAATAATGAAATCAATCTCCGGCTTGCTTAAGACGCCACCATCTCTTTTCTTGGCAATTAGATCGACCATTCTCATCTTAGTTCACCCCGCCTGTGATTTGTTTAATAAGTGCAATGAATTTAGGTCTGGCTTCAGCGGCAACGCGCACGACTTGCTCATGTGTTAAAGGCTCAAGATGCTCTCCGATGGCCATATCCGTGATACAGGTAATGCCGACCACTTGTATGCCGCAATGATTGGCGGCTATAACTTCAGGGACTGTTGACATGCCGATTGCGTCTCCGCCGATACCAGCCAGCATCTTCAGTTCAGCCGGTGTGCAATAAGTTGGACCCGATATGCTGACATATACGCCTTGCTGCAATGGAATATTCAATTCGGCGGCTTTGGCCTCGGCCATACCTCGCAGCTTACGATTGTAGGCTTCCGACATGTCTGGGAAACGCGGTCCAAGCTCGGCGATATTTGACCCTATCAACGGATTGTCACCCGTGAAATTGATGTGATCGGTAATCAGCATGAGATCACCCGCAGCGAATGAAGGATTCATTCCACCTGCAGCGTTAGTGACAATCAGAATTTCAATCCCCAAGCGTTTCATGACATATACGGGGAAAACAACTTCCTTCATCGCGTAGCCCTCATAAAAATGAAAGCGTCCTTTCATCACAAGGACGTTTTTGCCTTGCAGTTGTCCGATGACGAGCTCCCCTGAATGGCCTTCAACTGTAGATGTAGGAAAATGGGGGATTTTCTCATAAGGAATAGCTATCGGATTCTCGACTTCATCTGCAAGTACACCCAATCCTGAGCCGAGAATCATCCCGATTTCCGGTTTTACGGTGATATGTTCACGAATATAAGAAGCGGCTTCGTCCAGTTTTATTAACCAATTATCCATAAATAAACCTCCATAGAATGTTATAGGTTAGCTACGATGGCTTTCATATATCTTAAAAAAGAATTTTTTACTAAGGCAGCAGTTTCCATGACCTCATCATGAGATAAAGGTTGAGGCAGCAGACCGGCAGCCATATTGGTGATACAGGAAATACCTAGAACATCAATATCAGCATGTCGAGCTGCAATGACCTCAGGTACGGTTGACATGCCCACAGCATCGCTGCCTAGCTTACGAAGCATTCTGATCTCCGCAGGGGTCTCATAAGCAGGGCCTGACATCATAGCATAGACGCCTTCAGCAACAGTAAGATTTTGCTCTAGAGCTACTCTTTTGGCCAATTCGATGAGCTTGGGCGAATACGGCTTCGACATATCTGGGAAGCGTACGCCAAGATGAGGGTCATTTGGACCGATCAAAGGATTGCCGAATGAGAAATTAAGATGATCATTAATAAGCATCAATTGCCCCTGACTTAATCCGGTATGCAAACCACCTGCTGCATTGGTGATAATCATTTGCCTAACGCCGAGCGCTTTCATGACCCGGACCGGAAAAGTGATCGTTTCCTGCGAATAGCCTTCATAGTAATGAAACCGGCCCTGCATCGCGACGACTTGCTTGCCCATTAATTCTCCAATAACGAGTCGCCCAGCATGTCCTTCTACCGTTGAGACTGGGAAATGGGGAATACTCTCATAAGGAATCGAAACTCCGTTAACGATTTCGTCGGCAAGCGCGCCCAGTCCTGAACCGAGGATTAAACCGATAGAGGGTCTGATATTCGTGATTAGGGGGAGGATATGTACAGCCGCTTCTAGGATCTTTGTATGATTCATGGTTGAAACCTCATTTCGTAATGGATAAGAAGCTTGCGCCGTGCAAGGGCATAGACACCTTGAAATTATCAGCAATCGTGGCTCCTACATCGGCAAAGGAATCCCGAATACCTAATGAACGGCTTTCGGTTATACCATGGTGAAAAACGAGAAGAGGCACGTATTCTCGGGTATGATCCGTTCCATGATGCGTAGGATCATTGCCGTGATCGGCTGTCAGGATTAAGAGATCAGTTTCACGAAGCTTTTCATAGATTTCGGGAAGTCTGGCATCAAATTGCTCCAGTGCTTCTCCATATCCCTGAGGATCGCGACGATGTCCATACTTAGCGTCGAAATCTACAAGATTCGTGAAGCAGAGACCTTTGAAATCGGTATCCAACGTTTGGAGAAGCTTGTCTACGCCATCCATGTTGGACTTCGTTTTTATCGATTGGGTGATGCCTTCTTCTGCGTAGATGTCTGATATTTTACCGATTCCAATAACACTGAAATCGCTTTCATGCAGGGCGTTCATAACGGTCGGTCCGAGAGGCTTGACGGAATAGTCTCTGCGGTTCGAGGTGCGTTCCCAGGACCCTGGATCACCTAGGAAGGGTCTGGCAATGATACGTCCAACGAAATACTCATCCACGAGCGTAAGTTCCCGGGCTATTTCACAAATATGGTAGAGCTCTTCAAGAGGAATAACGTTTTCGTGCGCAGCGATTTGCAACACGCTATCAGCGGATGTATACACAATGACGCCTCCCGTCTCCAGGTGAAGTCTGCCGTATTCATCCAAGATCTCTGTACCTGATGCAGGTTTATTGCCAATCACTTTTCGCCCAATTCGCTGTTCGAAAGCTTGAATGAGCGGAGTGGGAAATCCCTCGGGATAGGTTTGAAACGGTACCTCAACTTTTAACCCCATAAGCTCCCAATGTCCGGTCGTCGTATCTTTGCCTACAGATATTTCATTCATTTTGCCATAATGCCCTTTGGGTGAAGCAGATGGGGAAACTCCTTTTAAGTCTTCAATATTCCCAAGTCCGAGAGCAGCCATATTCGGTAGGTGCAAACCATGCATAGTTTCGGCGATATGTCCCAAAGTATGAGCGCCAATATCGCTATATTGGTCAGCATCAGGAAGTTCTCCAATACCTACACTATCTAATACTATAAGAAAAATGCGTTGGAAATTTGGCAATGTGTAACCTCCTTCTTCACATATTCTCATCATATCTGATCGTATGAACAAATGTAAATATTATTTTGGTCTAAATTTCAATAAAATCGAATTTAGCTTAAGATTATTGGTATCTTGCATAGATTACATTATTCGATAAGGCCGAATTCCAAATATTAAAACTTTACTGATAATAGTCTTAACAATCCCTTAATGCTATGCTAACATACAGTAAACAAATGAAGTTTAAAATGGGATTAAGAAGTTGAAAAATTGTTTACTTCGAAAGAACAATGAATTATATTGATAGTATCAATTGTAAAATCGATCTTTTGCAAATGTTCGAATATTTTACAGTTGTGAGAAGATTTACCTTTTGAAGGGGAAAGCGCTATCATTTGGGTCTTGATTGATGCAATTCTATTGAGGGGGTAGGTTGTAAAATAATACCGTGTAGATTTACACAGCTATCAATAGGCTTTTGGCGAGGCGCGATTGATAGAGGTCATGGCGGCGTTTCTTGTGATGGTTTTTTTGTTGTGCGATTTTATAAAGGAGGTAAGGCCTGATGTTTAAAAAGATAGGGAAGTATAAAAAGTGGTATAGCTTAGCTATGGTTTTTGTTATGCTTTTCACTATGATGGTACCGTTAGCCGCTAACGCTGCTCCAGGAGATACGGTCACTTTAGCTAAATGGGATTTCAATGGTTCGGCGCCAACACCTACCGGTGGAATACTATCGAGTAGCGCCAGCGATGTATCAATTAATGGAGCAATACTATCCACCTATCAAGCCGGTGTAACCGGTGGAGCGGACAAAGCTATCAATGCAAATACCTGGCCGGCAGGTGGCGGGGCTGGCGGTGGATATTGGCTAGCATCATTTGTTACAACGGGTTATTCGAAAATAACACTATCGTCAAAACAATACGGCTCAAGTACTGGTCCCAGAGAATTTAAAGTTCAATATAGTTTAAATGGTACTTCAGGCTGGACCGATGTCCCGAATGGATCATTTAATGTAGCAACTGATTGGACTACAGGGGTGGTAAGTAATCTCCCGTTACCTTCTCAGACCGAAAACCAACCGATGGTTTATATTAGATGGCTTAATACTTCCACAGTTGCCATTAACAGCACAGATGCAGCACCCAAAACAGTGGCAACTACAGGTACAAATAGGATAGACGATATTATTGTCAATGCTACAGAGGGTGTGTTAGCACCAGCAACACCAGCCCCTACTTTAACAGGCTTTACCTGGGCACAAGGTAGTGCAATCGGCTCGACGGCAGCCACTGTTGTTCCAAGCGGAACGCTGAAATATACAGTAGGCGCGGCGGGACAAACACAACCTAATGTTGGTGATACGGTAACATCGAATACTTATGGTCCTACAGTAGGTGTTGACATCCCAGTTACAAGCGGGCAGCACATCTATATTTCTAGAATTGATGCACAAAATAAAGTTACTGATTGGGCTGATATCGCGGTTCAGGATACGAACATTAAACCTGCAACTGCACCAGCAGCTGGGGCATTAACAGGATTTACATGGGCGAAAGGAACAGCGAACGGAACAACACAAGCATCAGTTGTCCCAAGTGGAACGTTGAAATATGTCGTAGGCGCGGCAGGGTCACAAAAGCAGCCGTATGCGGGAGACCCGCCAACTGCTTACACGAATAACCTGACAGCAGCTACGGATATTGCCGTAACAAGCGGTCAGCATATTTTCATCGTAAGAGTGGATACTCAAAGCAAAATAACCGATTGGGTTGATGTAACGGTACAAGATGCCGATATTAAACCAATACCGATGAAAACAGGTAATCCGGTTATCAATAATATCGTGTTCAGTACGTTAACAACTGTTTCAGGTTCGGCTGGTGCAGTAGCAGCCAACTCTACCGTTTCCCTTTATCTGGATGCCAATTCGCCAACTTCAGTAAACACTGTAACGGCTGCAGCAAATGGTTCATTCAGCATGACGTTTACCAATACGGATTCCGTAAAAAAGGTTTATGTTACTGCTAAGGATGGCATCAATAGTGAGAGCGATAAAGTAGCCATCGATTTATTTGCAATTACTAAAATTAAAGACCTTAGAGTTAACGATGCGACTGGACTGAACACGTTAGCGAGCCCTGTCAATCAAAATGTGTTATACACGATTGAAGGCGTGGCTACAATTAAAAACAATGTTATTGGAGCCACGAACAACAATTATTACATTCAAGATGATACGAGCGGGGTTAATATTTACTCGGGTACCGCGCCAGGTTTTCAAATTGATCCAGGCGTAAAAGTTCGTCTTACCGGATATTTGCAAACATACGCCGGATTATTGGAATTTACACCTACAGCAAGCGTTAATTTAGGTACAGCACCTGTACCTGATCCGAAGTAACAGACATTGTTGATTTAACCAGCTATGCGACTGCCGAGCCATTGGAAGGTTTACTTGTTACGATTACAGGTAAAGTGGCGAGCTCTGTCGCATCAGGAGCCAACTATAATGTCACTTTGGTTGACGCCAATAACAAGTCTGTTATTGTTCGTGTCATCACTGCTGCAGCTCCAACACTTGGCGCTGGTATAAATGTGGCTACAGATTTAGTTGTGGGCAGCACATATACCATTACGGGAGTTGTAGGACAAAACAAAACAACAGCACCTTTCACATCCGGCTATCAAGTTTTCCCGAGAAGTAAAGCAGATGTTGTTGGAGTATTAGGTTTTTCTCATGATCCAATCAAGCAAGTGTATAAAGATGTAGATCTTGCTTTTAATGCCATTGCCCAAAATGCTCAGTCAGTTGACTTTTACTACAGAGCCAAGGGAGATTCGAATTATACGAAAGTCCCTATGATTTCAACGGACAATTCGAATTATACGGCTAATCTAGCGAAAGCATCTGTACCGGCAGCTGGATTTGAATATTACATTGAAGCAAAAGCAGGAACACAAGTTCAATCATCCGGAAACTCCATTTCTCCTAACCAAGTTTCTGTGGTTGTGGATACAGAAGGTCCTGCGTATTCAAAAATGATTCCATCCCCAGGACAAAAAACGGAAAGTAAGCTTCCTGACATTTCCGTAAGCTTGTCTGATCCAAGTGGTGTGGATACAAGCTCAGTTATTGTAAAAGTAGATGGTGCAACAATACCATCTCAGCAAGTCACTATTTTAAATAATGAAGTATCCGTTGCACTTCAAACGGATCTTACGATTGGAACCCATACCGTTCAAGTCATCTCGAAGGATATGATAGGTAACGCAAGTGCTGTCTCATGGGATTTTGAAGTCATTATGCCGTTCACAGGCGGGAATCATTATCGCGGAACGACACACAACCATACGAGTATTTCCCATGATGCAGCGGGTGATCCGGAAAAAGCGCTGCAAGAAGCTCAAAAATATAAATATGATTGGTTCGCATTCTCCGACCACTCACATGATATTGACGCAAGTCAAGCTACTTCAGACAATGTGATCAATAAAGGCGGTATGACAGAAAGAACAGGCGGAAGTGATTGGCAGCTTACACAAAAGCTTGCCAAAGACTATACGAAAAACGATAAATTCGTTGTTTTCCCGGCTTTTGAAATGACATCTACAACTTGGGGTCACTCCAATGTGTTCGGTACGTCTAATTTCATTGACCGTGTAGTTAATGGCGGAGCATATCAGAACTTAAACAACTACTATGCATGGGTAATGACTTACGATAATATCGTTGCACAGTTCAATCACCCGGCTATGTCGGCAAACGCTTTTGATAATTTTATTCCGTATGACAAAAATGTGGATAAACTGTTTACCATGCTTGAAGTAGGAAATGGCTCAGGTCACTATGGATATGCGAATGCAGAGGATAAATTCTTTAATGCATTGGATCTTGGATGGCATGTTGCTCCTACCTACGGTGAGGATAACCATGATGCTACTTGGGGGCAAACGATGAAGCGTACAGTCATCGTTGCCAAAGATCTTTCTCAAGAATCATTGTTAGAGTCCATGAAAAACATGCATGTTTATTTTACGGAAGATCCAAACATGACCTTGGACGTTTCGGCAAATGGTTATTATATGGGTTCAATTATTGACAGACAAACACTTGATTTCCATATCACAGGCAGTGATTCACTGGCTGAATCACCAACAAATCCAGACTATAAATTTTTACCGAAAGACTACAAGTCCAACGACAACATTGCCAAAGTAGAAATTATCACGAATGGTGGTAGAGTAGTTAAAACACTGGTTCCAACCACAGATTCTACTTCCTTTACATGGGATACTACAATAAATGTTGTTGGAGCACAGCAATGGTTTGTCGTTAAAGTAACACAAAAAGACGGCGATCATGCCTACTCTTCACCGATCTGGACCAAAGAAGTGAATCCAGATGTACGCTTGAGCGGAATTGAAGTTGTTGGCGATGCCATCACAGGCGGAAGCCCTGCAACGATTAAAGCGCTCGTAAGCAATCTTGGAAAAACAGTTGCAAGCAATTTGAACGTTCATCTTTATTACAATCAAGCAGATGCTGCTCACAAAATTGGTGATTTTACAATCGCTAATTTAGCGGCTAAAACGATGGGATATGCGACGTTTAATTGGAGTAATCCAGTCAGTGGTGATATTACATTTATTGCAGTCGTGGACCCTCCTGCTGGTGATGACACGAAAGATAACACCTTTGAAAAGCCGTTCAAAATCAAGCCTCCGTTAGGCATCACAGTCATGCTTGATGGTGCGCACGGAAACGAGAATTCTTCCGGAGATTCAGGGACGTATAAAGATCAATTCAAAATCATGACTAAGATTTTGCAAACGGAAGGCTACTCATTTATAGAGAATAAAGTTCCGTTTACTGCCGCAGTATTAGCAGGGGTTAAAGTGCTGATGATTTCGCATCCTAAAACAGCTTTAACAACTGCTGAGCAAACCGCGATTGTGGATTTTGTAAAAGCTGGCGGATCCTTGTTGATTACTGGGAAAAGTAACAACAGCACAGATCCAACGATTAATAATCCGCTTTTACAAGCCCTTGGATCAGATATTCGAGTGAATAATGATGGCGTATTTGATGATAGTAAAACAGGTAACTTCTGGGGGGATCCTAAGGTTAGTCCATTTGCTGTAAGGGCTTATCCAGAACCTGTAAATAACTATGTTACAGACATTGTAAGGTCGCTTGATTATTACAGCGGCGCAAGTTTATCTAAAGCTGACGGAACGAAGTTGACGGACAGTGATAAGGTCACACTGTTGATTAAAGGAAATAAAACGACCTATCAAGGCAACCTTAAAGCCGGAGCGGTCACTTACAACACGGATACCAACAGCAATAATGGTGCGCAAATTCCGTTGATCGCATCTGAGAAGGTTGGGCAAGGTCGCGTCATCGTTTCAGGTATGAACGTATTTAACGACAAACAACAAGATGCTACCTTTGAATACAAAGGCAATCCAAGATTTACGTTAAACGTTTATAACTGGTTGGCAGGTCGAGATACGGTAGTTTCCAAAATTGGGGATGTTCGTAATTTACCTGATGAAAAGGATGCAGTAATTGAAGGTACGGTCACTTCCGCGGCGGGTGTATTCTATGACGCTGCGTACATTCAAGATGAGACCGGAGGAATCATGGCATTTAATCAGATTCCGGCAGGTTCGCTTAAATTAGGTGATAAAGTTCGTGTTTATGGGCATACTAAAACGTTCGAAAACAATAAAGAATTGGAGTTTGGCGAATTCCTTGATAGTTTCATTAAGTTGAATAAAACAACAGGAACGCCGATTACGCCAAAACTGGCAAGTACCAAAGATTCTACAAATGAAACCAATCAAGGACTTCTGGTGAAGTAGAAGGTAAAGTTCAATCTGTAGAGGATGGCGGACTTTCCTTTGTACTTGACGACGGCAGCGGGCCGGTGCTTGTATTCACAGACGGTTATATTGCTACCCAATCAGGTCCGACACCGAGTGCAAAAGTAGGAGATACGCTTCAGGCTGTGGGACTTGCAGGTAAGTATTCTGACGGAACTCGAATTCGTGTTCGGGATACCAAAGAGTTGATAGTGACGGAGAAAGGCGATAGCTTAGGCACCGCATTAAAAGGAACGAATAATGTGATCACTGGCGGTTCGTTTGATCTTACTTTTGGATTGACGAATGTCACGAGCAGTCTTTATGCACAGGATATTACATTTACTTATGATCCTGATCTGGTGGAATTTGTTTCCGCCGATTCTGTGAGAAACGGATTCCAGCTTGTTGACAAAAAGGAAAAAGAAGGTGAAATCCGCTTCATTGGTGCAAGCTTCGGAGATACAAATGCTGTTAATTCAAGTGGCGATTTGTTGGTTCTCCATTGGAAAGCCAAAAATAAAGCTGCTCAGACGACATCGATAACCATCTCAAATATGAAAGTATCTAATGGAGAAGTGGGAACGCAAGTAAAGGGTACTTCCTTCAATCTACAGATCCTCATGGCTGCAGATAAGTCGGCCTTGAACGCATTAATGACTAGCACGCAAAATCTGTATAATACAGCAGTAGAAGGCACCAAAATCGGCCAATATCCTGTTGGAACGAAAGCGGTCCTGCTTACAGCCATTAACAATGCCAAAACAGTTTCCGATAATCAAAATGCTACTCAACAGCAGGTGGATGATGCTACAGTGGCACTGAATGCCGCGAAGCAAACATTTACGGACTCTGTTATTAAACCAGTTGACTCAGATAAGTCGGCCTTGAACGCATTAATGACTAGCACGCAAAATCTGTATAATACAGCAGTAGAAGGCACCAAAATCGACCAATATCCTGTTGGGACGAAAGCGGCCCTGCTTGCAGCCATTAACAACGCAAAAATAGTTTCCGATAATGAAATGGCTACTCAACAGCAGGTTGATCAGGCTGTAGTGGTACTGAATGCCGCGAAGCAAACATTTACGGACTCTGTTATTAAGCCGGCACTTGGAGATGTCAATAGAGACGGAGAAATTGATATCGCAGATTTGGGCATTGTAGCGAAGTATTATGGCAAAACGTCCGCAGATCCAAACTGGAATACTTACAAGATTGCAGATGTCAACAATGACGGTAAGGTTGACATTCAAGATCTTGCGATAGTTGCCAGAAAAATTCTTGAATCTAAATAATAACTTAACAATAGGAGGAAGGCAGCAATGCCCTCCTCCTATTGTTTAACAGAAAGGAGAAAATTTACAATGATAAGGATTCATAGATTACTTTCTTATATTCTGATAGCATCGCTGCTGTTATTTTCGCTGCTTCCTCAGTTTGCTTCAGCGAATCCGAATTCTGCTTCCTTCTCCCTAGAAGTTATAAACGACAAACCAATCTCTGTAGGCGATGAGATTAAAGTAGAGGTGAAGGGGATTAACCTTACCGATGTGTTTGCTTATGAAGTGAACCTTGATTTTGATCCTAGTTTGTTAGAATATCAAATTAAAAGTGCAAGTGCCTCTATGTATGGTTTTTCAGTTCCCGTAATCGATGGTTTAACAGATGGACATTTTCAATTTGCCTTTTCGAAAGTTGGACCAGTACCAGGCGTCAATGGGGATCAAAGTTTGTTCACGTTAACGTTTATAGCGAAGGAGTCAGGAACAGCCTCAATTGAAATGAAAGATGTAAAGCTCGTGGATAGCCAATTGAACGCTACCGTACCCGTACAAACGGCAGTGGTTAAGAAATCTATAAATATCGCCAAATCGGTTAAAACTCTTGCTTCTGCAATTACGTCGATTACCGCGCCTCTGAAAGACGGTACGGTTTTAACACTGCCGAGCGTACCGGAAGGTTTCACCTTAGCGATTAAGAGTTCGAGCAATGCAGCTGTTATTTCAAATGATGGAACGATTGTTCCGCCTATACTAGAAACAATGGTAGATTTAGTATTGGAAGTAACAAGAACAGCTGATGGTGCAAAGGCAAGTAGTCCAAGCATTTCGGTCGTAGTGCCTGCGAAAAGCACGACGCAATCGACAACGGCTTCGGATATTGCAAAGGCAATAACAACGATCACCGCACCTGCGAAAGACGGAACAGTGTTAACACTGCCTAAGGTACCGGAAGGATTCACCTTAGCGATTAAGAGTTCAAGTAACACAACTGTTATTGCTACAGACGGAACAATTGTTCCGCCTATAATAGAAACAACGGTAGATCTTGTATTGGAAGTAACGAGAACATCTGATGGTACCAAGGCGAGTAGTTCAAGTATTTCAGTAGTAGTACCTGCGAAAAGCGTAGTTGAATCGACACAGGCTGCGGATATTGCAAAGGCAATTACGTCGATCAAGGAACCTGTCAAAGATGGAACTGTGTTAACGCTGCCGATGGTACCAGAAGGTTTCACCATAGCGATCAAGAGTTCAAGTAACGCAACCGTTATTAAAACAGACGGAATGATAGTTCCGCCAAGTGTAGCAACAACGGTTGATCTCGTTTTGGAAGTGACCAGAACATCCGATAATACGAAAGCGAGCACTGTGAGCATTCAGGTGAAAGTGCCAGCGAAAAGCTACAACGGAGGCTCAGGCACCGAAACTGGCAATGGTTCGTCAGGCAGCAACAACACACCAAGCACAGATAAAGATGGTAACCATATCGTAACGCTTGGAGAAATGAACACGCCGGCGGAAAATGGCAAGGTCATCATTCCTGTTTTAGGAGCCGTGAAACAACTCACGCTTCCTTATAATACAGCCCAACTGCTTGGACAAAATCAACTTGAGATTAAAACGGATAAATTAACCTTAGACATACCTGTTGATTTAATTAAACAATTAACGAGTGGATTATCTGCAGAAGCATTGAAAGACAGCACGATTTCGCTGAAATTTGATCCGCTGTCTGCATCTGAGGCCAAAGCATTGATCACCAAAGAACAAGGTGTGTCCCAGGCGGATATTAAACTTTTTGGTGAAATATACGAATTCAAGCTGTCCGTCACCAATGCAGATGGTTCATCGGCTGCGGTACTCACGAAATTCGACCAGCCGATAACGATCCATTAAAAGTAGATGCTTCGATAAATCCCAAATTAGCCGGCATCTACTATATTGCTGATAGTGGCAAACTTGAATTCATTGGCGGACAATATAGCAATGGTGAAATGGTTGCGCAAATCAGCCACTTCAGTAAGTATGCCGTACTGGAAGTGACGAAGGCCTTCGCTGATGTTCCGAACAGTCATTGGGCAGCAGACGTCATTAAGGTATTGGCTGCTAAACAAATAGTGAATGGAACAAGTGCAACGACGTTTGAACCGGAGCGCAGTGTAACTCGCGCAGAATTCACTTCTTTGCTTGTAAGGGCACTGAAGCTAACCGGAACTGGACAGCTTTCATTTACGGATGTGAAGTCCGATGATTGGTACGCCGAAGCAGTCTCTATTGCTGTAAAAGCGGGTATTGTGAACGGGAAAAGCGACAAAGTATTCGATCCGAATGCACCAATTAACCGTGAGGAAATGGTGACGATGTTGATGCGCGCCTATTCGTCGGTTACCGGCAACCCAGCCAATGGAAATGGAAGTGCTTCGTTTACAGACGAACTGCAGATTTCTTCTTGGGCTGTAGCGTTTGTCAATCAAGCAGCAGCTCTTCATCTTGTGCAAGGTCGCGCAGCTGGAGTATTCGAACCTCAAGGCATTACATCACGCGCAGAAGCAGCTCAAGTCATTTACAATTTATTGAATAAATAATCATCTGTTTTGTTTCAAAACACTTGTTGAAAGTTTAGGTGCCAATCGCATGATTGGCATCTTGACATTTTTGTACGCTGTTAAAAATAAGTATGAACATATGTAAAATTTAAGTAGTTCAAATTTTCAAAATATTAATGAATTGTAAAGGGATTAGGCGGAAAAATCGGTTTACAATCAACTTAATATGTCTTATAGTTAAAATATAATCAAATGTAAAAAATACTTTTTTCAAAAGTTTGAAATTTTTCCAATCATGAGATTATTTAACAAGTAAACGTTCTCAAAGGAGTTGATTTCAACAAAAACAAGCCGCTATCAATAGGCTTTTGGCGAGGCGCTTTGATAGACGGCTATGGCGGCATCTTTTGTCAAGGTTTTTTTCCATGCAAAAGGAGGCCTTCCTAAACTTACCAAATTTCAGTTATTTTTGCAAATGTTTGAATATTCAAAAAAAGAAATTTGTGAGGGGGAAATAGATTGTTACATATCACAGGTAAGAACAAGAAATGGTATAGTCTTGCGCTAACCATTCTTTTGCTGCTAACAATGGTTTTACCGACGAGTTTGATAGTCAATGTGCAACAAGCGCAAGCAGCAGTATCTGGAAAAGCGAACCATGTAGTGATAAGCCAGGTTTTCATCGGTAACGGAAGCAGTATTTATAAAAACAGGTTCGTTGAACTATACAACCCGACCAGTAGTCCAGTAGATGTAAGTACATGGTCGTTGCAGAACACATCAGCGGCTGGAACTTTCTCTACGATAACGAAATTAACAGGTTCGATTCCTGCTTACGGTTATTACCTGATCCAGTGTACAGCTCAAACCAATACAGTGGGTTTGGATCTGCCAACCCCTAATGTTATTGTCACTGGCTCAGTGAATTTTGGTGCTGGTGGTGCAAAACTTGCTATTGCCTCCAAACAGACGGCGATTAGCGGCAGTACGGATGCTGCAGTCGTTGACTTTCTCGGATATGGAGGAAGTGGAACAAATGATTCATGGACTACACCTGCTGACGCTAATACAAGTGTTGCGACAATGTCTTATTTTCGTTTAACCAACACAGGTTTGCAACCAGATGTATCTGGTGATGGGAACGGTTGGGATTCTAAAAACAACAAGAATGATTTTGTTTTAGCATCGCCTAATCCTAGAAACTCCTCCTATCCAGTTGGTCCGAGTACTGTTGATTTGGGAAGCACGACAATTGGTGTGCTTCACACAGTCGATGCTACTGGCTTGGCAACAAATTTAGGGAAATCAGCTACGATTACCGGTGTAGTAACGGCTGAGAACAATGTGCTTGGAACAGAAAGTACCAATTTTTATATGCAGGATTCCAGTGGCGGAATAAATGTCATCGGTTTAAATAAACCTTCTATAACCATTACAAAAGGCCACAAATTACAAATTTCTGGACGTGTTGCATTCACGAAAGGTCAAACGCGATTTATTGCGGACAGCATTACGGACCAAGGAGTTGCCGCAGCGCCTACTCCACAGAACATCCGTATTGTTGATTTAACTTCTTTTAATTCAGCAGAGCCTTTAGAAGGGAATTTAGTTAAATTTTACGGGAAAGTAATGGCTATTAATAAACTAGGCTCGGATTACAATGTAACGGTTGCTGATGATTCAGAAAAAACAGCCATTGTAAAAGTTCTTGGAGTAACCGGAATTGACCCTAATACAACGCTAGCTTTGAATTCATCTTATACATTTACAGGTATAATTGGACAATCACAAATTACCCCTCCTTATACAAGCGGCTATTACTTACAAATCAGAAACGTCGCCGATATTAGAGGAGAACTGGCATTAACGCATACCCCCTTGACGAAAGGTATTCCGGATGTCAATCTTCCCTTTTCGGCAATTGCCAAAAATGCGGATTCTGTAACCTTATATTACAAAGCTGTTAATGATGCAGCGTATAAATCGATTGTTATGGATACAGCTGACGCAATGAATTACAATGGATCGATTCCAGCGGCAAATGTTCCGACTCCGGCATTTGTTTATTATATTGAGGCCAAAGGGGAAGATGGCAAAACCATTGCAGCCGGTCCATATACGGTGGAAGTTGGCGAAGATACGGAAGGACCTACATTCTCGAATGCACTTCCTGCCAAAGGAGATACCATCGAGACCAAACATCCGACAATCTCTGTTTCCATGTTTGATTTAAGCGGTGTGAATGCAGCAACCGCTAAAATAAAAATAGGCGATAAAGATTTCACGAATAAAGCGATTGTGAAAGACGATCAAATCAGGTTGACTTTGACTACAGCGGATGATTTAGATGAAGGTCCTAATCTAGTAACCGTTGAAGCAAAAGATATGGTTGGAAATTTATCAACCTATTCTTGGACATTCACGGTTGCACAAAGGTTCACAGGCGGTAATCATTATCGTGGGACGACACATAATCATACGAATATCTCACATGATGCGACTGGTAGTCCAGAGGATGCTTTGAAGGCCTCGCAGAATAATAATTACGATTTTTTTGCTTTCTCTGACCATTCGCACGATATCGATTCCGCTTTGGTGAATAAAGATACCGTTGATCACAAAGGTATGCCTGAACGTTCAGGTGGATCGGATTGGCAATTAACGAAAGATTTAGCGAAAAAATATACAAAAGACGGAAGTTTTGTCGTATTTCCTGCTTTTGAGATGACTTCAACGACGTGGGGGCACTCCAACGTTTTTGGAACATCGAACTTTATTGATCGCATGGAAGATGGGAGCAAATATCAGAATTTGCAAAATTATTACGCATGGGTTCTGACTTACGATAATATCGTAGCCCAGTTTAATCATCCGGCGATGTCAGCAAATGCTTTCGATAACTTTATTCCATATGACAAGAATGTGGATAAGCTCTTTACAATGCTCGAGGTAGGGAATGGCTCCGGTCATTACGGATATGCGAACGCAGAAGATAAACTGTTCAGCGCGCTTGATTTGGGATGGCATGTAGCGCCTACTTACGGGGAAGACAACCATGATGCCACTTGGGGACAAACGAAAAAACGTACGGTAATCGTGTCAAAAGATCTAACCCAAGAATCTTTGCTTGATTCCATGCGTAAAATGCGCGTTTATTTCAGCGAAGATCCCAATGCTCAATTGGATGTTTCGGCTAGCGGTTGGTACATGGGTTCTACAACTGATACGAAGACGTTACAATTTGACATCAATGTAAGCGATCCTGTCTTAGAAAGCAGCAGTGATCCTAAATACAGCTACTTAAAGACACCGTCTAACGATAACATAGACAAAATCGAAATCGTCAGCAATGGCGGAAGAGTTGTTGATTCAATTAGCCCATCCGGATCGAAGACATCTTTTAATTGGAAGAATACGATCAATGTCGTAGGCGGGCAACAATGGTTTGTTGTACGTGTGACACAAAAAGATGGAGATAGAATTTACTCTGCTCCGATTTGGTCTCCGACTGATGATCTGTATGTGAAGGTTAGCGGCGTGACTGCGTCGGAAGGATCTATTACAGGTGCGGTTCCAACTACTCTTACGGCTAGCATCAGCAATCTTGGTGTTATTAATGTCAACAATCTCAACGCAAGCTTTTACTATGATAGCGTAGAGATGGGGAATAAGATTGGTGAAGCTGTCATTAGCTCGCTTCCTACCAATAAGTCCGCTACAGCTCAAGTGACGTGGGCCAATCCAATTGCAGGGAACCACAAGATTATTGTCGTGCTGACAGCAGGCGACGGAAATAATATTGGAGACAATAAGTTCGAACAGGCGTTTACGATTAAGCCGTCCTTGGGAATCAAGGTATTAATCGATTCTTCGCATCAAAACGAGAATACGACGACAGATACGGGTAAGTATGCGAATAATCTAACCACATTTACCTCAGTGATGCGAAAAGAAGGCTATACATTAGCTGAAAATACGGGAGCAACCCTTACTTCAGCAGCTTTAGCAGGGACTAAGATTCTTATGTTGACCCATCCGGCAACTTCGTATTCAACTGGGGAGATTAATGCTGTCAAAGACTTTATAACTGGTGGCGGATCGGTTTATGTATCCGAAAAAAGCAATGGTACTGCCCTCAATAGTTTACTATCAGGTGTAGGGTCTACCGTATTGTTTAATGGTGATACGATTTATGATGATTCTAGAGCAGGGAATTTCTGGGCTACGATTACAGGCAATGAGTATGCGGTAAGAACTCGCCCGGTTCCTCTAGCCAATTACTTGACAGATTTTGTTTCTGTCATGGATTTTTACAGCGGCACGAGCCTTGCTCGAAATAACCTTGCCGGTGGAAAAGCCGCGCTTGTGGATGGCGGCAATGTTTCCATATTGGTTCGCGGTAATGAATCTACGTTTCAGCAAAGCGCGCCATCAGCAGGTGTTTCCTATAAGGTTGGTTCGGGAAGCGCAGGAGGTTCGCAGATTCCATTGGTAGTCACTGAACAGATCGGCAGTGGTAGACTTTTCATTGCTGGGATGAATATCTTCAATGATAATCAGTTGAAAGTGAGTACGGACCCTAATAATAATGGGGATTTTGCTCTTAACGCGATGAAATGGCTCGGACACCGAGATACGAAGGTTACCACAATCGGCGATGCCCGTAAACTTGCTCCTGATACGGATGTAGTGGTTCAAGGTAAAGTAACTTCCGGGGCAGGGGTGTTTTACGATGCCGTTTATGTACAGGATGAAACCGGCGGAATCATGGCCTTTAGTGAAATTCCGGAAGGTTCTTTGAAAGTCGGAGATACGATTAGGGCTTATGGTCATATCAAAATTTTCGAGAACAATTTGAACTTGAGTTTGACAAATTTGCCAATAGTATTGTTAAAGTGAGCTCGGGTTCACCGATTCAACCGAAATCCGTTTCGACAAAGAATTCGACTATTGATGAAAACTTAGGACTATTGGTAAAAGTATTTGGTCCGGTTACGGCGATTCCTGATGACAGCTCCTACGTTATTAATGATGGTTCTGGAGATGTACTGGTTTTCATTGATGGTTATATTGCCAGTCAAAGCGGAGTACCGATACCAAAGCTTAAAGTTGGAGATAAACTATCTGCGATAGGTCTGTCGGGGGCATTTTCTGAAGGTACTCGGATTCGTGTTCGTGATACCAGGGAATTGATAAAAACCGATGCTCTTATCCCGGTAACTGGCGTACAGCTAAATAAAAATTCAGCTACAGTATCGATAGGTAATCCGGATATTACGCTAGCAGCTACTGTGTTGCCAGCTAATGCAACGATTGCATCGGTGATTTGGTCTTCAAACAATGAAGCAATCGCTAAGGTAACAAACGGTGTTGTATCAATTGTGGGTCTCGGAACAACAACGATTAATGCGGAGACGCTGGATGGAGGCTTCCGAGCTTCTGCCATCATTAATGTAATACCTTTGCAACCTAACGTAAGAGCCGATATTGGCGCTAAAATTATCGTGGGTATCGATACAACCATGGAATATAATATCGATGAGTTGGGTTGGACGCCTTATGTTGCAGCCACTCCTCCCAACTTGAGCGGCGAGCATAATGTTAAGGTACGTGTTAAAGCGACTGGTAGTGTGCTTGCAGGTCAAATTAAGAATTTGTATTTTAGTACAGCTGCACCAGCTTTAACTGGGTTTACCTGGGCATTAGGCAGTGCGCTGGGAACTAAGGCTACAGCAGTGCCTGCGGGTACGCTGAAATATGCAGTTGGTCCAGTGAATTCATTGTATCAACCTGCAGTAGGGGAATTGGCGACGGATTATAACAAAGTTTTAGTTGCTAATGCGGATATCTTCGTAAGTCCGAGCCAGCATATCTACATTGTATCTGTGGATGGAAATAACAAAATTATCGGATGGACCGATGTTGCGGTGACGAATAGCAACATAATCACGCCACCGACTTTGGTGAAATGGGATTTTGAAGACAGTACGACTAATGCTTCAAGTGGTCTGAAAAAAGCTGCGGCTAAGCCTATATCCGTTGTGGGGCCAACAGGTGCATTTAGTTATCCGACAACTAGCGGAAGTAAAGCCGTTAGCACTTCTGGATGGGATGGGTCAGGAGATAGGTACTGGTTGGCATCATTCGATGCATCGGGATATTCCTATATCCAAGTGACTTCGAAACAAACCAGCTCAGGTACCGGACCCAAAGAATTTAAGCTTCAGTATAGTTTGGATGGCACGTCTTGGTCGAACGTTCCTAATGCCGCAATTACAATAACTACTGCGAGCACTTTTGTCAGCTTGGATAACGCGACTTTACCAGCCTCAGCTAATAACCAATCTACTTTGTATGTAAGGTGGCTTTTGGCTTCGAGTAATGCGGTTAACGGTACACTTATAGCAACAACCGGAACAAGCCGACTTGATGATGTTGTCGTTACTGGTATTTTGCTGCGGTCAGCGCCAAATGTGAGCGCAGATGATTTGAATAAGGCTGTAACAGGTATTGATTCAACGATGGAGTACAACATCAATAACGCAGGCTGGATAACTTACAACTCGGCAACTCCACCTGATTTAAATGGCAATTATTCTGTTCAGGTTCGTGTGAGTGCAATGGGAGACGTCTTAGCAGGTCTAAGCAAGACGTTGACATTCACGGCGAATGCACAATCTCCGGCAGCGCCTAATGTAACGGCAGATGATGTGAATAACGTTATCTTAGGTATTGATGCAACGATGGAGTACAGCATTGACAGCGGCATATGGGTGACATATAACGCATCTTCGGCACCTGACTTAAGCGGTAACCACACTGTGCAAGTGCGAGTGAAAGCGAATGGAGCAGTTCCGGCAGGCCAATCGACGACATTAACATTTACTGCGAATGGACAATCTCCTGCAGCTCCTAATGTAACAGCCGACGATGTGAACAACATCATTGTAGGGATTAATTCGACGATGGAGTACAGCATTGATGGTGGGGCTTGGACGGCATATAACGCATCCGCGGCACCGGACCTAAGCGGCAGCCATAGCGTGCAAGTGCGTGTGAAAGCGAATGGAGCGATTCCTGCAGGTCAATCTACGCTGCTTATATTTACGCCGAATGAGATTGCTGTAACAGGCGTGACACTGACTCCAACAACAATTGCTCTTATTGTAGGAGGAACACAAACCATACTCGCGACGGTTGCACCAGTGAATGCGACGAATCAAGCCATCATCTGGACGTCAAATAATCTAAACGTAGCAACCGTAGATAATAATGGTAAAGTTACAGCAGTCGGAGCCGGAACAGCTACAATTACGGCGGCCGCGGCAGATGGCGGCAAAAAGGCAACAAGTGATATAACCGTATCCGGTTCATTAGATTCCGTACGTGCGACATTAACCGGATCCAGCCATGTTATAGCCGGCGGTTCGTTCGATCTAGCATATGGATTATCGAATGTAACAAGCAATGTTTATGCCCAGGATATCACATTCACTTATGATCAGAATCAAGTCGAATTTATTGCTGCTGATTCGGTAAACAATCAATTCCAGATTGTGGATCAACAATTGAAGCCGGGTCAAATTCGTTTCATTGCTGCAAGTTATGGTGCAACCGACATAAGAAATGGTGATTTATTGGTGCTCCACTGGAAAACAAAATCATCGATTACTGAATTGACGAATACAGCAATTAATCTTTCGAATTTAAGGATCACTGAAGGGGATGGCGGAGCGACGAATGTAATCGGAGTTTCACACAGCTTACAGATATTTGCGAGTGTGGATAAGGCGGCATTAAGCGCGGCAATAAAGGATGCTCAGGCGAAGTATGCTTCTGCAGTAGAAGGAACCGTAATTGGTCAATATCCTGCAGGTACGAAAGCCGTATTGCTATTAGCTATTACAAGTGCTCAAGCGGTTTATGACAATCAAGCTGTTGCACAATCAGAAGTTGATCAAGCTGTTGCTGCATTGAATAATGCTGTGCTAACCTTTACTTCTTCTGTCATAAAGCGTGAGCCGGGAGATTTGAATAGCGATGGAGTAATTGATATAGTCGATTTGGCCATTGCAGGAAAATATTATGGTAAAATGTCCACGGATCCTAACTGGGATACCTACAAAATAGCGGATGTTAACAATGACGGTAAGGTAGATATTGTTGATTTAGCGTTCATATCCAGAAAAATTCTTTCTTCCAAGTAACGTTTTTATACTATCATCCTTGACTTTGGGGGATGGCTGATATGCCATCCTCTAAAGCTTTAAAGAGAGGACAATTTAAATGATACATGTACGTAAACTGCTTTCATGTAGTGCGTTAGTGTCGCTGCTCCTATTATTACTGCTTCCACAGTTTGTTTTCGCGGTGAATGAAGCATCGTATACCCTAGAGGTATCCAACGACAAACCTACCGTAGGTGATCAAGTAAGTGTTGTTATTAAGGGAAGCAACCTAATCGATGTGCATGCTTACGATTTATCCATTGCTTATGATGCTAGTCTGCTGAAGTTTAAAGAAAGCGAGAAAGCTAATGATTCCGGTTTTTCGACTTCTACACCGGTTGAACAAGCAGATGGTCACATCAAATTTTTGCATGCTGAATATGGGGAAAAACCGGGTGAAAACGGAACGGTATCTTTGGCCAAATTAACGTTTGAGGTTATGAAAAAAGGATCGTTATCGATTCAACTTGAAAATGTAAAGCTAGTGAATAGTAAAAATGAGAAAACCTTACAAGAGGCAAACGTTAGTAAGACGATTGAGATCAGGAATAAAGCTGTTACGGGACCTGGTGGCGGTGGTGGTCCAGGTCCTATAAACAACAACAACCCGGATCCCGATAAAGATGGGAAATATGTTGTAACATCCGAGGATTTAAATAAACAGGCGCAAATGGTAAAGTATCTATCCCAGTTTCAGCAGATACGAAGCAAATCGCACTTCCTTCCAACGCAGCCCAACTGCTCGGACAAAATCAACTTGAGATTAAAACAGATAAATTAACCATAGACATACCTGTTAATGTAATCAAACAATTGACGAGCCAGCTATCGGCAGAAGCCCTAATAAACAGTTCAATTTCACTGAAATTAGAGCCGCTCTCAGCGTCTGCCGCGAAGGATGCTATCGTCAAAGGACAAAGCGAGGCGCAAGCGGACATTAAGCTCGCCGGTGAAATTTACGATTTCAAGCTGTCGATTACACTTGCGGATGGTTCTACAGGAGCGGTGTTGTCGAAATTCGATCAACCGATGACGCTTCGCTTGAAAGTGGGCGCTTCGGTAAATCCGAAACAAGCCGCAGTTTATTATTTGGCAGATGATGGCAAGCTGGAATACATCGGCGGACAATATGACAACGGCGAAATGGTAGCGCAAATCAGCCACTTCAGTAAGTATGCTGTTCTGGAAGTGACAAAGGGCTTTACCGATGTTCCGAGCGGTCATTGGGCAGCTAATGTCATCAAGGAATTGGCAGCGAAACAAATTGTGAACGGAACGAGCGCAACAACGTTTGAACCAGGACGCAACGTAACTCGCGCAGAATTCACTTCACTGCTCGTAAGAGCGTTGAAGCTTACCGCAACCGGACAGCTTTCATTTACGGATGTGAAGTCAACCGATTGGTATGCGGAAGCAATTGCCATCGCGGTAAAAGCAGGAGTAGTAAACGGTAAGAGCGAAACAGTATTTGATCCAAATGCACAAATTACCCGTGAGGAAATGGTTACAATGATGATGAGGGCTTATGGATCCATTCATGGCAATCAAACATCCGGTAATGCCAGCGCAACGTTTACAGATGAAGCTGAAGTTTCGACTTGGGCAATCTCGTATGTGAATCAAGCGGCTGAACTTCTTTTGGTTCAAGGACGCACAGCGGGTGTGTTCGAGCCGAAGGGCATTACAACACGCGCAGAAGCAGCTCAAGTGATTTACAATTTATTGCTGAAATAAAAGTTTAAGATAAATAAAGAAACAGAATGCCATTCGTAAGAATGGCATTCTCATTCTTAACAACCATTCATTTGTATACTGGGGGAATATCATGTTTTCGTTTAAACCTTTGCTTCGTATCGCATTGTCGTTGCTGCTGTTCTCATTTCTGTTTGTGCTTCCTTTCAAGCAAATGGTTGAAGCTCATGCCTACAGCGCTGCCTATACGACGCTGACAATGACGAAAACGCAAATAGAAATGACATATGCATTAGATGAATTGTCCGTGATCGAATTGGTCGGTGGAGATCTCAACAACAATCATATGATTGAACAGGAAGAATTCGACGCCATGAAAGACAAGATGGAAGCGATGATCAAGGCGAATGTTACCTTGAAGATCAACGATCAACCGAAAGCTTGGACGCAAGTAGAGAGCTTTGTTCTTGATCGTAAAGGCGATGCGACGAAGGTGATTTTAAAAGTATTGTATCCCGCCGCAGCTGAAACGGATGCCATTTCCTTAACGGATAAACTATATGAAAATGATGTGAAAACCAATTATGTCGATTTGCTGACCATTGAGTACGGGCCTCAAAAGAGCACTGCAGCTTTATCCGGAAAAGACCGCAGCTGGCTTATGTTAATGACATCTGATGAGTATGCAACCTTGTACCAAGATATTCAACAAGCGCAAGCTGCGAATCATCATGACCAATCGGCTAGCGATGCAAATAGTACCAATTCGCAATCGACTTCAGGATGGTTGTCATTTTTCAAACTTGGAATGAATCATATTTTATCTGGATACGACCATTTGCTTTTTTTATTTTCTTTGCTTATTGCCAGACAAACATTTAAACAATATGCTACCATGATTACCGCATTTACGGTTGCTCACAGCTTAACATTGACGCTAACCGTGCTGGGGATCATTAATGTGCCAGCCTACATTGTAGAACCTGCCATTGCGCTTAGTATTTGCTATGTGGCTTTGGATAACATGATTCGTAAAAATGTCAGTCACCGCTGGGTGTTGACTTTCTTATTTGGATTGATTCATGGAATGGGATTCGCCGACATTATGAAGGAAATGGTCATTCCCAAAAATGAATTAGCCGTAGATTTGATCAGTTTTAATCTGGGGATCGAAGCGGTGCAAATTTCTATCGTTGCGATATTATTACCGCTGCTGTATTTCTTCCATCGTTGGAAATTATCGAGACGGGCTGTTGTAGCTGCTTCCGGTATCGTGCTTGTATTAGGCGGGATTTGGCTGGTAGAAAGGCTCTTCGCGTAATTATAAATTGGC
>NZ_VRTT01000035.1 GCF_008017805.1 Paenibacillus sp. N3.4 | reverse complement strand
GTCGGACGGTACGACTGGGCAAATTAAAAACTGCGGAGTGGGGGAGCGTGCTGGGAGGGACATCACAAGGCTCAGGGCATTTAACACCCCGGGTGGTCTAGCAGCGGGCAGTGACGGCACGTTGTATGTGGTGGATTCGCATAATTACAAAATTAAAAAATGGTCCTCCGGCTACCTAGTAAGCTTTGACAGCAGGGGAGGGACAAACATTAACGCTCAGCCCGTAGCCAAAGACGGTTATGCAACAGAACCGGCTGCGAGCAAGGCAAACAGCACGTTGGAAGGGTGGTATAGTGACAGCGCGCTGACGCAACCCTTTAACTTTGCAACAACAGCAATTACAGCGAACATAACGCTATATGCGAAGTGGGATACAAGAATTTGGGTAGACATCACCAAATCAGGAGAATTTAACAATCCTAGTGGCGTGGCGGTAGGCAGTGACGGCACGGTGTATGTGACGGACAGAACTAATCGCAAAATTAAAAAATTATCGAGCACCGGCAGCACCTCGGCCTGGGAGGACATTACCAATGTGCAGACGTTTTACGCCCCAAGCGGCATAGCCGTGGGCAGTGACGGCACGTTGTATGTCGCGGATGCTGGAATTGGTCAAATTAAGAAACTGCCCAGCGGAGGTATCGCCTGGGAGGACATTACCCTTTCAGGGGGATTCAACTTTCCGGGGGGTATAGCAGTAGATCGTTATGGCACGTTGTATGTGGCGGATACGTCGAATAACAAAATTAAAAAACTCCCGAGTGGGGGGAGTTCCTGGGAGGACATCACCAATTTTGGGAACTTTTATTACCCATCGGGTATAGCCGTAGACAATGATGGCACGTTGTATGTGGCGGATACGTATCATAGCCAAATAAAAAAACTGCCCGGCGGAGCAAGTGCCTGGGAGGATATTACCAAATCGGGAACCTTTTCCTATCCAACGGGTATCGCCGCAGGTAGTAACGGCACCGTATACGTGGTAGATTCTGAAGATAACCGCCAAGTTAAAAAGTTATCGAGTGGAGGCAGTGCCTGGAAGGACATCACTAATTCAGGAGGATTCTACTATCCTACTTCCATAGCAGCAGGCAGTGACGGTACGTTGTATGTGCCGGATACTAGTAATTTCATCAGAAAACAATCGCATGCGTACACAGTAAGCTTCGTTACCAACGATGCGTTGTGGACAACAGCCGATCAAATTGTGATCGATAATGACCATGCAACAGAACCAACTGTACGGACAAGAACTGGCTACACGTTCGAGGGGTGGTACAGCTCAAATCAATTTAGCGGAGCCCCCTTTAATTTTGCGACAACTGCCATTACTTCGGATTATGTGTTGTATGCGAAATGGGTCATGACAGCAGCGGCAGTAGTCATCGATGCGCCGGGGCTAGGCGCAACCCCGCAAGATGCAGCAGCGGTAGAGGCAGCAACAGCCAATGTCGATTACACCGTTACCCGTGTAACCTGGAATGAAGCTTTAACAGCGGGCGGCCAATTTAAGGGAGGCCAAAGCTATACGGCAACGGTTGAACTAACATCCAAGAATGCGAAGGCATTCCAGGCAGGGGCATTCACTCCGACGGTAGAGGACGCATCCGAGGTAGGAACGACAATAACAACGGGTTCAGGCGTGGGCAACACCGTGACCTTTACGGTAACTTTTCCAGCAACTGAATTACCAATAGGAACAGCAGCAATAGCTGGAGTAACACCGCCAGTCACGGGAGCAACGCCGGTATCTGCCCTGGCAGCAACAAGCGAATACACAGCAACGATCGCATGGTCGCCGTCTGACGCCGTATTCGCTCCGAGTACAAGCTACACAGCCAGAATCACAATCACACCTAATGAGGGGTACGCCTTAACAGGCACTGGTGAAAACTTCTTTACAGTAGCAGGAGCAACCTCTGTCACCACGGATGCCGAATTGGGCGTCGTAACCGCAGTTTTTCCGGCAACTGCACCATTAAACAATAACGCGCTGCTCTCTAGCTTAACCGTTGATCAAGGCGCACTGACATTTTCATCGTCGCGGCGTACGTATTCAGTGGATGTTCCGAACACGGTGACAAGTCTCACTGTGGCAGCAACCAAAGCGGAAGTGAGTCAAACGCTTGCAGTTACGGGTGCTGTGTACACGACGGCAACGGGCAATGTTTATCATTACCAGGCATCGAACCTGACGGTAGGAGCCAATACGATTCGTATCGTGGTAACCGCCGAGAATCAAACACAAAATACGTATAACTTGACGGTTAACCGTTTAAGTAACAACGCCGACCTGAGCGGACTGACATTGTCGGGCGCTACGCTAACTCCGGCGTTCGTCTCTGGAACGACAGCGTACACAGCTAATGTGGCAAATGGTGTTTCCAGCACGACCGTAACGCCAACCGTATTGGAGAGCCATGCAAGGGTAGCTGTGAACGGAACTGTGGTTACAAGTGGCGTGGCAAGTGGCGCCATTCCTTTGAATATTGGCAATAACACGATCACTCTGGTCGTGACAGCGCAGGATGGCACACCGAAAACGTACACGGTTACGATAACGCGCGCAGAGGGACTATCCAACAACGCCGATCTGAGCGGATTGACATTGTCGGGCGCTACGCTAACTCCGGCGTTCGTCTCTGGAACGACAGCGTACACAGCTAATGTGGCAAATGGTGTTTCCAGCACGACCGTAACGCCAACCGTATTGGAGAGCCATGCAAGGGTAGCTGTGAACGGAACTGCGGTTACAAGTGGCGTGGCAAGTGGCGCCATTCCTTTGAATGTTGGCAATATCACGATCACTCTGGTCGTGACAGCGCAGGATGGCACACCGAAAACGTACACGGTTACGATAACGCGTGCAGATGCACCATCCACTGGTGGCAGTGGCGGCGGGCCAACAGCACCAGCATCCCCAACGGATGGTAACCTGACGCTTCCAGCCGGCGGTACAGGCGAGGTTAGTTTGAATAAAGAGGTCACCGTCTCGATTCCGGCAGGCGCTACAGATCGAGAACTAAAAGTGACGATTACCAAAGTATTAGAAACGCAAGCGCTTCTCAACAACCAAAAGGCTCTGACTAGCTCGGTCTTTGAGATTTTGAAGAACTTCTCAGAGAACTTTATTAAACCCATCTCCCTGACGTTTGTTTTTGATAAGTCCAAATTGAGCGGCAACCAAACCGTATCCGTCTTCTATTTTGACGAAGCGAAAAAAGAATGGGTGAAGGTTCCCGGCGGCAAGATTAACGATGGCAAGATTACCGTAGAGGTCAATCACTTTACGAAATATGCGGTATTCGCTGAAGATAAACTTCCAACAGTGCCAACACCAGGAGCGCAACCAACCATTAACTTCAGCGACATCGCTGGACACTGGGCTGAGGCGAGCATCAAGCAAGCGGTAAGCCTCGGGATCGTCAGCGGCTATCCGAACGGTACGTTCAATCCGAACCGTACTGTAACGCGTGCGGAATTTGCGGTTATGCTGATGAATACGCTCAAGCCGCAAGGGGATGGAGCGGCGCTGGCATTCACGGATAAGGCGGAGATTGGCGCATGGGCGCAGAAAGCTGTCGCGCAAGCGGTACAAGCAGGCATCATTACAGGCTATGAAGACAGCACTTTCCGACCGAACGCCGAAATTTCACGTTCGGAGATGGCAGTGATGATCGCCAAAGCGCTGGGACAGTCCGTTGAAGCTGCAACGGCAACAGGCTTCGCGGACGACAAAGACATTCCGAGCTGGGCGAAAGGTGCAGTCGGAGCCATGAAAAAGCTGAGCATGATCGAAGGTAAAGGCGCGAATGCCTTTGCTCCGGGCGATAAAACAACAAGAGCCGAGTCAGTAACCGTGCTGCTGAAAATGTTGGCGCAAAAGGGCAAGTAAAGGAAAATCAAGCAAGGCTGCTTTGAAGTTAATTTCAAAGCAGCCTTGTTTTTGTGTTTGGTAATAGTAATAATCCATCTAAAAAACTTGCCGTTACAGACAGCGCGGAGAAAAACACCACAAATGACTATACAAAAGGGGAAAATATTAAGCGCCGTGGTGCAGAAAATTCGCCTTAAAGATGATACGCTGAACCTTATCACAAGTAGGGCGAAATTTTTGGATAATAGTTTTCAAACAGATCAAAAAGCCGATTCTTCCTTCTGGGGGGAATCGACTTTTTCGTTCGAGGCTTGTTCGAATCATGGTAAAAGAACGTCAAAAGGGGTAAAAGGAACTGTCCTTGCTGATACTATAAACATTCAAATTGAATTGAAACAGGGTGGGAAAATGGATAAGGAATTTAAATTAGCTAGCCAACTATTAACGCTGCTGGATACGGAACAAAGATGGTTCACCTTAGCTGAAGTTGAAAAAAGTTCTGGTATCTCAGATAAAACAATTCGTAAGATGGTTGAGGAAATCAGCAAGCAATTACCACCTAGTGTTACCATTGAAGTTTCTAGAGGAAAGGGAATATTTCTTCGACGTAATGGGCGAAGTGAGCCGATTAGTGAAGTGATTTCTTCTATGCTCAGACAAACCACCTTTTACAGGCTGATGAATTTATTGTTTATGAGTGTTGGTCGACTGTCCGTGGAGGAGCTTGCCGGGGCTATGTTTATGAGTACCTCGTCTTTGAAGAAACTGATTGTGCACTTAAATAATAATGATCTAAAAGCGTATAAATTAAGCATTTCTTATTCTACACCTATGATCAAAGGGAATGAAATGAATATTCGATATTTCTATTGGAAGCTATATTGTGATGCGTATGAGTTCACAGGATGGCCCTTTGAGAATGTCGATTTTGCATATACAAATCAGTTAATCACAAATATAGAGAAACAGAAAAACATTGTTTATTTTATCAATTCCAAAAGGAAATTATCCTTTTTGTTGGCCATTGTTGTAGAAAGAGTTACGAAAGGAAAATATGTAAAAATCGACGAGAATAGTTACCCTTGGGGAAAGGGTTTTTTTTATTTACCAGTGAAAACCCTTGCGCAGAGTCTTGAAGAAAAGCACTCCATTGAATTTCCCAAGAGTGAAATATTCTTTATGCAATCACTGGCTAGTCTCAGCCAATATCATTATTATGAAGGATCAGAAATAACGCCGATGAAAGAAATCGAATTATACAAAAATAAAGAAGAATATCAAATGGGTAATCTGCTTCTAACGCTATTGGCAAAGGTATACCCGAACTTGGATAAGGAAGAACGATTTGTATTGGAGATATACGAGTTCTTTGACAAGCTATTAATCGATAATGCCATCCCTGAATGGATGATGATTTCAAAAAGTAATTTAACTACATATGTTCAAAAAGAGTGCCAGCCGATTTATCAAGAATTGCAAACCTGCATGCAAACGTGGAATAAAGCTTACCCTGCCATCTTGTATAATGATTATCATTTAACCAAGTTAACCTTAATTGTTCGTTCAAGTTTGCGTTATAAAAGGAAGAGGGCCTTCTTAGTGATCGGGGAAGAATTTTCAATTCGTCATTACATAGCGGATTTGATAAAGAAGGAAATTGGGGATCAGTTGATCATTAATACTTCCATCATGAAAGGGCTAACCGACGAAATGATGCAGCAGCATAATATTGATCTTGTTATCAGTAATATCCCGGTTTCATTAAAGACAGTGCCAGTTGTTATGATCTCCACAATCCCATCTAAAAGGGATTTAGACAATATTCGTCAAGAATTGCTCTTATAATTTGACCAATTATTTTCCGTATCCTACGTAAGATTTTGGTCTAGTTTGCTAGGATAGAAAACCGTTATGCTCAAGGTAGTTCCGGAGCTGATTTTCTTAATGGAAGCGATTTCGGTAAGCCAGAGTTTAACATTAAAGGTTGGAGGAAAAATATGAGTAGACATTTAGGCGCAAAAAAAGGAGAAATAGCGGACCGTGTGCTGCTTCCAGGAGATCCTTTGCGTGCAAAATTTGTAGCAGAACATTTCTTAGATGAAGCCTATTGTTATAACGAAGTAAGAGGGATGTATGGATATACGGGATTATACAAAGGTGTGCCGGTGTCGGTTCAGGGGACAGGGATGGGAAATCCATCGATGAGTATCTATACAACGGAATTGATTGTTGATTATGAAGTTAAGAGATTGGTTCGCATCGGTACTTGCGGCGCGATGCAGGAAGAAATTAATATCCGCGATATCATATTAGCTCAAGCAGTGTCTTCAGATAGTAATTTTACGGAGAAGATTTTCCATGGATGTAATTATGCACCTACGGCAGATTTTTCATTGTTAATGAAAGCCTATCAACAAGCACAAGGTAAAGATTTAAATGTCTTTGTTGGCAACATCTATAATTCTGATGAATTCTACCGTGAGACCTTAGATCGACTACACAAGTTTATGGATTTCGGTGTATTAGCGGTAGAAATGGAAAGCACAGCCCTATATACTTTAGCCGCTAAGTATGATGTAAAAGCACTATCTATTTTGACAGTAGGCAGTCAATTGTTAACACAGGAACACTTAACTCATAAAGAGAGTGAACAATCCTTTTATGAAATGGTCGAAATAGCTCTTAACACAGTCATGGAGGGATAGAGATGCATTATTTAATTTCTGTTGCCGGTCTGATTATTGTTCTATTACTGGCATGGCTTGCGAGTAACAATAAGAACAAGATTAAATATCGTCCAATCATTGTAATGATTGCTATTCAGATTGCTTTTGGACTGCTTATACTAAAAACAAGTATAGGCGAATTCTTAATTAAAGGTTTTGCTGATAGTTTTGCGAAATTACTTCAATATGCCAATGAAGGTACTAACTTTGTATTTGGTGGGATTGCAAATGAAGGAGCCTACACATTTTTCCTTTATGTTTTGATGCCAATTGTTTTTATGTCAGCATTAATAGGGATTTTGCAACATTACAAAATACTGCCGTTCATTATCAAGTATATTGGTTTGGTACTAAGTAAAGTAAATGGCATGGGGAAATTGGAATCTTATAATGCGGTTGCAGCCGCAATTGTAGGACAAAATGAAGTATTTATTTCTGTGAAAAACCAACTTGGATCATTGCCAAAGCATCGCTTGTATACATTATGTGCGTCTGCAATGTCGACGGTATCCATGTCAATTGTTGGTTCATATATGACGATGCTAGAACCTAGGTATGTAGTGGCTGCATTAATCTTAAACCTATTTGGCGGCTTTATCGTTTCATCTATCATTAATCCATATGAAGTTAAGTCAGAAGAAGATATTATTGATGTTCAGGAAGAGGAAAAACAAACGTTTTTTGAAATGCTAGGCGAATATATCATGGATGGCTTTAAAGTAGCTATAGTAGTTGGGGTAATGTTAGTTGGTTTTGTTGGGATCATTGCTTTAATTAACGGGGTCTTCAGTGGCATATTCGGTATCTCGTTTCAAGGAGTTTTAGGGTATGTCTTTGCACCAATTGCCTTTCTTATCGGTGTGCCATGGCATGAAGCTGTTAGTGCGGGTAGTATCATGGCGACAAAGCTTGTTTCGAATGAATTTGTTGCTATGCTTGACTTTGTTAAAATCAAAGACGGTTTAAGTGGGCGTACGACAGCGATTGTCTCCGTTTTTCTAATCTCATTTGCTAACTTTGGGTCCATTGGTACAATCGTGGGTGCAGTGAAAGGGTTGAATGAAAAACAAGGGAATATTGTTGCTCGATTTGGATTAAAACTGTTATATGGCGCCACGCTTGTAAGCGTTTTATCTGCTATCATTATCGGAATTATATTTTAGTTGAACACACTTCTCTTTTGAAATACAGCCTCATTTAATTCGCCGCTGGAACAGGCTGTATAATTGTCGGAAATGAAGTGAGGATCGAGCTTTATATTGAGGCAATTAAAAGATAGATTAAGGATTCAGAAGGCCATCCTTTTAGCGGGATGGTCTTTATTCAACATGTTCATTTGAAGAAATATAAATAGGGTTGGGGGTAATTTATGGTAAGATACTAGGTGAGGAGTACCATTTCTATTTTGATTATTGGAGGCGCTTACTTATGGACCAACAATTGCAGCAAGAGGGATACTTTGGAGAGTTTGGCGGCAGCTTCGTCCCGCCGGAATTGCAGGAAGTGTTGAGTTATTTGAGTGAGCAATTTTACAAGTTTAGAGACGACCCGGAGTTTAAGGAAGAGCTTCGCTATTACCTGCGCGAATATGTCGGCCGCGAGAATCCGCTGACGTATGCGGAGCGGCTGACCAAATTATGGGGAGGACCGAAGATATACTTAAAGCGCGAGGATCTGAATCATACCGGAGCGCATAAGATCAACAATGCGATTGGTCAAATTCTGCTCGCTAAGCGGATGGGTGCCAAGCGGATCATCGCTGAGACCGGTGCCGGACAGCATGGTGTTGCTACGGCAACGGCCTGCGCTATGTTTAATATGGAATGCATCATCTACATGGGAGCTGAAGATACGCGCCGGCAAGCGCTTAATGTGTTCCGAATGGAGCTGCTCGGCGCAACGGTTGTACCGGTTCACAAAGGCCAAGGACGATTGAAGGACGCGGTAGATGAGGCGCTGGACGATCTGGTTCGCAATTATAAAAATACGTTTTATTTGCTCGGCTCCGCCGTTGGTCCGCATCCGTTTCCGACGATGGTTAAGCACTTTCAGGCCATTATTAGCGAAGAATCGAAGCTGCAGATTATGGAGAAAGAAGGCCGTCTGCCGGATGCGGTAGTGGCCTGCACAGGCGGTGGCAGCAATGCGATTGGTGCATTTGCTCACTACATCGACGAGCCGACTGTTCGCTTGATTGGCGTCGAGCCCGATCAAGCGCCGTCCTTAACTCAAGGCGTCCCGAGCATCATTCACGGCTTCAAGTGTTTAGTGCTGCTGGACGAGGAAGGCCAGCCGAAGAAGACCTATTCGATCGCCGCGGGACTTGACTATCCGGGCATTGGGCCGGAGCATAGTCACCTGAAGGTGACGGGCCGGGCTGAATATGCAACAGTCACTAATGAGGAAGTGCTGGAATCCTTCCAGGAACTATCTCGCGCGGAGGGAATTATCCCTGCCCTAGAGAGCGCGCATGCGGTTGCATACGCGAAGAAGCTGGCGCCGACGATGGGTCAGGATCAAATTATTATTGTTAATCTGTCTGGCCGCGGGGATAAGGATGTCGAACAAGTGTATCAAATGCTCAAATAGAACAACGGATACATCACCTATTACAATAAATTAAAAACAGACATGCAAGATGGGAAGGGCGTCCAATTGGGCGCTCTTTGGTTTCGCCCTATAGATGATATGCTGAACCTTATCTTAAGTAGCGGCAACGGTTTTTTGATTTACTACATAAGCGGTTAATCCCTGTTGAAAGACAGCACGTTCTGCATTTTGACAGTTTGACTTCAAATGAAACAGCAACCTTTTTTTGGTTTATTTTTCTGCCCAAATGACATCAATGAGGTCAATCTATTTACATGATTCTTTATGGATTTCCCATATTAAATCATGTAAATTTCACGATTACGGTTGGACGGAATCGTGAAAATCAAAGATGAAGCTTTCTGATCGACTGGTCGAACCGGATATTTATAACTACTTGAATTATGGCATTGAAGGCAGACATTATCGTTTCGTGGTTGACAGCCACATTGAGTTTATACCGGGTGCGGCCGAACTTCGCGAGTCAGAGGTGCGTCCGTTGACTTCGATCAGGCCATCAAAGAAATCAACGAAGCTTATATCAAAAGTAACAATATATAAACAAAATAATCATTTTAACCTTATTTGACTGCCCAAGCCTTATATATATGAGATTTCCCCCTGTAACTGAGCAAATGATTATTTACGTAACGCTCTATTAGATGTTATTGATATGTTACCGGGCTTATAAAAGTCTGGTAACGACTACATAGGGGGTTCACTTATGAGAGGAATGAAGAAGGCAGCCTTTTTGACAATTGCATTGCTTTTAGTTCTGCAAACGTTCACAATGCTGCCGTTTAGTATGCCGAAGGCGGTGGCGCAGTATAGTTCGGTCGCTGCTACTGGTTTGCCTACAGGTTGGCAGACGGTTAAGATGTCAGACGGCAGCGACGTGGGGGGCGTAAGCTCAGATTTTACAAATGGCACGTTTACGCTTTCGGCATCAGGTGGAAGTATTAATTCTTATACTGATGCCACTAATCCTGGAAGTGACAATATAGCCTACACATTTATGCCGGTCCCAGGAAACCAGGACTTCAGATTAACTGCAAGATTAAGCAACTTTACTCCTTTTGGAACTGGAACAAACTCTTGGGCTTTATTGATGCTCAAGGATGGACAAGATAATTCATCTGATTTTGTAGCAATTGGACATAAATCAGTTAAAAACAAAATTCGTGATTATAGAAGGATTACTGGTACTGGAGGTTCGGACACAAGTGCGTTTGATGGTGATTCAAAGTATAGCAATTATGTATATGTAAGAATGACAAGAACCGGGAAAGACGGCAGTTCCAAACTCGCATTTGAATATTCATTGGACGGATCAACTTGGACGTCACGTACGAATTACAGCAACAATGCTAATAGTCATTATAATTTAGCAAAATCAACTGTTAACGTTGGATTTGCTGTATCTTCCGCATCAGTCGTCGTTGATAATGTGGTGTTTGAAATCGGCGGAACAGGCGGAACAGGTACGGGAGCCAATAAAGTATTCGATTCGAACAATATCTCAGGTCCATCGGTTACTGCACCTACAGGTAAGCCGGTGATTGGCGCACCTGAAGTAACCAATAATAGCATGAAGTTAACATGGTCTACCGTGACTGATGCGACCTATTATAACGTCAAATGGGGAACAACGTCGGGAGTGTATACCGATTCCTTTAAGACGGCTAGCGCTACGAATACACATACAGTAAGCGGCTTAAACTTCAGCACACCATATTTCTTCACTGTCAGCGCAGCAAATACCGCTGGCGGAGGGCCTAATGCTACAGAAGTTTCTGCAACAACAGGCGCCGATCCAGCAGCAGTAGCCATCACTTCTGCTCCAGCCAATTTGAACGCAACACAGAAAGACGCTAGTGTCTCCCTATCATGGTCTACGGTAACCGGCGCTGTGAATTATACGGTAGAGGCACGCACGGCATCTGGTCCTTTAACTCCAGTTATCATTACAGCACCTGTAACATCCTATTCATGGGCAGGATTAATGAACGACACACCCTATTATTTTAAAGTAAAAGCTAACAACAGTGCAGGCTCCGGTCCATACGCGGACGAAGTTGCGGCAATGCCTGTTTCCGCATCCTTTGTTGCCAGCTTGCCGATCAACGAAGACTTTAACAATGTCGGTACTGGATCAATTCCAAGCGGTTATATCACATCGGTCAACTATGCTAACAATGGTGTGTCTGTTGCAGTTGATCCTACAAAAGCAAGCAATAAAGCTTTATATCTCAATCACGGCATCGGTGATTCTACCAAAGCTGTATCCGTTAAAAAACAGTTTACACCTCAAAAGAGCGGCATTTTAACTGCTGAGTCGGACTTTATGCAATACGAGAAAGAAGCTAGTTCAGCTAAAATACTCCGGTTACTGTCGCCTGAAGGCACTTATGTGCTCGGTATTGAAACCTCATCCAGTAAACAGATAGCTTATAAAGCCGATAATGCAACTGCTGCCTCACTCCCATCGACAGATAAATTCGCGGCTGGCACATGGCAGCATTATAAAATTGTCGCCGATCTGGATCACCAATTCGCCGAAGTATACTTGGATGGCGTATATCGCGGATTGACGACATTCACACTCCCAGCAAACGGAATTAGCGCGTTTGATTCCATTACTCCGGGAAGCACGGCGCAAGGCCACTATTTGGATAATATCCAAATATCGCAAAGTGTGGTCTCAACAGCTCCTGCCGCTCCGAAAGGATTGATTGCCGATGCACATAACGGCAGTGTGACTTTGACATGGAACCGTACAGTTGGGGTAGACAGTTACATCGTAAAAGCAGGAACTGCTTCCGGCAATTACACCTTGACTCCAGTTCCAATTAATGGAAATGCCAATAATTCATACACTTGGAACGGCCTAACCAATGATACGGATTACTTCTTTACTGTTATCGCAGTCAATAACTTTGGCAACAGTACTAATTCGACAGAAGCGCATGCGACGCCAGAACCTGAAACCCCTGGCAAACCAGTTATCACTTCCGTCGTTCCTGGAAATGGTGAGATTACAATTAAGTGGTCGGCAGTGTCTGCGGTCGGTTCTAACCCAGTCACCTACACCATTAAAAAGAGTACAACTCCTGGCGGACCAAATTCGAAAATTGATGACATTTCTGCAACACAAATAACGATTAGCGGTCTAACGAACGGTACGAAATATTATTTCGTAGTTAGTGCAGTGAGCGGATTGGAAGGTCCTGCATCAAACGAAGTATCTTCTACCCCGTTCGATCCGAATCGTGCGTTGCAAGCGCCGAAGAACTTGCGTATTCCGCTAATGGCGTACAACGAAAACAGTATTACGCTAGTGTGGGAAAAACCCGATGATTATGGCAACATCTTCGATTACAATGTGTACATGGATGGCATGTTGATTGGTTCGGCAAATAATAACACGGACTCGAATTCACCAGCCAAGAAATATATCAACGAATTTTACAAAGAAGATACGCAAAACAAACATGTGAAAATAACGATGCATAATTTTGTCGCGAAAGGCCTTACGCCAAATTCGCCACACACGTTCTATGTAACTGCGGTGGATGGAGCCGGAAACGAATCGCCTGTAAGCAATACCGTTACACAGTCCACTGCGCCAGTTCAAACAGTATACAATATAACAGCGTATGGAGCGGTTGGCGACGGCACAACCATCAACACAGCGGCCATACAGGCGGCAATTGACGCTTGTACTCCGGGCGGGAAAGTTGTTGTTCCAAGCGGAACGTTCAAAACCGGACCAATCAAACTGAAAAGCGATATGACACTCGAACTGGCAAATGCAGACTCGATATTGCTAGGTTCGGAAAATCCAGATGATTACCGCTTGGAATCCAACTATAAATTCATCTCGCTCATTACTTCAGATGGTGCAAATAACATCCGAATTGTCGGTAAAGGTAAAATTGACGGAAACGGCTGGAGCTGGGCTGGACTCCAATGGAACGGTTATTTTAACGAATTCCCTTCTCAGGTCAAAGGCAGCAATTCCAATTACAGCATGGGTATTTTGGCCAAAGCGCAAGTTGACCTGCTTAGAGGTCAAGGTGTGGATCTGTCGGCTGCATACGGTGCCAGATCTAACCTCATAACATTAAGGCGTGGTAACAACGTTTATGTCGGCGGTATTACCGTGTTGAATCCATCGGATCACACACTTGTGTTCAGTAATATGAAAAACGTAACGGTAGATGGCGTAAAAATCCTGACTTTTGAAGACAACAACGCAGACGGTATCGAATGGGTAAACAGCGATGGGCTCACGGTATTCAACACCGTATTCGATACTGGTGATGACAGCATGAACTTCTCGGCAGGACAAGGTTCAGTAGGACAACAAGGTGCTCCAGCTCAAAATGCATGGATTTTCAACAATTATTTTAGAGAAGGCCACGGAGCTATCGTGCTTGGAAGTCATACTGCGGCATGGCTGCAGCATATCGTCGCCGAAGATAATGTGATGCACAACACCGATATCGGCCTTCGCGCCAAAACAAGCCCTCCAACCGGCGGCGGTGCGAGAGACATTTTGTTCAGAGATAATGCAATGAAAGGCGTAAACGTACAGGGCTTCGTATTCACATCGGATTACTCCGACGTCAATGGCCTTGGCTTCAATCCTGCTGCGACACCAGCGCAATTCAAAGACATCCGTATCAAAAACATCACTGTTCAAGGAATAGGCACAGGCAAAAACCCCGGAAACGAAGCTATTTATGTATCAGGGGCGGACAACGGGGCGCATCATGAGGATTTTCATTTCGACAACGTGCGTATGTGGGGTCTTGTGGCGGGCAATTTCGCCAGTATCAGTTATATGCGAAACAGCTCGATCAACGATGTGACGTTTAACGGATTAAGCGCCCCGTGGAAAATCGCGAACTCGTCAGGACTGACGTTCACCAACGCGACGACAATGGACGCGGTTTCGGAGGACGCTTCGCAGGCGCCATACTGGCCAAGCGGCAGTGCGCTTGCGGCGTTAAATGTCGGCGATACGTCCGTGCAACTGAGCTGGTCAGCGGCAAGAGACAACACAAGAGTCGTAGGCTACAAGGTCTATGATGGCAGTAAACTGATTTCCGATCCGAAAGCGCTAGTGACTATGCTGACCTTTACGGTTACGGGTCTTGCTCCAGGATCGAGCCACTCATTCCGGATAGAAGCGCTGGATGCGATAGGCAATGCTACAAGCGGGCCGACCTTGAGCGTAAAGACGACGGGCGGCAGCAACGGTAACGACAACGACAATGGGAACAACGACAACGGTAATAACGGTAGCGATAACAACAGCAATAACAACGGCAACAACGGCAACGGTAATAACGGTAGCAATAACAACGGCAATAACAACAACGGCAACAACGGTAACAACGGTAACGGTAATAAAGACAACGGTAACTACGGCAACGGCAAAAAGTTCACCGATATTCCGAAAGTCCTTCTCGTGGGCTGAAGAAGCGATATCGGTACTGGCCGCAAACGGCATCATCAGCGGAACTTCCAACACGACGTTCGAGCCAGGCAAAAACATCACAAGAGTGGACTTCATCATCCTTATCGTCAAAGTGCTTGGACTGAAAGCTGATGTCACTTCCAACTTTAGCGATGTGAGCAACAAAGACTATTACTACGAAGCAGTCGGCATCGCTAAGCAACTTGGCATCACAACGGGCGTAGGCGGAAATAACTTCGATCCGAAAGGAACAATTTCGCGGCAAGATATGATGGTGTTGTGCGCCAGAGCGCTAGAGCTGGTTGACAAGCTGAACGCGACGGGAAGCACAGAAGATTTGGCGAAGTTCAGCGACCACGCCAAAGTCGCCGACTATGCAACAGTAAGTGTAGCAGCATTAGGAAACGCAGGCATCATTACGGGCAACGGCAACGGCATCGACCCTCTCGGCAAAACAACTAGAGCCGAAGCAGCCGTCATCATTTTCAGAATCTTCAACTTGCTGCAGTAAAATCTGAATCCAAGTAAGCGATTCGCGCCGGTCTGTAAAATACAGTCCGGCGCTATTTCATTTCGGTCCAGCGAGGTGAGTATCTTGAGGAAAAAATATTGCTCTCCAACATGACACCAAAAGGCTGTTTGATAATCAGAAGATCGCTATTTATTCAGATGCTTGGAATGGTCAGTTAAACCAAGCTGAAGCGAATAGAATTAAGTCGGGCAATTCCTATACATTTGACAAAACGGGTGTATTTTACTTTCTTCTCACCAGAGGGTATATAAGAGAGGAGATTGTACCAACATTTACTGTGACGGTTGTGAAGTAGGAGTAGTTTTCCTTGGAGGGATCATAAGTGAGAATCGCTACTTTAATCACAGGCTTGATTACGTCGGCTTCAAAAACGACTGCTCGCAACAATTACAGCTAACGCGATGAAGACAATGTTCACGCCGATTTCTCGATATTCCTTACGTTTAACATGGAAAATGGCACCACAAAGGACGATTATGGCAAGTCCAGTTGCGGCAATTGGCGTTAACACAGGTGCAATATTCGTCGCGTGAGGCAGTATGATTCCAAGTGCACCTAATAATTCAACTAACCCGATAAAGACCACAAACGCTTTAGGAACGTCTTTTACCCACCCCCAAGACTCCTTGGCTTTTTCATACCGAAACGCCTTCAACCAGCCAGAGTAAACAAAACCTAGTGCTACAACACCTTGAACGATCCATAATGCGATATTCATTAATTATGCCATCCTCCTGATTACTTATTCGTTACCCGTTAAAGGTATAATAGACCCTATGAGTCAACTCAAGGAAGTAGGCACTTTAACTAAACATAGTAAATAAAAAGTTACCTTAACAAAGCAAAGGGGAGTGGGGCAATGAAATCGTATTGTAAGTTTGAATCGGCGCTGGATATTCTAGTTGGGAAATGGAAAGCTATCATTCTGCTTCAACTTATTTCAAACGGCACAATGAGATTCAGCGAGCTTCAAAAATCAATACCGGATATAAACAAAAGGATGCTTACCCAACAATTAAGAGAACTTGAGTATAACGATATCGTTCATCGCGAGGTGTACAACCAAATCCCTCCGAAAGTAGAATATTCGATTTCGGAATACGGTAAAGGTTTAAGCACTGTGCTACAGGTATTAAACGATTGGGGAGTTTCTCATATTGAGCATATGAATGAGCTGTACGGAGTTGATCATTCAGGGAATTAATCTGGACGAAAACTATAGCAAGCGAGGCTGTCTACTTGAGGATAATGAACGAAGAGGGCATCTGTTAAGGTGCCGAAAAACTTGCCGTTATGGACAGCTCGGGAAACCTTATCACAACCTAACAGCAGAGACTGGGAAAGGAGAGAGCAAGGGCAGACCCATACATTTTTCAATAAGCTAGCCGATAAACGCCGAATAGAGCAGCCCACCAATTCCATGTTTTTTAAACTTTGTATTAAGAGTCGGCTTTCCATTTGGAGCTGCGTACATTATGACGGGTTCTGTCAATCAATCGGCGATCGAGTCCGGATTGTCAACGGAAGGAAAGAAGATGCTGGCGGCAGCGGATTTGGCCGATGTCATCATGGCTCCCGCAGGAGATATGTTCGAGCAAGGAGTAAAGGTACAGGTTCTTAAGCGGGGAACGTTATTTAGTTCCAGAGGCTTCAAATTGCAGGAATTGTACCGAGCTTACCGCTCGCTTGAAGACATACCGCGTGAAGAAATCCTGAAGTTGGAAAAGGAAGTATTCCAAGAGAAGTTGGAGGATATTTGGCAGGATACACAGCAGTTTTTCCAAAATCGTGACCCTGGACAAATTGCCAAGGCCTTGGAGGATCCCAAGCATAAGATGGCACTTATTTTTCGCTGGTATCTTGGTAAGGCCAGTCGTTGGGCGATCGAGGGAACAGAGCATCGCAGACTCGATTATCAGATTTGGTGCGGTCCAACTATGGGTGCATTCAACGCCTGGGTCAAAGGGACCTTCTTGGAGCTGCCCGACAGGCGAACGGTCGTGCAAATTGCACTCAATTTACTTGAAGGTGCGGCCGTTATTACAAGAGCGCAGCAAGTAAGAAGTCACGGACTCAATGTCCCACAGGAAGCATTTGCATTTATTCCACGACCGCTGGGTTAGCCACCCGATTTTTAGCTCGTAACATTATTACTAAAAAGAAGGACAACCATCAAACCTGGTTGTCTTTTCTTGTGTCTAAAAATTCGCCTTATAAGTGTTACGCTGAACGGTATCCTATAATGAAGCGAATTTTATTGAGGGGAAACAATGGGGTTTATCTTATTCGAAACATGAACGTTTATATTGAATCATTTTTGGTATAATATTTGGTAGATAAAGAAGATTAAATTTCTGTTTTTAGAAAATAGCTAGATAAAAGGAGAGATGGAAAATGTCGTATATCGTTGATTTTAAAAATGTATCTACGGTTGGTTTAGAGTCTTCACCTGTAGTAGAAGCGCTTGCTGGTTTGCGTGCTAATGAAGCCCGTTACTTTATGAACAAATACGAGCATGAATTTACGGTTGTATCAGCTAGCGAAAGTCAGGAGAACCTGGAGTATGTGAACCGCATTTTGAAAGAACGTGATATTGCGTTTGCGGCCAAACCTTTAGAAACGTCGCGTTTTCAAGTGGAAAATATCCAATTTACCTATGTCTTTTATGAGGACGGGCTTGCGCTCAATGTCATGTATACGGTTGATGACCCTAAGAAGCGGGCCGTTGGTTTTAAGCTTTCTGAGGGGATGGAGGTACCAAAGGAGTTAGAAGGAAAGTTTAAATTTGCTAGGCAGAAGTCTAAACTAGCCGGAACAATTCGGGGCTCGTTCTTTGTAATTAAAGGACAATATTAAAGTAAGCAAAAGCGCAAGTGGAGGAATCTAGCCATTGCGGTCTGAGTCATCTACGCTGGGATCAGGCCTAAATGGATGCGAGGCTATTCGGGTACAGGATGGTGGACTCGGACCATCTTTAGGCTGACAATGTTAACGCGTTTCGCTGGTGCATTCTTGACTGGAGAGCTATTTGGCAATAGTTCAAAATAGCAGGGCTCCTTGAGTCATATGTTACTGGCTCCTCTTGAGTGTGAAAGATATAAGCCTCTATTCCGTTTGGCGGAATAGAGGCTTTATTTGTTTGCTTGATCCGCAAGCTAAGCTTCGAATTCGTTTTCAGTTCTTCATGCAGTTCTTAAAATAAGTTCACACCGAACGAAACAGCAACACGAGCTGAGGCTGTGACGATGTCAGTCCTCGTTAATAAACCCACTCTACGCTTGGATCATAAAACCGCGCTGTATTTAATGGTGCAATTGATTAAAAACAGCTGCAATACGCTTATTGCTTCTGTTTTTATTTCTTTTTATGAATGAACAATTTGATCTTTTTAGCATTGGCAGTTGATGTGAAAATTAGGAGAATCTGATAAAATTGAAATTACTTAAGAATATTGTAGATTGATAGGGGTAAAGGCGAATCAATGAATTACGATAAAGTTCAGCTCATGCAAATCAATAAAGTAGTGGATTATATTGAAGAACATATACATGATCCTCTTCCACTTGAACAGTTAGCAAAAGTGTCTACGTATTCTCCTTTTCATTTTCAACGATTGTTTAAATGGATTATTGGTGAAACGCCAGCTGGCTATGTGAAACGACTTCGTATGGAGAATGCGGCACATTTATTAATTTATGAACCACGGTTACCGATCACTCAAATTGCATTAATAAGTGGTTATTCATCATTGTCCTCCTTTACTTATTCGTTTCATGCCTATTTTAAAACGAGTCCAACAAGCTGGAGAGAAGGAGCTTATTTACAACAATTTCCTCGAGAATATCATAATCGCAAGAATTCTAAAATAGTAAGCACAAATAAGAAAGTAGAAAATGAACATAGCACTTATAATGAATTCAAATGGCTAGACTTATCAAAAGTACAAGTTGTTCAGTTTCCAAAGTGCACAACAGTAAACAGGTATAATATTGGTTCTTACATGAATGGAGTTCCAGATGTGTGGGAAGAACTCTATCGATGGTCAAATGCGAGAGGGCTAGTTGAACAGGATACATTGATGTTCGGTGTTCCGAGGAGCAATCCGTACATCACACTACCAGAAAAAAGTCGTTATGATTGTCGCATCGCCGTTCCGAATCGTGGGGAGATAAGACTTGACGACGAAGTGACCTATTCATTTAGTGGTGGGAAATATGTGTTATATGCTTTTGATGAGCCTGTAGCGTATAGTGAAAGAAATAGGTTGATTGAATGTTACTCAGAGTTGTACAGCTATTGGTTACCGATTAGTGGGTACAAATATTTGGGGAATCCGATAGAACTTGTAAACATTGAACAAGTGAGTGGGACACTCAATCTTACTTGCAGAATCAGTGCCATAGCTTTAGCCATTGAACCTAAATAAAACGGGAGGGTAATGTATGTCAATTGATTTAAGTGCACTAAATTATCTTGCTATTCTTGCTGGTGGAATCTTGTATATGATTTATGGAGCGATCTATTATTCGATATTAGTAGGAAAGGAAAATCAAAGCAAAGGTGCATTAAAATATGTGATCTCAGTGATCGTTGCATTTATTAGTTCCATTTTTATTGCTATACTCGTGCAAGCGACTAACGCTAATGGTTTGTTAGAAGGTGCTGCTGTTGGCGGCATCATCGGCATTCTTATTTCAATTGTTTATTTGAAAAACACATTATTTGGACTCGTAAATAAGAGGAATTTTTTGATTGCGGTCGGTGACCATTTGATCATTTTTATCTTACTAGGAGCACTTCACGGTCTTTTGATCTAATCGTATCGCTTTTATTGATTGAATCGAGTTGAAACAAGGATCTCCCATAAGTAGGGGGATCCATTTTTTATTACTCATTTTTATACGTTATGCTGAACCGTACCACAAATGACGGTATAGCAGTAATTTGCAGGTGCTTTCCATCGTCACACTGGTTCGGCACCGGATTCCTATAGAGTGAAGCCAAATACGATCGTTCAGCAATTCACTCCATCCGAGGCCGCCCAGGTCGAGATCCACCCCGTAAATTCAGCGCCCCCGGTAGACCGATTGCGGGCGGTCAGATCGCCTCCGTGAGCTTGCGCGATACGTTTGGCTATCGTCAGGCCAAGGCCGGTTCCTCCTGTCTCGGAATTTCGGGAAGCGTCCGCTCTGTAAAAAGGCTCGAAAATGTGGGGAAGATCTTTCTCGGGAATGCCCGTCCCTGTATCGGCAATGCTGAATACGATTCGATCTGGCTCACGATGCCACTTGATCTCGATTGTGCCTCCCAAAGTGGTGTGTCTAAGCGCATTGTCAATCAGATTGCCAATCGCGCGCTCCAGCAAATGTCTGTCGGCTTCGAGAGAGCAAGTGGCTTCGGGGCTATTTTCCTCAATAGAGATCTCTCTTGAAAGGGCGAGGGTTCGGTAGCTGTCCGCTATTCTGTGGATGAATGGGCCGAATTCAAAGGGTTCTTTATGAGTCGATTGCCTCAGAAGATCACTTTTCACATAGGAGAACAAATCGGAGACAAGCCGTTCTAGATGCTCGGCTTTCTGGCTGCATATAGACAAGTACCTGGCAGCTTTCTCTGGACTGCTCGCAAGTCCTCGCTCCAGCCTCATTAAGTACCCGCGCAGCGCAAATAAAGGCGTACGCAGATCGTGAGCGATCGCGCCGATATAGAACTGGCGTTCTTGCTCCAGCTCGGACTGGCGGATCACCAATTCCTTTAGCTCGTCCCCAAGCGCCTGCAGTGCTTCTCGGACTTCGGCGACTTCCCGTACGGATGTCCTCGGCAACTCAAAATCCAGATCGCCCCCCGCCATTTTGCGAGCCGCCGCGCTCATCGCTTCCAAAGGCTTGACCACGTATCGGCCCATCTGTCGCCATATAAACAAGACAACCCCAACGGGGAGGAGAATGGAGAAAATCGAGGATAGAAGTGGGCCGCTATTCAATAATTTGGGGATTGGCTCCAGCATGCGTGGCAGAAAAAGGAGGAGCAGCATTCCAATCAGCATAAAAAATCGAATGTGCAACACTCCTCTGACAAATTTCGGGACATTCATTTCCTCACCCCCTCGAATCGGTATCCGACTCCCCAAACGTTGACCATATAACGGGGGGAAGAAGGGTCTGGTTCTAATTTATCGCGGATTCGTCCAACGTGAACCGTTACTGTATGCTTGTCTCCGATTCCATCCCAGAAGCGTTCAAGCAGCTGCTCATAGGTAAATACTTGCCGCGGATACTCGGCGAACATCGATAAAATATCGAACTCTTTCGGCGTCAAGGCTATAGGTTTGTCGTCCACTCGGGCTTCATGCGCTTTCAGGTCCAGCACCAGAGAGCCGAAATTGAGCGTATGTTCTTCAATCATCTCTTTTTTGCCATATCGACGAAGGACGCTTTGATCCGGGCAATCACTTCTTCCGGTGTCGCGGATTTGACGATATAATCGTCGGCGCCCAGACTGAATCCGCGTATTTTGTCTATATCTGAGTCGCGGGCGCTGAGAAATAGGATCGGGATGTCGCTCGTTCGACGTATGTGCCGACACAGCTCAAAGCCGCTTTGGCCTGGCATCATGATGTCGAGAAGAATGCAGTCGACGGCCAACCGATTCAGGATTTCGATAGCTTCTTCGGAGTTGTAGGCTTTCTCCACTTGGAATCCCTCGTCTTCGAGAAAATCATTTATTAACTCGACTATCGATTGATCGTCGTCTACTAGCAATACCCTTGTCTGATTGTTCATTGAAATTGTCCTCCATCGATTAACTAACCAGCTTCTCTTCCTTTCAAGGATATCATTTTATTCCTCGCTTTTTGACCCTTGTGAGAGAACTGTAACGGTTTGTGACTGTTTTGTGATTGTTTCAGGCATCATTTCGTGACCATTGGCAGATAAGATAAAGAAAAAATGCATAAGCAAAATCAATATTTCTGCGGAAAGGGTAGAGGCTCCTATGGTTAAAATAACGATGACACAAAAAAAATGGTTATTGTTCATCCATTTATTTTTTTCCTCTATTATGCTTGGGGGTGCTTTGACCTTCTTAATCCTAAGTATAAACGCTGGTGTCGCCAAAGATGCGAACCAGTTGCAAATGTGCTATGCCGCCATGCACATATTGGCGAAGACAAGCGTAAGAGTTTCCACGATTGGCGCTACGGTGTCCGGGGTTCTACTCTCTTTGCTGACCCATTGGGGGATGTTCAAATATTATTGGATTATAGTCAAACAACTATTGACGCTGTTGTCGATTTATCTGGGGATTATTGGCATGTATAATTGGACGCTGAAAGCCTTTGAGGTAACCTCGGCGGAGGGGTTGAACGCTCTTCACAATTCTGTCTATATGGTTAACGATCAGCAGCTCTGGGTTGGAATCATACTCCAGATTATTTCTGTTGTGTCTATGTTTATTTTATCGGTTTTTAAACCTTGGGGAAAAAGGAAAACGTCTATCATAACCCGGCGGTGGGAGCCTGATCAAGGATGATCTTCAGAGCGCCGCATATCTGGCGGGTTATCCTCATATTGTGCATGAAGTCTGCGTAGCGGAGCTTCATGTGCCTTTTTGTACGGTTATAAAGTTAAATCTTGTTAAACTGTGTAGAGTTGTAAGAGATAAATAGCCCTGACCTTGTTGACGATGAGGGTAATCGATAAGCTTATTTAGTAAACAATCTGGAGGCCAGTGGCAGAACCGTACAATGAGTAACAGTTACCATAATGTGGTATTATCAAATTATTCGTAAGAAATAGCTAGGATTCATGAATCCTATAAAACCGCAGGTATTTGCGAAGTTTGCAAATAAGACGTTATCAAAAGTCAGATAACACATTATTCACTCTTCTGGCTTAAGGCACTTGGTCTGCCCGAGGCATTTCAGAGAAGCAGTAACAGGAAGACAACCCTGCGAAATTACGTCTTCGATCCAGTCGCTAGGCTCATTTAAGTCTTCGATTTCGTGAGTACAACAACGTATAGAAGTAAAGTTTAAAACAATAAGAACATTATTTGATTACCTCAATAGTTAAGGGTGATGAAGTGAAGCATATACAAAAAGGGTTATTCTGGGTTGCGTGTTGTTGTTTTTATTTATTCTTGTTTTTACTCTCATGGATTTTTCTAACAACAAATACAACATTGTATTTGGGTAAATTAGTAAATTTAATTGGAATAAAACCAACAACTAATCATATATACGCTTATTATCTAATCGGAACATTACTTACTATTTTATATTGTGCATTTAATGTTTGGCTATATCGAAAGAAAAGAAATATTTTTTGGACAATGTTCATAGTGCATATATATTATTCGTATAAACTTTACAGTATATTGACAGATTCTAACCCTATAAGGATTATCACACCCAATTAAGAAGAAAATTGGTGGGAAATATTATTGTAACTTATTTGATTTAGGCCATATTTGAACCTGGACAACATCACTAAGGTGGCGAGGGTTCGTAAATACACTCTTAGTTCATATAATGAAGGGATTAAATATGTTATTTCATATGAGAAGAACAATGATATTTCAAGTAATTGCTTATTTATTGTTCTTGAGTTTTATTTATTTTGTACTTAAGATAAATTTTCTGCAATCTTTATTTTTCATTGCTTTTTTTATTGGGTTACTAATTTTTACAGCAGGTTACTATTGGAGATTAAAAGATGGGGTTCTCACTAAATATATCTTCTTTTTGCAAAGTGAAGTAATAATGGTGAAAGACATAAAGGTAATCGAAGCAGTTGCCAGAAGAAAACTAGGAGAGGTTTATTTTAAGATCGGTAAGGGACTGGATGAGAATGAATATTATTTTGTTCTTAAGGAGCACAAAGTCAGTTCATTTGCAGGTTGTAAGAACTCCAAGGGAGAGACAATTGGTAGATACCTTAATAAAGTACATAGAATTAAGTTGATTGAAACTACCCAATATAGATTATTTAATTAATAATCTTTTGAAAAAGGTTAGAGGATCAAGCGAAACCTTTAGCCATCATTATTTTCAAGTACTCTAATGCGTCTCTGATAGCTAAGAAAAACAGCCATCAACATCTTCATAATTTTTCATAATTCTTTTATGGACCCTTCAGACTTGCCATTTACTATAGGGTTAAGAGCAGAATGGAGGATGAAGGAATGAAATATGTATTGAAGTATCGGTGGTTGTTCCTTGTATTATGGGTTATTGCTGTACTGGTGATGAATGTAGTCAAACCTGACATGGATACATTGATTAGAGACAAGGGGCAAGCGAAAATTCCAGATTCGTACTCTTCGATTCGAGCAAAGGCTTTGCTCAAACAATTGGAAGAGACACCAAGTGATGTCAAAAAAATGGATGTAGCTATTGTTTTTCACGAGGACCATCAACTGACAGATCAAGAACAGAATGATATTGAGGCCGTAGTAGCACAACTAAAAGGAAAAGCTGGAACCCTCGGTTTGCTTACGGTGAACGATCCGTTCCAGAAACCAGAGCTCAAGGACACGTTGGTATCCTCTGATGGAAAAACGATCATGCTTGCGGCAAGTTTGGACAAGAAAAACAGGTCCGTTCAAGAGATTAGGGATGAGCTTCACAGCGTGCTTAAGCAGGGAAGGGTATCTTCCTATCTAACTGGGAGTGAGTTATTGACGGAGGATCAAATCCAGACCTCTCAGAAAGGTGTAAAAAAAACGGAAACTTTCACTGCCATCTTCATTATTATGATTCTGATTGTGATTTTCCGTTCGCCGGTTGCTCCGGTACTGTCACTGTTCATGGTGGGGATTACGTACATCGTTTCGCTGAATATCGTGGCGGTTTTGGTTGATCATATGGATTTTCCCTTTGCCGCTACAACGCAAACCTTTCTCATACTCGTGTTGTTTGGGATAGGTACGGATTATCAAATCCTGTTGTTGTCACGGTTTAAGGAAGAACTTGGGGAACGCGGAGTAGTCCAAGCGATTGAACGAACTTATCAGACTGCGGGTAGAACTGTATTGTTCAGCGGCTTTGCCGTTATGGTCGGTTTTGCAGTTCTTGGGCTTGCTGAGTTTTCCATTTATCAGTCTGCGGTTGCGATTGCAATCGGTGTAGTAGTTCTGCTAGCAAGCTTATTTACGATTATGCCGATTGTGATGTACCTGTTGGGCAATCGAATTTTCTGGCTCTCCCGTCAAGCGAGTGAACATGGAAGCACTCATTTCTGGACATTCCTTGGACGTATATCGGTGGCAAAGCCTTGGAGGGCTCTTATTCTGATCGCCATGCTGACTCTCCCGTTACTGTTTTTCAATCCAATCAAGTTGTCATTCAACAGCATGGAGGAAGCAGATGCATCGGCTGAATCGGTAACAGGTTTTCATATTTTGGCGGAAAGCTTTACCCCGGGTAAGGCTTTGCCAACGACCGTTGTGGTTTCCACGGATCAAAAGATGGATTCCAGCACGAGACTAGCCTGGATCGATGAATTAACAAGAGCGGTTGCTGCGCTGCCAGGGGTAGAAAACGTATCTGGACCCACTCGTCCCAAAGGTAAGAAGCTCAAGGAATTGTATGTGAATGAACAGCTTTTACAAATTGGCCAAGGATTATCTAAGCCGATTCAAGGAATAGGCCAAATTCCGCAAGGAAAAGGACTTGAAGAGATAACCAAAGGCTTAACGTCTGCACAAACAGCGATTGACCAGATTGGGCAGCAAGGATCCACGGATTGGTTCTACGCTCCTGAGACGGCTCTAAGCCAGGAAAGCTTTTTGCGTGCTCTCAACACGTATATGTCTAAAGATCGTACCCAGTTCAAGATGAGTGTTGTGTTGTCCGTTGATCCTTATTCAGGGGAAGCGATGAATATCATCGATGATATTCATCAATCCGTCCAACATGAATTGAAAACCGCTGGGTTTGAACATGCCGAATATGGAATCTCCGGTGTTTCTTCCGTGAACCGGGATCTTAGCCAAATAGCTGACCACGATTTTGCAAGAACCGCTATGCTAATGCTTATGGGCATTACGCTCATGCTATTCTTCACGATGAGATCATTCTGGTTGCCTGTCTTTATGATGGGAGCACTACTGCTGGCTTACTATGCCTCCATGACCATTGTGGAAATGACGATTCCTTCCGTACTTGGTCTAAGCGGGCTGAATTGGAACGTTCCGTTCTTCTCGCTCATTATGGTTGTATCTCTTGGTGTTGACTACAGTATCTTCTATATGATGAGATATAAAGAATACCGGCACCTGCCTTCGAAAGAAGCGGTGCTTCAAACGTTAAAGCATGTCGGCGGTGTCATTCTGTCTGCTGCCGTTATTTTGGCTGGCACGTTCGCGGCCATGATTCCTTCGGGCGTCTCTTCCTTAATCGAGATCGCCACCGTTCTCATATTGGCCTTGTTCTTATTGGCTGTCATCCTATTGCCGATCATGATCCCCGCTTTGCAGATGTTGGAAAGAAGGTTCCAAGAAGAGAATTCAAACAGACAGGAAGATTGATATGAATAAAACAATTTTGATTGCCGATGACGAGCGGGATATCGTAAGGCTAATAGCCGACAGTTTGTCATTTGAACCGTTTCATTTGCTTATGGCCTATTCGGGCAAGGAAGCGTTGGAAATATTGGAAACAGAGCCTGTTGACTTTCTTATTCTGGATATTATGATGCCTGGCTTTGGAGGACTGGAGGTACTCCGTCGAATTAGAGAGAATAACCCAGTCCATATCCTGTTGCTCAGCGCTATGGATCGAGATATCGATAAAGTCACCGGCTTCGAAATCGGTGCAGACGATTACATGACGAAGCCTTTTAGCGTGGAAGAGCTGGTGTCCAAGGTTAGGGCGCATTTCCGCAAGATGGACCGGCTTGAACGGAACTGGAAGAGTGATACTCCAGATCTACTGAATCCAGTCCAAACGGCTGATGAACCGCTAATGCTGAATCCATCTTCTTTTGAAGTGTTTCAGTTTGGAGAACGATTAGACTTTTCAGCGAAAGAGTTCCAAATTTTATATTATCTGGCCAGTCATCCTAATCAGGTCTTAAGCAGAGAGCAAATTTATGAGCATGTATGGGGCGATGAGCACGGAGATTATAATACGGTAACTGTGCATATCAAGAATATACGGAAAAAACTCGGCAAATCTTGTGATGTCATTAAAACCATATGGGGATACGGCTACAAATTTATCTTAAGGGGCTTGGTGAAATGAAGCTGAAAATCAAGCTTCCCCTTCTCTTTTCTTTGATTTTTGTAATCCTTTCCGTCAGTTTTTTTCTATATTTACGAAGCTATGCGTTCGAGGCGATTATTTATCATGCAGAAGAAGTCAAAAATTCGTTTGATAAGGAGAATCAGCTTTTGGCCTCCAAGATCATGGCTAATGGTTCTGGAGATTCAACCGTGTTCGCCTCCATGGATGAATTGGGTAATGAGAACATAACAATTTCCTTGTATGACAGAGACATGACTCATCTCATCCATCAAGGAGGGCATGTGGACTCAACACTGCTGCATACAAGCTGGCACCCGGTATCAGATCATTCAGGTCGCTTGCAATATTTCATCAAAGTAGAACGCAATTTGAAAATTCGGGATTTCACAATGCCCACCTTCGTGATCAAAACGATCACCATCCTCCTGATTTCTCTGGCGATTTTGTTTGTGCTGCTGACGCTATATTTCCACAAGTTGATCACCAATCCGATTCATTTGTTAAATCGAAGGCTATCCATAGTGGCGTTGTCGAGCAGTCTTCCCCTGCTTGCCGTGCGACGAAATGATGAAATTGGCATGCTATATGGACATGTAGCGCAGATGGAAGCGCGAATCCAAACGGCGCGGCGAGAGCAAACAGACCTAATCGGTGTGATCGCACATGATTTGAAGACGCCGTTAACGTCTATTAATGGATTTTTGGAGCTGATGCGAACTCACCGGCAGCTTCAAGAAGAGCAAAAAGAAGAATATATTCACCTCATCGAGAAGAAAGCTGGGCAAATGACTGACATCCTGCAGCAGTTCTCCCATTATGCCAAGAGTGAAATGCAGCTGCAACATCTTTCTATGTTCCCAATTCCAATGGAATCCCTCTATGTGAGTCTAGCATCGGAGTATGACGCAGAATTATCCGGTTATGATCATGAATTGATATGGTCACATTCGTTCAAGGCAGGGGATTTCATTGTAGGGAATGAAACTGCTTTGCGCAGAGTGTTCGCCAACTTGTTCAGCAATTGCGTGCGATATGGCAACAAAGAAGAGCTGACCATTCGAATGAACGGGCACATGACAAGCAAGAAAATCATCATCGCGATCGAAGACGATGGAGTAGGTGTACCGGAAGCGGATTTACCTAGAATATTCGATCTGTTCTACACGGTTGATCATGCTCGGCAAAGCGAAAAGGGTGGAACCGGACTTGGACTTGCGTCATGCAAATCTATTATTGAACGCCATGGCGGAAGTATAGAAGGCTATCGAGCTAACTCTGGAGGATTAGGTATTGTCATTGAACTGCCAGTAGATAAAGAATAATGGGGCCCAGCTAACTCTTAAGAAGGGGAGAATGTTGGCACTACTTAAAATAGGAACGTAATAAATTTGACAGAGAGGAACAATCATATGAATATTTTCGGGACATTTGTAGCCATAATACTAGCAATATTAGCTTCCATATTTTTAGGTCCCTATGGAGGTATCTTAGTACTTGCAATGATATTTGGCCTTATTTTAAGTACACATCAGAGAAACAAGAAAATACACGAGGATTTACAACGAATAAAAGAGCATTTAGGAATTGAAGACAAAGACGATTTTAATATGACAGAAGAAGAAATTGAAAAAGAATTAGAACAAGAACAAGAACAAGAGGAACTGAACGAATCGGAGGAATTAGTTAAGATCAATGAAGAGATAGAGAAAGAGCTGGAGCAATATCTAGACAAGAATAACGATCAAGACAAGGGGCTCTAATATCTCTACTAAGTAGAGAAGAAGAGAACTATAGAAGCTTTTGCAGCCACGATCACGTAAGGTTCCCGGTTTCGGTAACTCAAATTAATAAAGGGAGTTCAAAGCAACTTTCTGATTCATGTTGATGTATGCTGCCTCTGGTGCATTATTTTCAAATGCAAATTTGAAAATATTGTTTTTATCAGTTAAATCTCTCGTACTGATATTTAATTTTTCTTTCCCAAGTTCCACGATTATCTCTCTCTTATTTCCTAAACATGAATTTCATTATGTTGTACCCCCTTTGTAAGCGGATTGATAATTCCGAATTTCACTTCCCCTAGATTTTATTGAAACTGAAGCCCCTCTGTTCATTCTATAAGAGCTTAAAATAGTACCCTTGATGGCTTAGATGAAGAGCCAATGCTTCATAGCTTTCATAGTCAACATTAGTAGGAATAAACGGGTTGGTTGATATCGTTTTTACAAGATAAACAAGTCCATCCTGTTCAGCTAGAACTTTTGCCCTATCCAGGGGATGTACATTTTCTTTCTTCATGACCTCGATCCGGGCTATTTCTTCATGAAGCTTATGCAAATTCTCATCTTGAATCATATATTGAATAATGACGGCGGACATAGTACCCTGATCCAGATTTCCTTGCTGGATGGCGCGCTCGACATCTTGTTTGGTTAGGACATCGTATCGAATGGAATCGATCCAAAGAGGGGCTTGTATCGTATAGCCATTGGAAATCATAGACTGCGATTGTTCGTTATCAAAAGCTATCCACTTATTCGGCGTCAGATCTACGGTGGTGGTTGAACCATCCCAACCTACTTGCACATTTAATTGCTCACTTAAACTGCGAATAGGTACATAGGTTGTATCGTTGTAGGTAATCGTCTCTATCGATGTCTGTACCCCGTTAAGCTTCAGCTTTAAGTCATGATTGATATAAGCTTTGACTTCTTCCAGCCTTGGGTCGGCATGCACTATTGTTCCTATTCCAACTACTAGTGCAACCATCCATCCAGAGAGTAGAACCATTTTATTCATCTTTACATCTCCTCCGTTCAAATTAGGTTTAAGCTTAAAACTAATATCCAAAACATAATTCTATAATAAATGTTTGCAACATATCACCTCTTTTCATTGTTATAAGTATAGACGTTAAAGATTACAAACAGTTGTAAAAAATAGGAATTTATTAAACGTGGTTTTTCTGATACAGTGAATTTTTTTATTTTTTACTAGTGAAATTTACCGATAAATCATGGTTTATTGGAGGTTTCTATGGCGCATGTCTTGATGATTGAAAGCTGGGTAGGGGCAAGCGGCAACCTGCTGCCACCACGTCTTAAGTCTTTGGGGCACACGTATATCTTTGTTTCAAATGAGGTCCAGGTATACAATAATTCTTTATGTTGAGAATAATTATCAATATAATAGAAGGAGGAGAATGGCCGCAGTGGTGCGGCCGGAGGGATTGAAACGCTGCGACGGCTCCCTCCCGTTTCTGCTTTCCCTTTACATCCCCATCATCCGTAAACGCCGGTTCATATCTTCGCCTTGAATCTTAGCTAATTCCAAGGGTAAAGCATCCACTTTATGAATATTGGTATGACCTACATGTTCTTTCCAAGCTGAGCTTAATAATTGATGTCGTTGCCAGATGAGTTGAAAATATTGCGATTCTTCAGGATGCTGCACATAATCAGGTTCTTGTTCTACGGTGATATTAAATAACTCGCTTAGCAAGGTTTTAGCCATCACCCAATGTCCAGCTGCATTCGGATGGACACCATCGCCGGAACGAAAGTCTGCGTCCAACTTGCGTTCCTGTTCTCTATGCTGCAGAAGCGGGTCATATAGGTTAACAACCGCGTCTGCCTCAGTATTCAAGGATAAAACCCAATCCGCATACCGTCTCAGCACATCGTTGTATTGGGCATATGGCGTCATGAAGCTATAAGCCTCTTGACCATCAGGTAAAGGAACGGCTTCGTTTAACGATTTAACATCAAATGGCGGCGGAGTCATGACGATCGCTTTAGCCCCCATTTGTTGGATGTCTTGAATGGCCTGCAGCATACCTTGCTGATAAGCCTGGAATCTTGCTTCGGAAAATGGCGAATAGATGGCATCATTCATGCCATATCCCATGACTACCCAATCTGGTTTACTTTCCACTAGTGCCCTTGCTAGTCGATCATGTAGGCAAGGTCGTGGAAAAGGATGATCAGACTCGCTTAATCCAGAGACGGTTTCACTGCTTACACCAAGGTTGATCAATGTGAAGTAAACGTCTGGTAAATGCTGTTTGAAATAAGCGTCCAAATAGGCTATAAATGTTCCTTCATCGGTTATGCTGTCTCCAAGAAAAACAATTCTTTTGACAAGCGGCAGCGCTGATTTCGTTACGGATAATAGGGTCATTATTTTTTGCTCCTTCACAATAGAATATTTGGCAAATAGTCAAATGAAACGAGCTCTCCCTAATCATACAGGAGAACTCGTAATATGAAATGATTATAGCGTGAGCCGGTCACGCGTTGTAGTCACATTCAACATCTTGTCTATCGTATATAGACAGCCAGGTTCCAGAACAAACGGGACTCTCCGATCCCCGTGACGAAGGAATGTTCTTCTGGCTGAGAACGCCTGAATCTTGGCTTCAACTAACTCTCCGTTGTTCCAGGTCAAATCCACTTCCGCATTTCCTTTCGCCCGCAGGCCCGTGACCTTACCTGTCGACCATTTTTGGGGAAGCGCAGGGAGGAAATGGATTTCGCCTGCATGACTTTGCAGCAGCATTTCTGCTATGGCTGCAGTTCCGCCAAAATTGCCGTCCACAACACATATATTTTTCTCCGCACCGGCGATCCCTGCTTTGGAATACGTTAGTAAATTGTCAAAGCACAATTGGCCGATTAAATGAGAAAGCTGGTTGTATGCAGTTTCGCCGTCCATCAATCTGGCAAAGTTCGCAGCAAAGCCGGCAGCTGTAAACTCAATATCCTCCAGATCTTCACGTTGCCTGCGGTTCTCCAATGTTCGTCTTGCAGCAGCACTGAGCTCCGGCGTTCCCCCTGGCGTCACTTGATTGCTGGGATACAAACAGAACAGATGGGAAAAGTGTCGATGGTCTGGCTGAGCTTCTTCATAATCTTCAAGCCATTCCTGGATTTGCCCTTTTTGACCAATTTGCAAAGGCGGCAGTAAGGCTATAGCTTCCTTCAGCTTCTGCTGCCATTCCACATCCACTTCCAGCAGCTCGGCTGACTCCAGACAAAACACAAACAAATCCCGTACTAAAACCTGATCAAGCGTCGAGCCCATCGACAATTGATGTTCATTTTCCCTGAGCGCATCCGCGTAGAAGCTATTTTCAGGCGAATTCGAGGGACCTGTCACCAACCATCCATAGGTCGGATGAACGGTCATGTAATCCAGAAAGAATATGGCAGCTTCCTTCAAAATAGGATAGGCCCGTTTTGCCAAAAACTCCTTGTTCAAACTAAACTCATAATGCTCACGAAGATGAGTAGCAATCCATAGGCCCCCTGACACATTCAGCCCCCAGGAGGTTTCCCAGCCAGGTGCTGTAAATCCCCAAGCGTTGGAAAATACATGCGCAACCCATCCCTCGCATCCGTAAAAGTCTTTGGCGGTTGTTTGCCCAGCAAGCGATAGTCGTTGGATATAATCCATCAAGGGCAGATGACATTCAGCCAGATTGCTGACTTCCGTTGGAAAGTAATTCATTTGCGTATTGATGTCTAGGTGGTAGTCGCAGCTCCATTGCATACGGTTGGCTTCTCCATCATTCCATATCCCTTGCAAGTTCAAAGGCAATGGGGAGTCTGCCCGCGATCCTGAAATCATTAAATATCGGCCATATTGAAAAAACAGAGCAAACAACTGCGGATCATTCTCTGTTCCATTCAGGAGCAGTTGTACTCTTTCATCGGTTGGGAGGTGATCATAGGCTGAAGCTCCAAAGTCAGCCTCAACTCTTGTATATAAACGCCGATAATCCATGATGTGATCTTCTTTAAGTTGCTCATATCCTTTGACAATAGCTTGCGCCACTTGCCGTTCAGATGCCTGAATCCATTCCTCATCGTTTTTTTCATAATCTGTGTGGGCAGCAAAGTAGACAACGACTTCATCTGCATCTTTGACGACAATGCGATCTGCATCGTTATCAACAGTTCCACCTTGGGCAAGCACTTTCACTATTCCTTGGCTGGAAACGCCGCACTGACCATCACTATGAATGGTTTCCGTCGCTTTCCCTTTGAAAGCAAGCGTTCCTACATCCGGAAGCCAAGACGTAAAGTTGTCTGTTCTTCCTTCGATGCCAAGTGAAAATGAGATTCCGCCTGCTTGTGTACTCGATAATTTCGCTGCCACGATGCCGTCAGCATGGGAGGCAAATATTTCTCTTGTAAAGGTGTTTCCATTGACCTTGTATGAAACCCGGACGATGGCCTGATCCAGACTTAATTCACGGGTGAACGCTTCTCCTTCATGCTCAAACTGCCAGATGATATCACACAGCGTCAAATTAGTACCGAAGTTCATTTTCTCCGGCTGTAAAATCTGTTTAGCTACCTCTTCCCCCTTGGTGTAGTCTCCTGAAAAGAAATGCTGCCTCATGCGGTCGAGGTCATCTTTCCCCTTGGAATGACTCGGTATAGGCTCCGATTTTCCCGACCAAAAGGTTAATTCCGTCATGCTCCATGTTTCACTGGCTATTCCTCCATAAATGACAGATCCTAATCTGCCATTTCCTATGGGCAGTCCTTGTGACCATTCCAGCGCAGGGCGAGGATACCAAAGCTTCATTTCATTCATGATGCACCATCCTTATCATTCATCTCTCTTGTGTTGACCCTCATGTGGTCTAACCTTTTACTGCGGAATTCACTGTCATAGCCCGTTCCACTTGCTCACTAAAAAACAGAAACAAGACAACCATAGGAAGACTCGCGATCGTCATGACGGCGCCCATCCCGCCCCAATCCGTTGCGTACTGTCCCTGAAAATACACCAAGCCGATAGGCAGCGTACGTAAGGCTTCTTTTGAAATCAACGTATACGCCAGTAAAAATTCATTCCAGCTTCCCAGAAATTGCAAAATAATAATGGTTGCTATAGCCGGGGTGATGATAGGGAGAATAATCTTAAAGAAAGCACGATAAATGGATGCCCCGTCCATGCAAGCCGATTCCTCCATTTCGAAGGGAATTCCGCGAAGAAAACCATAAAACACCAAAGATGCAAAGGGGAGTCCAATCGCAATATAAGGAATAATCAATGCCCCGTACGTATTCGTAAGATAAAGGTTCTTCATCATAATAGCCAAAGGTATCATGATCACTTGTAGAGGAATAAACATCCCGATGATCATGTAGGTTCTTACAAATTCTCTAAATTTCCATTGCAATCTCGCAATGGCATAAGCGAACATAACCGCAAATATGACAACACCTATCGTGGTCATTGTAGATACAAACAAACTATTTCCGATGTACCTCAGCAAATTAAATTTATTCCAAGCGTGAATGTAATTTTCGAATCTAAAATGTGTCGGTATGCCGAAAGGGTTAGTTACAAAGATCTCGTCATTGTTTTTTAAAGAATAAAAAACCATCCAAACTAAGGGATACACAGAAATCAGAAAATATATCCACAAAAATGATTGCAGCAACACTTTAGGCAATTTATTTATAATAGTCATAGCTGATGAACCCTCCGCTTTGCTTTTCATTTAACTGTTATCCCGGCTGAAAAACTTGTTAATAACCACGGTGATAATTAAACTTATCACAATCAACAAGACGGAAATCGCACAAGCATAACCATATTGATTAGCGCCAAACGCATTTCGCATAATCATGAACGTCAACGTATAGTTCGTCGTACCCGGTCCGCCATTCGTCATGATCAGCATTTGTACAAAAGCCCCAATTCCCGCTGTTAAACAAACAACCAAACAAAACTTGAACGTTTCTGTCATGAGTGGAATGGTAATAAACAAATGTGCTTTCCATTTGCTTGCTCCATCTATACGTGCGGCTTCCATGTAAGACTCTGGAACTGACTTTACACCTGCGTATAGTAAACTAAATTGAAATCCCATGTATTGCCAAGCATTTACAAATGCAATCGCAATGATCGATTTCGTAGGAGAGTTCAGCCAATCTTGTTGATAGGACACACCCAGCGTTTGAAGTATCTTGTTAATTAATCCGTTTTCGGGATCATATATCGCTAGCCAAAGCTGACACACGACAGTGACAGACAAGACAACCGGGATAAAATAGGCGGTTTTTAAAATCTTCCGACCTTTTACTGTGGCATCTGCACAAATAAGTGCGAGAATCGTACCTAAACCAATTTGAAATACCATCAAAACGAGAGCAAATATACCGCCATTTTTGAGTGAGGTGAAGAGTAATGGATCTTCCATCAGATCAATAAAATTTTTAAAAGCGATAAATGTGCCGGCACTGACACCGTCCCACTCAAAGAAACTGCGATAAAAGGTCTGAAGTATGGGATAAAATACAATCACACTGTATAGAAGAAGCGCCGGCGCTAAAAACAAAATAATAGCCGTCTTGTTGCCTAAATATTGTCTCATCTCCAAGCTCCTATTCTGAGAAAAATCTCACATCGCTTTGTAGGTCGATGTGAGATCTCTTTATTAAAGTGAATCTCTTATTTATCTTTCAAGGCTTTATTCATATTGCTCACAAATTGATCAACTGAGAATCCTGGCACTAGTAGGTTCTGGGAGTTGTCGTCTAGCGCCAACCCAATTTTGGTATTGCTCAGTACGGCTGCATATCCAGTAACATTCGGTATGATTTCCTTAGACAAGCGCTGCAGCATGGCAGGAACTTCAACTTGAACAGGTTTATCAACCTTCACAGAAACAATAGGGTTACCTACCATCGTGTATTTATATTCCGCGTACTTGCGAGCCATAAACGCAGCTACTTTAATGGCCGTTGCTTTATCTTTCGTTTTGCTTGAAACGACGAAGCCTGTAGCATCTCCTTGCCCATCCATCATAAACTTCGATTTTTCGTAAGTAGCCTCATCCTTAGCAGGCCAGTACATCCAATCTACATTATCGCCCAGATTTTTTTGTGAGCTGGAAATTTCCCACTGTCCGTTAACGAACATGGCTGCTTTCCCTTGATAAAAGGATGCTGAAGCTTGATCGTAATTTGTATTCGTCGCATTTTTGGCAAATAATCCAGCCGCTTGCAATTCGGATACTTGTTTCGCAGCCAGTTTCAATGCTTCAGGAACTTCCATCGCTTCATTCAGAACGCCGAATCCCTTAGGATCTTCACGTACCATAAATCCTCTTAGGAAAGCATTCCCGATCCATTTTTCTTTTCCGAAAATGGCCATTGGCGTAATGCCTTTTGCGGTAAACACTTTTGCAGCTTCCTTCAATTCATCAACGGTTTTGATGGGAAGTTTTACACCTGCATCGGCAAATATTTTTTTGTTATAATATATGATTTGAAATTCTATGCCACCGTACGGGTACCCATATACATGACCATCAGGTGCAATTAATTTGGGTTCGTTGCCTTTGAGCAGATCTTTTTTGAATTTCTCTGTTTCCGCTTCTTTATCCAGCACTAAGATGTTATTTGACTTATTAGCGATCTGGATCAAATTCCAGTTCATATCGACAATATCCGGTAAATCACCTGTTGCCATTTGTGTTTTAAGTTTTTGATTATCATCTTGTAAGGTCGGCTCTAATAACAATTCCACATTAGGCATTTCCTTCTTAAGCTCAGCAGCCGCGTAGTCATAAGGTTTGGAGGTATCGTCATCAAAATGCTGTGCTGAGATTCTCAGCTTCACAATCTCATTCGATGGTTTATCGGATGGCTTGGTTGTTTCGGCTGTTGTCGCCTTAGTGGTTGGCGAAGCGCTTACATTCGTTTCTTTCGTGGCTGCCCCACAGCCTGACAATGTAACGGCCATGACAGCCGTAAGTGCCACACTATTAACTTTCATCCATTTTTTCATCTTTAGACTCCCCTTCATCTATTGAAAGTTATGGTTTCGGCTTCATCCATTAACCATAGCCTAATTATAGAGATGTACGACTAGCTAATGAATGAAGTATTCGCTTCTCTTCCTGTAATAAACGCTCCAATTATCCATTCATCACATCAACTTCACTTGGCGATAGACCAAAATATTTCTTAAAGCATTTACTAAAGTAACCTGGATCATTATAACCGACCTTCTCGGATATGGTCATAATGGTGTGCGTTTTCTGAATGATCAGTTCCTTCGCCTTGTGCATACGAACCTGAGTTAAATAATCAGATATGGACATTTCAGCTTCTTTATTGAATATTTTTCGTAAATAGCTTCCATTGACGAAAACTAACCTCGTGATTGTTTCTATGCTTAAGTTAGGGTCCTGATAATTTTGCTCAATCAGCAGCTTGGCTTCGTTAAATATTCTTTTTGAGCGTGAAGTTCGATTCCCCTCTTCATTCGATTTTAACGTTTTGGACATGATCTCTTCGATCCACGAATACGTCTTCTCCAAGTTTTCTTGCCGCTTCATTTCCTGATAGGGCGCAAAACCTGCTCCCAGTACGGATACGATGTCTTGTCCATTAGCAACAATGTGGGACAAACATAGGGAAACCAAGCCCATCACAATCACATAGGTCATGTCCGGCGTTAATCGCTGCTCGCGTATATATTGAAATACATCATCCAGATGCTTCTTTAATTCTGCGTGATCATTCATTCGCAAGGCCAGCATCATCTTCTCATTAACTACGCTTGAATAAAAACCTTGCTTAGTCAGATCCGTATCTTGGTATTCAATAACCGTACCATTGCCGGCCGTAAGTTTGCTTTGTAGGGCAGTAAGAGCCTCCATATAGGACTCACGAATGCCGGTAAAGCCATCATGCGATCTTCCAATACCGACTGTGACCGTAAATTTAAAATGCCTTTTTACCATATCGCATAATCGCTTTAAACTTTCCGTTTCCATCATTGAAGCACACGTTTCTCCCAGATCAATTTGAGCGATTGAAATAATCCTATCCTCAGGACCAAAAAAAACAAGATTATGCCCTTTCCAAGTCAAAATTTCACTCAATATATTGGAAATCGTAGACTTCCAGAGTTGTATCTCTTGATTGCTATCCCACTTTTGGTACAAATTGTCGATTTCTATGGTAATGACTACATAGGGATCGGATGAAGGAGAGATGCCGAACCGTTCAAACTGGGTAACGAGTTCATCATCTTTCAAAGTCAAATCCTGACTGATCAGCATGTTTAAAAACTGTTCACGCAGCCAGTGCAATTGATCCTTGTGTACTTTGCGATCTTCACTTAGCTTTTGCAATTGACTCTTGATTTTTACTAAGGTAAGGAACAATTCCTCTGGGTTAAAAGGCTTTAAGATATAATCTTCAACACCGAGTTTCAGTGCTCTCCGTGCATATTCGAATTCGCTATACCCCGTTACCATCACGATAGCCATATTTGGATATTTTTCTTTGAGTTCCGTAGAAAGGTCGATACCATCCATGATCGGCATATTAATATCTACCAGCGCTAAATCCGGACGCGTTTCGCTTGCTTTTAGCAAGGCCTCCTGCCCATTCTTTGCTTCCCCGCAAATAACGAACCCAAAGGATTCCCAGTTCAGAACGGTTCGCAAGTATTCACGAAACAAGATTTCATCGTCAACAATCAATACTTTATACATGATCCATTTCCTCCTTTTTACGTGCAGGGAGCTTAACAGCAATGGTCGTTCCTTCCCCTAACACACTGTGTATCGAAATCCCATATTCATTGCCAAAGTACAATTTAATTCGTTCTGAGACACTCAGCAGCCCAAATGATTTACTGTTTTGCTCTCTTGTCAGAGGTTTTAGCAAGGTTTGGCATCGTTCCGGTGATATGCCGACTCCGTTGTCAGATACGGTAATCCAAATGTCCCCCTCATGATAATCCCCCTTAATATCAAGTTTCCCCTTCGTTTCTTTCGGTTTTAATCCATGATAAATCGCATTTTCTACAAGTGGTTGGATCGTTAACTTAAGGATTTTATAATCCTGGATATGTACATTTAAATGGATCGAGAAATCAAACACGTCGATATAACGAATTTTTTGAATGGCCAAATAATCGGTTACATTATCGAACTCTTCTACAATTGAGATGACCTCCTTGCCTCCGCTTAGCGCAATACGGTAAAAATCGGCCAATGCTTTAGTCGCTTGTTGCGCCTCTGGAATGCGATTCATGGCACAAAGAACATAGACAAGATCCAACGTATTATATAAAAAATGAGGTTTGATTTGCGACTGTATCAATGCAAGTTCATAGTGTCGCTTTTGCTTCTGCTCCGTGCCGACCTGCTCAATTAACTCACGTATTTGTTCCAGCATTTTATTAAATCCCGAAGTCAGAAAGCCAACTTCATCGGTGGTATTAGAATCAAAGTGAATGTTTAATTTTCCTTGTTTAACATTCAGCATGACTCTGGTTAAGTGGATTAGAGGCTTTGCAATGACGCGCGACAGCATTTCTGCACCAAAAAAGGAAAATGCGATGCCGAGTATACCGAATAGGACAATAATCCAAGTGATTCTTCTATTGTCTTTGGTTAGAGCGTCAAGCGGAATTTGACTCAAAAGCCTCCAATTCAGTTTTTCAAAAGACGTGCTCGTGACCAGATATTTCTTCCCTGCATCGGTTACGATGTCAGTCGTTAGTTTGTTGTTTAACCAATCATTTGTTTTTGAGCTAATGGAGGTTACATTCAATAAGTTTTCTTTGACCAGCGAAGAGATGACTTGTCCTGTGGAGTCAACGATCATATAATTTCGTTCTCCCTCTCGTGCAACGCTTTCATATATGGCTGAGAAAGAGCTTTCCTTAATAATTAAGATCAACGTTCCCAATTGGTCGCCATTATCTATACTAAGAATTTTCTTTCCCAATGTTAAAACAGGACCGCCTGTATCTGTTGTTAGAAAATCACGGGATTCCATTGTAAACCAAACATTTTCTCCACTTGTCGTGCTGATTTCCTTGATGATATCGCTTTGGTAAGCTTTGTATAGACCTTTCTCCATTGAACTGTTGGACGTATAGAGTTGCTGATTCATATCCAAAAATGCTACAGCTTCTATATCTGGAAAAAAGAGAAGATCTAAGCTGAACTGATTCGGAATTTGCCGAGTAAGCTTATTATTCGCGAACTCATCTTGGCCGGCCGGAATAATTTTATTTAAATCCAGTGTCAATATGTTTGCGGCATTCTCAGCATTAAGAATGGATTCCTGGATTCTAGTTACAATCAACAGCGATTCACCAGCCACATTTTCAAACGTTTTTTGAATAACAGATTCGGTAGACACATAATTGGAAACGAAGGCTAATACAAAAAGGGGTATGGATATAAATGGAATAAAAATAATCATGATTTTCCTCTTAATGCTGTTGTTACGAAACCATATCAATAATTTCCATGGCCAGCTCATTGATTTCCTCCTGTTATTTATTGAGAATGAATTCATCACATCTTATATGTATCGTATCATTATTCTACTATGGGAAAGTCGTGAGCGTAACCGTCGTTTTGTGTCTCACTCATCAGGCAAGAATAAACTCCTTGCTCGGTTGCCAATCAAGTGACCCTAGGTTCGAAATAAACAAGGTGGAATTAAATAAGAAGCTAGGTGATCCTTAGTGGATCTCCTAGCTTCTTATTTAATTCCGAGGGTGTGATTGAGTAGAAGCCATGCTGTGCATGATTTCGTCATCAGGACTACTTACTGTATGTTCTGTAAGCGAGCTTTACTTGGCTACAATTTCTAAAGCGACTTCTACCATGTCGTGGAAAGTGGTTTGTCTTTCTTGCGCAGTTGTCTGTTCACCTGTAAGAATATGATCACTTACCGTTAGGAGACTCAAGCCTTTTACGCCGAATTTGATCGTTAAATAATAAAGGGCTGCTGTTTCCATTTCTACGGCCAATACGCCATGTTGGCCAAGCTTTGTCACTGTATCTTTATCATTTGTGTAAAAAACATCAGATGAAAGTACATTTCCTACGTGAAGATTCAGATTCTTTTCTGTTCCAATTTCATAAGCTTTTTTGATGAAATCGAAGTTTCCAATCTGAGGAAAGTCGTATCCAGGAAATTGATTGCGTATGATGGCAGAGTCAGTAGCCGCTGCTTGTGCAATAATGACATCGCGGATTTTTACGTCATGTTGGATGGCACCGCATGTTCCGATTCGCACGAGGTTTTTGGCCCCATAATCGTTGATCAACTCATGGATGTAAATCGATGCAGAAGGCATACCCATTCCTGTACCTTGAATCGACACTCGGTTTCCTTTATATGTCCCTGTATAACCTAACATGCCCCGAACATTGTTGTAACAGACAGCACCTTCGAGGAAGGTCTCCGCAATATACTTTGCACGTAACGGATCCCCAGGTAGTAAGACGGATTCTGCGATTTCCCCAGCTTTTGCTTCAATATGAAAACTCATGTGAATTCCCTCCCAATCGTTCTTATGTGCAATTAGCAAGCAGTTTACCCCAAAATCATAGCACAAAATATATCCACATGATGTTAAAGGGATAACTGTTAGCATAGTAACGGCCAACATTGATATCCAAATCAAAAAAAATATCGTGTTGGATCCAGTGCTTCATCAAAATCCATAGCCAAGGCTTTAATACTAACTGCTTTTAACGTGCTCATCAAATGTAGATAGGGATGAGGGCCATAGCTAATGCGTGCTACCCCTAATTCAGCAAGTTGACGAGGTGCAGGTGTTCTAGGCGTGATCATGATATTGACAGGAAGCGGGGATAGCTTGCACAAAGATTCGATGTGTTTCGCTTCACTCAAACCAGGGGCAAAAAAACCGTTTGCTCCAGCCGCGGCATAGGCATGGGCTCGTTGAAGGGCCTTTTCTACGTGAGAATCATTATGGTGATTTGGATCGATTTGAAGAAAAATATCCGTTCTTACATTAATGAAAAGGGGGATTGCTGTCTGCTCCGCGGCTTTATGAGCCGCTGCAATACGCATGCATTGATCTTCAATAGTGTTTAGTCCGACACCATTCTTCGTTTGGTCCTCTATATTTATGCCAACCGCTCCGGCTTCAATTACTTTCAAAACGGACTCCAAGACTTGAGCCGGGTATTGCCCATAACCGCCTTCCATATCAATAGTCACTGGAAGTTTAACGCCCTCACTAATTCGTTTAAGATTCGCGAGAACTAAATCAAACGGTAGTTTTTCCCCATCCTCATATCCATGGGCGGCTGCCACCGACCAACTTCCCGTAGCAATGACTTTTGCTCCGATCTCTTGAACGGCTTGAGCGCTTCCAGCATCCCATACATTAATGAGAATTAATGGGTCGCCCTTTTTATGCAAATCATGAAGATGTTGAGCTTGTTCTAGTTGAGTGATCATAGTAAGAATCTCCTTCTCCTTGTTTTTCATGGTGTAACAGCCATTCCTTACGTGCTAAGCCACCGCCGTAGCCGCCCAATTGGCCATCCGAATTAATGACTCGGTGACAGGGAATCACAATGGCCAATTGATTTGCGCCATTGGCCTGAGCTACAGCGCGAAAGGCGGTTGGTTTACCGAGTGAAATGGCTATATCGGAATAAGAACGGGTTTCACCGGATGGTATGTTCATTAATTGTTCCCAAACGCTTTTCTGAAAATCTGATCCTAATAAAAAGAGGGGTGTTTGAAATTGGGTCAGTTGACCATCGAAATAATGAATGAGCTCCTTTTCAATCGATCGAATTGGCTCTGTCAGACCAGGGATAATGGCGGATTTCGTCCTTTTTCTAAGTCGTTCCACTTCACGCTCAAGACCTCGACGATCAACAAATTCTAAAAGATAAAGCATGTCCTCATCGCCAATGGCAATCATGGGCCCCAGTCGCGTATCTATCCAAGTTGCTTTTAGAACATGGCTATTTTCTAACAAAGTAGGGGGTGCCCCCATGATGCGAGAAAACGCGTCTCTAAACCCGCTGCTGGATTCATAGCCGGTTGCTAGTTGAGTATCAATAATCTTTCCCCCAGCTCTAATGTTCTTCAAAGCCAATCCCATGCGGCGCGCCCGGGCGTATTCAACAAAGTCATACCGAATCGCTTTTTGAATTGACGGCGTGCGGTTGATTCATCAACGGAGAGATTTTTAAAATCTTGTTCTTTCCATCTTTTTTCCGGGTTATGTTCAACGGCTTCAACAAGCAGACGGACAAGCTCCGATACATGATTTGGATGGGATAACGGACGGCATCGTTGACAGGGTCGAAAGGAAGCCAAAAGTGCCTGCTGCGCTGTTTCGTAAAACTCGCAGTTTTCATACTTTGGCTTACGCGCCGGACACGTCGGACGGCAAAATACGCCGGTTGTTTTGACGCCTACATAAAATACCCCTTCATATTCCGTTCTTTTTTCTACTAACGCCTTATAGAATTCTTCTTTACGTTCGCCAAGTATCATACTTGCACCCCTTGACCTTGAGTTATATTGTTAGTATAGCCACTTTTGTTATTGGATGTAGCCGAAAATCAGGCATCTATTTTGGTGTTCTCTATAAGGAGTACACCCGTGAATTGAAATACTGTCGATGTTATCTGTAAATAATAGGTCACGCATCTTATTGGTGGATGAAAGAAAGGGAAAGATAATAGGAGATACGATTGTGGAGGAGAGCCTATGAAAGCTTTAATTTTTGAACGATTTGGCGGGCCCGAGGTGCTCCGTTATGTAGACATCCTGGACCCTATATTGGAATCGGGAACGGTTCTAATCAAGATGAAAGCGATTGGATTAAATTTTGCGGATATCTACCGCAGACGAGGGGATTACCATTTGGCCGGCAAGGCACCTTACATTTTAGGTTACGAGGGTGCCGGTGTTGTTGAGCAAATCGCAGCGGATGTGGATACGATTAAAGTGGGGGATCGAGTCGCTTTTACCGACGTTCCGTACGCAAATGCGGAGTTGGTTACGGCAAGTGTCGATCACATTATCCCTTTACCAGAGGATATAACCTTCGAGCAATCATCTTCTTTACTGCTGCAGGGATTGACTGCACATTATTTAGTTAATGATAGCTATTCCGTTCGACGGGGAGACGATATATTAATTCACGCGGCAGCAGGCGGTGTCGGACAGCTTTTGACACAGATGTGCAAAATGAAAGGGGCTAGAGTCATCGGTTTGACCTCTTCCATCGCGAAGCAGGAAGCTGCGCGCAAGGCGGGTGCAGACGAGGTTTTGCTATACGACAGCGATTGGGTGAATGAGGTGGCTCAGTGGTCAAAAGGGAATAAAGGGGTGAACGCAGCCTACGATTCTGTGGGTTCGACATTGTTAGATAGCTTCACAGCTACGAGAATCAAGGGAACGGTTGTATTCTACGGTATGGCAGGCGGAAATCCGCCGCACATAGACCCTCGCATGCTTATGGACACCTCAAAAACGTTGACTGGTGGCGATCTATGGAACCATCTGGTAACACGGAACGATCGGATTGAACGGGCCGAAAATCTTTTTGAAGCGATAAGACAGGGCTTTCTGCAGATCGAACAACCGAAGCGCTTCTCGCTTCAAGAGGGTGCGGAGGCACATCGACTTTTGGAGAGCAGAACGAGTACGGGTAAAATCTTATTAATTCCCTGAAATTAGGGTGTATAGGAAGGTATCATCAGGATGGTCGTCACACATGAAATGAGCTTCGGTAGTTATTGAAGATAACCTACCCCTAAGCGGCCACTCATCTTTGAGCAACCGCGTTAGGGGTATTTATCAATGATCTGAGTAGTTATTTGGCTGGGCCCATTTTATTGAGCTTTCCACTCTTCATGAGCAATCTGCACTCTTTTCCATAACTCGTCCCGTTCTTGATTGCTATAGTTAACGAGCTGCTCTCCAAATACATCTCCCAGAACTTCAAGCCATTGGGATTTTGTAGTTATCTCTGTCTTCTTCAGACCGTTACTCTCCCGCTTATTCCACATGCAACCTCTGAGCTCATTACTTCCTGTCTCATGCCTTTGTCGAATAAGAAACACATTGAACCAAGGGGAATCCGCTGCGCGGCTATAATACTCATGCTTTGGCTTAAATTCTTCAAGGTCACTAACAACAGCAGGGTCAAAATCTACGCCAACAAATGAAGCTAGAGGATCATGCTCTAATCGCCAACCTTTTGAAATCACACCAGACTCTACGACTTTATAACTTAAGGGCTCTTGATGATAAGTGCCGGGATGAAGCGGAAGAGGCTCATAGGGCATATCCCCCAGCCCAACATCAACAATCCATAATTCTTCCTCATCGTGTTCATTCATTAAGCTGACAGTTAGCCCAAGGTGAAATGAATTTATACGAGGTTCGGCTCCTAATGGTTGAACGCCAGCCCGATGCAAAGAGACCTTATAGCCTAATGATCGGAGAAGTACGCTAAAGGCGCCATTCAGGTGAAAACAATAACCACTTCTACGGTTTAAAATGAGTTGAACGGATTCTCTGAAATCTATACCTGCTGGCGCCCCTGCAAAAATATCAACGGTTTGCCATGAAAGTTTTTTTACATGAGCCTTATGCAATTCAAATAAATAGGGCCTGGTAGGGGGCTGTATTTCTGCGATACCGATTCTGCGTAAATAAGCTTTAATTTCCTCACTTGTCATGATATACATACTTTCACCTCTAATTTTCAGGAAATCGCTCTCGGAGTGCATTTCTTCCGGCTCCGTATGATCATTGTAAATGGGAAATAGACTTCGTTCAATGCAAAAAAGGGCCATCTGTGTCGGTACAGCTAGCCCAAATCGATTACTTAAGTACTTCTCATAACCGACAAATCCCGTGGAGATGATCAAGGTTTATATGTTTTTTTAAATCTCCTTCTGATAACATAGAAGATACATAATAAAAGATCAAATCCAGCGCGGGGGCAAGCTTCTATGAACTACAATTTGTTTTTATCAGCATTGCTAATGGCGGCTACCTACTGTTCATTGATCATGGCCTATCTCTGCTGGAAAAGAAGAGAGGTTCCAATCGCCATAAGCTATGGCTTAGGTATGCTGACTGGTGCTTTTTACACATTCGGATATGCCTTTGAAATTATGAGCGACTCCCTGGAGCATATACGCTTCTGGCTTAGGATTGAATATATCGGTATTCCTTTTGGTACGGTGTTATGGTTTATCATGGTATTGCAGTATACAGGGCGCCAAGCGCTTATTCGCAAATGGGTTGTAGCCGCGTTGATGGTTGTACCCGCCATTACGTTCATTTCCCATCATACGAACGAGTGGCATCATCTGTTTTACAAGAGTATGACACTGGATTATTCAGAGGGTTTCCCGCTGGCTGTACTGGTTAAAGGCCCCTTATACAAGCTTCATGTTTACTATTCCTATACTTTCTTTGTAATCGGCATGGGTTTATTGATCCAAATGTTTCTAAAAGAGACGACAACTCGCATGAAAAAGCAAATTGCTTTGATGATTATTGGCTCATGGGGGCCCTACGGCTTTACGCTGGTTTATTTAAGCGGCTTCATCTATATGCCCATTGATATCTCTCCATTCGGGTTTGTGATTTCGGGTATATTCTTTATGTGGGGCATCTATCAATTTAATATGCTGAGATTAGTCCCATTGGCTTTACAAAAAGTATTCGCGTCGATGCAGGATGCGGTCATCGTGTTCGATTTGGATAACATCCTAACTAGTTTTAATCAATCAGCCAATCGAATCTTTGAAGGTATCAACAACAAATGGATTGGACAGCCGGCTGTTCAAATATTCGGTCATTATCCTTTGCTGCTTGAAAAAGTCAAGCAAGGTCCATTCATAGAAAGCAAAATCCAAATTTCTGGGCAAACAGATCAACAATTTTATAATGTCCATATGTCTTTCATTAGTGATAACAACCAAAAGCCCGTGGGCAAAATGTTTTTATTAAGCAATGTAACGGAAATGGTACGTTCAGAGGAAAGGCTTCTTGCGAATGCCAAGCAGTTAACGGAACTCAATACGTTCAAGGATAAAATGTTTAACGTAGTAGCTCACGATATTCGTGATCCTCTCGCTGTCCTCATCAATTTGATGGAGTTAATGGAAGAAGAGATGCAGGTATGTGGCGAGGATCATCATGAAATTGTACAAGAAATGGGTCAGCAAATTCAGAATACATTCACCTTAGTAGAAAGTTTACTGGATTGGTTTCGAAATCAAATGGGCGGCATGATGTTTAGTCCGGTGGAAAGGGATCTGGCTCAGACGATTCAGACCAATTTGCGGTTGCTGCAAGTTCGCAGCGAGGGTAAGGGAATCCATATCATATCCGAAATACCCAGGGATACGTTCGTCTACGCAGATAAAGAAATGCTCGATTTAATTATTCGAAACCTGCTTTCTAACGCGATAAAATTCACAAATTCGGGAGGCACCATTCGCTTAAAAGCAGATCGCAGTGATCATAAAATGGTTGTCTCCATAAGCGACACAGGAGAAGGAATAGCAACAGATCAAGCCAGCACGTTGCTGCAGGAAGCCTATCCGATTTCTTCAATGGGAACAGCAGGAGAGCGAGGTGTCGGTTTGGGACTTACGTTATGCAAGGAGTTTGTCCGCTTAAATGGGGGAGAAATTTGGTTTGATAGTACACCTGCTCAGGGAAGCACGTTTTATTTCTCAATCCCTATGACTCCTGAAGCTTTATCCAAGTTACCAGATAGCATGGAAGGGGAAGAGTAATGAAGGTCATCCTTATCGATGATGAGAAGGCGATGCACTTAATCATGAATCGGATGCTTGCCAAAGTTTCAGATGTCGAAATCGTGGGGAGCTTCTGGGAGACGGCAACAGCATTCTCCTATTTGATGAATCATGAAGTGGATGTAGCCTTTGTAGATATTAATATGCCAAGGGAAAATGGTCTTGAGTTTGCTGGACGATTGCGGGAAAGCGGCGTTGAAACGAAGCTCGTTTTTATAACCTCTCATAAAGAATATGCTTTATTCGCCTACGATGTCTATGCTTTTGACTACATCGTCAAACCGGTCGTGCAAGAAAGGCTTCACAAGACGATTCAAAGAGCACTGGGAGAAAATCGTTCAAAACACCTGATACAAGCGAAGCGGGAGTCCACCTTACAAAATGTGAAGTTTAGCTGCTTGGGTGGAATTGATATTCAAAGTACAGAAGGTGTTAGGGCCAAATGGAAATCAAGTAAAAGCGCAGAGCTTTTTGGTTATTTGCTCATACAAAAAGGGAGGCTTGTCTCTAGAGCGAGGTTAATTGAAGAGATGTTCGGCGACATGGCGCAAAAAAATGCGGAAATCTATTTAAACACGACCGTGTATAAGCTTCGCAAGGTATTAGAAGCATTTGGATTGAAGGAAAGCCTGCATTCCGATAGCAGCCATTACGCACTCAGTATTAACCAAGTGAAAGTTGATTTCCTGAGCTTTGAAGAGGGCTGTAGAGATATGTCCATGATCGATGAAACGAATATCGAACAGGCGATGGAGCTTGAACAGCTGTACGTGGGGGATTTGTTTGGAGATCACGCCTTTGCCTGGGCATGGAATGAAGTCGAACGCCTCTCGTTGATGTACACTTCTTTTGCCCAACGTTTAAGTGCAGCCTTGTTAAACAGAGGGGATACGAATACGGCAGTCCGATTATTAACCAAACTTATGGCACACAATGAACTAGACGAAGAATCTTTCATGCTGCTTATGAGGGCGTTGGCTCTGCAGGAGAACAAAGAAGCTCTTACTCGGCAATACTTGCAATATGCAGAAACCTTGCATAAAGAAATAGGTATGGAGCCATCGCGTGAAGCTGCTGATTTGTATGCACAGTTACTTTCGGATGAGTTGGAATCATAAAATTTTAATGAAAAATCCCGGGGTCCATCCAAAATGGGCCTTTTTGCTGTCGAGGTTTGTCATTTTCTAGTCATTGGGGTATGTTACGCTTCATTATGATGGTTATTATTCAAAATCTCAAACAATAGGGGGATATATATTCGAATATGTAGGTGAGTTAGAGCTTTCGTTAATAAGATTTATTCAAACATGAATAGGAGTGACAAAAGAAATTATGTTCAAAACAATGAAAAAGGTTTCTGTTTATTTATTACTGGCAATGCTGCTGCTTTCTTCGATTCTGTCTGCTTCACCTGCATCGGCCGACAACAGTGATTGGAAATTCTGTGTGAATGAATCGAATCTATGCTCCTTTGAAGGAACAAAGGAAGTGCGTTACGGAACTGATGGTAGCTATCATAATGGTATATTTACGAATAGTGTGCTTTGTAATAATGCAGCTTTTGGTGACCCTGCACCAGGTAGAGCAAAGCAATGCTATATACGTGATGTGCTTCCTGAAGGTGCACCGCGGACTACGGCAGTCGTAAGTGGAGCCAATAAGGTAGTTACGGTTTCATTTAATGTGTATGAAGCGCAAACGAATACGGATGATGCCTTGAAAGCTTCCATAACTCTAAAAAGATCAGGAGCTTCTGAATACTTGCCTCTTGGAGCTAATGAACACATAGCTTTTTCGAGTACGGATTCCACAGCTACGCTCATTGTCAATTTGGACAATGCGTTATCAGGTAATACAAATTCCATACAAATAGCCCCTGGTGCATTCAAGAATAAAAGTAACGTTCCTTACAGCGCTCCGATAAACATTGATAACATCGTGGGTGCAGATATTACCCCTCCTGCTTTTGTAGGCGCTGAGTCGGGGAATCAGGGTGGAGATGTGTCTTTAAATTTTGATGAAGGTATCATCATTGATGCACCAGAGGGTATAAATCAAAACGAGTTTTTGAAAAGTAAAATTAGTGTTTCCACGGATGGCGTAAACTTTGTTCCCTTCTTGTTGGAACGAAGTAATGCGTGGCAATCCAATTCAAGACAAATTTATTTACAATACTACGACAGGAAAATAATATTAGGCACTAATACGATTATTAAAATCGCCAGCGGTACTATAAAGGATGCAGCGGGTAATCTCAATGGGGAAATGAATTTACATGTCAGTCCACCAGTCATCCAGAGCACAGAAATTGCCAAGGATAGTGGTAATCATAAGGTAGTCATTACTTTTAATGAGAATATTTCGGACAATACAAATGGTAATTTAAAAAACAGTATTTACTTAGTGAGAGCCACTGACTCTTCATGGATAAATTTGGTTAATGATGATAGGGTAGACATTGATTCTGGAAAGCTGATAATCCAATTTAAAAGGGCTTTGTCAGGAACGAATCAAATCTTTATAAACGGACAAGCCCTCAAGAATAGTTATGGAAATGTCCAAGGTGATTCGAGTTTGACTAGTTTGATTAAAGCCAACGGTGAAGGGGATACGACAGTTGCTAAGTATGTATATTCTCGGTTTTTAAACTCCTACCAGGACTTACAAATTGTTTTTGATAAAGATGTACACAATGCCTTTGATGATGACGCGAGTTTTTTACAAAATGTAAACTGGGATTTTCCTGGGAATTATTCGTATAACGGACTTCCTTCAGATACGACGTTATCATTCGAAGGGCATATTGCAACGATTCATTTTGCAAAACCTTTGACTGGCAATCAATATTATTTCCGTTTTAATCCCAATAATTGTAATTGTTATTTTTTTAAAGATACAGCAGGAAACAAAGTGGATAATAACATTGAAATTGGTTCGTTTTACCCACAAGATCCAAATAAGGAATTTAGTGTGAGAAGCAACAAATACTTTTCGCACGATGGTCGTTGGATGAGTTTACAGTTTGACTCCAGAACGGGTATCGTAGATCAAACGCTTGATGAGAAGGGGTTATCCCATCTTAAAGAGAAGATTACAATTTCATTAAATAATGATGGGAAATACGAAGCTTTGAAGGAGCGGGATGTTGTTTCTATTGTAGGAAATAGAATAAACATCATATTCCATGATGGGATAAAGGATTATTCTGTAAAAGTTAAAATTGATGCAGGCGTAATCGGTGATTTATACGATATTCAACGAAATAGGGCTGTAGATGAACTGGTTGTCTCTACCCCCTCTGAAATTACAGGATATGTGTTCAGTGATGCAGCAAGTGAATTTGTTTTTGTAGATAACGATAAATGGAGAAATAATGTTAAAAATGTAACAATAAGTGATGAAAATTTGGAAGTTTATCGACAATTGACTAATGCGGAATATAAGCTAACCGAGGGTAAGCTTGTCATTAACGATGGTGTTTTTCAAAAGGGTCACTACTACCTTATTGAAGTAGATGCTGAAGGTTACAACACCAGACGTTTTAATGGCAGAGCCAATAAATCGTCTGAAATATTTTATATGACGGCACCAGTGGTGACTGCGGAAAATGGAATTACGGCTAGGATCAACTTGTTTAATCATGCTAAGGCCAATGGAAATAACAATGGTTCAATTGGAACTCAAGCGGTTGTTTTTGAATTATTCAATGGATCGACACCGGTCAGTATTGTTTCCTCGAATCTTAAAGTGGATACAGGAACGTATTCAGCAAATTTCAATGTAAGTGATGCTGCTGGATATACGGTAAAAGCCTTTGTAGTTAGTAAATATAGCGCAGATTCTACAAATATTGGATTAAATCTAGCTACTGTAATGACACAGCTTGAGCTGGATCAAGCCATGATGAATGCTGATTATAATAATGTTGACTAGCAAAAAATGAATAAAATGAAAGTGAGGAATGAAAAAGTGAAATTCCGCAAGTTAAGTCTCATGTTGATTCTGACACTTTGTTTATTACTTGTACCTGTTGCGGGATTTGCAAGCAGCACAGCGGTTACGTTGAGTGCAATAGCATCTATCCAACCTGGTGGTACTGTGCTTATTTCCGGCACATCCACTCTTAATGAAGTGATTATTCAAGTGCTGCGTCCGACAAATGGTACTGTGTTTTACGGTATTTCTAAGGTAAACGATGGAAAGTTCGCTAGTTCGTTCACTTTAGCCAATAGCGAGGTGGTTGGAACCTATAAGGTTATTGCTGGACAAGCTGATCAAGTGGCAAGCACGGATTTAGTGGTCAAGGCAGCAAATCCTGGCCCTGGTCCCGGCCCTGGCCCTGGTGGTGTTAGTGGCCCTATTGGAACTATTTCAGCACCAGGTAAACCAATAACTCCGGCTAAATCTAAGGCGGAGCCAGCCAAGGTCGATACGAGTAGGAATGTTGCAGTATCTACCAAGTCAGCGGATGGTCATGTAACGACTACCGTTACGCAAGACGCTACAGCTCTCGCTGACGCCCTGGCTAAAGTGGCTAAACAGGATAACCGTGGAGATGCTCCAATTGTTTTCATTTCTTTTAATAACCCTGCTGGGGAATCGGTTCAGTTTAATATACCGTCATCCGTATTGGCTGCTGCTGCCTTGAGTGCACCCAATACAATTATTTCATTACAAACCAATGACGGAGAGTATTCTTTACCCTTAGGTGTCATTGATTTTGCCGCAATAGCGCAAAGCCTAGGCACATCAAATGACAATACGAATATCCAAGTAAACATCTCATTTGCAACAACAGACATAAATAATAAAATCAAAAAGAGTGCGGTGGACATGGGTGCTTCCCAGCAAGGAAGTGCGATTGAATTTTCTGTTACTGCCGTAGGGAATGGAAAGACTGTCGAGTTGAACAACTTTGGCTCAACTTATGTGGATCGAAATGTTGTGTTGGCGACTCCTGTGGATGAAACGCATGCAACTGTTGTCCTCTACGATGTTTCAACAGGACAATTTTCATTCGTACCCGCAGTTTTTGAAAAGCAAGCAGATGGCTCCACCAAGGTTACAATCAAGCGGAATGGCAACAGTATTTATACCGTCCTTTCCTCAACGAAAACGTTCAATGATGTCAGCCAGCATTGGGCCAAAGCGGATATTGAGCTGCTAGCTTCCAAGCTTGTCGTAAAGGGTGCAACGGATAGCAGTTTTGCACCTGAGAGCAATATCACAAGAGCAGAATTCGCAGCTTTATTAGTTCGCTCTTTAGGCTTAATGCCTGATGCAGGTTCATCGGATTTCACAGATGTTAAATCCACGGACTGGTTTGCCGGAGCAATTGGCACCGCGGTTAAAGCAAAGTTGGTTGATGGCTTCAAAGATAGCACCTTTAAACCAAACGACACGATTACTCGTGAACAAATGGCGGTTATGGTATCAAGAGCGATTACTGCAGCCGGTAAAACAAGCAATGTTTCTGACAAGTTAGTGGATAGATTAGCCAAATTTCAAGATCAAGCATCCATTAGCAGTTGGGCACAATCGGCTGTAGCTCAATCTGTAGAAGCAAAGATCATTACGGGGATGACAGATCAGACATTTGTCCCTTCCGCGAATGCTAGCCGAGCACAGGCGGTGGTTATGTTAAAACGGTTCATGCAATTTGCTAATTTTATTAATTAAATATTAGCATAGTGGTTGTTACACCTAGACCTCATTAAATAAATCAATAAAAAAACAAGCAGGCATCTCTTACGCAATCTATTAGTGCGAAAGATGCCTGTTTGTTTTGTCATTTCTTAGCCATTGTCCAACTTCATATCAACTCTGTTAAAATCAATATATACATCTCTAGCAAGAGTCAAATAGAAGTCCGAAAAAGCGAAATCGGGTAGATTCAGAACGAACTGGATACAATTGTAGGTAAGATGTTTAATTTCATACAGGAGAGGGACAGCGATGAAACGTATCACGATATTGATAGCCGATGATGAAGCGGAAATTGCGGATCTGGTAGCGTTGCATTTGGAAAAAGAGGGCTACCAGATGATTAAAGTATCGGATGGAAGAGAGGCCATTGAGGCCATTCAATCTCACTCGATTGATTTAGCAATTTTGGATATTATGATGCCCAAACTGGATGGCTATGAGGTGACTCGTCAAATTCGAGAGCAGCATCAGATGCCGATCATTTTTTTAAGTGCCAAAACTTCTGACATGGATAAGATAACGGGACTAGTCCTGGGAGCCGATGATTATATGACCAAACCGTTCAACCCGATGGAATTGGTTGCTCGTGTGAAAGCTCATTTACGACGAAGTGCTATGCAGTTGAACCAACCGATGACAGGGCATACCTCCGTATTAGAAGCAGGTGGATTGATCATTGATCCTGATAAACGGACAGTGATCCTATATGGAGAAAATATCGAGCTAACGCCAAAAGAATTTGATATTCTATACCTTCTGGCCGGTCATTCAAAGAAAGTGTTTAGTGTCGAAAATATATTTCAACATGTCTGGGGTGAAGCTTACTATGAAGGCGGTAATACGGTCATGGTGCATATACGTACCTTACGGAAAAAGCTGGGTGAAGACACCAATAAGAACAAATTGATCAAAACGATTTGGGGGGTAGGCTACACATTTAATGGCTAAAATGATGCGAAGCTTCCGATCGAAAATGATCGTATTGTTAGGTTTGAGTATGTTTTTTTCCGGTACCATTACCTATATACTCTATAAAGCTCTTCAGTTTTACTATCGTTCTCAGGTTAAGTTTGAAAATCCATTGGCTGGTCTTCGATATTTCATCAGAAGTATCGGTGATCTTAACTTCTTTCTGGTGCTGTTTATTCCGCTTTCGATTTTATTTTTCTTTATTCTCACCAAACGATATGCGGCTTATTTTAATGAGATTTCCAATGGTATTCATCATCTCGCTAATGGTGACTTTAATAACCGAGTTCAACTTACATCCAATGATGAGTTCGGGGATATTGCAAGAGACATTAATTTAGCCAGTGAAAAACTGCAAAAAGCCTTAGAAAGAGGAGATTTTGCAGAAAGCAGTAAGGATCAGTTAGTTTTGAATTTGGCACACGATTTACGAACGCCGTTGACTTCTGTGTTAGGTTATTTAGATTTTATTCTTCAGGGTCCTCATCTGACTAGAGAACAAATCCAACACTATACGACCATCGCCTTTACCAAGTCTCAGCGTCTGGAAAAGCTTATCGATGAACTCTTCGAAATCACTAGAATGAACTACGGCATGCTAAACATAGAAAAGAAACCAATTGATATCACGGAATTGCTCTTTCAACTCAATGAACAATTATTTCCGGTCTTTGAGAAAAATCAGCTGATGACGAAAATGAATATGACTCCGAATGTAAGGATTAATGGCGATGGTGAGTTGTTGGCACGTGTTTTTGAAAATCTTCTGACAAATGCCATTCGTTATGGAAAGGACGGCCAGTTCATAGATATCAATTGCCATCTTGAGGCAGGAGATGTTGTGGTTCAAGTGATTAATTATGGCGATAGCATTCGTGAGGAAGATGTGCCGCATATCTTTGATATGTTTTATACCGGGGATCAGGCCCGATCTCATCACGGGGGGAGTACAGGCCTCGGCTTGTTTATTGCTAAGAATATTGTGGAACAGCATAGCGGGAAAATCTCCGTCCAGAGCGACAGGATTCGTACGATCTTTGAAGTGCGTTTACCCCTATAGTTTAAAAGTTTAAGAAAAATTTTATGTTTACCCTACTTCTTTTTAAAAAGTTTTCCTTATCCTTAACAGATGAATGGTTAAGGAGGAAACTGGAGATGAAGAAGTGGGTTTTTTGGCTTTTCATACTTTCGCTGCTAGGTTATGAAATAGCTCAACAGAAAACGAAAGTGGTTAACGAGAAACAAGAGAAAATAACATATCAAGCTCAGGAGACGACACCTGCAAGGAATGAGCTGACGATAAATGTAACAAAAGATCAGATTTATCAAGGCAATTTGTTATTGGTCAATAAGGAGCATCCCGTACATCAAGAAGGCGTTGCATCCGGTGTGGTCAATTTATTCCAGCATAAAGAGCTAGTAAAGGGTTATGGTTTATTGGATAACACGATTCGGTTGTCCCCAAGTTTAGTGCAAAAATTTACAACGATGATTGAGGCCGCAGATAAGGAAGGGGTTCGCCATTTTTTGATTAACAGTGGTTATCGAGGCGCTAAAGAGCAGAATCAACTCTATCAAGAAATGGGCGCTGACTATGCCTTGCCTGCAGGCTATAGCGAACATAACCTAGGCTTATCGCTTGATATTGGATCTACGCAAGGGGAGATGAATCAAGCAGCTGAAGGTAAGTGGTTGAGTAAAAACGCATGGACATATGGGTTTATTTTACGTTATCCCAAGGATAAAACGGCAATTACAGGCATTCAGTATGAGCCCTGGCATTTTCGTTATGTGGGTTTGCCACACAGCCTAATTATGCAGGAAAAGAATTTTGTCTTGGAACAATATTTGGACTTTCTGAAAGAGCAGAAGACCATTACGACTACGATAGATCGTAAAACCTATGAAATCTCCTATTATCCTGTGTCCAAAAGCACGACTATTCATGTGCCGGCCAATCGTCGCTATGAAATTTCAGGCAACAATGTGGACGGTATCATTGTGACTGTGTATCCTTGATCAGCTGAATGAAACCACATAAACGCTCTCCATGTTGACATGGAATGAAGCGTTTTTTGTGTTCTCTGATTTAATCATTTTTTACAATTCACATATATGGCGTTAACACTATTAAATTAAAATGAAATTTAGCAGGTTTTGGTAGATTCATAAGGTGTGAGGATTTAAATGATCCAATATTAATAGGGAGGTAACGTGCATGAAGAAAAAAACAAAGAAATATCTGGCCATACTTAATGCTACGGTCTTGGGGCTCGCTCAGCTTGTCGGATTGCTAAACTACACCCCCCACGCACACGCAGACGTTGTTTCAGTACCTCATGTTTTAATTAGTGAAATATACGGGGGAGGTAACCAAGCGAGCTACAGTACAGATAATAATATTACCGTCATCAAGAACCAGCCCTTATATGCTAATGATTATGTGAAATTGTACAATCCGGGCAACCAGGATGTGCATCTGAAAACTTGGAGCTTGCAATATGCGGTTGATGGCAGTTCGTCGTGGACGGTGATTCCTCTTACCAGTAATTCTGTTGATCCCGTCATCTCTGCCCACGGATTTTTTCTGGTTCAATTAGGGGCATTTAAAAATACTAGCTTGAAACCCGACCAAATTGCGGCAACACCCTTATGGACATTACCCACACCGGATGCAGTAGACGCGACTAATATTGACAATAAAGCTGGTAAGCTTGTTCTGGTTGCCAATCAGAAGGCACTTAGCGTTAAGAATCCAGCCACTTTAAATTCCACGGACATCGTTGATTTTGTCGGATACGGAACCACCACTGGAAATTACAATGGGTCGGGCCCCGCCCCTATACTTTCCGTAAAAAGCACAGCGGTTCGACAATCACTTGATCCCAATTCTCTTTCTTTAGGCACCGTTTCCAAACAACATATCGCTTATAACCCCTTAAGTGGGGGTACTGCGTCCAATACAAACGGGAACATCCCGCCTATATACGGGAGTGGTTGGGACACAGGAGACAATAAGACAGATTTTGTATTGGGAGATGGCTACGCAACTCCGCAAAATGCTTCTAGTCCCAAATATCCGTTAACCCTCTATACAGAAATCAATGCAGACAGCAACATCATAAAAATGAGTTCGGAAACTGCTCTCGATCCGAATGCTAACACCGTTTATTTGACTCTTCCCTACAATACAGGTATTAAATCCGGCGTGTTTCAGCCGAATGATTACACGATATCCGCGCTTCCTTCCGGTTTAACCGCTACGGTCAGCGGGGATCCAAGCAATAATCGCATTGCCATAACGTTATCAGGCACGTCACAAACACCGGTTACTAGCGACGTGAATTTGGGTGTAGTGATTAAAGCATCCGTGGTAACTACAACAGGAGAAACGTTGGATTCACCGGAAGCGACGATTGTTTTACAAGCTTCCGGGAAAGTATCTGTCGCAGTTGTGGGTAATCCGATCATTCGGATGAGTTCTCCCGAGACAGTCGACGCTGCCGCCAATACCTTCACACTGGCATTAAGCAAAGGCAGTAAATCGATCAAATCCGGTGCTTTAGACCCAAGCAAAGACTTCGTCATCAATGGTCTCCCGGCTGGAGTAACAGCGCAAGCTGTCGGCATGCCGGATACGAACACCGTTGTTTTTACGTTGGGTGGCACAGCCGCGTCGGCCGTCATTGATCCGGTTCAACTTTCGGTTGTCTTAAAAGCTTCGGCTGTTCCTGGCGCAGTGCTGGACGCAGAGGCCAATACGATCAAACTGGATCGCTATCGAACGCCCGTTTTAACTCAAAGCTCGCGGAAAGATGAGTTAGTGAGTCGGATAAAAAAGGCGAATGCATTTAATACCAACTCCGACTTCAAGAACTATAAATATACGCAAATGGCAACAACCCCCTTCTATTTTTATAGAGGCACTGAGCACTTGTTTTATCAAGATCTAGGAACGACCATGCCGTTGCCAACGAAATGGGCTGATTTCAAGAACATCAAGACTTGGATAAATGGTGATGCTCACACCCAAAATGTTGGATATTTTGATGATAATCAAGGAAATATTGTTTTTGATGTAAACGATTTTGATGCAGCATATATCGCTCCTTTTTACTTAGATTTGCTTCGGATGACTACTAGTTTGCATTTAACACGCGATGATAGTGGACTTGAAATATCGGATGAGAATTTTAGACAATATGCCAAATCATTTTTGGATCAGTACATGCAAGCTCTTCAGTCCGTTACTGGCAATGATAATGTACAAAACGCTTCTACCAAATTATCACTGGGGAATTTGAGTAGTGGGTTTACGAAAGACGTTATGCAAAAGTTATCACCTACTACACAATTAGATACGTTAAATAAATGGACAATCGTTAGTAATGGAGTACGCACGTTCAACGTTGCGGGAAAATTAGATAAATATGCTTATGCAACGGATGCGGATAAGAAGGAACTGCAAGACAACTGGCAAAACTATTTGAACAGTTTATCTCCTTCCTTTAAGGCTCAGATGCTTGCCATCAATCCGCATTATTTTGACATTAAAGATATTGCATTGCGCGTTTATCAAGGGTTAGGCAGCATTGGTGTAAAGCGATTTAACGTGCTGATCGAAGGACCTTCCTCGGATAATGGCGATGACGTAATATTGGACGTGAAGGAAGAATCACCTCCGGATTTGTTGCAAAATGAGGAGTTCACCCAGCCGGCGCCCTATGATTCTTCTTTCGTCGGTCATGAAGGACTTCGGGCAAAAACGGCCAATGAATTGATGCTGCTGGATCCGGAGAGCCATTTAGGCAACCTTGAAACCCCATTCCATTCGTTCTTGGTTCGCAAAATATCTCCGTTTAAAGGAGATTATACGTCTGCTAAGGGGAAAGATTTCACAAAACCATCTGAATTTGCAGATTATATTAGTTATATTGCTAAAGCATTTGCATACGATCATGCGCGTGCAGATGCTAGAAGCAACAAAAGCTCAACTAGTTTTGGACAAAGCGTCATGGATCAGATTTACAAGAATCCGTTAGTTTGGAGTAGTTTCGAATCTACGTTGCTTAACTTGGGCGAAGATTATTATAACCAGGTTAAGGCAGATTTTAACTTGCTGCATGACGATTTGAACGCAGGGAACTTGATAGATATTGCTAGCCTTAGCAGCTTGACAATTAACAAAGGATCGCTAAATCCTACATTTAGTCCATCCACTGCGAATTACGCGTTAACAGTCGGCAAAAATATCGATTCCATCGATGTAACAGCCGTCGTGACAGATGCAAATGCAAAAGCACAGATCAATGGAGCCAATTATACAAGCAATACAGCAAAAACAATAAGCCTAAAAGCAGGTAAAAATCCGATTGTTATCACGGTTACCGCACGGGATACCTCGGTAAATACGTACACGGTTATCGTGACACGCGAGGCTGTCATACCTGTTTCTTCCATTACTGTTATGGGGGCTGGGGGAGTCAACGCAATCTCTACAAAGAATGGTACCCTGCAAATGCAGGCAGTTGTATTACCGAGCGAAGCAACAAACAGTTCCGTTACATGGTCTGTCTATGAATCCGACGGTATAACGGCAACCAATAAAGCTGTTATTGACTCGAACGGACTGCTAACTGCCAAAATGGATGGCGTCGTAAAAGTAGTTGCAACTTCATTGGACGGTAGCGGGGTGAAAGGCGAAGCATCCACCACGATTAGCGGGCAACAATCAAGTAATGCGAATTTGAGCGGCTTGACGTTAAGCGCCGGAGCGCTAGCATTTGATCCAGCTGTGATTAATTATTCGGTCAACGTAGGCAATCTGGACATTATTAACGTGACACCAACTGTAGCAGATTCTGGAGCAGTCGTGCGAGTAAACGGTACTTCCACCGTAAGCGGAGTAACGTATGCAGTAAACCTAAATATAGGTGTAAACATCATTAACATTGACGTTACGGCAGCAAATGGCTTAAACAAGACCTATACAATTACTGTAAATCGCGCACCTGCACCATCGGCCAACGCAGATTTACGCAGCCTGGTCATTAGCGCAGGAGCACTGACTCCGTTGTTCAACGCGGGAGTAACCGACTACAGCGTAGACGTGGAAAACAGTGTGAGCAGATTTACAGTGACACCAACTGCAGCCGAAGCGGGAGCTGGTGCGACGTTTAAAGTGACGGGTGCAGCGAATGTTTCCGGAGCAACGTATGGACTGGATCTGGTCGTTGGAGCTAACTTGATTAAAATTGATGTAACAGCGGCTAACGGTGCGAATAAGACCTATACCGTTACAGTAAAACGTGCTGCTCCTGTAGTCTTGTCAAATAATGCCGACTTAAGCAGCTTGCAGGTTCTTTACAACGGTACTAACCTAATCTTATCGCCTGTTTTTTCAAGCACTACGACAGACTACAGCTTGACCGTAAGCTATGCCGTTTATAGCGTATCGATCAAAGCCGCACCGGCAAACAGCAAGGCTGTAGTGAAAATCAATGAAGTGGATCAGGCTGTCGGGGGAGGCATGACTAGCTCCCTGATGGTGGGCCCCAACCTTATTGCAATAGAAGTTACAGCCGAGGACGGAACAAAGAAACCGTATCAGATCAAAGTGACTAGAAACAATGATGATGATGGAACGACTGCTCCTCCACCATCAGACAATTCCAATGACACGTCTAATACGAAAAACGATCAAATTGCATTCATTAAATCAGAGATTATAACTGTGGACGGCAAACCGGTTGCTCAAACGAAGGTAGATGATCAAACGATCAATGATGCACTTAAAAACAGCAAGAACGGTCAACTTAAACTCGTTGTAGACCCAAGTATGAGTGCCGATAAAACGACGGTTCTTATGGGGAACGGCGCCTTGCAAAAAGTCGTTTCGGACAATAGCATTAAATCGATCAGCATAACAACCAAGTCAGGAAGCTACGAGTTGCCTGTCAAACAGATTCATCTACAAGACTTGGCATCTAAGCTCGGAGTATCCCAAGATAAAGTCACGATTGAAATTGCGATCTCCAAAAATAATGCTGCTGCTGACAAGGCTAATGCATCGGGTCAAAAGACGATCGGCGCCATTGAATTCACTGTAAAAGCGAGTTCAGCGGATGGAAAAAGCACAGAGGTTTCCAGCTTTACACAGTATGTACCGCGTACGATTAAGAGCGAAGGTGCGCTTAACGGCCGCAATGTAGCCGCGGTACGGGTAGAAACGGACAACAAAGGGAATACCATGTATCAGCCGGTACCGTTCACGATTTCCGGAACCGAAACAACGATATACAGTCGTACAAACAGTACTTACTTGCTGCTTGATAACCAGGTTAGTTTTGGCGATGTGACCCATCACTGGGCCAAAGATGATATTGAACGTATGGCAAGCAAGATGGTTGTACAAGGCGTATCCAAGGATGAATTCCAACCGGAGAAAGCAGTAACCCGAGCCGAATTTGCATCCCTAATTGCCCGGACGTTAGGCTTGAAAGCAGTGACTTCTCCGACCAACCGTTTCACCGATGTTCGTTCGGGCGACTGGTTTGAAGGTCAAGTATACGCTGTCGTAGAAGCAGGCATCGTAGGTGGTTATGAAAATCAATTGTTCCTTCCGAATCAACCTATATCTCGTCAGGAAATGGCTGTCATGATCTATCGCGCAATGAATTTCGCTGGATTTGATAACAGCAGCCGTACAGGCGAGAAGGTCGCGTTTGCGGATGAGAAGTTGTTTGGAGACTGGGCGAAGGAAGCCATTTCCGTAATAGCAGATAAGAAAATCGTTGAAGGCGTTACTTCTAATCATTTTGATCCAACCGCTACGGCTACTAGAGCTCAATGCGCGGTCATTTTAAACAGAATGCTTTCCAAACTGCTTTTTACGAAATAAGAAGAAGTTTGCTTGAGCTATCTTTGAACAGAAACCCGGAAGATGGACACTTTGAGAAAAGTGGTCTAACTTTCGGGTTTCTTTCTCGTTGTTTGCTGTTCGTGAGTTGTCATCATTGTGTGCGTAGCTGTGGTTGGATTGTTTGCAGGGGGCTTCTTTTTCTTTAGTTATGGACTGTTATAAAAAAAGGTTGCAATTAATTGCTCATGGGAATAAAATTTGGTTAAGGGTAAAAAAGTTTTCCTAGCGAAAAAAAATAACCAAAAATATACATTTTTAAGGAAGTGGTAAAAATAATGGATGGTCAAGTTAAGCAAGTAGAAGAAAGTACAGGATGGCTACGACGTAGTTCTAATGTAAGTTTGGAGGAAGTTAACAACTCTGTTGGGATTCCAAGCAAGGCAAGATTTTGGAGGAAATTCCTTGCGTTTGCCGGACCGGGATCATTAGTCGCGGTAGGTTATGTTGACCCTGGGAACTGGGCGACATCGATTGCTGGGGGAGCACGTTTTGGCTATACCTTGTTGTCTGTTATTTTAATTTCCAATTTAATTGCGATGCTTCTCCAAGCATTGGCAGCCAAATTAGGAGTTGTGACGGGCCGGGATTTAGCTCAGGCGACTAGAGATGCAGTTGGTAAAAAGACATCTTTTATTCTTTGGATTTTATCAGAGATTGCGATTATTGCATGTGATTTAGCAGAGGTCATCGGATCGGCCATCGCTCTTAATTTACTATTCGGAATTCCTTTATTACTCGGTATTTTAATTACAACACTGGATGTGCTGCTCTTATTGCTTTTACAGAAAAAGGGGTTTCGTATTATTGAATCCATCGTTATCGTATTAATGGCGACGATATTCGTTGTGTTTGTATTTGAAGTGATTGTTTCAAAGCCAGAAATATCTGCGCTATTAGGCGGTTATGTACCGAAGTTTGAAATTGTTACAAATCCGGGGATGTTGTTTATTTCTTTAGGGATCTTAGGAGCAACTGTTATGCCGCATAATCTCTATTTGCATTCTTCCATCGTGCAAACTAGGCAGTACAAGCGAAATAAAGAAGGACGAAAAGAAGCATTGAAGTTTGCTATATTGGATTCGAATGTTTCACTATTTATTGCCTTCTTAATCAACTCTGCCATTCTTATTCTGGGTGCAGCGGCCTTCCACGGAACTGGCTTGGATGTCTCTGAGATTGAAGGAGCCTATGAACTATTGAGCCCAACTGTAGGCGTAGGGATTGCAAGTACATTATTTGCGGTTGCTTTGCTTGCCTCTGGGCAAAACTCAACGATCACTGGAACATTAGCAGGACAAATTGTGATGGAAGGATTTATTAACCTAAGAATTTCCCCTTGGCTCCGCCGTATGATTACTCGACTAATAGCAGTCGTACCCGCATTTATTGTTACCTGGATTGCCGGATCGAAGGGAACAGGGGATCTACTCTTATGGAGCCAAGTGGTCCTCAGTTTACAATTGCCCTTTGCCGTTATTCCGCTCGTATTATTCACAAGCGATAAAAGGAAGATGGGGGAGTTTGCAAACCGAACATGGGTTAAAGTATTATCATGGCTTTCCACTGTTGTTATTCTAGCTCTAAATATTTTCCTAGTCGCTTACATCATCATAACAGGTCACGATTTAGGTTAATCTGAGCAGCATCATATTCGGACACGTGTTTATATCCTCTTTCGATATACTGCAAAACAAAGGCTAAAGAACCCACTAGAGGTCCTTTAGCCTTTTTTTCAAACATTAATAGCCGTCCGTTCGTTTTCCTGAATGTTCTGCCATTTCAGCTCCATCTTTATTAGAAGCCGAGCCGAGATGTGCCGAATCGACGTTAGCTTGGGCTAGACCCTCAGAAACCCTTCTACCGTAATCAGGATCAGCATTCATAAAATATCCAATCATTTTCTCTTGAATTATCGGCTTACATATCTTCAAAGCATCTACCAAATTCAGAATCAGCTCATCACGTTCCCAATCTTCAAACTTGCGATAGGTATCTCCCGCTTGTCCGAAGTCATTCGTACGACTTATTTTTTCTCGAACGAGTTTAGCATTGTACTGGGGTTGATGTTCTTTACCGGAAGGGGAAGCTTCCTTTAGTCCGCCAAGTGAAGAAGGCTCGTAATTCACGTGCGGGTTTTGTTCAGGTGCTCGGTCAACCATTAGAGTCATTTGTCCATCACGCTGATTAGTCGCTACATGCGCTTTGGGGGCATTAATGGGCAGTTGGAGATAGTTCGTTCCTACTCGATATCGTTGGGTATCGGAATAGGAGAAGGTACGGCCCTGCAGCAGCTTATCATCGGAGAAATCTAGACCGTCTACCAGAACGCCCGTCCCGAAAGCCGCCTGCTCCACTTCAGCAAAGTAATTTTCAGGATTCTTATTCAGAACCATTTTACCCACAGGTAGAAACGGAAACTTTTCGTGATCCCAGAGTTTAGTCGGATCGAGTGGATCGAAGTCGAGCTCAGGGTGCTCATCGTCGCTCAACATTTGAACGCAGAGCTCCCATTCCGGGTAATCGCCGCGCTCAATAGCTTCGAACAAGTCCTGTGTGGCATGACTTATATGTTTGGCTTGTATGTCCTCTGCTTCCTTCTGCTTCAGGTTTTTCATTCCTTGTTTCAATGGTTCCCAATGGTATTTGACTAAAACGGCTTGACCTTCTTGGTTAACCCATTTGTAGGTATTCACCCCGGACCCCTGCATTTGTCGATAGTTGGCTGGGATCCCCCATGGCGAGAAGAGAAAAGTGATCATGTGTGTGGCCTCGGGAGAATTCGACACAAAATCAAACATTTTCTCCGGATTCTGCAGATTGGTAACAGGGTCTGGTTTGAACGCATGTACCATGTCCGGAAACTTCAACGGATCGCGAATAAAAAATATCTTCAGGTTGTTACCGACTAAGTCCCAGTTGCCATCCTCTGTATAAAATTTGGTGGCGAAGCCGCGAGGATCACGAAACGTTTCCGGGGAGTAGCCACCGTGAACGACCGTTGAAAATCGAACAAATACAGGAGTCTGCTTGCCTGCTTCTTGAAAAAGCTTGGCACGTGTATAGGTGGAGACAGGTTCATTTCCGACTTTTCCATAAGCTTCGAAATAGCCATGTGCTCCGGCGCCTCGCGCATGTACAACACGTTCCGGAATTCGCTCCCGATCAAAGTGGGATATTTTCTCGATGTAGTGGTAGTTTTCGAGTGTAGAAGGTCCGCGATTTCCTATTGTTCGTATATGTTGATTATCTGAAATCGGATGACCTTGTCGATCGGTTAAAATCATAGTTTGTTTTTCTTTATCCATCTAGTCCTAGCTCATCCTTCCTTAAAATGATCACTAGTACCTTTTACCATGTATAGGAAAATTATGCGTGCTGCCTGGTTTTTCTCTGATTGAATGTCATGCGATCGGAATTTATACATATAAAAAGACTGTCTAGAATTATCTAGACAGTCTAAGATTGACGACCAGTGGAAAAAAGACGCCGAGAACCGGCGTCTTTTGTGTTGTCCTAACACTCTATGAAAGAACATTAATAGAAAAAACACTTGATAAAATTTATGTCTTCAGTTAAGTTGGTGAAATATTCTGTATTTGGAGATGGGAAACATGTGGAAACCGACTATTTGCAAGCCAATTAAAATCCTCGTATCCCCCATTCGGGGGATTCTTTTATTTATTGAATAACTATAAAATAAGTAATAGCAGGATTACTCGGAATTTGTCGAAACACTTTGCTCATTAAGGCGATTAACGAGAGAGTGGATTAACCTAGGGTTGTCACTCCTAGGAGATTTCATATATTGGGGGAAGAGCAGAGATGCAAGAGCATCAACAAAGAGCTAAACAATTAGCGGAGTTCCTCCAAACACGACGGGCTCGTCTAACACCAGAACAGGTCGGATTATTTTCTGGCGGAAGACGGAGGACTCCAGGACTTAGGAGAGTGGAGGTTGCTTTACTTGCCGGTGTAAGCGTGGATTGGTATACATGGCTGGAGCAGGGAAGGAAAGTACAAGTTTCTACTCAGGCGCTTGACAGTGTTTCTCGCGTACTGCAACTGGAAGTTTACGAGCGAAGGCATCTATTTTTACTGGCAACGGGACAATTACCTTCGGAAACTCACGAGCCTCAGAATCATGTGAGCCCCACGCTTCAGCGTTTTTTAGACAGACAGGAAGAATGTCCGGCCTTTGTAACAAACGCTAGGTGGGATGTCGTGGCATGGAACAATGCGGCCAGTCTTGTATATGGCCAATATGAAACAATGTCTTCTAGAGAACGGAATACGGTATGGCAGCTATTCACAACGGATTACGCCAAACAACTGCTGCGGGAGGATTGGGAAGTAAATGCGAAAAGCCGACTGGCTCAATTCCGATCAAGCTATGGCAATCACGTAGGAGATCCTTGGTGGACGGAAATGATAGAGGCCCTGCATCAGCAAAGCGAGGATTTCCAGCAATGGTGGCGACTGCATAACGTATTAAATACGCCTGAGGGTGAGCAACTGCTTGACCACCCAAAGGTTGGTTTGCTGCGTTTTGAACACCTTTCTTTTCAGGCAACGGACGTCACTGAGCTTCAAATCACCATAAATATTCCCATAGACGATCAAACGGCACATAAAATGAAAAAACTTCTTCGTGCCGATGATGTCCTTGCTAACTAAGTCGTGCACGATGACTGTGCCACTAATTTTCAATCCACAATTTTCTTCGAAAGAGGAAGTTTTGTCGAATATTTTCGACACATATACTAATTTTAGAATGTGAAACTGGGTTTTTGTGAGAAATTTGTGAGAACGGATTGGTAATATGGATAAAACAGGGACATTTTTGCATAATTTGTAGAAAAATCTGGATATGACTATACAATTTTTCATGATGGAAGGTGCTAAGCGATGAATATTAGCATTATATTGTTAGCGCAACACTTTAATCTAACCATACAATGCATAGATCGAATTAAGCAGTATACGGCTTTTCCTTATGAGTTGATTATCGTATCGGATAATGACTCTGAGGAGGTGTCTCGTTATATTGCCCAGGACTATAACGTTCGTGTAATCCATAGCAGTAAAAGCAAGGGAGTTGCAGCCGCATATAATCAGGGTGCTGCATCATCGTCAGGAGAGCGATTAGTTTTTATACGCGATCAAATTATGGTTCGTGAGGGATGGTTAGAGCAACTGTCGGGTTGTCTGGACCAATATCCGAATGCGTCAATAGTCGGTCCTATGATGAATGATGTTAGTGGTGCTCAGCGGATTCCAATAGTCTATCAAAATTATGAGCAACTCTATCAAATGGGAGATCTATTGGCAATTGGCAAATCTATGATTTGGACCAGGGTTCCGAGACTTGTTAGTTTGCTTATGATGATGCCACGCCATTTCTTTGATGAGGTTGGGGCCTTTGATGAGAGGTTTGAGATCGAGTCTTTCGAGGATGACGATATTTGTTACCAAGCACTATTGAACAATTACGATCTTTACGTTGCCGAGGGTTGTGTTGTCTTTCGAGTGGAGCCACCTGCCATCATGCCAAATGATCCTGATTGGTATAACAAGCAGCTCACTTTAAATCGAGCCAAGGCGATAAGCAAGTGGGGCTTTGACCTGACTGAAGCGTTGTATAGCCATAAACGGAAGGTTACAGTCAGCTTATGTATGATCGTGAAAAATGAAGAACAGACTCTAGGTCGCTGCTTATCCAGCGTACGGGACCTGGTTGATGAGATTATTATTGTGGATACAGGTTCAAGTGATGCCACGAAAGAGATTGCATCTTCTTACGCCAGTCGTGTATACGATTTTGAATGGGTGAATGATTTTTCCAAGGCAAGGAATTATGCGTTCAGTCTTGCCACACAAGAATACATACTATGGTTGGATGCAGATGACTATCTGCTGTCTGATGATGCTAGGGTACTTCAGTCCATTATAGCTGAGCTTTCATGGCATACAGACGTTGTATCCATGCATTATTATCTGGACCGTGATAAAAACGGGCATGTAACATCGAGTCTGCGGCGGAATCGTCTGGTTAAGCGCAGCTGCGGATTTCGCTGGATAGGAACCGTTCATGAATACTTAGAGGTCTCAGGTCCTGTGTTATATGCCGAAATGGGCGTAACACATGATAGAAAGCATACACAGTCAATGCGCAATCTTCTTATTTATGAGGGTATGCTTGAAGCCAAAGCAGATTTTTCTACTCGAGACCAATTTTATTTTGCAAATGAGCTGTATGATCACAGCGAGTGGATACGAGCGGTCGAGCAATATGACACCTTCTTAGCATCAGCGGATGGTTGGGTGGAGGACAAAATATTTGCTAGCCGGCGTGCTGCTGATGCTTTAGCCCAACTCGGTCGTTTTCAAGAAGCAAAGATTAAAGTGTTGCAGGCCTTTGCTTACGCGCTTCCTCGAGCAGAGGCTTGCTGCCAGCTGGGGTATTATGAACTGGCGGAACAAAGGTTGGAGAACGCTGTATTTTGGTACAAGCTTGCGACGGAAGCTGCTAAGCCTATTGAACCTAACGCGAGGATGGATATGCCGTCCTGGACATGGCTGCCACATTTGCAATTATGCGTTTGTTATGATCTTCTGGGTCGTTATGAGCAGGCCAACTATCACAATGAGATAGCTGGAGGCTATAAGTCGGATTATCCAAGTGTCATAGCTAACCGGGACTATTTAAAGCAATACTTAACTTAATATATTAGGAGGAATAAAGGTATGAAAAGGCTCAGGAATAAGCAGGAAAACAGCAAGAAGAATGGCAAGCAATTGGTCTATAAAAGCTCGGTAGCATTTATGCTGATGAGTCAATTGATCACACCGTTGGTTCCGTCTAATAGCGGTATTGTATCTCTAGCAAGTGCGGCTACTTATAGTGACATTGATATGTCTTCTTGGGCTTACAAGTACATATCCAAAATGTCTGCACTGGGTGTAACTATCGGAGATGAGGGGGGTAATTTCAATCCGGATAGTCCGATAACGAATCAGGAAGCTGTATTGATGGTGCTTCGTTTTATAGGATATGAGCAGCCAAAGGCTAGCAGCAATAGCCTGCCATTCACCGTCGATTCATGGGCTACCCCGTGGGTACAACAGGCGATTGACGATGGTTTGGTAATCCCCAGCGAGGAAGTCAAGCCGTCTAGTGTAATTTGGGGTAGAGAGCGTGCAAGTCGAGAATGGATTACTCGTCTTGTTATTCGTGCTACAGGTAAGGAATCGGAGGCCAAGAGCCTAAAGGATCAAACTGTCGGATTTTCGGATGCGTCAGAGGTTTCAAGCTGGGCAACAGGTTATATTAATGTTGCTGTTAATCGGAATGTCATAGCAGGATTCCCTGATAATAGCTTTAAACCAAAGCAAGTGACAACTCGCGCTCAACTTGCCGTTATTTTATCCAATGCTGAGATCTTCACAAATGCTGTTTCGGACCGCATTACTCGTGGCTCTGTAGTTTCTATGACGAACGGCTCGATAGAAGTATTAAGCAGTAATGGACAAACCGTTAAATTCGTTACAAATAGCAATTCGGTCCTTTTCGGAGATAATGGCACGGGAATCATACCAACTGGGCAATTGGTGACCGTTATTCACAATGGAGGGACGGCGTCCTTTGTTGAAGTACTGGGAGGCGGTGTAGCAACGAAAGGTGTTGTTGGAGCTACAGGCCCTCAAGGCGAAAAAGGAGACAAAGGCGAAAAAGGCGAAAAAGGCGAAAAAGGAGAGAAAGGAGAAAAAGGAGAAAAAGGAGAAAAAGGAGAATCCGGCAATAGAGGGGTTGATGGGATTACAGGTGCTACCGGTGCTACAGGAGCAACTGGAGCGGTAGGAGCCACAGGGGCAATTGGAGATGTAGGAGCAACGGGAGTAACTGGAGCTGTAGGAGCAACTGGTGTGGCAGGAGCAACTGGTACAGCAGGAGTAACTGGAGCGGTAGGAGCAACTGGTGTGGCAGGAGCAACAGGA
>NZ_VRTT01000034.1 GCF_008017805.1 Paenibacillus sp. N3.4 | reverse complement strand
TTTCCTCCCCACAATTTCTTTTTAATCTTAGGAAACTCTTTAAACAAAAGTCTGGCGGAAACACCTTTTAATGCTTTAATCATACTAGGTATTGAATGCTGTGGTGTACAATCCACTAAGAGATGGATGTGATCGGAGTCGCTTTCAATTTCAGATATAGTGAAGTTGTTATCGGATGCAATCTGAATAAGAATTTCTTTTAGTCTTACGTCTAATTCTTCTACAAGAATCTGGTGTCGGTACTTTACACACCATACGATGTGGTACTGAATGGCATAGACGTAACCACGACCATGCTTAATTTCTGACATAAAATCACCTCTGACTACAGAATAGCATATGTCAGTGTTATTTTCCTATAGAAACCTTGACACTAAAAGGATTGTTGTAATAGTTACCTAAACATGTGTCGGATAGTTAACGTGGCATAAGCCACGCCCTATCCGAAGTTTTCTAACTCACGACTGAAGGCACGAGTTTGCGAAAACTTTTCATCAACTAGATTTGGTTCCAAACCATATAGACCTCCAGATGCCTTTGACATACAAACAAACAGCCCCGCATGCTCACTATTGAGCGATTGCAGGGCTGTTCCTTTATGCTTGTTAAGTTTATATTTGCACGCCTTTTTTTAGCGCTTTTTGATCACTGTTTGTATTATTTACCATAGGAAGCAGTTTGACACTTCGAACCATTGTAGACTGACACAAATGACATGTCGGCACGTGATCGAATGCAAAATTATCCCGCATCCAGCCTTTACAGCCTTCTTTTTCACAAGACCATACCGTCACATTTTCTAGAGGCATCTCTTCAAGCGACTTTTTTCTGGAATACATGATAAAACCTCCTTAGAGTTTTCGTCAGAAAACTGTGTTCATATGCAAGAGCTTAGCGCTGCACTGCAGCAAAAACAACTTCATTCGCATAGGCTAAATTGAAAAAAACTGCCCTTACACATGTAAAGGCAGTTTTTAAAATTATATTACAGTTTTACAACGTTTTCTGCTTGTGGACCGCGGTTGCCTTGAACTACGCTGAATTCAACGTGTTGGCCTTCGTCCAAAGTTTTGAAACCGTCGCCTTGGATTGCGGAGAAGTGTACGAATACATCGTTGCCGCCTTCAACTTCGATGAAACCGAAACCTTTTTCTGCGTTAAACCATTTTACTGTACCAGTAGCCATTGAGAAATACCTCCAAAAATTATTAACATGTTTTTCTTCAAAAGAGAAAAAAATTCACACATTGCACAAGGTTCCATCACAAAAATGAAAACCCTTTACAATATGTGAATTCAGGTTCTTTTTGTCGATTGTTTTTATAATACCATATCCATTTTGAAAACGCAAACTATTTCCAATTATTTTATTCCCGTGTAATCGCTTACTGCATAAAAAAGGGCGAAAAGGGCAGCATTTTAGGGTCATAAAAGACCTATTCGGCTTTGTGCCAAGATGACCGAATGGAAAAAATCGCGACGATCCTCTATGTGATCTTTCCCTTCACAGTTAGAAGAGATCGCCGCAATTAGCTGAAGATATTTTGCAAGTCGGCATAACAATCTGCTTTGGAGCCTGCTGCAACTAGAAAATACGGTTCTTCCAGCCGAGTAGCTTGGCGATGGCTTCAACGTAATAATAGTCACCGTAGATCAGGGAGACATCAATATTTTGCCCAGCCGGCAAATTGCCTGTACCCGCCAACAGAATCGCTTCATGATCCGGTTGATCCCAGGTCGCGTAATGCCGAGTCAAGGACAACAGGATGCGTTCCGCTGCACGCTGGTAAAGTGCTCCTTCCAGAGGAGAAAGCGCATCAGCAAGCTCAAGTAGACCCGAGGCAGCACAGGTTGCAGCAGACGTATCGCGCGGCAAGCCGTCCAGTGATTCGTCCGCACGGAAGTCCCAGTGCGGCACATGATCGTCAGGCAGACATGCCAGAAAATAGTTGGCAACTCGCTGAGCGGCATGCAGGTACTTCACGTCACCCGTGTAGCGGTAAGTGTTGGCCATCCCGTGCAGCGCCCAAGACTGTCCACGACTCCAAGATGAATGCGGTCCTGCACCTTGTCCGCCGAGCGATTCAAGAAACTCTCCCGATCTCGGATCGAAGCTCAGGATATGATTGACGGATCCGTCTTCACGGATAAATCGGTTCACTACCGTATCTGCATGAGCCTTGCCGACATGTTCGAAACGCGGGTCAGCAAACTCTTCGGCAGCCCAGAACAGGATAGATAAATTCATAGAGGAGTCGACGATCGACCAGCCTGTCTTGTCCTGATTCCATGCACGCAGGAATTGCCCGGCCAGATTGAAGCGCCCCGCCAGGAAATTCGCCGCAGCCAATCCTCTTCGCAAGGCGTCCTGATCTCCCGTCAGTTTGTGCTTAATAACCGCAGTAGGGAGAAATTGAAAACCAACATCATGATGGAAGTTGTTAGCTTGGATCATTTTCTGCTCTATTTTTTCATCCCAGCCCCAGGCAGCATCCTTGTAATGGTCCTTGCCCGTCATGTCATGCATGATCCACAATAAGCCCGGCCAAAAACCGGATGTCCACCAATCCAGCCGCAAATCATCGTAAATACCGTCCGACTTCGCCACATGCGGGGATTTATCGCCAATCTGCACGATCATCTTGTCTACTTTAGCCTGCAGCGCTTCCCATATGAACGGCAGTGCTTCCCGCATGGAAGCGGCATTGTTCCACTTATCACTTTGCAACACGCTTTGGTTTTCCATATCTTATCTCTCCTCCATCATTTCGTTTAATGTAATGAAAGCCGTAGCCATGCCCTCGCATCGCGCGCTTACTACAGATACTGGTGGATGGATGCCTCCGGCCACAACCGTTGTTGCCGATGCAGGCCCTCCAGCCGAGAAGAACTCCGCATCCCCAATGGTTGCCGGGAGGCCGCCCTGCGGATCTACATAAATACCGGCACGTCCCGTTGCAAGTTGGACGAGCCTTGAGCCATGGATCGTGCCCAGACCATCCAAAAGCCTGCCATCCCCACTTAGTCCGAAGCGAACGAAGTTCGCTGCGTCTGGGCAGAACACACCGTTTTTATCCAACATACGCGCTTCCACATAAATTCGGCCATCGGTCTTCTGCACTGCAGTTAACTTCAGTTGTGCCGGCTCTTCCCATGTTTCCGTCTGATAGTGGAAGCTCAGTTCATCTTCAACGATGCGCCCTTCCTTCTCGGCAACGACTCGCACCCGGTTAATGCCGGGAATGAGAGCCGTATGCCACTGCAAGCCCGCACAAGGAAAGTTCTGAGAATCACGCATTTTCATACCCAGACTAACGCCGTTGAGAAATAGCTCCGCTTGCGTACAGTTCGAATACACCTTAATGTCCTTCAGCTCATCAGCCGTTCCCCAGCGAACCGGCATCGAGTGGCCGTAAATACGCGCCATCGGTTCCTTCGCCCAATAGGATTGGAACACATAGAATGCTTCCTTCTTCGTCAAATCACGTTCCACAATACCTTTCATATTCAGGTAAGGAATGGGTGAATCCGGACGCACCGGTGTGGCAAAATCCTTAAAGGACCATTGCGCTGCGCCTGTCAGCCACTCCATCTGCTCCTGACTTTTCAAATACCAGTCGATCATTTCGCAGAAATAAGTTTCAGACCAATCCCCGTCGCGGGATACGCGAGGCTCTCCGCCTGTAAGCAAATAATCCCCATCCCGTTCTTCCGTCGATCCGTCACCGCGAGGAATGAATTCGAAGCCGGTGAACGTCTTCTCCACATGTCGCGTAGGCAGATTGTCTGCCCCCCATTCCATATGAAAAAAAGAATCCACGTTTTCAAATGCCGTCCGGCAGCTCTCTTCATAGTCGGTATAAATACCACGGTACCAGCCTGCCCAAATCGAAGGCGAATACACGTCAATGATATCCTTGCAAAATTCACAGCGGCGTATCGCCGTCAGACGACCCGCATCGAGCTGATGAGAGAGATCATGGAGTTCCTTCATAAAGCGGCGAATTTCCTCTTGATCAAAATAATCGAAGTCGCATTCCCAATCATTTTCGTTGCCCAGTCCCCATAAAATGACGGATGTATGATTGTAATGCTGAGCAATCATAGCCCTCAGCATATCCCGGCACTGCTGCCGATAAGCTTCGCCTCCTAATCCACCGCGACACCACGGAATTTCTTCCCACACCAGAATGCCGAGCTCATCGCACAGATCGAGTACGATTCTGGATTGCTGGTAGTGTCCCAGTCGAATAAAGTTGGCCCCCATGCTTTTGATCAGTTGCATTTCTTCACGTATCATTTCTTCTGTCATGGCTGGCCCAACGCCTGCATGATCTTCATGACGATGGGTGCCGCGCAGCAGAAGACGCTCACCGTTCAGATGGAAGGGGCCTTGCTTGCGAAACTCGAAAAACCTGACCCCGAATTTCTCCTCAACGGAAGTTTCCCCATGACCACTTGAAAGTGTAACTGAACACTGATATAGGAAAGGAAGATCCGTTGACCAAAGCTGCGGATCCTCAAGCTCAAATACCGCCAGCTCCTTATCCCCATCCCACGAAAGTGAATCCGTTCTCGCCTCTGCAAAGACATGACCTTCGGGGTCTGTGAGTCTGATCGTCAGCTGAATGCTTTCGTTCAAGCTCTGCGGATTGTAAAGACCCACGCGAACTTTAACCCTACACGACGGTTTGTTCGCAGAACCCGATTGGATTGCTTCTTGTAAGTCCGCCGTGTCCGTCTCGATGTGAACCTGCCCCAAAGATATGGCCGGTACATAAACAAGATTCAGGTAACGGTATACCCCGCCGTATAGATTGAAATCGCTAACATCCGACGGAATCGTTTCCAGCTCTCTGCTGTTATCGCACATGATTGCTACAGGAACTTTGCCCTCATAACGATCTATCTGTTGCGCTTGAGCGGAAGCCTCCGTAATATCTACTGTGAATTCGTCGTATCCTCCAAGGTGCTCTCCTGCTTGCTGTGTATAGACGAATACCTTGGAGCGTTGTCCCGCACCTTCAAAATGCAGCAGCGTGCGACCATTCGGATAAGGATTGTTCAGTTCCAACTTAGTACGGTACCAGCCCTGTCCTTGATAATACTTGCTGTCCGGGTCCATCGTATCCAAAGCATTATAAGAATGCGGCAGCAAAACCTGATTCCACGGTACATTGTAATGATTTTGCAGCTTATCGCCTCGCCAAACCTCCCAAACGCCTCCTAAGCTTCCGCAATGATGCTCCCAATCATGGATTAAACGCTGCTTATGAATAGTCAGTCACTCCCTAAGAAATTGTTGCCCTCAGTATAGCAAAAATCACTTTTAAATAGTTTAGTGCTCCTATGATAAAATGTTGTTAGATTACGATTTTCTATGCACTCTCTCTTCGCAGGATTGAAAAGAGAGACCCTGCTTTTCGCAAAAGGGTCTCTCTTTCTTTACTTCTATTTTGTAAACGTAAGATTCTGAAGCATCCTGCTTAAAACCACTGTGCTTTGAGCACGGGTTGCCGTACCTGCTGCATCATATTTTCCAGGAGCGATACCTTCAACAATTTTCAAGTTAGCCATGATGGAAATAGCTTCTTTGGCCCAATCCCCGAATAGATTCTCGTCCGAGAACACTGCGCTTTGACCTGCAGTATTGCTTTCATTATACCCGGCAGCCTTCATTGCACGGAAAATCATGACAGCCATTTCCTGGCGCGTAATCTGTTGATTCGGACGGAATGTCTGATCGTTATAACCGGTTACGATTCCTGCATTCGCTGCTGCGTAAACTTGCCCCTCAAACCAATCACCCGAACTCAGATCACGAAATGGATTCGTGGAAGAAGTAACTGGCTTTAGTCCAATCGTACGAGCAATCAGCGCTGCAAACTCTGCTCGGGTCACTGCTTGATCTGGCTGAAACTGATCCTTCGCTGTTCCTTCGACAATAACCTTATTGGCCATGCTTTCGATGGCATCCTTCGCCCAATGCGTCCGGATATCATTAAATGTTACGTTACGGCTTACCAGCATGTAAGTGCTGTTGGTACGGCTGTACATGGTGACCTCATTACCTGATACTTTGAATGGTATGGGTTGATACACAAGGTTTCCGGATTTGTCAGTCTCCACACGAACCGCTGCCATATGGCCAGCCTTATCACTGCTCTTGGTCTTGATTGTGCGCGGAACATATTGGGTGAACGTTACGATTTCCACACTCTTTCCATCGGCTGATGTAGCCTTAACTGTGAAGTCCACGGCACCCAGCACATCTTGACCGGCTGACTTCGCCTTCTCGGTAACGATATTATTTGGGGTAATCACGATCTCCACATTAACCTTGTCGCTGGTTGTGCCGAGCTTGCTTGCCCAATCTTGAAGATTGATTTGCTGCTTAGGTAGTTCATAACTTCCCGCTTTCGTGTCTACAATAAGCGACTTTAACTGTTCATCCTTAGAGAATTTCTGTAATGCGCCGTTATTTAATACTACACTCGTCTGGGCGACATTAGTTTGCGTATCTGCAATCAGTTTAAGCTTGCCGTTTATTGCGTTCTTAGCAGCTTGATCGATGATTTTCTCATCAACGTTTGCTTTGGCAATCTGTTGTCCATCAATGGTCTTTATTTCAACCGGCACTTGATTCGATGGCGTATTCTTATTTCCTTCATTGTTCGGTGATGAGGAGGCGGTACCTGACGTTGTATCCTCTCGATTGCGGATTATATTAATTTGATATTTCTTTTCCGAGCCGTCTTCCGCTTTTACTTCTACAGTAATGAGATTGCTGCCGTAAGATAATGACACGGCTACGTCGGTTCCGCCAACATCGACACTTTGATTGACGGTGATCTTAGCCTTCTGGCTTTCAGGACTTGCTTGAATAACCAGACTGCTCACTTGAGGAATAACCGTTAAACTATATTCGGTTGTTTCCTTTGCGAAAGCAGGCGTCAAGTCTAACGAAGCAGTGCCGCTCTTTACAACCAAACAGCCTAAGTTGGCGTTAGAAAGCACAGTCGGCTGCTGGACTAATTTCAAAACCGGTCTTAATGAACTAAATTCCTTCTCCTTCGTGTACAATTCGATGTTAGCATCCTGCTTCTTCGAATCAACCACCATCAAGCTAACGATTCCATCTGTCCTTGATGCAACAAATTGGGTTAATGCATCCGTAGCAATGTTGTAAGAGTTAATCGCATTTCCCGATATGCTGAAACTGCCTACATACGTCGCCGTGGCTCCTTTTCCGGTCAAATCGCCTTGAGGTGAATGGTTAGGTGAAGACAACCAGGTTGCATCACTCTCACTCCATCCGTTGTTATCAATGCCATACAGATCCAAGGTATAGGAATCTGCCCCCGGGTTTGGATCTGTTAATCTTCCGCTTAATTGAAAAGATGCGGCCGAAACGGAGGCTGGAGCATCCACATGAAATTTGAAATAAGCAATTTCGCTTGCTGTACCTGATTTATTCGTTTTCAGGCCCATCATCTTGGCATTGCCAAAGCTCGATGAAGGGGCTGACATAAGCACATTCGTATCTTCGGTTGCTACAATCATGCTGTTATATACTTTTACACTCGGATCGATAATGACATTGCCGTGCAAATTTCCTTCAATGGTATTGCTGCTGCTAATAACGGTGCCAGTTCCAATATCGACCACAACTCCGTAGGTATTTCCTGTTATTGTATTGCCTTCGATCACTACATCTTGCGGGTCGCCCATTCCGATAAATCCGGCGTTCTTATCACCAGGATCATGCATCAGATTAATTCCTCTGGAAGCGGAAGCTGTATAGCCCTTGATCGTATTCCCGCGAATGACTGTGCGGGGTGCGTTCATGACATCAAGACCGTTTGTTACTGTGGACTCATTCCCGGCTGCCGTCCACTCCAACGTATTGTTTTCAATCGTTGTATCCGGCGTGCCCATATAGATTAGAATTCCCTGTTTCGTATTCTGAATAAGGTTATTATGCACATAATTGAATGGACCAGTCGCACTATGATTACTTGGGAAGCCTCCACCCGTATTGCCTAACCCGACACCTGCACCATCTCTTGTGCCAATAATCGTATTGTCATAAACCTCGTTTAAATACTCAAACTCGCCATGCAGATCAATGGAATCAAAAGTCGTATTCGAAATATGGTTGCCATAGATTGCATTGTTATGCGCATAGGCTTGCACAATCACACCATGCCGCATGGCATCCGTTCCATCGAACGAATTGTTCCGAATCACATTGTATTGCGTATCGTTAGGTTTTCCATAGGTATCTTCTTTGAAAATCCCTTGCAGAGCGATTCCATAACCCGCTCCTCCTGGTCCAATATCGGTTGCTTGGCGGAAGCTGGAATTCTCGATTACGGTATTATTCGCTCTACTCAGTCGGATACCCGTTTTCTCAAACTTTTCGATCGTCACATGATCGATCCAAATATGATGTGGCGGTGAAGGTGGATTGGTCACATTTTCATCGATATATATGCCGTTCTTAGGTCCGCCTTTTTTATCATAGCTCACTTCATACGGATCTGTAGGGTAAATCCAATCCCATGTGGAGCTGATAGTTAAATTAGAAATGCGAATGTTGTTCACATTCAAGCCTTGAAGAACTCTTGAGCTGCTATTGGACAAAGTGCTTGTTGCTGTATGCGCGGCTCCGCCTCGATTATCGAAGTCAGATAGTAGGATTACCCCATCCTGACTTTCCCCTCTAAGATTAACCCCCGATTTTAACACAAGGTTAGCTGAAGAACTGTTCGGATGAGCCGACTTCAAATTGTATACGCCATTAGGGAAGTAAACCTCATCTCCTGCTTGCGCGGAATCAATGGCCGCTTGGATCGCTGCGCGGTCATCCGTGCCATTGTTCAAAATATCGGCAGCATAGTGGACACTGCCCACTGAGAAATTGGTCACATTAATGGTTCTTCCAGTTACTGAGTTTGGTTGTATCACGGGATGAGGTGTACCATCCTCGTTATAAAGCCCAGCTTTTACAGGTTTAGCCGGCATTGAGACAGAAGGCGTATTCGGCACAGCATCCACCAAAAGTCCGTTTGGATTAGGTGGGTACACTTGAACTTCGTTCAATCCGAAATAGTCGTTATTTGAATTTCCTTTACCTGTTATTTTGATATACCTGGCTTGAACATCAGGGGTATCTACCGGTTCCATTTCCGTCGTAGTTCCGCTGCTTTCGCCGGAATATATGGTAGTCCAGCTTGTTCCGTTGTTAGAAACAGATACATTAAATTTCGTGGATCTGGAATCTCCTTTGTAGAAGGACATAGCCATATAACCAATGGACGACTCAACACCCAGGTCATACTGGATCCATTGCCCGATGCCCATTACTCCCCATCTCGTGCTTAAACTGTTGTCATTGGCGAAGGAAGGCGCGTTACCATCATTGCTGCTGGCCGTTACAACTGTCGACTTGTCAATATATTTCGCTTTTGGCGTAACAGCAACAACTTGAGAGGCCGCACTGCTTGCGCCTGCTGTATTCAATGCTCTAATTACATAATAATAATTGGTGCCGTTCGTGATGCCTGTGTCGATGTAATCAGTCCCACGAACAGACTGGGCCACCCTTTGAAATGGACCACGCTGTGAGGTTGAACGGAAGATCATATAACTCTCCGCGCCACTAACAGGATTCCATGCTAATTTCACCTGAGCATTTGCCGGTACGGCAGTAACGCCGGAAGGTGCATCGGTAGGTACGGAAGGAGTAACTGTCATGATTTCCGAGTCGATGCTGCCTTTGGAATTAACAGCTGATATGACGTAATAATAAGTACTTCCGTTCGTCAATCCGGTATCCTCATAAGATGAAACATTCAACGGCAAATTAGCCAGTGTTGTATAAGCTCCATTAGGCTGCTGAGCACGCTTGATGACATACTCAGACACATCATTACCGGCATTCCAGTGCAAGGACACCCGCTGGTCTCCTACCAATTGATATACGCCGGAAGGCGCAACCGGAGGAACATTAAAAGGTTGAGGCAGCGCAGAAATCTCATTGGATAAGGTACTATCGAGAAGTACGCCATCAGCCGCATTAGTCAAAGGACTTACAACGTAATAATAGGTAATTCCATTCGTCACCGTATCCACATAAGTTGTATCGTTGACAGTTGCTATTGTTTTATAAGGGCCTCCCGCAGCCAAGCCACGCTTGACTGCGTAACCTTGTTCATTTGAAACACTCCCCCAATGGATGACCACTTTACCATCAAAAGCCGTTTGCTTAGCGAGATTGGTTGGCGCAGTTGGAAACGTTTGTGTGGCCCTTACATCATCGATGTAGGCAACCATTTTGGCAGAGCTTCGAAATCCGATTAATCTAGAATCTGCGTCCGTATCTAAAATACTGTTATCCGTTACCATCAGCGTAGGACCGTCATTGATGGAGCCAATCAGCGTATTACCGTTTGTCAAAAAAGTAAGTGTGTAATACACATTCGTGCTGAAATCCGGTATTGGAGCGGAAGCTAATTCACTGTCATTGCCTCCATTGATCTTTTTAATAATCGCTAGCTTGCCATTTTTTATAGCCAATACATAATTCGTATTTGCATCTCTTATTCTTAATCCAATACCAATCATACCGTTTGCATTGTAGTCCAAAATCTTCACTTTTGCGGAGTAAAGCATATTTCCTTTGCCAGTAACGGCATCTTTATTGAAATTTTCGTTCCACATGCCAGTATTGCTTGTACTTTCGTTTTTCAAGTGGACAACCGTAGAACCTGTGGTGACATCAGTTCCCATCCACCATGGACCATTCGCTGCGTTTGCCCGCCAATTGAATTGTTTGCTTGCAGAGCCTGTTCCATAATTAAAGGGAACTGCAAACAGGTCGAACGACTCCACCATATCTGTACTAGTAACAATGGATTCCTTAGGGACATATGGCGGTATGGGCTCGGTCTTAGCTGAAAGGATCGGGCCGTTCGTCGTATGGTTGTTCGCCGTATCGTAAGCTTCAACTTTAATTTGATAAGTTGTATTCGCATCTAGTCCGGTCAGGTTGTAACTCGTACCGTTAACAGTTGCTGCGAGCATACCATCTTTATAAACCTTATAACCCGCAACTCCTGACGCATCCGTTGCCGTCGTCCAAGACAGATTAATAAAATCCCTACCCACACTAGAAGCAGATACACTGCTGCCGTTCGGCCACGTTGGAGGAGTGGTATCCGCCAAAGGCAATGTAGTAACCGACGTAGTGGGACCATTCATACTGTAAAGACCTGCCGCATCTCCGGCTTCAACTCTGAATTGATAGGTTGTATTCGCCATAAGTCCGGTCAATTTGTATGTAGTTCCCGTGACGGTTGCATCCAGAATGCCGTCTTTGTATAAACGATAGTTAGTGACCCCGACATTGTCTGTTGCAGTTGTCCAAGATAAATCAACTGAGTTCGTGTTGATGTTGGCTGCCGTCAGTTTGCTATCGCTAGGCCATGTTGGCGGGACAGAATCTGCAGGAGCTGCTGTTATGAGTAAAGTCGGTTTAGGATTACTTCCTGATGCCTCCTTTGGGTACAAATTGACGCTAATATTCGATTTGCTTGTATCGGCAACAATGAAACTCAACCAACTGTTTCCATTTTTCATTTGACTCTTGGCGAAGTCCGTTACGTCCACGGAGTAAGTCCCTCCAATTGTCGCTGAATTAGGAGTTGTTACGGTAAATTGACCGATGTACTTCGCTTGAGCAGCATTCGTTAAATCCTTGCTTGTCGCATTGCCCCAAGTTAGGTCGCTTTCCCCCCAAGAAGTATAGGGAGTACCGTATACACTAAGTGTAACCGCAGTATTGCTGGAGCCTTGCTTAGCCCCAATTTTCAATACATACTGTGAGTTTGGATCAGCATTGATACCGTTTACATTAAATTTGAAATAAGCATAATTATCTCTGCTGGTATTAGAAATGATGCTTAATAAATTTTTGGTTCCATTAACCACAGTTGGGTTAGAACTGTCAATGAATGTGTCTTCAACAGTAGCGTTATTGCCCGTTATGACAATATCAGGACTTGCCGCTTGTAAAGACGGAACCACGATCATAACCTGTAAAAAAAGCATGATGCACAGTAGGCCGCTTATTTGTGCCTTGAACATTCGAATCTTCATGATATTTCCCCTTCTCTATGTCGTATATAAAATGTCGTTGGAAGCGCATACCTTTTTGAATACATCAAGTCAGGATTCACTTCTACTTCATTCTTGTTGCCACTATAACACGTATGAACTCTCCCCCTATGGCGAAAATAACTCACTCTTGTACTTTTTTACGAATTACACGTCAACTCTCATAGGCTCCGAAGGAACTTTAAACCGCTATTCATTATTCATAAAAAACACGGCCTTCCCCCGGAAAAATACCGTTGAAAGGCCGCTTTATAAAGTTGAACTCGTAATTAACCGTTGCTTCCAGGACCCGGACGAGCACCGGAGTTTTTGTTAACACGATCTGTCGCTTCTTTAATAATTTCGTTTCCGCCTTTAGTTTTCCATTCTTCAATAACTTTAGGCCAGTCGGAGATAGGCTCTTTACCATAAATCATTTTGATCATGTGATCTGTGATCAGCTTAGCCGGCTCATCGAATTTAGGAGCAAGGTCAGGGAACTTGGAGTAGGTGGAAAGCTCCGGATCGAACGTATACCCACCGCGTCCTTCTTTCGGCAAAATGTCTTGGAATGCTTTCAACAATTCATTGCCTTTCGGCTCGAAAGGAATTTTTAGTTTGTTATAAGCGCCATCGTTAATAACTTGCAGCCAGCGCAAACGATCCTCGGCATAAATAGCCTGTTCGTCTTTTGGCTTTTCATAAACGATTTTGCCGCCTTCTTTCTTATACGTTTCGCCTTCTATACCAAAGCTGAAAAATTCATTTCCGGCATCCGAAACCATATAGTCAAAGAATTTGATAATGCCTTCCACTTTTTTCGGATCCAGCTTGCTGTTCAGGTAAGCCATTTCCAGCGTAGAGCCGTAAATCATCATTCCACCCTTATTGTCAGGGCCGATAACAGAAGGAATAAGATCTACTTTGCCGTTAGGATCTACTTTATTAAGTTCGATTTGGGAAGTAACGAGGCCAGCAGCGTTAAAATTCCACATGCCCGCTTTTCCTGAATCTCTTGTTTTCGTCCACATAGCAGCGGTTTGAGTTGCGAAATCTTTCGCCATTAAACCTTCATCATACATAGTTTTATAAACATTTAGAGCTTTCATCATATTCTCGCTGTCAAAGAACTTAGGAACGACCTGATCTCCCTGTTTCTCGTACATCGTGCTGTAAGGAAGAACATCATAAGCGCCAAGAATAGAATCGGCATATTTAAAGTTTTCGCGGAATGCGAACGGCTGCTCTACGCCAAGTTTCTTGAAGGCTCTAAGCACGTTAAGCATTTCATCGATTGTTTTCGGAGCTTTAAGTCCTGCTTTTTCAAGCAAATCGGCCCGGATGAAAGTTGCACGGCGGGAAGGTACGCTTAAGTATTGCGGAATGGCATAAATTTTGCCGTCCAGTTTTACTTCGTCCCAAGCTGCCTTAGGAATAACTTTCAACAGGTTTTGACCGTACTTGTTCAAAGCGTCATCAAGCGGCATGAACATTTTGTTGTCTACAGCTCCGCGCATGTCCTTGCTTGCAGGCGTCATGGATTGGTAGGCTACCAGAACGTCAGGAATATCGTTACTGGCAAACATCAGAGACACTTTTTGCTTGAACTCGGCGTGAGGCAACAGGTTGATGTTCACATCTACGTTGGTCCGTTTTTCCAGCTCGAGCAGGCCTTTATCCTTGTTAATGTCAGGGCTTACTTCAACCCCTTTAATCTGCAAAGTACCTCTTGCCATCGTAAACGCAGTTTTTTCCGCAGGCTTCGATGTTGTTGCGCCTCCAGGTGAAGCGGATGCTCCGGTGTTAGTTGCCGGCTTTTTCTCTGAGCAACCTGCCGCTATTGAGGTAACGAGCAAGGAAGTTATGACGACATTCATCCATTTTCTCATGGTAAGACCCCTCTTTCATTTGTTATAAAACGCTTTCACTTACAAACCAACTATACGATGTTGAAATCAACTTCGTATGTCGGGAATCATGTCGATGTGTGTTTTTTTACGACTTTACAGAACCGACCAGCATGCCCTTTGTAAAATGCTTTTGAAGGAAAGGGTACACCATCATAATCGGCACCGTCGCCACGACAATAATAGCCATTTTAATTCCCTCCGGAGAGGAAACCAGTAAATCATTCGCAGGAGCATTGATCGTTGAACTATCTGTAATCAAAAATTCGCGTAATCGTACTTGCAGTGGATATTTCATCCGGTCATTGATAAAGTAAAGCGCGTTTGCATAGCTGTTCCAATGCGCAACGGCATAGAATATGCCTAATGTAGCCATCGCCGGCTTGGAAAGCGGAAGAATGATATTCCACAAGATCCTTAGCTCTCCACAACCGTCGATCCGACCGGAATCGATTAATTCATTCGGCAGCGCCAGGAAAAATGACCTCATAACAAACAAATTGAAGGCGGATATAGCGCCTGGAATCATCAGGGCCCAGAGCGAGTTATTCATGCCTAGGGATTTAATTAGCAAATAGTTCGGTATTAAAGGCGCATGGAATATGAGGGTCACTAGTACCAGCAGCAAGATTGGTTTACGGAAGACGTATTCTGATCTTGATAAGGGATAGGCCAACAATGCTGTCATGGCTAAGTTAATTACTGTCCCAACTGCGGTAATGTAAATACTAACAAAGAAAGAGCGCCATATCAAAGATTCTCCCAGAACGAGTTTGTAATTGGAAGCGGTAAATTCTACTGGCCATAAGTACACCTTGCCTGCATTAATGGCCGGATTGCTGCTAAACGACTGAGCAATAACATGGAGCAGCGGCAACACCATCGTTAAACCTATAAGGATTAAAAATGCATAATTGAATACCGCGAACGTCTGTCTGCCTTTACTTAATTTCATGATTGCTCACCTCCTAGTACAAGCCTTCTCCGGTAGTTTTCTTACTGAGCGTATTACCAAGCATAATCAATACAAGCCCCACAACTGACTTAAACAATCCGACTGCTGTCGTATAACCGTATTGCTTATCGATTAATCCTACTCGATAAATGTAAGTGTCGAGGATTTCACCCTTGTCCGCATTAAGCGTATTCAAAAAGACGAATACTCGTTCAAAACCGAAATCAAGGAAATTTCCGATTTGCAGCAAAAACAGAATGGTGATGGTAGGCATTAACACCGGAATCGTGATAGCCGTTGTTTGCTTCCATCTACTTGCGCCGTCGATTTCCGCAGCTTCATAGAGGTCCGGATTAACAGCCGACAGTGCAGCTAAATAAATAATGGTGCCCCAGCCCGCATCCCGCCAAATACCTGTCAGTACGATAATGGCCTTCACATAAGCTTCTTCCCCCATGAAATAAATAGGAGCCGATCCTAACCAAACGATGAAATGATTAACTAACCCCGTAGACGGGGACAGGATTTCAATGGAAATACCACCAATGACTATCCAAGAGAGAAAATGCGGCATGTAAATGATGGTTTGAATGGTCCGTTTGAACATGACCTTTCTGGCTTCATTCAGTAAGAGGGCCAAAATAATCGGAATCGGAAAAGCAAACACGAGACTATAAATCGCAATAAGCAGCGTGTTCGTTAAAATCCGCATGAAGTCGGGATAAGCGAACATGCTCTTGAAATGGTCAAACCCGATCCACGCGCTTCCCGTAAATCCTTTGAACAAGTCATAGTCCTGAAACGCCATCAAAGATCCAGCTAAAGGGACATATTTGAAAACCAAAAAATAAAGAATTCCTGGTAGCGACAAGAGATATAATGCCTTGTATTTCTTTATAAACCGCCACTTTTCACTTTTGTCTCGGAATTGTATCCGGACCTGATCGGCGGGCTGTATTTTACCTGCAGCCATATGTCCATCTCCTTTTCGATAAAACATGTTGTATAAACTTAGTTTATCTTGAAGAGCAAACAGCGACTATGGGGTAAACTATGTGGCCTTGTCATTTTATACGATTTTACAGCTCGTCGCGGAGGACCTCAGAGCCAACATTCCCCACTTTCAGATCTAAACCAAAAAACCATACGTAAAATACGCATGGTTTACATGTTATTGGTCTCGCGGCATATACATTCGCACTATCGTACCCTGACCTTCAAGGCTTTCAATTTGCAACCCGTATTCCTCACCGAAAACCATCTGAATTCTCCGATGGACATTCAACACCCCAATCCCGCCTTGGTTGCCCGTCACATCCGCCAAACGATTTTCGTTGAGCTTTTCTTTCAGCGTTTGCAGCCGCTCACTGCTCATACCCGCACCATTATCTTGCACCGAAAATAGGAAGTAGGGTCCGTCCTCAATCGCATCCAAACGGATGAAATGATGCTCCTCGATCCCATCCGGAAACGCATGTTGGAATATATTTTCGATGATCGGCTGAAGCGTCAGCCTGACCATTTTCTTAAGGAAATACTGTGGTTCCACGGCCACATCAATTTCAAATTCGCGTCCCAGTCGATGTTTAAGTATAACCATGTAATTCAAAACATGCTTAAGCTCATTCACAACCGTGATCTCTTCCAGACTCGTTTGAACGGAATAGCGCATCATGTAGGCCATAGATTTGACGATTTCGGTAATTTCATCGGATTCCTGGAATGCAGCGTAGCAGATAATCGTCTCCAGTGTGTTGTAAAGGAAATGCGGATTGATTTGCAGCTGCAGCGCTTGGAACTCCGCCTTTTGCCGCTCCATTTGGGCTTCTTGCTTGCGTAAATTGGCTTCATAAATTTCTTCAATTTGGTCGGACAACTTCCTGACCATGGAATTATACGTGGTAATCAAGGAATCGACCTCATTCGATTTGCCGGACAGTGATATCCGTGTCCACTCCCCCTTTTCCGTCTGGCGCATCCCCTTCTGCAACTCCTTGATCGGTCGGGTAATAGATCTTCCGAAGCGGTAAGCTACGATCATGGCAATGGCGAGTGTTAGGCATCCGATTAGAATGGTGTTTGTACGGATATTACGGATAGGGCGGTTCAAATCTTCGTAAGGCAAGGAAACGACCAGATTCCATCCTGTCAGCTTGGACAACCTGCTCATATACAGCCTTTTTTGACCGCTATCATCATTCATTACGACAGGCTGCCCTTCCACAATAGGCTGCCCTTCATAGTCTTTCCCCATTTTTGACTTATCCGAATGATACACAACCTGATTCTGACGGTCGACAATCATGAACGTGCCGCTCTCGCTTAAATTGATCCCCTGCCATAGGCTGGAGAGGCCTTCACTTTTTACTTCGATCGCGATAATCCCCTTGTGGGTTGATGAGTACCCTCTGGCTCTCCGCGTTAAAGTTATGGCAGGACCTTGGTTGGCTGCAGCAAGACTCGCGTTAAAAATCGTCAGCCCGCCGTCTTCCCTCGTTTCATTCATTAATTGCTTCAGATGCTCGACGGCCTTCGTATCCGTTGGGGGAAGACCGGGAGTCCCATTGTAACCGAATATCGACCTCCCGTCCGTGCTCACCAAATAGGCGGAAACCACCTGCGGATGTCGGATGAAGATCGGTGTGAATACGGTTTCCTTAATGAGTGCGTTGTAGCGATATTGCTCATAGTCATCCAGGTTGACGCTGTCGAGAAACTGCATAATGTTCGTATCTGATATAAGCGAAAGCGTAGAATTATCATAGTCATGAATATACGATTCCGTGTAATGAAGCGCATTATCGATGACTTGGGACATATTGCTCTGCATCTGCTCATTCACTTTTTGCGCGGTTTGCACATAAATTGTTACGGCTAGCAGGCTGATGGAGACGAAGACAACGATAATGAAATACATAAACAACCGAAAAAACAGGCTCCTCTTAGCTATCCATTTATTCATTTGATCCCCAGCATGGCGCGATACTCGGTAGGAGAATACCCGGTTACCTTGCGGAAGGTTTTGGTGAAATGCGGATAGTCCCCATATCCAACTTCCATCGCCACATCAATAATTCGGTAATGAGGAATGGCCAACAGTTTCTTGGCATGCAGCATTCTTCGGTTGGTCCTATATTGAACGAAGGACTCATTCATCGTCTTTTTAAAGATTACGCTAAAATAATTGGGCGTTAGCCCGACCATTTCCGCAACTTCCTCCAGCGTGATTTCCTTGAATAGATGTTCATCGATATATCGCTTCGCTTCCTCCATCGGGTCCTTCATATTTTTACCGCGACGAATCAGGATCTCTTGGACGACACGGTTAATCTCTTCCTCGAAAGACGTCAATAAATCCTCCGCGGTACGATGAGCAAGCATACTAACCTGCTGATTCCGAGGTTCATACCCACGTTCTTTCAGGCGCTTAAGCAGCATGCCTAAACACTCCATCAGCGCTGCCTTGAGCATTTCCGGCGTCATTTTGTTGGATAAACAGTATTCCCTCCACTGTTCAAGGGATGGAGCAATCTCATCCAACTTCACATGCCATATCTTCTCTGTGATTTCACCAATCCAATCCTCGGTTTTGACCAAGGAGATCATACCCTTATCTTTATTGCCGCGGACCTTATCGAGGGCGCGATGAATATCCGTACGATCCACAGGCTTTAGTAAATACTCGCTAACGCCATACTGGATGCACCGCTGGGCGTATTCAAAATCTGCATAACCGGAAATAACCACCATATGAATGAACGGGTGAGTCTCATAAACCCATTTACATAACTCAAGTCCGTCTTTTTTGGGCATACGTATATCTGTCAGTATCAGGTCCGGCGCACGTGCAGTGATTTGATTCATGGCTTGTTCGCCGTTTTCCGCTAGTTCAATCCAACCGATTCCGGGTGGATAGCTCTCCGTCATCTTATGCAACCCTTTGCGAATCATAGGCTCATCATCAACTATAAGTATATTCATGCTCGTCACGCCTTTCATTCAGGATTGTACTACCCTTATTTAATTTTACAACGATCTGCCCTAGAAGTGTATAAAAAGCTTTTGCATGATAATGTCAGCATACATAACACAGTGTTGACAAATGTTTCGGATCCGTTTACGATGTAGGAAAGCAGGAACGGAACTGAATACTATCCATTTCGTATAACCTTAATAATTGGATTAAGGGTCTCTACTTAGAAACCGTAAATTTCTAGCTACGAAAAATGTGCGCATCGGCATATTTTTCATGGCTAGTTTTTTTGTGTCCCCTGACTTCATACAATAGACAGAAGTAGGAGGTTTATAACGATGGCGACCCTTTTAATTAAAAATGCAGAAATTGTAACCATGAACCGCAACGGAGATATACTTACAGGGGATATTCTGATCGAAAATGATCGAATTACGGCGATAGGCCCAGACTTGACCCCCGCGCACGTGGACAAGGTGATTGACGCCAAACATCGCACGATCATTCCGGGCTTTGTGCAAACCCACATTCATTTATGCCAAACACTGTTCCGCGGCAAGGGGGACGATCTGGAATTAATGGATTGGTTGAAAAAGCGAATATGGCCGCTGGAGGCTCGCATGACGAGGAATCGATCTATTATTCCGCTATGCTCGGGATCGGTGAGCTGATTCAAAGCGGTACGACAACGATCGTCGATATGGAGACGGTGCACCATACCGACTACGCGTTTCAAGCGATTGCTACGACCGGGATTCGTGCGCTATCCGGCAAAGTAATGATGGACAAAGGGGACGAGGTCCCGTTTGCCCTGCAGGAGAAGACCTTCGATTCACTCCAACAAAGCGTAGATTTGCTGGAGAAATGGAACGGCCACGACGGTGGGCGCATCCAATATGCATTTTCCCCGCGATTCGTCATCTCGTGTACGGAAGATCTGCTGCGTGAGGTGCGCAGCTTGTCCGAGAAGTACCAAGTGAAAGTGCATACACACGCTTCAGAGAATCTGGGAGAGATCGAAATCGTGCAAGCGGAAACCGGCATGCGTAATGTCGTCTATCTCGATCATCTCGGCTTAGCCAATGAACGTCTCATCCTGGCACACTGCATCTGGCTTGATGAAGAGGAGAAACGCATCATCCATGATCGAGGCGTGCACGTGAGCCACTGTCCAGGTTCTAACTTAAAGCTTGCCTCGGGTATTGCCGAGACACCGGAGATGCTGAAGCTTGATATCTCTGTCAGCTTGGGTGCCGATGGCGCTCCGTGCAACAATAATCTCGATATGTTCAACGAAATGCGCCTCGCCGCATTAATCCAGAAACCCATCCATGGCCCGACTGCGATGGATGCCCAAACCGTTTTTCGCATGGCTACGATTGGCGGAGCTCGTGCCGTTGGCATGGAGAAGGAGATCGGCAGTCTCGAAGTCGGCAAGAAAGCTGACTTGGCTATTCTCGATCTCAACAATTTCCATACGTATCCGTCCTTCGACGTAGATCCGATTTCGCGTATCGTGTACTCTGCGACACGCGCCGATGTGGAAACGACGATCATTAATGGTCGTATCGTGATGGAAAATCGCATTATGCGGACGATCGACAAAGACATCGTCCTGCCCGAAGCCAATCGCTCCATCCAGCGGCTACTCAAGCGCGCCAACCTTCGCTAACCGCACAGTAGGTTGTGCCGCGCGCTACCAAATCAAATAAGGGTTAAGCTTCCGCTTAACCCAAACCCCAAACATATACATTCTTATCTCTCGAGAAAAACCGCCAGAAGATCCTGTCGATCCTATCTGTAAGCACGTTTTTCAGCGTTATAGTGAGGTTGCGACTTCGACTGACTGCTGTAACACTGAAAAACAGTGCTAAAGTTGCAAATATGTCACTTTTGATCGACTTGTCTATCTGTAAGCACGTTTATCAGCGTTATAGTGGAGTTTACGGCTTTGACTGACTGCTGTAACACTGAAAAACAGTGTTACAGCAGTCAGTTTGCGGGAGCTTTTTCCCTGCGGGACTCTCTTCATATATCATGGCATCCTTCACAGCCTAACCGTGTAAGCCCTTTCCGTGAAGTTCTTCAATTTGGGTACTTTATAGGGAACATTTAACCTTATATATTCCTTATGATTTTTTACTAACGCATCCCCATGATTACGTTCATCGCCAAACATCATCATAAGTAGATTTGACTCCTCATTTTAACAAAAAATCAAAAAGGGTTAAGCTTCCGCTTAACCCAAACCAAACATTTAATTTCTTATTTACTCTTTCATCTTACTTCACACCAGCCGCCACTTCTTTCACCATACCTTCAACAGAGATCAGTCCGCCACCGGACAGGTACCAGTAGTTAGCATCCAGATAAATGATATTGCCATTTTTAAATGCATTCGTTTTCTTCACGATCTCGTTCTCAATGATTTGTTTACCGGTTGATTTGCCATCTACGACTTTTCCGCGGTCAACGACGAAAAGGTAGTCTGGATTTTTCTCCAAAATGTATTCATTGGAAATATTTTGTCCGTGAGTGGAAACTTCAATTTTGGCATCAGCAGGCTTGAACCCGAAAACATCATGAATAATGCCAAAGCGGGAGCCTGAACCATAAGCGCTAAGCGCTGTATCTTGGACGAGAACCACAAGCGCATTTTTACCCGAAGCTGTTACTTTCGTTTGCAGTTGTTTGGCAGCATCCTCGATTTTTGCCACTTCGGCTTTGGCATTCGATTCCTTGTTGAAAATTTTACCCAATATCTCAGCGTTCTCTTTAAAGGAACCTAAATAGTTCGCATTATCAACAGCCAAGAAAATCGTAGGTGCAATTTTGCTCAGTTCCGGATAAGCTTTCTCTGCTCGTCCCGAGATAATGATAAGATCTGCTTTGGAGGCATTGATTTTTTCGAAATCAGGTTCGAACAAAGTTCCTGCATTTATATATTTGGCATCCTTATACTTACTCAAATAGGAAGGAAGATTGGCTTGCGGAACGCCCGCCACTTCTACACCTAGACGGTCCAGGGAATCCAGCACACCGTAGTCAAAGACGAATACTTTTTTCGGATTTGTTTTTACTTTCGTTTCGCCCAATTTGTGCTTAACGGTAATTTCCGTTGGCGCCTCAGGGGTTGCTGCTGCCGACGCTTGAGGACTTGCTGCCGCAGGTTTGGATGTTTCTGTGCTCGTTTTACTTCCATTGCCGCAAGCTGCTGCGAAAATAGCAACGATTAACGTTAAAACAAGAATAGATAGCTTTTTACTCATCATAGATACCTCTTTCATTTTCTTTGATTAGCCGTTAAGCAAAATAGACGCATATTTTGTTTCCATGAATGTCGTGAATCTGTATATCCATGTCATAGATTTCTTTTAAAACTGCGGAGTCGATAATGTGATCCGTAGGACCTTCCTTGACCACTTTCCCGTGCTTCAAGGCTACAATCGTATCCGAGTAGCACGAGGCGAAATTAATTTCGTGTATAACCAGGATGACCGTCTTTCCTAGCTCTTCCACCAGGCGGCGGAGCACCTTCATAATTTGTACAGAATGTTTCATATCGAGATTGTTAAGAGGTTCATCCAAAAGTATGTACTCGGTGTTCTGAGCGATGACCATGGCGATATAGGCTCTCTGATTTTGGCCACCGCTCAATTGATCCAAATATTTATGCTGCATGTCGCCTAGTTCCATATAGTCGATGGCTTCGTCCACGAATTGCCAATCTTCCTTGGTCAGCTTTCCTTGCGAATACGGAAACCGTCCAAAACTAACTAAATCTCGCACGGTCAACCGGACATTGATATGGTTGGACTGCTTAAGGATGGAGATTTTTTTAGCTAGTTGCTGACTCTTGCCTTTGCTGATATCCTCGCCATCGATATAGATTTCACCGCTATCCTTCGTAATGAGTCGGCTTATCATCGACAACAAGGTGCTTTTACCCGCACCGTTCGGACCAATGAAGGAAGTAATCTCCCCTTTAGCGATCCGTAGGGATACATCATCAACGACTGCTTTATTGCCATACCGCTTGGTTACATGTTTGACTTCGATCATGACTTATTCTCCCTTAACAGCAGGTATAAGAAGTAAACGCCTCCGACGAAATTGATGATGACAGAAAGCGGTGTGGAAAAGGTGAAGATTCGCTCAACAATGAGTTGACCACCGACTAACGCAATTACACTGATCAACATGGCGCCGGGGAGCAAATAGCGATGTCTGTACGTCTTCATGAATTGATAGGAAAGGTTTGCCACAAGCAAGCCAAGAAACGTAACCGGACCGACCAACGCTGTCGCGATAGAAACAAGAACAGCAATAAGCAACAAAATGCGCTTGACCACATATTCGTACGGAACACCAAGATTGACCGCGTGCTCTTTGCCTAGTGAAATCACATCCAAGTATTTGATGAATTTCATGCTGTATATCAGAACAACGGCAATTCCGACAATGGCGACGAGCAGCAGCTTCGTATTCACATTGTTAAAGCTGGCAAATGAGCGGCTTTGCAAAATCGCAAACTCATTCGGATCAATGAGCACTTCCATGAATGTCGTAAAGCTGCTGAAAAATGTACCCAGAATAAGGCCGACCAACAAGAGAAAATACAAATTTCTTCCTTCGCGCTTAAACAGCAGCTTAAACAGCAATAACGAAAAGAGCATCATGCCAACCACGGAGAGGGCAAAATTTGCGTTCACATTGGCAGCAAGCACGCTTTTGGAGCCGAACAAGAAAATAACTACGGTCTGCATCAACATATATAAGGCATCGAGCCCAATAATGCTGGGCGTAAGGATACGATTGTTCGTAATCGTCTGAAACCAAACGGTAGAGAGCGCAATAGCTGCGCCAGTTAGGATGATGCTGAGGATTTTCACGCCTCTTCTGGGGAGGATGTAGTCCCAATTGCCGCCCGCATGCACAGTTAGAAAAGCAACAGTTAAGCCTGCGGCTATGATACCAAGAAGGCTCAATTTGAATCTAAACGTCATAAGCCTTTCTCCTCATCAGCAAATAAATGAAAATTCCGCTGCCAATGACACCTACCGTTAAGCCAATCGGAATTTCATAGGGATAAATGATTACGCGACCCAGAATATCGCAGAACAGCACGAAAACTGCTCCCAGTAAAGCGGTGTGCGAAAGAATTTTCTTTAGGTTATCCCCTTGATAGATCGAAACGATATTCGGAATGATCAAACCCAGAAAGGGGATGGTGCCTATGCTCAAAATAACAACGGATGCTACGACTGCTACGATGATGAGGCCCAGATTGACGACCTGTCGATATTTCAATCCAAGATTTGTTGCAAAATCTTCTCCCATCCCCGCAATCGTGAACCGACTCGCATAAAGATAGGCAATGATAAGCATGGGAATGCTGATATACAGCATTTCATAGCGGCCTTTCATCACCGTAGCAAAGTTGCCCTGCAGCCAGGAAGAAATGTTTTGGATGAGATTATACTTGTAAGCAAAAAAAGTTGAGATCGACGTGATTACGCTCCCGAACATCAATCCGACCAGCGGGATGAAAATCGTATCCTTGAAGCGAATACGGTCCAATATTTTCATAAACGCGAACGTTCCTGCAAGCGCAAATATGAAAGCAACAAGCATTTTCTGAATCGGCGTCGCATTGGCGAACAACATCATTGCAACGAGTATGCCTAACCGGGCACTGTCCATCGTACCCGCCGTAGTCGGCGATACGAACTTATTCCGGGTTAACTGCTGCATGATGAGACCGATTACGCTCATACTGACTCCGGCAATCAAAATGCTGATCAAGCGGGGCAGCCGACTCACAAGTAATATATGTGCCTGATCTTCCGATAAGTGAAACAGATCAAGCGGTGTAATGTTCTTGACGCCAATAAAGATCGATGCCACCGATAGCAGCACCAGGGCGATGACTAAATATCTCTTTTTCATAACGCATCCTAACATTTCAATAATAGGGTAAGAGTTACTCTATAAGGGTTACAAGCTCTCTGGCTGATTTGCGTTTCTGTGCAGCTGGGACTTGGGCGGGATAGCCAACGTGCAGGCTTCCGACGATTTTCTCACCCGGTTTTACCCCCAACGCTTCGCGGAACTCTGTGAGATGCAGCAGCGGATACGTTTCCCACACTAGGCCGATGCCTTGCTCCCAAGCCAGCAGGCTGAAATTATGAATGAGGCAGCTTGTGGAAGCATAATCCTCTTCCCTTGTAACCGGATGTGTATGTTCTGTCATCACTACCGCGAGAAACATCGGGATCGACATGAACTTATCATAAAATTTTTGGCCGATTTCTTTTGCCTTGGCCGGATCAGACTCATTTTTTTCCCGCAGCGTACGAACAATGTCTGCCAGCTTACGGCGTCCTTCGCCTTGCACAATAACGAAGCGCCACGGCTGTGTCATCCGATGATTCGGGACCCATACGGCTGTATCCAATAGTTCCTTCACCAGCTCTAAGGCAACAGGACGATTCTCAAATACATGTACCGAACGTCGTTCCTTCAGTAATTGGGCTAATTCCATACGTCCTCCTATCTGTCATTCCGAGATCAGGAATAATGAGAATACTTATCATTGATAATCGTTATCAACGAATTCTATTCTTGCATGAAAGAAAGAGAACGTGAATGGACTTTTCTGTTTTCGGAATGGATTTTCTTGCAGCGCCATCATTTAGACAATAAATGATAAACGGTTTCATCAATTAAACTGTCATGCATCGTAGCATTGTAAAGGAGCAATCCTTGATGGCGAATCATCAGACATCGCTGCTCTTGAAGGCTTTGAGCTTTTTTCAGACGACGCCAGGAGGATTCGAGTTTCATACAATATTCATTGGAGAGGGAAGTAGAGACGAAGAACAGAACATTATCGCAATCAAGCGAAGCAACCTCGTTCAACGTATACGTATCCAGAAAATCTACCTTGTCCGCTGGTGGTGGGGGCGTGATTTGCAATTCGTCATAAAATAAGTCCTTCATCTTTTTGCGATGCAAGCCATAAACCCGATAATGTTTCTCAAATGCACTAACGAGCAGGAACGGTTTTCCACCGAGATGCTCCCGAATATGCTCACGCGCATTCTCTACCTTCATATCGAAATAGGTGAGCCAGCGCTGTGCAACACTGAACAAGCCGATATATGAACTGATCTTCAGCAAGGTTTCTTTCCAAGTATACGAACGCCATTCAATAACCTTAACCGGAGCGATTTCGGATAACGTCATGTACAGTTCATCTGTTATAGGACCTGATAAAATTAATTCAGGCTGACTATTCCGGATTTGTTCGATGTAAGGCTGCAGATCGTCTTCTAGCCACCAATCCTTATGCAAACTAACTTTGGGACTAATGCCGAGAACCGCCAAATCACCATGAAAAATAGGACAGAGATTCGTAATCCGCGTCTGAGCCTGCTTCATATATTCACTGGGGGATATCCCCATATGCTTCTTGAATAACCTGCTGAAATAGAGCTCATCCGAATAACCGACAGTATGCGCAACCTCCATAATGGAAGAGGGGGAGCTGCCTAAAAGGCTGAGTGAGCGATTTAAGCGAATTGTCGTAACGAACTTAAGCGGACTAAGTCCCGTCATACTTCGGAAGGCTTGATAAAAACGTCTGCTGGAACCGGAGAGGCGAGCGACTTCATCAATGTCTATGGTTTGATTATAATGTTCCAACATGTATTGTTTCGTTTGTTCGACATACTCGACCAAATCATCGTCAACCGATTTCGGTCTTTGCAAGAACGTCCCAAAAGAGGCAGCCATCATGTAAAGATGCGATTGCAGCTGGTAATACAAGGAAAGGTCAGGTTGACCGCAATCGCTGAGAAAATCAGGAATCCAATGCTGGATATGCGGCATACGGAAGCTATACAGCTGCAGCTCTCCCATACTTAAGAAATCAGATATTTCTTTACGCCAAGATGAAGCAGGAAATAATTCCTTTTGGAAATGTATGAGAACGAGGCTCGCTCCGTGAGGCTCGCTATTTTTCAATACGCAGCGACAATGAGGAGGGATGTAGAACAGTTCACCTGTCAGCACCTTAGCCGTCCGTCGATGGGTCTCATCTTCCAACGTGACTCGAATGATCTCATCCCGAACAAAAGCAAACATATATCCATCGCGAGGCGGAAGCTCCAGTGTCGTTTTGCTCTCAATATGGCATTCGTCCGTTTTTTGATAATGCAACGCAGGGACACCGGAGCAGGTGCTTTTTAACATCATTGTCCACATCCTTGCTAGTTATTTCTTTCTATACTTTAAATGATAATGATTATCATTGTCAAATTTGGGTTGATTTATATAAATGAATGTTTACGCCTGCTCTTTACAAAAACGAGATACGACACACCATTAGCATGTAGGTTCGAAGAAAAAACGGAGCGGCACACATGTAGAGTCCACTGAAAACCTTCCGTTTTTTTAGTGAATTAAATAGTTGTATCAAAAAAGACGACTCCAATTCATTGCTTGAATTTAGAGTCGTCTTTTTCAGGTGCTCAACATCGAAATCGGAGCTTGAAGAAAGGTAAGAGGGTGCAAGAGGGGGAGGAGATAACCGAACCGATATATGGACCAATGAACGAACTGATGAAAGGACCGTGGTTCCGTTATTGTCGTCTTGAATGACCTATATGGAACTTAACGGACAGCAGCGCCGTTATTCGAGCAATCAGAGGCCGATGTCTACGATTTTTCCGCACTTAACGGAACGTATGTCCGGAAGCAGGCGCAAGACAAGGGATAAAGGGCAAATAACGGCTGTTATGTCCAGACGGGCGGGTCTTAATTCACAGGGTGCCATTCGTACCCGATTGTTTAAAGTTCAAGCATGGATTCTGAAAGGAGAGCCTTTTACTTTTTTCCACTTTATTAAAAGCGATTTTTCAGTGGCCTCACCTATGTGCTGACTCCGTAAGCACATCAAAGCTCATATTTTTCATAAGTCATCTGCTGATTTTAGCTTACTGAATTAAGCCCAGCCATTTCCAATAGGGGACACAAACAATCGCCAGAAGTAAAACGGCTAAGCCGTAGCCAAGCGCAATCTTCTGGCCTTGCCTATGACTAAAGGATTTCCCTTCCGAGCTATAGTAAGCTGTCAGGTAAGTCGGCGATTGATAAGCGAAGAAGAAGGGATCAGTGGATAACAGCACCACGAAGACAAGGATCCATGGATGAATGCCAACCTTCTGCGCGAGTGGGAGCAGAGCCGTTACGAGTAAGATAACTGCCGGGTCATCTCTGACGATGAGCGTCACCACGAACGACAGCACAATAACCGCTGCCAGGAAATAATAAGGTGACGAAATGAAGATACCCATATGTTCACCAAGAAAGGCGGATAATGCCTCAACAAGACCGAGCTCATTGGTGGCTGCCGAGAAACTAAAGGCCACACCCAGAAAGAGCAAAAACGTCCAATCGATGCCACTGGCCATCGTAGGCCGATCCAACACGCCGCTAATAACAAGCACGGCAAAACCAACGAGCATGATCCACGCGCTATCGATACCGTGCAAGGGCTGAAGCACCATCATGATTATGCAGCCCAGCACGGTTGACACAGCAATACGCTCTTCACGCGATAATGGCCCGAGCAAACGAAGCTGCTCGTTCAACACTTCACTGGAAATCGGCTTGGCTGCCGATGTATTTCGGAACATCATAAATAGGATAGCTAGCAGAACACCGCTAAATATAAGAAATCCTGGTAGTGCGTAAAAAAACCACTGTACCCATGAAATCGGTGCTGATAAAGCAACAAGACCGTATGCCAGTACATTCGTGTAAGAGCCTGTCAGTACGAACGGTGCCGTAAACCCATAAAAAATCATAGCTGCTAACCCTAGCCCTGCCGCTCCATGACTGCGTGCCCCGAATCCCATCGATTCGGATAGCGTTTGAGCAATCGGAACGCCAAGCGATACTTTGGCTGAAGAGGAGGGAATCATCGGATTCAGGATGATCCCGCCGGCCACGATGCCCCAGAGTTGTCCCCGATAATGAGAGGGGAACCGTTTCAACGCATGCAGCGAGAAGCGATAGAGAAAGCCGGATTTCGTAATGACAGCGCTCATTGCCATGATGAAGATCATGTACAGCCAGGTCGGGGAGGCGAAGCCCGACAAAGCAACCTGCGGCTCGACTAATCCGCCGAGCACCCAGAGCATGACCATGCCCAGCGCGACAATGTAGTCGGGCATGATGTTGACGATCCACAGGATCACGGCCGCGAGGCCGATCCCGATGAAGTCCATGCCGTGCCGCGACAAGCCGGCGACTGGCTCGACATAGTGAAAGCCGAGCATGGACAGCACGGCAAGAATGACCGCCGCGAAGCCAAGCAAGCGGCTGCGCTGCCCAAGCCTTCCCGCCTTCTCGGCGAGGAGCTGGCTCTTGCGTCTGGCCAGCATCTGCTTGGCCAGACCATAGATTCGCTCTTCGCTGCGCTGCGGCTGTGAAGACCCCGATTGCGACAACGCGGTTGCTTCCGCCAGCTGCAAATATTCCAGAGCCAGCTGCTTACGCTCGAGCTTGTGGCACAGATCGGCTCCCCACTCGTAGATGGTGACGAGCTGCTGCGCAGCATAGACGGCCCCTTGCTTATCCAGCGTAGCCTCGATAACCGACAAGCCCGCTTCCGGTGCGTGTTCCACACAGTAGCGGACATAGAACATCAAAATCTCATAGCTTTCAACCAGCAGCGCCTCCGGACAGCGCCGAAGCGCATGGCCGATCTCTTGCAGCCGCGGATCAGACTCCGGTAGAGCGCCTTCTGCGCGCTCCACCACGTCAAGCACCCTCCCCCACTCGCCTCGGGATGCATAAATATCCACCACAGATGACCATTCTTCTTGCGCCTCATAGAAGGCTGCGGCCTCTTCTGCCCATGCCTGTTGATCCACGTATGCATAGTGCCTTGGAAAGATGTTTCGAAGCTCCTGTGCAAACTCGGCTCGTAACTGCAGCCATGGCGCTTTAGTGTCATCTATATGTATGAACTGTTGCAGAATAGGGTAAGCTTTCACGTTCTCATCAAAATCAAATTGAAACGCATAGGTAATTAATGCGTCATTCACTCGCGGCAAACAAGCAAGCCAAAACAGGAACTTTACCAACGGCTTCGGCAGTTGTTCCAATTCCTTCTCCAGCCAATGCGCTTTCGCTTCCTTGGATGCTTGCAATCGTTCATTCGTCATGACTAACCGTTGGGAGAGAAGCCGAATAAAATACGCGGAAATCTGCCCCTGCTCCACGATCAAGCGATCAAATGTTTCTCGATCAATATGATATAAAACGCTATCAACAGCCGCAACAGCCGTGGCCGAGCGGGGCTCGTCCGTTAACAACGCCATCTCACCCAACGTATCCCCTTCATATAAAAAGGCAAGCGACTGATGAGTTCCTTCTTGAGTCTTAGAAAATAATTCAATTTTCCCGGTTTTGATCAGATACATGCTGTCCCCGAACTCTCCTTGCTCGAACAAGGAAGATCCGACAGGCATCTCTATTTTTTCTAATTTGCCTAAAAGCTTGGCTAATTCCAAGTTAGAAAATCCTTTGAACATTTCGATATCCTTGATTGCCACGTGTACCCGACTCTCCTTGACGTTCTCACTTTCCTCATATGAATACTCTACCTTCGAATAAATGCTTTTGTAAACCACCATTCCAACAAATTCAAATTGGAGATGAAATTGACAGTGAGAATGAATATCAATAGAATGAGAATTATGTTTATTCAAGAAAGGAGTCTTATCCTTGATGCTAATAGAAATGTTATCTATTGTTGTGAAAGAAGGCTTTTCAGATCAGGTGGTCCAACGGTTCACAGCAGAAGCAGCCGTCGAGAAAGCGGAAGGGTTCGTCGATCTAAGCGTTATGGTCAAGCAAGCCCGCAAAGGCGAGGAAGAAATTATCGTGATGATTCGTTGGGAAAACGAAAGATTATGGAAACAATGGGAGCTGAGCGAGCCTCATCTGGAGGGTCATCGTCAAGAACGCAAACACGGCAAACCGGATTTCGTCCTCTCTTCCAAAAACGACACTTACACAGTTAAGGCAGTAAAAAACCCTTATCCGGGTTAAATAAACGCAAAAAAGAACGACCCTTAACCTAAGTTGAGGGTCGTTCTTCGAGAATGCTATATGTGCAAGCTGAAGCTTACAGTTTTACAACGTTCTCAGCTTGTGGTCCGCGGTTGCCTTGAACTACGTTGAACTCAACGCGTTGGCCTTCGTCCAAAGATTTGAAACCTTCGCCAGTGATTGCGGAGAAATGTACGAATACATCGTTTCCACCTTCAACTTCGATAAATCCAAATCCTTTTTCTGCGTTAAACCATTTAACTGTTCCTACTGCCATGGGTAATACCTCCAAAGTTTTATTAACATGTCTTTTTTCTTGTTTCGAACAAAAAAATTACACATTGGAAAAGGTTTCATCACTTAAATGACAACCCTTTGCAATACGCAATTCAGGTTAAATCTTTAAGAACTATTATTACTTTACCACACAATAAACGGTAATGCAATTTATCCTAAGAGGGATTTCTTACTAAGGCTAGCAGCTCTTCCCTGTCCGCAACTTTTAGTGCGATGGATAGCGCTATAACGACATCTTCCGACGGCGTAATTCGACCATTCTCGATCGAGTTTAAAATGGAATAACTGACTCCAGCTTTCTCACCGAGCTTACGGAGAGTAAGGTTTTGCTGCTGCCGCAGCTCTTTCAGCTTGATATGGAATGCCACTGTGCCTGCCTCCGTTAAAATGGAATATTTATTTTTTGTTGAAATTTGCTGAATAACTTTTATTTTAACACACTCGCCTTTTTTTCCAAAATCAGTTGTAAAATGAATCGTGTGTCAGTATAATAAATGACACATGATTCATTTATATTCATATATAGAGGAGAAAGATGATGTCCCCAAAGGTATCCGATGAGCATAAAGAACAACGTAGACGACAGTTGCTGGATGCAGCGGAGCGTGTATTTATCCGTAAAGGCTATGAGTCTGCAACAATGAAGGATTTCGTAGAAGAGGCGGAGATGAGCCGTGGATGGATTTATCTTTATTTTTCATCGAAAGAAGAAATCTTCGCGGCCATTGTTGAAAGAATGGATGCGGACAATACCAAGCAGGTGGAAAATCAGCTTGCTCAATCATCCAGCATGTGGGAGACCGTCGCTGCTTTATTGGATCAGCAAAAAGAGGATCTCGCGGAAAGTTCCAGCAGCATGGCTTCAGTCATGTACGAGTATTTCATTTCAGGTTGGCGCAGCGAAGAACGAAAGGCACAGCTAGCAGGCAGATACGCCAGCGGTTTCGGGATCTTCACCACTCTGATTGAGAAAGGAATTGAACGAGGGGAGTTCAAGCCAACGCTATCGGTGCCGCTTATTGCGAAAATTATCGCTGCCCAATTAGACGGTATTCTCACGCATACGTTAGCCGTAGGTCATGAGCAAGCCGAAGTGGAAAATCAAATCGATGCACTAATCGCTTACAGCAAACAGCTGTTGGGCGTTGTCCATCCATAAATCGGAGTGTGTGCCTATGATGAGCTTATTTCGCAACGCTTCTTTCACCCGACTTTTTCTCGCCAACTTCGCCTCCCAGCTTGGTACCGTTGTTGGCAACATGGCGTTCGCTTTTTACTTGCTTGACCGTTTCGGCTCGCAGCCCTTCTATGCGACGATCGCCGAGCTTATGTACGCCCTGCCAACGCTCGCGGTTTTTTTATTCGTCGGCGTGATTGCCGACCGCTTGGATCGCAAGCGAATCGCGGCGAACAGCGACTGGATTCGAGCAGGTCTTACTGTATTGCTTTTGCTTAGCGTTCACAGTAATTGGCTTATAGCCGCATTCGCTATTTTGTTCTTGCGCAGTGCGGTAGCCCGCTTCTTTGCGCCTGCAGAGTCTTGTTTGCTACAAGGCATCATGGAGCCTGATCAGTATGTGCAAGCCGCTGGCCTCAATCAGACGCTAATGGGTCTATTCATGCTCTTTGGGATGGGGCTCGGCGCAGCCGCTTATCAGTATCTGGGCATTGAAGCAGCCATCATCATCGATGGGGTTAGCTTCCTCATCTCAGGGACGCTTGTGGCGCTTTGCCGATTTCCTCAAGAAGTGCGGCTGCCGAATGGTCGCACCCAGCTAAAAGACATCAACTTCAGCCTAATCTTCACCGACTTTCGGGAAGGGCTACGATATATCAAGGAACACAAGCTGCTGAAAGCAATGATTAGTGGATTTGTTGTGCTCGGCTTCGTCAACGGCGGATTCGCTGTGCTTCCTATCTTTACGATGAAATACAAGCTAAGCCCTGATCATTACCAAACCTACGCCTCCTTGTTAACCATATGCTTAGGAATCGGTTTCCTCATAGGCAGCGCCTTAGCTGCTACATTAGTAAAGCAGTTCGGCAAGATGAACATACTTATCAGCGGATTACTGCTGGTTGGCGTTCTGACCATGGTGCTAGGCACGCTTAGCCACATTTGGCTGTTCCTTACGCTTGTAGCGCTTATTGGCTGTGCGCTTGCCCCTGTCAATGTTGTCATTGGCGGTTGGATACCGGAAATCGTCCTCCCCACCCAGATGGGCCGCGTAACGGCCTGGATGGATCCGCTTATGATGATGGCCCACTCTGCTGCGTTAGGCCTCATCGCCATTGCTTTCCCTGCCTGGCTATCCGTGAATATGCTTTACTACGCACTTGGCGTGTGCTTGCTCGGTGCCGGTTGCTACTTTGGGCTCGTGCTTCCCTCCCTAAACAAGAAACAAACTACGGCTGTAGAGAGCTAGGTTTTGGGATTCTCTAGTATGACTAAGAGTCGCCAATAGGCGACCTCTTAAGTAATTTCTTATATTTAGTTTTAAACAAGGTTATCAAAAAAACTGACTAACATTTATCCGTGATGCTCAACTGCTGCTCCTGACGGTATTCCGAAGGCGTGACGGCGTACTTCTTACGAAACACTTGCGAGAAATGGCGCATGTCTTGGTAGCCAATGCGTTCTGCAACTTCTGCAAGCTTCAGTTTGGGATTCATAAGCAGTTGCTTAGCTTGCTCCAACCGCAGATGGATGACGTATTCTTTGAATCCTTGTCCCGTCTTCTGCTTGAAAAGCTGGCTGAAATAGACAGGATTCAAGTAGACGATAGCGGCCACTTTCTCCAGTGACAAATCTGCGTGATAGTGTGTGCGGATATATTGCAGCGCGACTTCGATAGAGCGGTCACTGCCGCTAGCGTAATGCTCGTAAACCTGTGTGATGGCGGCTTGCCTCATTCGCTGAACCTCGGAAGGCACAGACTGGAACTGTTCAATGCGCTCAGTGCTCATGATTTGAAATGGTACCTTTAAATATTTAACAAGATGGCTCCGCAGTTCATCAATGAGCAGCGTTAAGCTTCCACTTTCAGAAAGTGTAACCAGCCCTAATAGACTCTTGCTATCATGCACGGTTACAAATCCTTTGCCATATTGTTTAATAAGCTCCTGAAGCACGTTCTCAATTATAAAATTCTCAAGATGAACAACTTTGTCGCTTTCCATTTTCACCATAATCAGATTGAAATAAGGATGCTGCTCCATGAACGGCGTCATGTCAATACGACCGATGTCCAGGCCTAGCGCCCAACGTTGGAATACTGCCTCTTGCAAGTATCTGCGATTCATTTTCAACAGATCAGTTTCTTCCGTCAACTCTGTCTCGCGAGCGATTTCCTCACTCAATTTACCAATCATCTCGGCAAGAACTTCCTTGCCAATGGGCTTAAGCAAATAATCTTTCGCTCCCAGCCGAACGGCCTCTTGTGCATAGACGAACTCCGAATAAGCGGATATGACGACCCACTTTACATGCGGATGGCGACCCCTAGACATGTTCATGAGCTCAAGTCCGGTCATCCCCGGCATTAAAATATCAGTAAGCACAATATGAATGTGATGGCCGCGCAGCATAGTGATAGCTTGTTCCGCATTGGCCGCCAGATGAATGTGGTGTTCGGGAAACCTATTTTGCAGGGTCCTCTGAATACCTTCGCGAATAACTGTTTCATCATCAACGATCAAAATATCCATGACTTTATCCACCTTTTCTAGGAAGTGGCATCGCAATGATAACCGTTGTGCCTTCCCCTTGTTTACTATGCACCCTGAGGCCATAAGCATCTCCGAACATCAGAGCCACACGGCGATGAACATTGGTAAGTCCAATTCCTCTTCTTGCTTTTTTGGATGTAGAGCTATTCGTTGGAGTAGAAGTACTTGCACTATACTTACCGTCCGTATAATTCGATTGCTGCATCATAGCGGTCGAATCATCCGCCAACATCGCCTGCATTTGTTCCAGAGTGTCAGCGTCTATCCCTACACCATTATCCTGGATCACAATAAGCAGTTCTTGCTCTCTTACTTCTGTGGAAACATGAAGCTTACCGTGCTGATTAAGCGGCTCCAGACCATATTTAACAGCATTCTCAATAATCGGCTGAAGCGTCATCTTGGGCAAGCTCACATCGAGCCATTCCGGCGCAATGTCGATCTCCGTGCTTACCCTGCCCTCTAGCCTGCTTTCGATAATCGTCATATAATGACGCATCTGGTCCAGTTCTTGTCTCAGTGTTGTCTTCGAAGCTTCTTCCCAATCACTGCTGTAGCGGAACATATGAGATAAAGCCAATATAACCCTGCCCAGCCGGTCGTTCTCCCGTTCATCAAGCATCCAATAAATCATATCTAGGGTGTTATACAAAAAATGAGGATTAACCTGGGATTGGAGCGCCTGCAGCTCTGCGTTTTTCTCACTGATGGAAGATAGCGTTATCCGCTCAATCAATTCATCCATTCGATTCACCATGCGGTTGAAGGATGAGACTAACGAGTTGATTTCTTCGAACGACTTGACCGTTACAGAGCCCTTGAAGTTCCCCATCTCGACCTGTTTCATCTCACGAATGAGGAGCTTTAGCGGTGAAGCAATGTTGCGAGAAATGATGGTAGCCAGCACAGTGGACAAAATAACAAGTACGACGATAACGACATACAAGTACTCCCTGGTTTTCACAACCTCGGCGTTAATGTCCCCTTTGGGGGTTAACCCGAGAACGGTCCATTCCGACATCTTCGCTTTCGCGGCAACGATGAGTTGGTCTGTCCGGTTATCAACGATAACCTCGCTGTTCTGAGGACGCGGAAGCCCGCTGAAGGAAGGCGGTTTTACTTTGTCTTTTTCAGTTGAAGCAATCATTCGATCTTCTTTGTCCACAATGTAGACTCGACTGTTTGGACTTATCGTTACGTTCGAAAGTGCCGCGAGAATCGGCTGCGGATTTGCCTCTATCAGCATGACCCCAATCATCCGGTGGTCCGTTAAGTCATATAGCTTGCGTCCGAAGACGAAAAGCTGCTCTTCCTGGAAACGGTTAATGACCGAGCCTTGGAACAAGCCAAGCCATATCATTTCACCGGAGGAAGTGGACAGCTTCTGGTACCAATCAGACGATGAATAGTTAGCATCGAAAACACCGGCGAAACGGCGCTCGTAGTTATAGTTTTTGCCCCCATTTGTAATGACATGAATACCTACGATGTCATCCCGCGAATAATACACAGCACCCAGCATGTTTGTGATGGAGCGTTCATTAATTATGCTAAGAGCTAGATCCTTGTTCGCTTCACGGTCTTCAATCAAGCGGAGCAGCTCATAATTGCTGTTCAACGACTTGCTGACGCTATCATAGCCTTGCAGCAGTAAGTCAAACAGCCCTACGGTTTGAGAAATATTTTTCTCCGCTAAATCACTAATTTTGCTATGGATTATTTCTGTAGTCTTCTGATAGTAGAGGATGCTTACAAGCAGTACGAGAACAAGCATGCAAGAGATAAACAAAAGAAATAAACGATTATGAATAGAATGCAGACCCCGAGTCATGTTGTCGTCAATCCTCCTTCGTTAAGTCCTGCATTCCATTCTACCACAAGCCTGTGAACGGCAAAAAGAGAGGGGTGAAATTAACCTTTCACCGCTCCCGCTACCATACCTTTTGTAATTTTATCAGCTAATAAAAAGTAAATCAGAATGACCGGCAGAGCGCCGAGTACAAGAAATGCACCGATGGCTCCATAGTTCACGGAGTATTGACTGACGAAGCTGTTTACCCCAAAAGGCAGCGTCTTCAGCCGCTCGGACGATATGAAGGTTGCAGCCAAAATGTACTCATTCCATATGCTGATGAAGGTCAGAATACAAACGGTCATCATTGGAGGAATCGAAATTGGCAAGATGATGCTTCCAAATATTCGAAACACGCCTGCTCCATCCATAACCGCTGACTCTTCAATCTCACTCGGAATGGACTTCATAAATCCACTTAGAATAAAAACGGCTATAGGCGTCTGGAACGCGATATAGGGAAGAATAATTGAGATATGCGTGTTGAGCGCGTGTAAATTTTTGAAAATAATCATGAGCGGCAGCAAGGTCGCCTGCAGCGGCACCATCATCCCGATGAGGAAGATGACCATGACCAGCTGTCCGTATTTCCAGCGAAATCGACTAATGGCGAATGATGCTAGTGAACTTAGCAAAAGAACGCACGCCATGGTTACCGAAGTCACGAAAAGACTGTTTTTTAGATATTGAAAATAATGTCCCGCTTTGATGGCATCGCTAAAATTTTTCCATTGAAGGACGTGCGGTAAGGCGAAAAATTTACCGGACAAAATCTCCTCATTGGTTTTTAGCGAGTAAATGAATAACCAAAGCAGCGGATATACTTGTGTAACTACTAGCGCGGAAAGCAAAATAATCACGATGACTTTGGCGACGGAGAGGCGTTTGCGTCTCACTGTGGTGATAGGTTTCACCGAAGTTATACCTGTTGTTGCTTGCATGGCGACACTCTCCTCCTTCATGAAAATCTTCTTTCTAGTCGATTGAATACGTAATTAATAATAATCGTTGCGATTAAACAAACGCCTACCAAGAAAGCTGCAATCGCACTTCCATATCCGTATTTCATGGAGAGGAATGACATGTTGTACATATGTGTGGAAATGACGTCCGTGGCATGAGCTGGTCCACCTGCTGTCATAACCATGACCATGTCAAACGCTTGCAGCGAGCCAATGAAGGCAAGGACGATCGATATTTTGAAAATCGGAATGTTCATAGGGAAGGTAATGTGCCAATCGGCTTTAAGCCCCTCGGCACCATCGATTCGGGCCGCTTCATAGATATCAGCAGGGATATTCTGAATTCCGGTAAACTGGATCAGCGTATGATAGCCCAAGTACTGCCAAAGAGCCACAAAATAAAGGGAGTACATCGCAATCTTTGGTTCTGTCAGCCATGATCTAGTCCAGCTATGCAAGTTCAGCATATCCAGCACTTGATTCAGCATGCCCCCCATAGCGGCAGGGTTATATATGGTTTTCCATAATTGACCGATGATAACAACAGAAAGAATGACCGGTAAAAAGTAACTGGAAACGAGAAAATTCGGTTTTTTGATAAAACGATTCAACAGAATAGCGACTCCTAATGCGATAGGAATTTCAGACATAGAAAACACGGCAAACATCAGCGTGCGGCGCACAGATGGCCAGAACACGGGATCAGCGAAAAGCAGGGTGTGAAAATTTTTCAAACCGACGAATGTCGAATCGCCAATTCCATTCCAATCTAGTAGTCCGCTATAAAGCGATACGAGAATAGGAACGAAAACAAGGCTGACATAGATAATTAAACACGGCAGTACAAACATGGCAATCGTCCATTTGGAGACTCTTAACACATTCACTTGGCTCGCCTCCTTCATGCGGATAATAACCAATTCGGAACTTACCCTCAGTGCCACTCACGGCGCTTAAGGATAAATTCCGATTTGGCTGCTAATTCATTATTTTTTATTCGTGTCGTAAGCTGTTTGGTGTTCTTTACCTACTTCAGCAGGATCTTTCTTCTGAACGAATAGGTTTTGAATGCTTGTTAAGTGACCTTGTGCTGTTCCTGGGTTCATTGTGTTATCAAATGCAATGTCGCCGCCTTTAACTTGTTTGAACAAGCCAAGTACTTCCATCGCCATATCGGAGTATCCGGCAGCTTTGAAGTCGCCATCCACTTTCTGTGCAACACCAACTGCGCCTTTAACTGCGAAAGCTTCTTTCGGGTAGTTCAACATGAAGTAGTTCAAGAAATCTTTAGTTTCTTTCAAATGTTTGCTGTTTGCAGAGATCGCGAATGCGCTGCCTGGAGCAAGCATGAATTCGTCTGGGTTACCTTTGCCTTTAACAGTCGGGAATTTGAATACGCCCACTTTACCGTTAACGGAAGAAGTTTCAATACCGCCAGTTGCCCAGCTGCCCATGTAGTACATAGCTGCTTTACCTGTTTTGAACAAGTTTTCACCTGCGTTGTAGTCAAAGGATGTTGCGCCTTCTTGGAACGCGCCGGCTTGAATCAAATCTTCAAAGCTGCTTACTGCATCTGTAAATGCAGGATCTGCGAAAGTTTTCTTACCATCAACAACGGATTGCAGGAAGCCAGGTCCACCGTTGGTGCGAAGCAAGATGTTCATGAACAAGAAGGAACCTGTCCACGAGTCTTTTTCACCGATAACCATCGGTTGAATGCCTTTGCCTTTCATGGTTTTAACCGCTGCTATCATCTCTTCGAACGTTTTCGGCACTTCAACGCCAGCTTGCTTGAACAAATCTTTGTTATAGTACACAACACCGATGTTGTTGCCATCTGGAAGTGCGTAAATGTTCTTATTGAATGTGTAGAAGTCTAGGATTCCATCTTGGAAAGTTCCTTTGAGTCCGTTTTGCTCAACCATATCATTTAATGGCGCGAATAGGCCTGCATCAACGAAAGGCTTCATTTGTGCGGATGGATTCACGATTGTGATATCCGGAACTTCTTTGGAAGCAGCTTGTGTTTTGAGCTTCAACTTTTGTTGGTCTGTGTTCAAGGAATCAAGCTCGATTTTGATATTTGGATTTTTCCCTTGATAATCAGCAACGATTTTCTTCAGCATGCCGTTCTTCGGATCTGTTGGATCTGGATATATATTTTGGAACGTAATCGTTATGTTTTCTTGTTTCTTAGGTTGTACGGTCTCGCTTGGTGTTGCTGTTGCGGCCGCTTTAGGATCCGGTGTGCTGGTTGGCTTGCTGCCGCCTGCACCGCAAGCTGTTAAGCTAAGAGCAACTGCGCCTACTGTGACCATCTGAAGTGCTTTGTATTTTTTTATCAATGTGAATCCCCCTCGTTATTTGATGTCTTTATTATGCCTCCATACTGGTAGCCCTTACAATGTGCGAAATATAGGTATGATGTTTAGTTTTTATAGGTTTGTGAGAATTTCTTGATATCGGGCGATGAAATGCCTTTAGCTTGCTTATGATTTTAGATGAAAAAAATGCCCTTCATCGATCCGATTTGGATCCCTGATGAAGGGCTGCATCTTTCTATTCTCCGTAGACAATCTGCTTAGCCGGCTTGTGCTTCGCACGCAGCGCTTCCGACATGGCCAGCAATGCCGGAAGCAGCACCGGCTGCAAAAAAATTGGGCTGAAATACGCTCAATAGGATAGTGGCTACCAACCATAAGGCGACGATGGTCCGGCGCACCATTTAATAATTTGTTTCATTTCTGTGGTTCCTCTCCAAATTCCGTTAGTAAACAGTCGTTCCTTATTGAGACAAAAAATGAGGACTGACTTGAAGGCTTAACATCGAAATCGGCGCTTGACGAAAGGATAGAGGGTGAAGGAGGGCCGAGGCGATGAATGGAACGATGAAGGACTGATGAATGGACCGTGGAGCCGTTATTGTGGTCTTGAGTGGGCCGATTGGGAACTTAGCGGACATCAACGCCGTTATTCGAGCGATAAGGGGCCGATATCTAAGAATTCACTGCCCTTAACGGAACCTATGTCCGGAAGCAGGCGCATGGCCAGGGATAAACAGCAAATAACGGCTGCTGAGTCCGCTTGCCTATTCATTCGTCTTACTTGCCTGCGGAATCCGCAATAAGGTGCATCGATGCTTTAACATACCCATGCTGCTTGAACTCCGATAACGCGGCTTGACGAATGCTGTTTTTCAAGTCATCTTTTAAAACTTGCATATAATAAACACCTGTTCACTTTTGACGTCGTATGTCCATTTAGTGAGGACGTCGTCGCCCATTCACAAGTTTAAGTTTGGTAAAAATAAAAAAGCTGCCGGCCTCAGTAGCCATAACTACTGGGGGCGACAGCTGTAACCGTTTACTCAACTTCCACGGGCTTCACGACTCTGTTAGCAACAAAACGTTTCAAATCCTTAAAACCTATAAATTTTTTGGCATCTTCATCCCAGATATGGAATTGAAGCGATTTGAGACTTGTCCATAACGTAATGGTTTGCACATCTCGCAAAACTTCGTTTTTATTATGAGCTTTCTCCAAATAATAATTAGGAACGCGAGGGCTCAAGTGATGAATATGATGAAAACCGATATTCCCCGTTATCCAGTGAAGAACTTTGGGCAGCTTGTAGAATGAACTTCCGTGCATCGCTGCTTTCACATAATCCCATTCTTTTTCATTCTCATAATACGATTCCTCAAATTGATGCTGTACATAGAAAAGCCAGATACCCGCAGCTCCCGAAACGAGGAACATCGGACCTTGAACCAGAAGGAAAGACTGCCAACCAATTAACCAACAAAGCAGTGCAGAACCTCCGATAATACCGAAATTCGTAATATACGTGTTGATACGCTCTTTGGTGTTTGCTTTTTTACGGTTAAAACGGTAATCGATAAGGAAAATATAAATCGGTCCTATGATAAACATAACGAACGGATTGCGATACAACCGATACACGAGCTTTTTAAGTGGTGGTAAGGATATATATTCATCTACCGTTAACGTCCAGATGTCACCTACCCCTCTGCGATCCAAATTTCCGCTTGAAGCGTGATGAACCGAGTGAGTATGGCGCCATTGATGATACGGCACACAAGTTAAGATGCCAGTTATCGTCCCCACAATTTCATTGGCGACCTTATTTTTGAAAAAAGATTTGTGACAACAGTCATGAAAAATAATAAAAATCCGGATTAAAAATCCTGCCGCGATCACATCTAAAGCAAGTGTAAGCCAAATAGATACCGATAGACTCAAATTGGCGAAATACCAGAGAATGAAAAATGGCACCAGCGTATTGATTATCTGCCACACACTGTGCTTAATATGTGGTCTTTCGTAAGGTGCGATGTCGGATCGCCACCCACCTTTGTCCTCATGAGTCATTCTAATAAAACTCCTTCTTCCCGATGCGTTCGGAACTTTTTTGTTTCGTGTCTTGTTGTACTACGTTGAGTTCGAATAAAAGTTCCCGTTATACGAGAAGAAATATCACGTAACTAGATCATCATAAGTTCCAGGGCGCTTTTTGTAAAATGCAATATTTAGCGTACTAACGGAATTATTGCCAATCTTAGCTATCTATGAACCCCTTTTCCAACCTAAAAGTCTCTCCTTTTCTCTTCAAAAAATGTGGCCTTTCAGTGAACGTTCAGTTCTCGCTAAGCTCTATTTCAGGTCCTCCCCTCATAATCGGGAGCAAGAGCACGGTCTCAGAAAGGAGAACGCGTATGTCCTATTTTCAACTTCACAAGCACAAAATCCTACTTGTAACGATCTTGCTAGCAGCTATTGGGCTCAGTGCCTACTCGATTGCCCATTATCCGGGGGATATGACATCGCAAGGGACACGAACCTTCATGCCAGACTTTCAACATACCACGCCACTTTCACAACCGTCTATTCCTGTGGATGGCCAAAGGATCCTTCAACAACGCTAAAATAAGCTGCTTATACAAGTAGAACCTTTAAATAATCATGGATAACGGGCTGCCGCAAGGCAGCCTTTCACATGTTCACAGATGTTCAGAGCAGCAATGCCTCCACCCTCTTACCATGAGAATAATTCTCATTATAAAACACACCATGTGCAAAAAGAAGTCCAACCACATTAAAATATCGTCAACCTTCTTCCTTTTGGGAATAGATACTGTCGAACAACTCTTTCGGGGGCCAAACTCTCAGAAGTTATTCGACAGTCTTACAGCAGGCTGTGCACTTGCTTTTGCGTTGGTGGATGGGACTGCAGAAGCTGTGGCAGCTAGTGATGCTGTTGGGGCTTGCGTCTAGCTGACAGCAGCGTTATCGTTACCACATGCTGCTTATTTTTCCATAGACATATTTTGCAGGTAGCTATCGCCCAAAACGAACGAGTAGTATTAAAAGAAGTAGAAGCTTAACACTTCCGTGTAGGAACTCCCTCCATACACGACGAATGCTAAAAGCATAATGGTAGGTAGAAAGGACTTTTCTTATGAATGTATTAATCATTGAAGACGATTCCAGCATCCAAATGCTGCTTAAACTAAGCCTCGAGGTGGAGGGTTTTCAACCAACCGTTGCTGGCACAATTGCAGCCGGTCTTGAGGAATTAGCTGCAAACCCTATCGATTTAATTTTGCTGGATCTGATGCTGCCTGATCAATCCGGTTTCGAGCTGCTCAAGACCTTGCAGCAAGCCTACAAAGAAATTCCCGTCATCGTACTTACAGCCAAAAATGAAATGAATGATAAAATATTGGGCTTCCAATTAGGGGCCGATGATTATTTGACGAAGCCTTTTGAAACGCGTGAGCTCGTTATGCGAATTCGAGCCGTTATGCGAAGAATGAAAGCGGATTCTTTACAGCAGACAGACATCCTGCAAGTGGGTGTCATTGAAATGGATAAAAACGAGCGCACCCTGAAGGTAGCTGGCAAACTCATTAAAACGACAAGCAAGGAATTCGATCTCTTGTGGCTGCTAAGTAAAAATCCTAAAAAGGTTTTTACGCGTGAGCACATTTTAGACCAAGTATGGGGTTTTGAATACTACGGACAGACGCGGTCTGTCGATATGATGGTGAACCGTCTTCGCGAGAAAATGAAGCCCTACGATCATGTGCTTGCTACGGTTCACGGTACAGGCTACAAGCTGGAGGTTTAAGCAATGAGACTGCGCAATAAACTGTTCATCCAGCACACGATTACGATCATCATGCTGCTCGCCGCTATGTATGTGGTAGTCAATTATACGCTGAGCAAAAGTATGATCGAACGCGATACCCAGACCTTAAGTCAATACTACTCTCTGCATCGCATTGAAGCCCTGAAAATCGTTAACGATAAGAAAATCAGCATCGAACAGCTCTTTTCCGGCACCTATGCCCCACTTATCGCCTCCCATCTCGCGTCGAACAGCAATTTTCAAGTTCAGTTGTTCGATTCGGAAGGTACGATCATTGGCGATAGCAGTAATAAAGAAGATTTGATCAAACGCAGTGATATCGAAGCGGCGCTGGATGGACAAACGGCAACGGTCATTACCGAAGGCGAGGGCGGCAAGGTTCTCATTTATGCTTCGCCTTTCAGTTATGAAGGTAAAATTGTAGGTGGGTTCCGCTATCTGCTCGATCTCAATCAACATGAACAAACTCTGGCCGAGATGCGCTCCTGGTTTATTGGTGTCGCCCTTGGCTGCCTGCTAATCGCCTTACTCGCCAGCTACTCGTTCTCCTTCTTTCTAATGAAACCGCTGCACGCTCTCCAACAAGCCCTGAAGCTGGTCGCCATTGGTGATTTCAGCCGAAAAATAGTCGTCCGCAGTCAAGACGAAGTGCGTGAGCTGGCCGATGATTTCAACCAAATGTCGGAGGCGCTGCAAGAGCATATTGAGCTGCTGCATTATGAACAAGGCAAGCAAAAGAAATTTTACGATAATGTCACCCATGAGCTCAAAACACCTCTCACCTCCATCATCGGATTCTCCGATCTGATTGACAAAATGGAGCGTATCGATGATATTCGAACATGCAATGTGTATATCCGTAAGGAGAGTACACGTCTCTTGCAGATGGTCGAAGAGCTGCTGCAAGCGTCGCTCAAAGGCGATGAAGCTTGGCGTGTGCAACTGGAGCGAACCGATTTATCCGCCATCCTAACCGATAGCATGCGCATCCTGGAGCCTACGCTCCATAAATCATCAATCACGACGACCTTGCATGTCGACCCTTGTGAGGTCTATGCCGATCCCAAGCGCACCCAGCAGGTACTGTTTAATGTGATCGACAATGCCATTAAACATAGCGAGTGCACACATTTGCATATTCGCTTAGAGCAGCATGACTATCAATGCGCTGTGCGCATTACGGATAACGGTAAGGGCATAAACGAACAGGAAGCAATCGCGTTGTTCCTTCCTCCTGAACAGAAGCAGCACCGTCCTATTTCTCCTCATTCCCATGGGCTTGGTCTCCTGCTCTGCAAACAATTTATGGAGCTGCAAGGGGGCACCATCTCTGTACAAAGTCATCAAGGAAGAGGAACGGAAGTGAAGCTCATTTTTCAGACCGAGCCAATTCCCCCACAAATTTTGTTACAAAATTGATACAAATCAACGATTTTTTTGAGATAAAAGGAGAGTAATCTACATGCAAGAGGAGAAGAAAGGGCTTTCATGGTTGCGTCTCATCTTGTTACAAATCGTTATCGGATGTACGTTGATCGGCATTTTTGCCTATGCGTTTCGCATCGGGGTGGATCAAGTGCGGATCGTACCGAAGGATCCGAACAACCGCGACATGTTCGACGGTGTTCCTATGCGCATGAATGTGACGTATCCAGGGATCGGAACGATTGCAATTGAGGATCCGAAAGAGCTGATAGCTTGGAAAGCTTCATTTTCACGTCTATTAAGCGCAGGCAAACAGTCCAATCGTGCAAACGCTTCACGCTTGCTGTTAACGGGCTCTATCGCTTATTTGGATCAGGAGGATGTTCCTTTCCAAATTGGTACCAGCGGCTTTCGCTTCGGGACCGAGTCCATCCATTCGTTGGAAATCAGTGCAGAGGTTCGAAAGCTGCAAAGTATGCTTATCGACAAGACCCTCACTGCGGATACGGTAGGTGCGGCTATCGAGAACGTAAACCATCAAGTATTCCGTTTGCAAAATGGTCTGCTGACAACGCTATCCAGCTCTGATCGAGTCGCGCTTATGCTGCAAATGCGGTCCGCTGTCCGGCTTATTGATTTCAGCCATTTTGAATTTACAGCTGAACAGCCGAGCGCCCATTTTGTCGTGCAGTTGAGCGATGAAGGGACGAATCGCAAGCATTGGCTGCATGTTGATCGTTATGATAACGCTTACTTCGTCGTTTTCGATTTGTTAGATGAAACCAACCATAAAGCCTATTTCAAATTAAGTGATGCCTCCTAACATGTCGAGGGGATGGTTGATGAAATGGCTAGAAAAAAAAGTAACAGCTCTGTTTTGATCGTATCGGTCATTGTTGTCGTATTGGTGGCAGGGTTTTTCCTGTATAAGTCTGGGGTATTTGGTGGCAAATCGAAGGGCAAAATTACCGTCTACTCCATCTTCCAAGAAGAAGAAGCACGTAAAATCTTAGATAAATTTAAAGCAGAGACGGGTATCGACTACGATGTACTTCGTCTTCCGAGCGGCGAAGCCGTAACCCGAGTACAAAACGAGATGGGTAAACCTCAGGCCGACTTCCTGATGGGCGGTCCCGCAGATTCACACGAGGTGCTAAAGAAGGCAGGTTCACTAGAAGCTTACATTTCACCGAATTCCAAAGATATTCCGGACAATATGAAGGATAAAGAAGGCTTTTGGACCGGATTTTACTTAAACCCGATTGCGATCGGTATCAATGAGCAGCGTTGGAAAGAGAAATACGGCGCAGCCACTTATCCGCAAACCTTCCAAGAGCTGCTTGATCCCAAATTTAAAGGCGAGATCGGGATGTCTGATCCAGCTACATCCGGTACGGCCTACACCGCAGTAGCATCCCTAGCACAAGTTTGGGGCAAAGATGAGATGCTGAAATATGTGGCAAAGCTGTTGCCGAACCTCAAAGAAAGACCGAAGTCCGGCATCGAGCCGATTCAGAAGGCAGCCAAAGGCGAGTATACCATCGGTATTACCTTCCTCGGTGATCAGCTAAAAATGAAAAATCAAGGTAATCCGATTGTCAGTATCGTACCAGAAGCCGCAGGCTATGAAGTCGGTGGATTGGCGATCGTCAAGGGCGGAGCTAACACCGCAGGCGCTAAAAAGCTGATGGATTACATGCTGACGAATGAACCCGGACTTCTATATACAGAGTCTGCCTTTGCCAGCTCTGTGAAGCCAACCGTACCGATTCCGAAAGGCGGTATCGATATCAAAGCAACCAAATACAACACGACCTACAGCTTGTGGAAAGCTGCCGAACAGCGTAAAGAGCTGCAAGATGCGCTGAAAAACCTCAAATAAAAGCAAACGTTTACAGGGCATTGAAGCACGCCTGTCGTGTTAAACAATGCCCTCCTACACAATGAATTCGGAAGGTGGTCGTGAGCCCCTTATGATCATAGAAAAAAAGGGTATGGGCTCGTCGATCAGCAAACTGATGAAAGATCCATCATCGCTGATCCTTGTGCTCATCAGTTTCGCTGTTCTCTGTCTCTTCGTCATTTACCCGCTCATTTACGTGATTGCCCTGCCGGGAGCAACCGATTGGACCACATTTTTTAGCAAAGGTCGGTATGGTACGGCCCTTCTGAATACGGTCGTCAGTTCATCTCTATCTGCTCTAACGGCAACCGTTTGCGGCTTTATTTATGCCTACTCCATTCATTACAGCAACATCGCGGGGAAAAAGTTTTTCCGCTTTATCGCTTTCCTCCCGATTCTAGCGCCTTCAGTCATGACCGGCCTTGCGTTCCTGCTCTTATTCGGAAGAGGTGGCATGGTCTCGCAAACACTGAAAGCATGGTTTAACGTCGAGTTGGATTTATACGGGCTGCCTGGTCTCTGGATCGTGCAGACCATTTCGTATTTCCCTCTTGCCTACATGACGATTACAGGCGTCCTTCGGTCCATTTCGCCTAATTTAGAAATCGCCGCCCAGAATCTAGGCGCAAGAGGCTTCAAGCTTTTCCGCACCATTACGTTTAAATTAGCGCTACCTGGCGTCATTAACGCCTTCTTGCTAGTCGCAATCAACTGCTTTGCCGACTTCGGAAATCCCAAGCTGATAGGGGGAAATTATTCTCTTTTGGCTGTTGAAATCTACGGAGAAATTATTAATAATGAGCCGGGGCTCGCGTCCGTGATGGGCATTATTCTCGTCATCCCTGCTTTGCTCGTATTCGTCATTCAGGGGAAATTGCTGTCCAAAGGTTCCTACTCGACCATTACAGGCAAGCCCGTTTCCGGCCTGAAGCGAGTAATGACCTCTCGCAAAACGGATATCCTACTCTTTATTTTTAACAGCATTATGGCACTCTTCATTTTATCCATGTTCATCATCACCCTTTTGTTTGCCTTTACGAAAAATTTCGGACGTGACAATACCTTTACACTGGATCATATTTTCAAAATTGTGTTCAATCCATCCAGCCCTGCTGTACTGAACAGCTTGGTGCTGTCGCTTATCAGCTCAATTCTGGCTGTTGGCTTCGCTTTGGTGCTGGCCTATGTGGTCGTGCGCAAGCCCTTTCCCGGCAAAAAACTGCTGGATTTCACTGCGGTACTGCCCATTGCTTTGCCAGGGACGTTCGTTGGTTTAGCCCTAATCGTCGCTTTCAGCTCAGGACCTATTATGCTGCAAGGCTCTGCTATTCTCATTATCGTGGCGATGTTGCTCAAGCAGATGCCGGTCGGTTATCGCGGTCTCACCGCTTCCTTCAAACAGGTAGATAAATCAATTGAAGAAGCCGCAACGAACCTTGGGGCAGACAGCCGCCGCACCCTGACTACCATCGTATTCCCGATGCTGCAAAAGACCATTGTCGCGAATTTCGTCTATGCCTTTATGAAAAATATGAATACCTTAAGCACGATCGTCTTTCTCATTACGCCCAAATGGGTCGTTGCCGCCGTATCCATCTTCAACTATGCAGAAACGGGCACTTATTACTGGGCGGCCGCTGTCGCCGTTGGTTTGATGGGTACTACGCTCGCTACGCTCGGCGTAATGAAGCTCATTTTCCGCTCAAAGGTCAAAATATTCGATTTCTGACGAAAAGCTCAGTAATGCTTTCGATGTCAGCTTTTCTCACGAAAAGCTCAGTAATGCTTTCGATGCCAGCTTTTCTCACGAAAAGCTCTAAGGAGTGAAAAACATGAGTTCACAAGTATTGTTAGATTTAAAAAATGTCAGTAAAGTATTTGGAGATAATCACGTTCTCAAGCAGATTCAGCTACAAATTGAACGTGGGAAATTCATTACATTTCTTGGGCCAAGCGGATGTGGCAAAACAACTCTGCTGCGCTCAATTGCAGGTTTTTATACGATTGATGAAGGTGAGATATGGATCGACGGACAGCTCGTCAACGATCTGCCTCCTTATAAACGCGGGACACCAATGGTGTTTCAAGAATACGCTTTGTTCCCCCATATGACCGTGTTCGATAATGTCGCGTATGGGCTTGATATTCAGAAGCGCCCCGAAGCGGAAGTACAAGATCGCGTGAAGTCCGCGATGGCGAAAGTGAAACTAACAGGCCTTGAGGAGCGCTATCCTCATGAAATGTCCGGGGGTCAGCAGCAGCGGGTAGCCATGGCACGGGCTCTAGTAATGAATTCACCGATCATTCTGCTCGACGAGCCGCTCAGTAACTTAGATGCAAAGCTGCGTGAAGAAGTCCGTGTGGAGCTGAGAAGCATCCAACAAGAGCTGGGACTGACGGTCATCTATGTTACCCATGATCAGCTTGAAGCACTCTCGATGTCCGATTATATCGTCGTCTTCAATAAAGGTGCCATTGATCAATACGGTACACCGCACGAAATTTATTACAAGCCTCGTACGCCGTATGTCGCCGACTTTATCGGCACAACAAATTTCGTAGATGCCGTTGTCCGAGAGTCTGCAAATGGAAAAGCAACTGTGGAATATGGCACAAGTGGTCGTATAGCAAGCGTGACCATCGATGAAGCTGTGACGCCCGGAGATAAGGTGCTGCTCAGTATCCGTCCCGAGTCCATGCGGATTAATGCAAGCGAAGACGGCGAATTTGTAGTAAGCGGCTTCGTGAAATCTTCCATGTTTCTTGGTGAGAAGGAGCGGTATTTTATACTGGATGATAACATGAAAGAATGGATTGTTGATGCCTATGACATCGGTCTGACGAGATTTCAAGGCAATGTCACTATTAGCGCAGCCGATGATAAGATTCACTTAATCAAGAATAGCGGATAGGGCATAAATAGAAGAAGCATGTTGAAAGGGGAAACTTTGGTTTCCTTTTTTGGCTGTTCAGGAGGGTTTGGCACATGTGGAAAAAAGGTTTGCTCGTGTTCATTGTCAGCGTTGTAGTATTGTTCCTGGGCTATACCTTCCTCGGAGAGAAGAAGAGCAATCAGCCGCTTAAGGTGTATGTCATCTTTCAGGAGGATGAAGGGCGCATTCTACTGGAAACGTTTAAGAAAAAGACGGATCAACCGTATGAAATCATTCGGATGTCCAGTGGGGAAGCGAGCTATCATCTGCTGACACTCGGCAAAACGGGCATCGACGTCGTGCTCGGCGGACCGGCCGATCTGCACGAGCAGCTGAAAAATAAAAGCAAATCCCTTCGCTACTCATCTTCTGCCGTTAGCAGTATCCCTAGCAAATACAAGGATAGCGATGGCTATTGGACAGGCATGTACATGGGCGCGCTATCCATCGGCGTCAATCAAACAGTCTGGCAGCAGGATCCTTTGCTGGCGTCTTTGCCGCTGCCGCAGCGTTACGAGGATTTATTGCAGCCTGAGCTGAAGGGCAAGATTGAAATCCCCGATCCCGAGACATCGGGGACAGGGTATACGCTGCTCGCTTCACTTGCCCAGCAGCGAGGCGAAGATCAGGCGATCAGCCTGATGCAGGCGCTGAAGAAGCAAAGCGCCTCGACGACGTTTGCGGGCATTACCAGCGCCCAGCGCTTGGCTGAAGGCGAAGTCGCGACCGTCGTCTCTTTCCTAGGCGACCAGCTGCGATTCAAAAACTCGGGCTACAACATCAGCTCGTTCATACCTCCGCAAGCCGGATGGGAGATCGGCGCTGTCTCGATCCTGAAGGGCGGCAACAATACAAAAGCAGCCAAACAGCTTGTTGATTTCATGTTATCCAAAGAGGTTCAGACCGATTATATGAACACAGCTTTTTCGTTTCCCGTAGCGCCGGATATTCCAGTGAACCTGTTACTCTCACCCGTGAAGCTGGAGAATCTCCTCGCCACCTATCGTTTTGATCTCGCTGCGCAGCATCGTGAGCAGTTGTTGCGCCAATGGCGAGCTGCACTTGGAATTGGCGAGGCCCTGTGACGTCAAAAAAACTAGAGGCTGCCACTATGGTGCTGGAAAATCTCTTTCAGTTGCTGTTCTCATTGAACATACGCTACCTCTTCTCAGATCCATCATTTAGTCTATGTAAGCTACAAAATTGGTTTGCTCACCCTTGCAACAAAAAACCACCATTAAGGTGGTGAAGATACAACTATTCCACACTGTCTGAATTATTTCTCTGCGGCGTGCAAGCGAGAAGAAGCTTCTTTACTTCTAATAGTTCATTTTCGATTCGGTGAAGATGGCTCTGCATATCGTCAATTTCTTGCTCTGCTTTATAATTTATTGCAAAATCAATGATAGATTCATGTTTGTCCCGCGCAGCCTGTCTATTCTGACTCATCATAATGACCGGTGCTTGAAAGGCGGCAACAAAGGATAAGCACAAATTTAATAAGATAAATGGTGCGGAATCAAAATGAAAAGGGGTAAACGGAATCGTATTCCAAGCAATCCAAATGATCAAAAATATAGCAAAATAAATAATAAATCTCCAGCTGCCTCCAAAGAAAGCAAAACGATCGGCAATTCTGTCCGACCATCTCGTCTTCTTCACGTACTCCTCGTCTAAATGAGTAAGGATGCTCTTTTCATAATGGTCGACCAGCCGGTCAATCCTTTTGGTGCTTTCTTGATTCAGTTCGATATCGAATCCTTGTATGGTAGATGCTTCTTTATATTCTTTTTTCCATTGAAAATAATTTTTTTTGGCCATGTGGTTCATCTCCTCCATTAATTAGGAAGAAGTCACATGAAAACCTTATGTTTGGGGAGAGCATTGCACGAGGTTTTAAACATGACTTCCTCCATGCTACTATCAGGCTCAGGTTCTACCGAATTTCGACTACCCATGCAAATAATCAACTCCCTCTCTCCTAGCAAGCTTGATAAAACCTTTATTATCATACTCCCATAAGATTCATTTTGTACATATAGAATCCCTCTTTACATAAAAAAACCTTATGGTTAATAACCGTTAAAAACCCTTTAAAATCGTGGATTCTTAACAGCTCATACCATAAGGAGATTGTAATTGTTTTGTTCTAACTTGTTCCTAAAAAGATAGCAATTCTATTACCAAAAAAGCTCTCCATGCCCCAATAAACGAGAGAGGCCTTCTACGAAATAATAGTCGCCATAAATAAGCGGGACGTCGATATTTTTCCCCTCAGGATAATGGCTTGTGCCATGCAGGATAAGACCTTCCTCTGTCTCTGAATCCCAAGCGCCATAGTTGCTGTAGAGGGAATAGAGGATACGTTCACCGGTTTGACAGTAGAGCGCAGCTTCCTGCTTTCCGACCTGCTCAGCCAGCAGGAGAAGCCCACAGGCGGCACAGGCGCCCGCCGAAGAATCTCGGTAAGCCGTTATACCTTCGGGTAAACGGAAGTCCCAGTGAGGAACGTCGTCCTCCGGCAGGTTGGCGATGAAGAAATGCGCAGCGCGCTTAGCGGCATGCAGGTACTTCTCATCTCCGGTATAGAGATGGCTTAACGCCATGCCGTAGATGGCCCATGCTGTACCTCGTGACCAGGCGGACGTTGGCGCGAACCCCTGACCGCCGTTCACTTCAAGCTGCTCGCCCGTAACCGGGTCGAAGATCACGATGTGATTGACCGAGCCATCCGGGCGGATGAAATGCTCTACCGCCATATCGGCATGCCGAGTGGCGATCTGCCTATAACGCGGGTCTCCGGTTGTAGCGGAGGCCCAATGAAGCAGCGGCAGGTTCATCAGGCAATCGATGATGGCCCAGCCGGCGTTGTCTTCTCCTTCGTGCCAAGGGTTCCAGGCACGGATGAAATTGCCCTGCACGTTGAAACGTGCAGCAAGCAGGTTGGCCGCTAGCAACCCGCGGCGCTTAGAATCCTCGGCACCGAGCAGCTTATAGCGAGCTACGCTGGTGAGCGTCCACATAAAGCCGATATCATGGTCTAGGCGGTAATAGTCCGTGATAACTTGGTCGAGCTGCTGCTCGCAGGATTCAGCTAACACCTTCAGCTGTTCATCTTTGGTTTCCCGATAAATGAGCCAAAGCAACCCCGGCCAGAAGCCGGCCGTCCACCAATAAGCAGGCTCCAGCTTGTATTCCCCTTTCACACTTGCGTGTGGGAAACCGTCACCAATTCGTTTACTCGTTCTAGCTATTTTAGCAGTTGTTTGGTCCCAAGCTTCTTGTGCCCAATTCTGTGGAATGGTCATGATTCACCTCTATCGTAATTATTGAAAAGAGAACTTCTCCAATCGGAACCTACTAATGCTTGTATCCGATTAACGTCTCACAAGGAGAAATAGAGAGAACCGAAGTTCTCCCTATAACCTAGTGTATGCTTTTTTGTCTAACGATCGCTTTGCTTATTTTTTAGCTCCGTCGATTAATTTTTGCGTACGATCTTGCGTATTTTTAACCATTGTATCCAGATCTTCTTTATCCAAAATCAATTTTTCGTATTCTTCATTAATGACTTTGTAGACGTCGGCTTGATAAGAAGTTGGAGGAACCAGTTTGGAAGCTTTAGCATTCGATAATACCGCGATCAAAGAATCTTTGTCGACTTTTTCAGGATTTTTGGTACCTTTGAGAATAGTATCAACAATTGAACTTAATTGTTCATTTTTTACTTTGCTCCATGAAGGTACGTATTTACCTTGTACAAGTAAACCATCTGTAGACAAGTAACGAACGAAATTGTACGCTTCTTGCGGATGTTTCGCTTTCGCGGAAACCGAATAGAAGTCCGTTGTTACCATGGAGTAGCCGCCTTGATCCGATGCGTTATTTTTAGGGAATGGCGCAACAGCGACATTGAAGTTAAGCGGGAACTGATCTGTACCCCCAATTTCGGAATTCATCCAGCTGCCAATCACGATCATGCTCGCGCTTTGGTTGAAGAATTGTGGACGATAGTTTAATTTTTGAGAAATCATATCCGTGTAAGGTGTGGATGATTTATCCACTTTCTCCATGTTGTAACGAAGCTCGATGGATTTTTTGAACAGCGGACTGCTTAGGTTCGACGTTCCATCCGTTTTCAAGTAGTCAGCGCCATCAGCTTGATTCGCCATTTCCAGACGAGCAAACTCTAACCAGCCTCCGCCTTGAGGTCCATGGAAATACGTACCATACCGTTTCGTAGCTCCCTCACCTTTGGTCAACTTTTTCGCGTAGTCGCGGAATTGATCCCAAGTCCATTCTTTAGGAACTTCTAGACCCGCTTCCTTAAGGTTATCTTTATTCAACAAGACGTACCAAGGATTGAATTTACCCGGAAGCGCATAATACTTGCCGTTCAGCTGCGTGTCTACTTTATATTCTTCAGGCTCCTTAAAGCCTTCTTTCGTAATATAATCGTCCAAAGGAGCGACCATGCCCAGTGCTACGCGCTGTGCATACATCCCTGCTTCACTGAACATCATTACGTCCATGTCTTCACCGGAGGCCGCCGCAAGATCAAGCTTTTTCGAATATTCTTGCGTATCTCCTTTTTCGCTAAGGTTAATCAGATCAACCTTGACGTTTGGATATTTGGCTTGGAATCCTTCAATGATTTTACTCCAGTTTTGCTGAGATTCGCTTCCGTAAGCATGAAACTTAAGTGTTACGGGCTTGGCTCCCGCAGTAGCTGTTGCTGTATTCGTTGCTGCTGCATCCGGTTTCGTACCGCCGCAACCCGCTAATAAGCCAACTGTAACGACTCCACAAACAAGTCCTGTTAATAATCTCTTTTTCATGAGTGACCCTCCGTTTATCGTTATTCTAAAGCGCTTACGCCATTACTTGACCTCATTATAGCAAGAGGCCCCTCTGTAATAATGACGTGATATTGACTACTATCGACGTTATTTTTACTTTTCTATCCTGTAATCCTTCCCTTCGGAGATGCCGCGATATTCAAGCGGGGTAGCTCCCGCAACCGTTTTAAACATTTTAATAAAATAACTGTGATTATCGTAACCAAGCGATTCACAAATCCGCGCAACGGACATATTCGTCTGATCCAGCAGTTCTTTGGCACGCGCCACTTTCATGCGGGATACATACTCAATGAAGGTTTCTCCGGTTTCCTTTTTAAACAAACGACTGAAATAACTGGGGTTCAAAAAGAGCTGCTCGGCCACTTCATCCAAACTAATCTTTCGATTCAAATGCAGAGAGACATATTGGCACGCATCCAGCACTTCCGGACGCTTACTTAGCACTTTCACCTCTTCAGCGACGATATAGAACGAGGTGAAGAAGTGTACCATCCACTCTCCCATTTCCTCTAGGGTATCCATCTCCAGCAATTCCCTATGCAGGACTTCTACGGAAAAATGATTCCGAAACAGCTGCATGCTCTTTAGCTTCAACTTCAAATCCAAAACAAGCTTGAGAATCCAATCTTTGACGGTTTCCGGCGGAAAACAATTCGTGCGCAAATACGCCATCCAATGCTCGATCATCGGCTGCACCTTGGTTGGATTGCTCTCAATCAACATCTCACGCAAGGAGCTGACAGCCTCATCGTAAACAGCAAACAGATCCCGCTCGGAATAGATCACTGGCTCTTTCTTCGCAATCGATTTGGCTTTCATATAGAAACGCTGTCCGTAAGCGCCTAGAAGCCCATTCAGCTCCTGCTTAATATCCGTTGGATTCATACCTATTTTGCCAATCATAAAAGAAATGCGGATCTTGAGTGTTTTATCCACCATAGATTGCAGCTTGGCAAGCAGCGGCAACACTCTGTCATAGGGATTCGTCTTAATGCCATTAACTGAAGGAATGAAAATGAACGAACGAAGCACATCATAGGTAAAATGAACGGCCTCCGGCTCTTCGCTATGCAGCACTTCTTCCAACATGTTATTCAATGCGAACCGAAGCACATCGTCGCTCACAAAACGTTGTCTCGCCATACGCTGGCTATCAATATAACAGGCAACAGGCAAACAACTGCGGCCGCTAATACGGAGACCAAATGCTTCCGCCTCCCTAGACCAAACACCCTCATTCAACAGCGGCTCATGTATCGTCGCCCGCAGGAAGCTTTCCTTATGCTGCTCACGATTGCGATCGACCAGATGGCGGAGTTGGCTCTGCTGCTCCAGTGTGTCTTTCTCCTCATCCAAACTGGTTCGGAATTGCTTCAACAGCTTCTGCAGATCTTCCGGATCAAGGGTGTCCTTGAGCAAATAATCCTGCACATTCAGCTTCATGGCCTGCTGAGCAAAATGAAATTCGTTATGACAGGATAAAATAGCAACGCGAATGCGCGGATGCTTATCCTTAAGCTCGCGAATCAGCTCCAATCCGTTCATCCTAGGCATACCGATATCCGTTACAATAATGTCCGGGGTCTCAGCCTGTGCCGCTTCCAACGCGACAGCACCATTCTCAAACAAACCCATCACTTCCATGTCTAGCTTGTTCCAATCAATGGCATTTGACAGCAGCTCGAGAACCGGATAGTCGTCATCAACGAGCATGACTTTATACATGTTCATGTCCCTCCTTTTGCTTGGGAATCAATAACGTTACCTTCGTACCTTGACCTAGCTCACTTTCCACCTGCATCCGGAAGGCATCGCCAAAAGCCAACTTCATCCGTTCATTAACATTCGAAATGCCGATACTGGAGAAGCCCTTGTGTTTCTCCATCTCCGTTTCTGTGAGAAGCAGTTCCTCGGAATCCACAGACATCTTGCTTCTAAGCTTTTCAAGGGTTGCTGCATCCATCCCCTGACCGTTATCTGCTATGGAAATTACAATAAAATTCAGTTCAGCACGAGCACTTAGACTAATCGTGCCTGCTTGTTGATTCAAACCATGAATTAAAGCATTTTCGATAATCGGCTGGAGGAAGAAGCGCGGCACGCGTTCCAAGAATACATCCGCATCAATATCGATATGGATATCCACCTTTTCTTTCTGCCGCATATTCATCAGCTTCATATAATCCATGATAATATCCACCTCATCATGGAGGGGGATATGTCCTTTATCTTGAATGGTCATGCGCAGCAGCTTGGAGAGCGAGGCGATCATTTCCGCGCTCTCGCGGTCTCCCTTACCGAGTACTTTCATCCGAATCGAATTTAATACGTTGAAAAGAAAATGCGGATTGATCTGCGCTTGCAGCATATTCAGTTCGGCTTTACGTTTGCGCGCCTGTGTCCGCGTCACTTCGATAATCATATCCGAGATGCGATCGAGCATTTGATCGAATGATTTGCCCAGCCGGCCGATTTCATCTTGACCGCGGATGGAGCTGCGCAGGTGCAGCTCGCCTTTTTGAACAGAGCTTGCCACCTTATCCAATTTAACGAGCGGTCTCGTGAAGGTTCGAATCGCGACCATAAGTAGTCCCAGAAAGAGCACAAAGGAAATAATCTGGAGCGTAAATACATTTTCAAAGATGGAATTAATGGTGGACACAGCTGCGTTGTAGGGAATGAGGGAAACAAGCCTCCATCCGTTCGTCTTCAGTACACGCTCGAGATGAGATAGTCTTTACCATCAATTTTGGCGATATCGGAACCTTTTTTCGCAAGCGAATTGGAATAGGGGAAGTCTTGTCCGATTCGGTTTGTATCCGCATGCGACAAAATACGGTTGTTCTCGTCTAGAAGCATAATTTCTTGACCTTGCACGGATTCGATTTGCCCGAAATAATCGTGAATCTGACTTTCCATGATCGTTACGACGATGAAGCCCCTCTGTCCTTCCAACTGCCGAACGACTGTTAATTGATAAGGGCTGATATCTTTATCTCGGCGAAATTCAGTAGGGGTTACACCAACCCAATAAGAATCCAACCCTTGCAAGCCTTGCACCTTGGGAATCCATGGTTCTTGAAGGATCCGCGACGGATCGAAAAAATCAATCTGATAGTTCATAAAGAAGATGCCATTGTTTAGAATAACCGTCAAATAGCTCGGCTCGCCTGCTGCCGTTGCGCTTTCAATCTTGGCCAATATGTCAGCGCGAGCCTTGTATTCTTCGTATGCAGGATTGGTCGTTCCCCAGTCCCCCGCTGTGAATTGCTTGAAGGTCGAACTTATTCCATTAGAGTCGACCTGAATATAATTCAACAAATAAAGCATGTGCTTGAGGGTATTCGTCACATGTCCGTCTACAAGCAGCAGCGTTTGCTGCGCATTGGATACGGCCTGTTCTTTCACGGCATCCCGCGTTAAATAGTTATAGACAATCAACGTGACAAGCGCTGGAATTAAAATACAAACAATCGAAGCGGCTGTCAGCTTGCCGCGGAAAGAAGTCATAGATAGTTTGGTAAACAACGGGGTTCAGCATCCCTTCTGCCTTAAAATGATACACCAAAGAGGAAGATACCTGCGTCTTCCTCTTCATCATTATATAACACTCTATAAGCATTCGCTTAATCGGCAAGAAGGGAATGACTTGTTATCCCTTAACGCCTCCCGCTGCGATACCTTCAATAATACTTTTTTGTCCAATAAGGAACACGATTAAGAGCGGAACAATGGCAGACACCGCACACGCCATGATAAGGGAGTAGAACTCTCCGTTCAAAGAAGCGAACTTTTGCATCGCTAACGGAATGGTGAACAACTTGTCTGTGCGTAAGAATATAAGTGGGTTCTGATAGTCGTTCCATGTCCAGATAAACCGCAAGATGGCATACGTTGCTACTGCAGGACGAACAAGCGGGAAGGCAATTTGCCAGAAGATGCGTCCGTGCCCGGCTCCATCAATTTTCGCAGACTCAATGTACTCGTTATGAATACCCATGAAAAACTGACGCAGCATAAAGGTCCCAAGTACACTAAAGCAGCCAAGTAAAACTAAACCAAAGTGACTGTCGAATAATCCAATATTACGATACAAAATGAATTGAGGAATCAAAATAGCCTGACTCGGTACCATATACGTTGCAAGAACGATGAGGAACAACCACTTTCCGGCAGGAAAATCAATTTTGGAAAAACCATAAGCGGCAAGCGCCGATACCACGCAAGAAATGAATGTGGTGATAACAGCTACCTTAATGGAATTCAAATAGTATAGATAAAAAGCTGCTTTGCCAAACCACACCGTTTTGTAATTCTCTAAAGCATTCCAGTGGGTTGGAATCCATTGAATCGGATATTTGAAAACGTCCGCCTCTACTTTAAAGGATGTGGATAACATCCACACAAAGGGTAGAAGGAAGAGTAACGCAACGACGAACAGGATGATGGTTGCAAGGACTTTGGGTAGACTTAATGGCTCTTTCATTCGGCACTCCTCCTAAAAGCTTTTCAGGGAAAAGCTTGCATCGTAAACATAAGCTTTAGTAATTAACCCATTTTTTCTGGCCAATCCATTGCAGTACGGTAATCGCCAGTACGAACAAGAACAATACAACAGACATGGAAGATGCATAACCGACGCGCAAGTCAATGAAAGCAGTTTCGTATAGATTCCAAACGAGCATACTGGTCGAGTGAAGCGGTCCACCCGAGGTTGTGACGGCGATAAGCTCGAATACTTTGAAGGTTGAAATAATACCCGTAACGAGTAAGAAGAACGATGTTGGCGATAAAATCGGAAATGTAATTCTGGTGAAACGTACCCACGGGCTTGCACCGTCGATTTCAGCAGCTTCATACAGATCCTTCGGAATTGACTGCAAGCCTGCCATATAAATGATGAGGTTAAAGCCTATTGAAATCCAGACCGAGATCATCATGACGGATGACAAGGCAAAGGTAGGATCGGCAAGCCATTTCGGTGGATTGTGAATCCCAATCGACATCAAGAACTGATTAACAGGTCCCGCTGAGGGATGGAACAGCACTTGCCAAACGATAGCTACAGCAACGGTACTGGAAATGTAAGGCATGAAGTAAGCCACTTTGAAAAAACTTTTCCAATACACATATTTATTAATTAAAACAGCAAGAACAAGCGAAATCATCATATAGATAGGTACGGTAATTAGGAAAATAAGGTTATTGCCGAGCGACTTGATGAAGATTTCATCTGTTAGCAGCTTGGCGAAGTTACCAAAACCAACCCACTTGAGACCATTTAATCCGGCTACGAAATTCCAGTCCGCAAAGCTGAGTACGAACGAAGCGAGAATCGGCAATAAGGTCAAAATGGAAACACCGATCAGCATTGGAGAAACAAATAGGAATCCTGCGAGGCTTTCTTGCCGGCGCAATGTCCTTCTTTTATGTTGAGTTTTGGCTTTAGTTAGCGTTTGAGTCGTTGTAGCATTCATAAGATCTTCACCTCTATCTTGATGTTTGTATACTCTCTATGTGTCTATTATAGAAAAATCCCAAGAGGTAAATATAACGTTATTTTGATTTCTTCTTCTCCTATCTTGACTTCATGTGAGAGATTGCAAAAAGAGCAGCCCCAATGGATCTGTGGGAGGCTGCTCTTTTTGCAATGCATGGTTCATGTATGTTTATTGCGGATTTGTTGTCCAAATGCCCGCATTTTTAATGAAAACCCGTGCCGGTAGTTTCAATGTAGCCAATACAAGCTCAGCAACATCTTCAGCCTGCATCATGCGGTCTTCATCACCGACGGGAAGTCCTGTTCTAACGGCAAGTTCCGTATTTACTGTGCTTGGCGTCAAAGCTGTTACGCGAATGTTGAATTTGCGAACTTCCTGCATAAGGGATTCCGTTAACCCCAGAACAGCAAATTTCGAGGCACAATAAGCGGAACCCGTAGCGAAGCCTCGTTCTCCTGCTGTAGAAGCGATGTTAATAATGCTGCCGCTGCTCTGAGCAATCATCGATGGAAGTACTGCTCGGGTAACATAATAAGTCCCCATTAAATTCGTTTGAATAATACGTTCCCATTCTTCGGTACCCATATCCACTAAAGTACCGAATTGAGCCGTTCCGGCATTGTTGAGCAAGATATCAATGGAACCTAACTCATGGATAAGTGCCTCAATGGCAATATCCACCTCAACCCTGTCTGCCACATCCGCCGTAGCTATATAAACACGGACACCACAAGTACTCACCAGTGCCTGTTGGAGAGCTTCTAAGTCCGCCGCATTTCTCGCAATCAGCCCCAGATTAACGCCTTCTTTGGCTAATGCGATGGCGATGGCTTTGCCAATCCCTTTGCCAGCTCCTGTAATAATAGCTGTTTTATTATGTAAGTTCATCCGTTTCTCTCCTCCTGCTTCGTAATATGCGTTAAGCAAATGCTTCGTTCTTGTTATATACTGATTAACAAATATCCACTTTATTGTAACCTAGTTTTCATTATTATACTAAAGGAGTCGTTCGGCTTGGGAGATCCCGTATTCAAGAGCTCGGTAGAGTTGACGCTGAAAGTAATCGGAGGAAAATGGAAACCTGTTATTCTTTGCCATCTAACTGATGGCATTCGTCGATTCGGTGAATTAAAACGCGATATGCCTGATATCACTCAAAAAATGTTAACCCAGCAGTTGCGGGAATTAGAGGAAGATGGCATTGTTGACCGTAAAATATACACCCAAGTACCTCCTAAGGTAGAATATTCTTTAACCAGTTATGGCGCCAGCATTAAGGAAGTTCTCGACGTCATGGCAGAGTGGGGACTGAAACATCAAGAGAAAGTAAAAGAGCATGTTTAGGAGACCTTTGATAGGTCTCTTTTTTGTCCTTAGTTTCTTAATGGGTACTATGATACTAAATAGTGCGTACTTCCTTTTTTATAAGTAAGACCTTAGAATAAAGCCCATGAACGAACACATACAAAACAGAGGAGTGAGCTATTCATGGAACTTCAGTTAGCGCTAGATTTGGTTGACATTCCACAAGCCCTGCAACTAGTGAAAGAAGTAGAGGCCCATATAGATATCGTAGAAATCGGGACTCCAGTTGTCATTAACGAAGGGCTTCGTGCAGTTAAAGAAATGAAGGAAGCTTTTCCACATTTGAAAGTGCTGGCTGATCTAAAAGTCATGGACGCGGGTGGCTACGAGGTTATGAAAGCATCGGAGGCTGGTGCCGACATCATCACGATACTGGGCGTTTCTGAAGACATGACGATTAAAGGCGCCGTTGAAGAAGCAAGAAAGCAAGGCAGACAAATTCTAGTCGACATGATCTCTGTGAAAAACCTGGAAGAGCGCGCACGTGAAATCGATGCTTTCGGCGTGGATTATATCTGTGTACACACCGGCTATGACCTCCAAGCTGTAGGAAAAAGCTCATTCGAGGACTTGTTGACCATTAAACGCGTAGTCAAAAATGCCAAAACGGCTGTTGCCGGAGGCATTAAGCTAAGTACACTGCCGGAAGTGATTCAAGCGCAACCAGACCTTGTCATCGTTGGCGGTGGCATCACTGGACATGAAAACAAGCAAGCCGCTGCGGCTGAAATGCAAAACTGATCAAACAAGGATCCTAATATCAATGAAAAATGATACCTATCTGGTCAACATCATTCAAGAGCTGCAAATCGCAGCGAAGCAGTTGGATGAGGATCAAGCAGAAAAGCTGGTCGAGCGTATCACTCAGTCTGGCAAGATTTTTGTAGCTGGCGCTGGACGCTCAGGCTTGATGATGCGGGCTCTAGCTATGCGACTTATGCACTTGGGGATACAAGCTTATGTAGTTGGAGAATCGGTAACACCAAGCTTATCAGCACAGGACTTGCTTATCATCGGCTCAGGTTCCGGTGAAACAAGCAGTTTGCTGTCCATGGCCGAGAAAGCAAAAAATCTGGGTGCTTCCGTTGCAGCTGTAACGATTTTTCCTGAATCGTCAATTGGGCGTTTGGCAGATCATGTCGTGAAGCTCCCCGGATCGCCGAAGGACCCTCTCCATCGCGCATATTCAACCATTCAGCCTATGGGCTCCCTATTTGAACAAACGCTTCTCCTTTTTGCAGATGCTCTCATTTTGATGTTGATGGAAAAAGAGGGATATTCCAACGAGACCATGTATGGCCGACATGCCAATCTAGAATAAACATTATACGAACAAGCTTCTGATTGCGATAGGCCAAGATGCCTTTCACACAGGAGCTTTGTTTGTTTATTATTTCTCCACAATCACAATACTATTGTAAGCTTCATTATAAACAGTAGGCTCCACGAACAGCGACTGGTATAATCGTATATAAAATATACCTATATAAATTAAAGTAGTTACTTGCTTATCGTTAGATTCCATGGAGGTTGATAACAATGGTTCCTATATCCGTCTTAGATTTGGCTCCCGTCATTGTGGGAGGTACACCCCGAGATTCTTTTCACCGTTCCGTTGATTTAGCTAGACACGCTGAAAAATGGGGCTACCATAGATATTGGCTTGCGGAGCATCATAATATGCCGGGCATTGCCAGCTCGGCCACTTCCATCGTCATCGGTTACGTCGCGATGGCTACAGAGAAAATTCGTGTCGGCTCCGGCGGCATCATGCTGCCCAACCATGCACCGCTCGTCATCGCCGAGCAGTTCGGTACGTTGGAATCGATGCATCCGGGCCGCATCGATTTGGGCCTTGGCCGCGCCCCAGGCTCCGACCAGCCGGCGGCAAGAGCGCTTCGCCGCGGCTTGGGCAGCGACGGTCAGAACTTCCCAGAGCAGCTGAGCGAGCTCCGCGGCTATCTAAACCCGGCGCTGGGTACAGGCATACCCGGTGTGCGCGCCGTGCCGGGCGAAGGGCTGGATATTCCAATCTGGCTGCTCGGATCGAGTGATTTCAGTGCCCAGTTAGCAGGGCAGCTGGGCCTTCCTTTTGCTTTCGCCAGCCACTTTGCTCCGGACTATTTATACGCGGCACTTGATCTATATCGCCGTGAATTCCGCCCGTCTGACGCGTTAGAAAAACCGTACGCCATGGTTGGAATCAACATTATTGCCGCCGACACGGATGAGGAAGCACAGCATCTCGCGACATCACAGCATCAGCAATTCTTGAATATTGTGAGGGGCCGTCCCGGTATGCTAAGTCCTCCGGTGGACAGTATGGAGTCTTTATGGAGCCCGCAGGAGAAAGCCTACGTACAAAAAACATTAAGCTTCTCAATTGTCGGTAGCCGAGATACGGTGCGTGAACGATTGCTTAAGCTGCAGCAGCAAACAGCCGCGAACGAGTGGATTGTTGCGGGTCAGATTTATGACCATGCAGCTCGTCTTAGATCTTATGAAATTGTAGCGGAAGTGTTCAAAGAGATATCCGAATAATCGTATCTATTTTATAGCTTGCCATTGCGGCTTCATCCAGAGAGTTACATCGTCATAGTTGAGAAAGGTTGGAACCCTCTCGTATGAGTCAAGATCAAGCTTTAGATGGAAATGGAGTGGCGAAGGGACGGTTTCCCATTTCCCTTTTTTCATTAACCGCAGGCGCTTTTGCCATTGGTATGACCGAGTTTGTCATTATGGGCCTTCTGCCCAATGTGGCCGACGATCTCAATGTCACGATTTCGCAAGCCGGTCAGCTCATTACGAGCTATGCGTTAGATGGGGGCGCTTGCCCGTGGTTGGCCTGATTCTGGGCTTTGTCAGTTACGGACTGGATCGCAGAGACAAACGGCTTGCAGCTAAGTAAATACAAAAGAGGACACCTTCGCGCCAGTAAGGTTGTCCTCTTTTGTATTTATGGCAGAATCGCTAATTCCATTCGTGGAGATCTCTTACTACGCTATCTCTTTAACCATGAATAAGAGCGTTTCTTTTTTTATCTTTTATCCGCATGTTTATATTGAAACTATTTGGTCAAAGAATGCTATATGACAGCAATAGATTTTAGTAAACACAATGATGGAGGTAGCAATGACGCATTCATGGAACAGGTTATGGCGAAGTTATTTTGTTGTATTTTCAATTATTTTGTGGGCAAAGTTTGCGCTGCTAAGGTATTTTCTTTATGGGAAAGTGGATTTGAAGTGGTGGCTCCTGGATTTGTTCAGTCTCTTGGTCTTTACAGGATTTATGGAGATTCGCTTCGCGAATCAGGCCAAGCGGTCCGCATATTGGGCTTTTAATGCCATTTTATCGCTGATTTGTTTTGCAGCTACGCTTTATTTTGAGCATTTCGGGTCGGTTATCACCTATACATCTGTTCTGGAGATCAAACAGTTGCTGCAAATTTCGTCAAGTATTAAAGCGACGATTCATCCGATGGATTACTTGTTTTTTGCCGACTTTATACTGGCATTTATGATATGGCTTGCAACGAGACGGCACGGTGCTATTCTAATAAACGAACGACCCATGCGCCGGTCTGCTCTTTTCGTTTTGACACTGGTATGTATCATGGTGTCCGCTTGGTTTGTCAAAACAGACAAGGATATCACGAATGAAATCGTCCGGGCTGAGCAGCTTGGTTTTATGAATTATGAGGTATCCGTTGCCGTTAACGGAATCAGCGAAAAAAACAAAACGAATTTCGCAAATTTGACGCAAGCCCTAACGGTCATCAATCAGGTAGAAGCCGACTATGGATATAATCAGGGGGCGAATCCTGCCGATAAGCCGAACTATTTTGCATCGCAGCAGGGGATGAATGTTGTTGTTGTACAGATCGAGGCTTTTCAAAACTTTTTGATTCATCTTACTTACCAGGGGAAGGAGATTACGCCGGTTCTTAATAATTTGGCTGAGGAAAGCCTCTACTTTCCGCATATTTATCAGCAAATCGGCCAAGGCAACACATCCGACGCCGAATTTATGTCCAATACGTCGATTTATCCAACAGGTACAATTCCCATGTCAACCGGCTATGGTGACCGGATGCTCCCCAGTCTGCCGAGACTTTTGGAGGAAAAGGGATATGAAGCGGACACTTTTCATGTAAATGAGATTCACTTTTGGGATCGGATTAAATTGTATCCTGCGATCGGGTTTACTCATTATTTTGACAAGCCTTATTACACCAATGATAATTTTAATTCATTCGGGGCTTCTGACGAAGAATTGTTCCGCGTGGGCAGTGAAAAACTAACTGAGCTGCACAATCAAAAAAAGCCATTCTACACGCAGTTTATAACGGTATCGAGCCATTTCCCATTCACAGTTCCCGCCAGTTTCGAGAAAATAGCCGTACCCCCTGCTTTGCAAGGGCAGCAAATCGGCGATTACTTAGTCGCGGCCAATTACGCCGATTATGCGCTTGGGAAGTTTATCGATCAATTGAAAACTTCAGGCATGTGGGATCAAACCCTTTTCATCGCTTATGGCGACCACTTTGGGCTGCAGCCGGAGGATATTAAGGCTGACAAGCTCAGCAGCGAGCTGGGAATTACTTATCATGATCAGATTACGCGCTTTAACATTCCGTTGTTTATCCATATGCCGCGTCAATCGAAAGGCGAAGTGATTAATCAAGTTGGGGGACAGCTCGATATTATGCCGACAATTGCCAATCTGGTAGGCGTTTCCTTGAAAGAGCAGGGAGTCGTTCACTTTGGTCAGGATCTATTAAATATAAAGAAAAATGCATTCGGCATGAGGTATTATTTGCCTACTGGCTCTTTTTTCAATGACCATATTTTGTTTGTACCGGGAAAAGGATTTGATGACGGAACGGCTGTTTCCTTACAGACACTTCAGCCCGTTGCTGACTTCAAAGCATACAAAAGCGATTATGACTACGTCATGACATTAATGAAATTGTCAGATCAATATGTGAATATGCTGCCCAAGCGTTAGTCAACTATTTTCTATTATTGGCTGCATTTTATTGAAATGGATGGTACGGAACATGATGTCAACGAAACGTTCCATCTGTTTCACAATGCTTTGGTCCCCCGACCTCTTGATAGATCATGTTCTCATTTGTTCAGTTTTTGTATATTTATATGACATACAATAAAGAAAATCATATCAATAAGGGGGAATACGATGCATACATCTTTCAAAAAATATGCAGCCGAATTCATTGGAACGTTTGTACTCGTTTTGTTCGGTTGTGGTAGCGCCGCAACTGCGGGAGGGGAACTCGGTTATTTGGGAATCGCCTTCGCCTTTGGTTTATCCATTGTTGCAATGGCTTACGTTATCGGTCCGGTATCTGGCTGTCATATTAATCCGGCGGTTTCATTTGCCATGTTGATTAGCCGAAAGTTGTCCGGCGTAGACTTCATAGGCTACGTTATAGCGCAAGTTGTCGGTGCTATTGCAGGTTCAGCACTTCTTTACGCAATCATGGATTCTACCGGCAAAGCCGTGACGAGTCTAGGTCAAAACGGTTTCGGAACTGGTTACGGGATTGGCATTTCCGCTTTTATGGCTATCATCGTCGAGATTGCATTAACCTTCGTCTTTATTTATACGATTTTAGGTGTTACATCTTCCCAGATCAATAACAACGTAGCAGGTTTGGTTATCGGGCTCACACTTGCCTTCGTCCATATTCTTGGCATCGGTTTAACAGGAACCTCAGTCAATCCGGCAAGAAGCTTGGGGCCTGCGATTCTGCTTGGCGGGCAATCTCTCTCGCAAGTTTGGGTATTCCTTGCAGCTCCACTTGTTGGCGCGCCTTGGCTGCAGTCGTGTTCCGGTTGTTGAACGTTATTAAAGTGAAGTAGCCCTAGTCCACTTGAGGACACCGGGCGCCTTTTTTGATTTAAACCCTCTTCCAAGAATGTTGTTCTCCTTCCAAGCGCTCCATCGTTAATCACATCTCACAAATGAAAAAGTCCGCCATGCATGCATGGCGGACTAAGTGATTAGTTAATAAAAGCTAAATATTGCAGCATCCGTTTCAACATCGAGGCCCCTTGTGCGCGTGTTGCGTTCTCTTTGGCCGCGAATGTTGTAGGTGTTGTACCCTCAATAATTTTCGCCGTAACCGTTTGAGCTACTGCCTCTTTGGCCCAATCCCCAATGGTAGAACCATCTGAGAAGTGCTCTAGGGACTTACCTTCTGCTTTTACTTCTTTTCCACCCACGTGAATGGCCCGTACGATCATTGCCACCATTTGCTCACGTGTGATATTTGCATTAGGTTTGAACGTATTGTCTTCATAACCACTGATTAAACCTACTTTTTGTGCTGTAGCTACAGCTCCTGCGTACCAATCCGTCTCTTTTACATCCGTGAATGTATGCCCCGGCTTCTCTTCGAGCAGGCCAAGTGAACGAACCAGCAAAGCTGCAAACTCAGCGCGTGTAATTTTATTATTCGGTTCAAACATGTTGCCTGCTGTACCATTAATAATTAATTTATTAGCCAGCAGCTCTACATCATCTTTGGCCCAGTGACCCTTCAGATCTGTGAAGGACTTATCAGATTGAATGACCGTGTAAATACTATTGTGTGGGGAATGAATCGTTATAGTGCCTGTGTTCCCACTAATAAAAGAGGGTACAAAATGCATCGTATTATTCTCATCCACCCATACGCCAGTTACCTTACTGACATCTACGACAGACGGTAACGTCAACGTACGATCTACATATACACCATTAAAGTCGATAACCGCCTTACCTTCAATATGTGTTAAAAAGTCAATAGGGTCATTCAGCAACTGTTTATAGCCTTGCTCTGCTGCCGCTTTGTTGATATCCTCTTTGATTTGACCAGATACTTTGGTTATCGTAACACTAATAATGGCTTCCTTAGACACATTTTTAAATATGGAGAGAGGAAGGGTGTAGATGGTTCCATCCACTTTTATCTCCACAGATGCGCCCGGACGCTTGCTTGCTTCATTTAAAAGCGTCGATGCAGCGAATTCAATTTTGACCACAGGGTCGGTCGTATGAAGTTCAAACGTAGCCAGTGCTTGTTGGTCTGAGCCAAAAGCTTTCGTCAGTTTCTCCGTATCTACCAAATATTTCGTAACCCCTGCTTCTGTTATCGGAGGTGTCACCGGAGGTGCTGGAATGCCTGGTCCACCAGTGATAGGACCTGGGCCCGTGCTAGGTTCTTCACCTCTATAAATATTTAAGAGATAGATAGCCTCTGTTCCGTCCTGTGCAGTCACCTTAATTTTGATTGAATTGTTACCCACCTGCAGCGGAAGTGGAGCTGAAGCCTGTCCACTTTTTAGGTCAATGGGACCGAACACAGATACATGACTGCTGTTATATACATTCGCTGTAACACTAGCCTGACTGTCATACACATTCGCAGTTACCGTAAGGCTTGATACACCATTGGTGACTGAAGACGTATATTCCAATACTCCTGATGTGAAAAGAGGACTTAAAGACCCACTCGATAGCAGTAGACTGCTTAATGTTGCATTGTTACTCGGCGCCCGTACTATTGTCACTCTGTATGCATTCACTGAGCCGTCCTGAGCAGTAACCGTGACGGTAATCACATTGTTACCTACGACCAATTGGCTCACAACCGGTGCGCTCACTGTAGCCGTTGTATCATAGGTAACTCCCGTTACTGTGACAGACGTTGTCGCGTTCGGTACATTTACGGTGTAGGTCAACGTGCTCATTGCAAAATTGGCTACGCTTGTTCCGTCTACCGTCAAGCCGCTCAGATGTGCGTTCCCACTTGCTGCACGATTAATCGTAATGATGTAGGCTTGACTTGTTGTTCCATCCTGCGCGGTTACTGTAACTGTTACCGTGTTATCTCCTACGACTAGGCTGCTTCCGCCCGTCACAACCACTTTCGCAGCTGTATCAGCTTTCGTTCCCACTGCCGTTACCGACGTAGTCGCGTTTGGTACATTCACCGTGTACTCCAACGTGCCTGCTGCAAAGTTCGCTACGCTTGTTCCGTCTACCGTCAATGCGCTGAGATTGGCGTTGGAACTTTTTGCACGGACCACGGTTACCGTGTATGTCTTCACCGTCGTTCCATCCTGTGCAGTTACTGTAACTGTTACCGTGTTATCTCCTACGATTAGGCTGCTTCCGCCCGTCACAACCACTTTCGCGTTTGTATCATAGGTCGTTCCCGTTACAGTGACCGATGTTGTTGCATTAGGTATATTCACCGTGTACTCCAACGTGCCTGCTGCAAAATTCGCTACGCTCGTTCCGTCTACCGTCAATGCGCTTAAATCTGCATTGGAGCTTTTAGCACGAACCACGTTTACCGTGTACGTCTTCACTGTCGTTCCATCTTGCGCGGTTACTGTCACCGTGATCGTGTTATCTCCCACGACTAGGTTGCTTCCGCCTTCTACAGCCACAGTCGCAGTTGCATCAGCTTTCGTTCCCACTGCTGTTACCGATGTTGTCGCATTCGGTACATTCACCGTGTATGCCAACGTGCCAGCTGCAAAATTCGTTACGCTTGTTCCGTCTACCGTCAGTGCACTTAAGTCCGCATTGGAGCTTCTAGCACGAACCACCGTTACCGTGTACGTCTTCACGGTCGTTCCATCCTGCGCAGTTACCGTCGCCGTAATCGTGTTATTTCCCACGACTAGGTTGCTTCCGCCTGCCACAACCACGCTGGCATTAACCTCAGCTATCGTCCCCACCGCCGTAACCGATGTTTTCGCATTCGACACATTCACCGTGTACTCAATCGAATTAGCCGCAAAATCCGCTACGCTCGTTCCGTCTACGGTCAAAGCACTTAAATCCGCATTGGAGCTTTTAGCACGAACCACCGTTACCGTGTAAGTCTTCACGGTCGTTCCATCTTGCGCCGTAATGGTCACCGTGATCGTGTTATTTCCCACGACTAGGTTGCTTCCGCCTGCCACAACCACGCTGGCATTAGCCTCAGCTATCGTCCCCACCGCCGTGACCGATGTTTTCGCATTCGACACATTCACCGTGTACTCAATCGTATTAGCCGCAAAATCCGCTACGCTCGTTCCGTCTACGGTCAAAGCACTTAAATCCGCATTGGAGCTTTTAGCACGAA
>NZ_VRTT01000033.1 GCF_008017805.1 Paenibacillus sp. N3.4 | reverse complement strand
GGCTGTTACTGTTTTTTCTCTTTTTCGATAAATGAAAACTGTAAAAATATCCCTTATGCAACTTAATGCTCTGATGTCAGCTTCTTTGCAAGGCTAGTGAGGAACTGCTGCGAAGCTGATTCTAAACGTTAGTTCAATGACTTATAGTACCTAATTCCAAACCTACATCCAATTAACGCTAACCAACATATCTGATATTAATACTTCAGAAAATGATTGATGGCCAAAGTGGCCGACCTGCGGTTTTACTGACTATAAAACAAATAAATTTGACCTTAAAAGCAATGTTGAAAAAGGTGGTTGGATTACAGCTTGGTCTGATGACATTTCAGAAAAGGATGTGTTAAATGGAGTCTCGTAGCTGCAGATGTTATTAAGCAAGCAATTCAAGGAAAAAGCCACGTGAAGCCTTTAAAAAATTTGAAGCTTTTGACGTCAAAGCAGGGTTTGTAATGCCCCACGGTCGCCATTTTGGAGGATATATTTCTATGTTCTTGTCACACGACAATTGTCGCTTGACGACTCTCTTCGATAAACTGTCGTAGAGTTTCCGAGCTTTTTTACGCTTGCTTCGATTATGGTTTAGCTTACTTAGGTTTGCATACACACATTAATCATTTAATCCCTTTCCACCGAGAATTTGCTGCATATATTTTTCAACCCTTGACTCTCGAGTTTTGGATTGTTTGGGTTCCGAAAAATAAAGAATGTATGCTCTTTGTCGTCCGGGCGTCAATGCTTCAAAAGCAGTTTTCAAGGCAGGGATTTTATCGAGTTTATTTTGAAATTCTTCAGGAATTATGAATTCTGTATTCTTTTTAAAATTCACTTCCAAACCCGCTTTTTCAACTTCAATCGCTTCATAAATATAGGCTTTTAAGATGGTTTCCATTTCAACTATTTCTCGAACATCGGTGAACCGAATCTGGCGCGCTGCCTGTACATTCTCCGTTTGTTGGATTAGAATCCCATGTGCATCCTGTAACAAGGCGCCTTTGTGAAACAAAAGGGCACAATATTCTTTAAATCCATGTATTAAAACGATGTTTTTATTCTCAAACGTGTAACAAGGATGCATCCACTTAAATTCTTCGGTCAGCTCACAATCAAGAACGATATTTCTTAATTTCTCATATTCTTCCTTCCACTTTTTGGATTTATTTATAAATCCATCAACCTTAGGTTCAATTCTACTATTTGTCATCAAGGAACCCCCCTCTTCTTCAACATCATATTGTGTTTTCAAAATATAAATTCTTGGCTAAGACGAGCGCCATGGCAAAGGTGGCACGGTCCATCGGTTATAAACCGCTCCACCATTTTCAGGGAACGCTCCGAACTCGTTTTGACATCTCGCTTGATCTACTTGCCACTGAACTTCCAATGATCCCCTCAAACGCGCAAAAATACATCTTTAAGGTTATTTCCCGTGCGCCGCGGATTTCTATATATCTTGGGTCATAAGAAATCAAGCAAATTGATTGCCGTTTTTTGAATAGGGGTCGTACCAGCGAAGCTGTTAGCACCCGCAAAGTAGATGGAATACAGTCGTATTTCCAACCCCGAAATCAGATACAGCCGACATACGTGTCAAAACAGATCACTTGATGGGCAATAGATACCATTAAGTGATCTGTTTTAAGATGTTGGGCTATTTCATTATCGTACCCATTAATTTAGCATTGGTGAAAGAGTTATTTTAGTACCCGATGCGGTTATTGTTCCAACAACTTTTCAAGCTCGCTGCACCATTTACCTACGCCATACCTAGCGCCTTCGAGTCCTTGAGTATTTGAGAATCCGGTTTGTTCGAGATGAAGGTTAACCTTTCCATCGCCTAAATCCTGCAGCGTCCAAGTGGCCGTTAGCTCATCTCCGCTGACCATCGTATAGGACAACCGATTTGGTGGGTCCACGATAAGCACTTCGCCGTCAATAATGCCATTCCACCATTCCGTCGGCTGAGTGCGAAACTGAAAACGGTGTCCTACGACGGGCTTAAAATCATTTTCCATGACCCACTTGGCAAGCTTGTTGAATCGGTTAAGGCGGACCAAAGCTTTTCGATCGATGTCGTGTACTGAAAATCCAATGATAATGTTAAACTCATTCTTCTTCCTCCTCTAATAGTTGGTTCAAACGCAACATATTCGTACTCCAGAACTTGCTGTAGAAAGCCGCCCAATCTTGAATTTCTCTGAGTGGAGAGGCGTTTAGTCTAAATCGCGTTTCTCTGCCGACTTTTCGGTCAAGTACCAGTCCGGCCTCTTTAAGGATTGTCAAATGCTTGGATACCGCTGTACGGCCCATTTGAAATTGTGCCGTTAATTCATGAAGCGGTATCTCCTCTGCCTCTGCTAACAGACGAATCAGTCGGCGCCTAGTTGGATCTGCAATCGCGTCAAACACATCTCGCAACTGGTTGTTTTCGTTCACAACACCCTCTCCTAAATATTATTATCAAGGGACAGCCGTTATTTTCACCACCTCCTTAAAGTATGCGGCTCTTCGGACGTAGCACCCATGAGGTGAGAGCGAGGATTGCACAAATAAGTGGGCTAAAAATATGGTACGCATAAGCCCCGTAGTCTCCCACGAATGCATGTGATGCAGCTGCGCCCGTCATTCCAAAGAAAATGCCGGCGTATGCCCATTCTTTAAGCCGAGGAATACCCGGCACAAGGATGGCTATCGTACCAAGCACTTTCCATATCCCGAGAATGGTCAGAAAGTACACCGGATACCCTAATATCTCCACCGTCCCGAGCGTCCCCCATTGATGGCTTAGCTCCCCAATTCCTCCGCTCCCCACAGAGAATGCTAGCAGCGCAGTTGTAACCCAATAAGCGATAGCTTTTCCCCGAGGCTGGATTTCTAGTTTCGCGGTTGCTTCCGCACCGATCATCGTACTCATTTGTTCCCTCCTCATAATTGTTTCAAGTGAAACTATTCAGGTTCCAAATTTTCCAAATGATTAACCGCTAATTGGACACCATTTAGTGACACTTTGATTATAGGACACCATTTGGTGTCATGTCAACAACATTTTTAAACTCCATATAACTCAGTTGCGACCAGTTAAAGAATCGTTCGGTAAAAGAAAACGATCCCCAATATGCAAAACGGGCTGAAGAACTACAAAAAGAAACTTGAAAAATTTCAAGACCACAAAGCGTCATACTTAAAAAAGGAAAAATCAGTAGGACAACTACGTAAGGATCTTGACCTTCCAGCAGATTAATTTTAGTAATAATTGAAATAAGACCAGTAGCATGTGCTGCTGGTTTTATTTTTTGGCCTTTGTATAAAGTTGGTTGAGTGGCAAAACCTAGAGATCCGAACCGAAACAAGGCCTTCAAGCTTTGGGTGAAGTGCCGGCAGATGAAGTCAATACAAATTTTCCCAAACTGGACATGGCCCTCGTCCAGAACTACATTGAACGAAGGCCATTTTGTCAGGAAGGGTTTTTATGGAGGGACCTCTAGATCTCTTTAATTGTAGACGTTAAACTCTCTCACGGACCACCAATTGGTGCCCGTACCGGTTTGCACAATTTTGATGTATCGGGCAGTCTTTGACGCGAAGTTGACGGTAATTAACGGAGCTGTGCCCGTGCCGCTCGCGATCGAACTCCCCCAGTTAATGCCGTCGCTGGAGACAAACACCTGGTAACCTCGGGCATAGTCGTTATTGTTGCCGGTACAGTCAATGGTCAGCTTGTTGAATGTTTTAGACCCGTTCATGTCGACGATAAAATATTGCCCCGGCACCATGTCCGTACCTGTTGTCCAGCGGGTGGTCATGTTGCCATCCAGCATGTTGGCAGGGGTACTGTTCACTGGCGAGGTCGTTGCCGTCCAGCCGGTGCGGTCGAGTGCCGTGCCGCTGGCCGATTTTGTATACGCACGTACGTAATCAATATAAAATTTTTGCGGCAAAACGGTGTCGTCTGGGCTTGTTTTGCCTGTAAACGGCGTGTTCGGTCCGCCAATCGCGAGGTTGAGCATCAAATAGAATTTTTGATCGAACGGCGCCGGATAGGGTGCGGAAGGCGTAAACCAACTTGTTTTCGTTGAATAGAGCACATCGTCCACATACCATCGGATCGCGCCTTCCTCCCACTCAACTGCAAAGGTGTGATACGCATCCGCAAAGGATTGGCCGCTAGGCAGCAAGTAACTTGCTCCGGAATACGAATTATTCGGCCAATCGTTTCCATAGTGTATGGTACCAGACACTTTTTCCATTTGGTCTCCGCGGTTTTCCATAATATCGATCTCGCCACTCTTAGGCCAGCCGCCGTAAACCCCATCCGTAGAAAGCATCCAAATCGCGGGCCACATTCCTCTTCCTTGAGGAAGCTTGGCACGAATCTCGAAACGTCCGTATTTCCAATCGCCTTTATTCTTTGAGATTAATTTTGCGGAAGTGTACGATTGTCCACTATAACTCTCCTTTTTGGCAGCGATAACCAGCGAGCCGTTTTCCAAGTACGAGTTGTCTCTTCGGCTGGTATAGTATTCAAGCTCGCTATTGCCGAATCCACCGCCTTGGTCGATTAGACTCCACTTCGTGGAATCTGGGGCCGAACCATTTGCTCCGTTGAATTCGTCAGACCAGACCAGCTGCCAGTTGTCAGTAGGAGCGGATGAAGCGGAATAAACGGGAAGCAGGCTCAAGATTAATAACAGAAAGAGTATAAACGAAAAACGTTTCTTCATAGTTGAACACCTTCACTTTCATAAAGTTGGTCGTATCCATTCGAAAGCAGTAAGGGGAGTGAAACTTGTTATAACTCCCCCATCCTTTCAACTCCTCATCAGTTATAAACGTTAAACTCTCTCACGGACCACCAATTGGTGGCCGTTCCGGTTTGCACAACTTTGATGTAACGTGCGGTCTTCGACGCGAAGTTGACGGTAATTAACGGAGCTGTGCCCGTGCCGCTCGCGATCGCGCTCCCCCAGTTGGTGCCGTCGCTGGAGACAAACACCTGGTATCCTCGGGCATAGTCGTTATTGTTGCCAGTGCAGTCTATGGTCAGCCTGTTGAAGGTTTTCGACGTATTCATGTCGACGATGAAATATTGACCCGGCACCATGTTCGTCCCGGTCGTCCAGCGGGTGGTCATGTTGCCATCCAGCATGTTGGCAGGGGTACTGTTTACCGGCGAAGTAGTCGCCGTCCAGCCGGTGCGGTCGAGCACCGTTCCGCCTGCCGCCTGCGTTATAGCGCTGGCTGTGTTACTGGCTGCCGAAACATTGCCAGCCGCATCCTTCGCTTTTACGGTATAGCTGTATGTCGTCGAAGCAGTCAGCCCTGTATCGCTGTACGAATTCGATGTGGAACCTCCGACCAGCGTGCCGTTTCGGTAAATATCATAACCCGTTACGCCCACATTGTCCGTCGAGGCGGTCCAACTGAGGTTGATCTGACTGCTTGAAACAGCCGTCGCTGTTAGGTTTGCCGGAATGCTCGGCGGCTGGGTATCACCTGTGCCGCTGCCCTGGAATTCGGCAACGGTCTGTCTCATGGCGGTACTTGGTGAATTGGCGTAAACGCGTCCGCCAATGTTGTTGATGATGTGAGTGATTTCGCTGCCTGCCGTTCCGGAGAGCCAGATGTCCGTCATATGGTGAACTTTAATACCTGTCACGTTGGGCACTTCGATCGCACTGTCAAGCTTGACGGCCGCGTCCCTGAAGAAGGAATATACGCCAAGCCCCCAGGCTTCATGCGTGGTTACCGTATCCGCCACCTTATAGGAAGGATATCCGTTTTCCGTTCCATTCTTGCTCATCCACGAAGACTGGTTAGGAACGTCGTAAGGGATTTCGGACTGATAGAAATAGGTTCTTCCGCCGTTGCCGTTCCACAGCGTCTGATACTTGTTGTGATGCTCGACGAACAGACCGTAGATAGTGACATCATTTCCGTTGACTACAAGTCCATAATTGGATACGTTAACCGCCCAACCGGTTCCTGTGCCGTGGTCGGCTCGCCAAATCCAGAAATGATCGCCGATGACGTTGTTGCTGTTGATCTTCAGGTCGGTGTCTGCCAGGCCTGCTCCGGCGCCGCCCACTCGGAAGAAAAGATCCTGCAGGGAGGTCGGGTTGGAGGAGTGGTTCAGCGAACTGCCGGTAGGTCCGACTTCCAGCAACGAAGGCGAATTAGATGGACCGGCATCGAACAATATTCCCGAGATATTCACTCCGTCCACATCGGAAACCGACATGGCAATTTTCCCGTTATCGGGAATCAGTGTCGGCATGCCAATGCCCAATACTACGGTGTTGGCATTTGTAATACGAATTGTATCGTTCAAGTGGAAAATGCCCGGCGCAAACAGGAGGTGCTTACCTTGGCTCAGCGCCGAGTTGATGCTAGCAGCTGTGGCCGTTTCAGGACGGGCGATATAGAATTGGTCGATGGAGATGGATGTACCCGGTGTCGATCCACTTGCCCAGCTGACGCCTTTGGCGTTCGTCCGGAGCGACGGGACAAAGACGCTATACTGCCCGGAACCGTTGATGTAAAGATAAGGTTTCTCGCGAACGACCGGCGTGCTATCGACGATTGTGTAAGGAGGATCTGGGAAAGTAGCCGCTGGTGGCGTGGTGTCTCCAACCATCACTGTGTTCCAAACGGAGCCTCCCCAAGTTGCATACTGGTCATTCCGGTTAAACCATTGCTGCTGCGAGGCAGGAGTGATTTTGCTGCTCACGATGGAATCGGCCATATAGCCGCCGCTAGCCCAGCCGGCATTAAAGTTCGAGTCAAAGTCGAACAGCTCAAGATTGCCCTGGACTTGCAAGCGCCTCATTGGTGCCGCCTGCGAAACGGCCCACCGCATCTTGCCACTCGAGGGCGTAACCTTCAGATTCTCAATCGAGCGCCAGAAGTTCTGCGTCGCGTTGCCGTTTGCCCATTTGGCGTCGACGTTGAGTCCGCCGGTAATATTCACGTCTCCGGGATTCTGTCCCAGCCCGCCAATATGTGTATAGAAGCCTTCCCGAATATTTACATTGTAGGTTCCGGGCTTGAAGAGCATCGCGTATCTCTGGGTACCGAATTGATTGGTTTCCTGTGTGTTAAAAATGTTGGTTGCCACACTCTCAATGTCGGCGGCCGGCATCGTCGGATCGAAGACGTAAACGTTCGGCCCAAAAATCGTAGTATTCGCGTCACTGATGGATGCCGCTGCGGCAGCACCGGAAAAAGCGGTCAATAAACTCGTTGCCATGGCCATAACGGAGACAGCCGATAGGACTTTTTTGATCATAATTTCGTATTCCTCCTCTACTGGATCAAGTTACAGTTCGTTTACTCTCTCTCCTTTGTAAATCTTTTTCTGAATAAGATCCCTAAACTTGATTTTGGATTTTCCAAAACCATAACCACCTCCTTTTCATTGTAAAATCGTAATACTGTCCATGCAGATCGTCTGAAAGCGCTTACCACAAAGGAGTGACATCACACCTTTAAGATTTAAAAAGAAAAAACCTTTCTAAACCTTCACATAGAATGGTAGCGTTTCAGCTGCATTCAAAAGAGACGGCGGATAGAAAAGGCTCTTGTTGTAATAAGGTGCGATTCCACACGCCCTCACTTTGAATTCTAATGAAAAAGATACTCCCATTTAAGAAACAAAATTGACCAATTTTGAAAATTTTTTACCGAATTTAGGAAAAAAATACGGACTGCTTGGTTTCACTTTGAAATGATCCCCTATTCACTTTATTGTATTCCTGCTTGTTAACCTTTTCCCATTACAGACGCGAAATGCTGAATCTGGCACGGAATAGCCAAAAACTTCATATCATGACATCAGGCCACATACGAAGATGCAAGGTGGGGATAACATGTTTGCGAATGAATGGCGGCAACCCGAAGCCGTCGGTAATGTCGGAACGGTATGGCCGCCAGGGATTACAGGCGTCAAGATCTATGGGAACCTTCCTCCGGGAATGCACTTTATCGGACCGGTACACGGTTACCACCATATTCCGTATCACATGATTGCACCAATGTACCTAGGGTTTCCGAGCGTTGGCACGTATATATATTTTTAGCAAAATTAAGGCTACCGGGCACTTCAATCATGCCAGATAGCCTTTTTGCTTTTAAAACCTCGTTTTTTCATAATAGGATTGATCGCCTTTAGAGCTTATCGTTTTGTAAATAGTAATTCCATAAATAGACATGATATTGACAAATCAGTACTATTCGTTAAAATAGTCAGTATAATGTCTAATAGGAGACTGGATTTATGGATACTTACAAAGAGATATTTTTAATGCAACAAGCTTTTGCAACACTTTTTTCTCTGACAAATAAGCTCCAGATTCAAGGTGATAAATACATTGTGCACGTTACGACAAGACAGTTTATGGCCATGACAGCAGTTGCTCATCTGCCTGAGCATGAAACAACACTCAACAATATTGCGAAAAAGTTAGGAACCAGCAAGCAAAGCGTGAAACAACTAATCACCATTATTGAAAATAAAGGTTTAGTTATTACTGTACCCAGTCAAGAGGATAAACGTGCGATCAATGTAAAAATTACGGAATCTGGAAAACAGGTATTGTTGGAAGCTGCTGAAAAAGGACTATTTTTCTTAGAAAATCTTTTCAAAGATTTCACTATGGAAGAAATCGAGAGCTTATGGAGCTTATTAAAGAAGTTGTACCGATTTGACGGTAAAGAACAAGATGGCTTTGAACAAGACAGTGTGTTAGAAATGAACGAAAACTATCATGAGACACAAACAAGAGTGATAAAGGAGTTTGAAAGACGAAGAAATCAATCGAAGAATAGAGGATTGGAAGATGAAGAATAAATCCGAACGTTCGATTTATATGGAAGAATATGTTCCCATTAATGGTATCAATCAGTATCTGTTTCATACAGGTACAAAGGCTGATAATCCAGTTCTATTATATTTACATGGCGGGCCTGGCAGCGTCGAATCCCTATTCACACATCTCTTTCAAGACAAATTGGAAGAAATTTTTACAATCGTTCATTGGGACCAACGCGGTGCTGGAAAAACACTTAGTAAAAATAAAGATAAATATCCGACAATGGATTTGATGCTTAAGGATTTGTTTGAAGTTATTCAATATCTAAAGAATAAATATAATAAGCAAAAGATCGTGTTGCTTGGCCGTTCCTGGGGTAGTGTATTAGGGAGTACGTTTATCAAGCAATATCCGGAAGAAGTAGCTTATTATATTGGGGTTACACAAGTTATTTCCATGCATGAAAATGAACGTGTCGCTTATGATAAATTGAAGGAATTAATCGTACAGGCTAATGATAAGAAATCTCTTGAGATGCTTAAAACTATAGGTGATTATCCTGGTGATAAATTAATAATAGATCGTCAATTTCTAAAAAAATGCAGTAAAATACGCAAACTTCAAGGTACATACAATTTAGCTGGTAAAAATGATCTTAAAATTTGGTTAAAAGTATTTAAAAGCCCTATCTTTAAGTTCTCAGATATTTCGGCATTTTTAAAAGCACTTAAGGCAAACAGAAAAGTACTGGAAGAATTTCTAGGAAGCTTTGACTTAAACGCTGAATCAACAGATTATAAAGTTCCAATTTACTATATTTTAGGCGGGGATGACTGGCAAGCACCCTATATTATCGCCCAAAAATACTTTATTCGAATTCATGCTCCTTATAAACAATTATTTTCAATTCCAAATGCTGGGCATAGGATTATGCTTGATCAACCAGACTTGTTTTACAGTGCATTATTAGACATACATGACATAGAAGAAAAAAATCTATATCAATAAAATGGTCTGTCAAGAACATTAGAAGTAATTCCTTCGAAGTTTACTCATCCATTCCGTCCGCACGGACTGATCCCCTGACCTCTTTGCTGCCAGCGAAGCGCTCTCCCAAATAAGGGTATTACACACCCCAAAAACGAAGATAGTTTAATTATATTCTCACAGGCAAGAAGAAATCGCCAAGACAACTTCCCGTACGCGTCGTACCCTAGTAGAGTCTACTGCGATCATAAATAGCCGCGACTGTTGCTCTGCCGGTCAGAGACCCGACGTGGCCGCTTGCAAAACTGTTCCACATCGAACGGGAATATCGTCCCTCCCCTATCGATATCGATTGCACAATTCGGCATACTCGCGAAACGGCGTCGAATAGACGTGAAATTTTCCATATCCCGTTTCGAACGAATGATGCTTTGTCGCCAGCTTTTGATACAGACGGTTCGTGTACACGTTATCCGCCGAAGTCGGAATTCTTACTTCTTGCACATCGGGGTTCGCTTCTAGAATTTGCTCGGCCAACACTTGCAAGCCCCTTATGAATGTCCGGTTATTCTGAACCTCTTCCGAAAAGCAGCTGTTGCCCAACACCGCGATTTCTTTATGCTCATACCCGGCTTCCGCCAATCCAAGCACAAAGCTTCCGATTCCGACGACCTTGTCCCGTTCATTAACGATAATAGCGGCTCTTCCTTGCTGCATGTAATTTTTTACGTCTCTAAGCACAAGGCTCACAGGATAACTTGAGATGATCGAAGCTCGACGCTCAATATAAAAATCTGTAAATCTGCTCCATTGCCATGTACTCGTGCATATTTCGAATCGGATCATGCTCCCACCTCATATTTTGAATATTTTAAATATTTCGTATTTTCTGAAATTTATTGTTGGCGTTTTCAACTTTATATTGTATAGTTACTATATATTTAATAGAGGGGGTGAATACATATGGGCGCACCTGCATGCAATCCACCATTGGCGGTACAAAATAACGACCGTTCAAGCGGGAATGTGAAACAGTAATGATGAACCGTTGCCGTAGCCAGAAAGCGAGGTGAACAGACATGGGAGATGCAGGATGTCAAAACGGAAATATTACTCTTACTCGTCCAGCCCCACCACCAAGGGAGTAGATGGGACCGAAACCGGCTGCCAAAGCCGGTTTTTTTATAAAAATGCCCTCATCGTGGCCATTTATTTCATAGCTTGCGACCTATTTCTTTCAACATATTGGCTCAACCGGTCGGGCGTAGTGACGTAAAAGCTCAGCATGCCGCACGGATGCATCTCCGTCTTGCTCTCCGTTGCGGTTTTGCAAAATAATCTTCTATGAGCGTCGGTCGGAGTGCAATAAAATCCGATCTCAACGATCGGTTCGTGCAGTTCTTTTTCACGCTCGACCAAAGCATCCACAGCTCCAAGGAGTGTTACTCCTCTGCGGAAACCGGCCTCGAGATAGAGTAGGTGCACTTCGATTCGGCTCCGATCCTCTGAACCATCTTCCTTTGTCCAGAACGTGTACGCAAGAACGCCACGAACCTGACCGCCGCCGTCCAAGGCAATCATGAAACCCTGATCGTAAATAGCGGTATTTAGCGACGCCATGACTGTACTCCACTTATAGGGGACGCCAAGATCCTCAGCATACCTGCACAAAAATCGGACCCCGTCCTCTTTCGATTGCTCCGATTCAGCGACTATCCATTGCAGCATTAATCCTCTCTCCTTCATATTCTCGTCAACCGATCCATTTTATCTAATAGTAACGGATGAAACTACTTAAGAAACTGAAAAGAAAGCGCTTCATGTGAGGTTTAATCAAGGAATTCTGAACGGAGAGCCAAAAAAATGTCGAACAAGGTGATTTCCTTTGTCACTTTCCGAACACCGCACCAGAGTAATCCTTCGATCACTTATCGCCAAGAATTGCAACAGCTGGGCTCCCACTTATCCAGGGTCATAACGGAGCGATCTGCATTGGGACTCTACCGCGTTCTACTCGCGACCAAAACTAACTTCATAACACATGACGTCCAAATCTAGGTCCAATTCGTACCATCGTTGCAGGTCTGCGCCCGATCCCCACTGACATTACGACTCGCCTACGGCCAGGTAGCGGGGTCGAGCGGAGCGTCACCCGAAGTCATTCCCTCTATCTCTCAGCGCCATAGTAGTTGCATTTCGAACTTGGATTGTTCCTCGGCAATTTGATAATGTTCTTTAAACTGAATAAAATTGTACCGCGATAGAATGCCATCTTGGCAGGGTCGCCAAGAGAAGGCGTTGGAGCACATTCAATGAATTTACGGGTCATAAAGGCTGGACTAACTTCATAAGAAATCGCAAATTGACAGAACTTGAACCGATAGCTAAATAAACCCGCGATTACCGCGGACTTCAATCGGACAATGTTCTTGTCATCTGACAGGCTCATTAACCCCGAACGCACAACAAAAACGGCATTTCTGCCGTTTGAAGGTTAAGTTTGATGGAGACTATCGGGATCGAACCCCTGACCTCATCGCTGCCGGCGATGCACTCTCCCGCAGTAGTCAACTACACTGCCCTAGCCGCTTGACCGTGAACTAGTAACTCTTTACTTCCATCTCTCTAGCTTGTGAATGTTTCTTACATACATGCCACCTAAAACTTTGGAACCCATCTCAATGCACTTTTCTCTTACTCTTTGTTTCATCTCATCTACAGTGATGTTTTTTGTGCGAACTCACCTTCTTGATAACAATGTTTACAATACATAAGACTTTTCTCAAGAGTTTTTTCAACCCCGCGATCTTCCGCTTTCTTTAACGGCATGGCACAGCTTTGGCATTTTTTATATTCTTTCATCGATATCTCCTCCAAACTGTTTAGTTAATTCTATAGTGCTTTAAAAATTTTTTCGACTCTTTTTAACTGAGAAACCGTAAGATATTGTTCTCTTTTTTTTAACACATTCATAAAATCTTCTTTATTCTCGTTTGATACAGCAAGTAGAGTACTTTCCGAGTGCTGGGGAATTTCTTTTGATCTACAAGTTTCTAGATGATTGAGTAAAAAAGGGAAAATCCGCTCATTGAATTGCTTGTTTACGGATGCAAGCTTTGCTAGTGTTAGTATACCTTTGTCAACGGTAATGACGGAACCTTTATTAATGGTAGAAAATAATGTTTCGAGATGATCCATAATGGAAGCAGATGATACTATAGCAATGGTAGATATACAACCGTGTTGAATTTTGCTGTCCTTGTTCGATAAAGTTACTTATACATTAGCATTCAACTTCCATATATTAACATCAAAATTATCCTCTAGCTGATTCAATGAATGAGAAGTAAACTTTAGAATAACTGTGACAAAATTACGGCAAAGTTAAACATAGCACCTATATATTTGAAAAATCAATGATTTTTTTCTATTCTGATGCTAATTAAATACGCCCGTTGGAGAAACTGAAAGTTCGGTGTCGTGCTCAACATGCTTATAAATAAAAATAGCAACCTGTTAAGGTTGCGGTCAGATTGTTGAGAAACCCTATCTTGGGTTAATGAATTTAGTTGAGCTATACTGTCACAACTCATCTATTCATTTCAAACCATCAATATTATCGACTCCACATGTCAGGTGTGCTGCAACAAAATCAATTCAATACAAAAAAACGGGATCTCTGCCATTTATGCTTAAGGTATTGGTGGAGAATAGGGGGCTCGAGCCCTGACCTCTTCGCTGCCAGCGAAGCGCTCTCCCAGCTGAGCTAATTCCCCATCCCATAGAAGTGGTAATGAAGGACGATATTTCCAGATTCAAACGTCCTCGCCTCTACTGGAGTGAGTGCAAACTGCCTAACGTGCTCAAACAAAGGTTTTCCTTTACCCGCCACAACAGGACTGACAATAAAGATATACTCATCAATCAAACCTTCCTTGGCAAGCTGCTGTACGATAGAGCCACTGCCAAGCACAAGAATGTCAGAGCTAGCGTCTCTTTTTAATTGTTGTACGACTTCGATCAGCTTGTCATTATAAATTTGGGTATTGTCCCACTCAGTTCCATTGATAGTTTTGGAGAAAACGATTTTGGTCATGTCGGTCAACTCTTGAGCTATCTCTCTTAAATGACTAGGCGCATCGGGATTATGGAGCATCGGCACCCAGGATCTTTCAAATAAGCGGTAAGTCGTACCTCCCAAAATAAGTGTGTTCATCTTACCGCCGATCGCATGCGCCGCTTTGTCAACCTCCGGGTCATGGATAAACCATTCCATGCCTGAACTCGCTTCGTTCAAACTGGCAAAGTAACCATCAATCGATATCCGGTTCAACATTTTAATTTTGTTCATAGCCTTTTTACTCCTCGGTTATGGATTTGTTTATTCCATATGGAATAACTTGATCATACCCGAAACGGTGATAAAAAAATTGGATAAAACCGTCCAATACTATAAGTAGGAGGACCCTGCCAAGTCACTATGAAAATCACTAACTTTCATCGCAATATGTTTCGGACTTACCCAGGAGAACGATTTCATATCGCGTATAAAATGGGACTGATCGTAGTAATTCAGCGCGAAGGCGACGTCGGACAACCGTTCGTACTGCCCAGAATGCATCAAACGCAATGCTTCATTTACGCGTCTTACTCTAATGTACAAATGCGGAGGCATACCTACGACACGGGCGAAGCGTTTCTGAAATTGCCGCTCAGAAATATGGAATACGGCTAGCAGATCTTGTACTTTAATACTCGCGATATGTTCGCGAATATAATCAAGTATCAACTCGATGAGCTCGTCCCGCATATTCGTCTGCTTTAGATGGGTCATTACAAAGTGATTGAGCCAATATACCCGTTCGTCAGTCGAGTTCGCTGACAAAAGCTGCCTCTCGAGTTCCACCGCGTCAAATTGATCCGGAGCCAATAGGCCTTGGTTATGACCAGCCGCGTCCCAGCCAAACAAGCTGTAAAGCGCATGAGGCTTAAAAACCAATTGGATCGTCGTATAAGGCGTACCTCTAAAACGCATGATGCTCGGTTCCGAACCTTGTCCATGCAGAAACAAGACAGGAATATTGGATGTTTGAGCGGAGCGTATTGCAATACTTTCTATCGCTGCCTTTGTATCTGAAGCAAGTTGGAAGACAATACCGGGGTAGCCGCTTGGACAAACTTTAACCTCGAGTGGCCGAGTTCCTGAGTGAGTTGAGATTCGCAGGCACTCGACATCCCGGCTTAAAGCTGAAGGGGGAGGCAAAACGTTAAAGTTGATCGTTGTCATAATCTCTATTTTACAGGAATCCGGAGCAACTGGAAAGTTGTAAAAACTTTTAGAACTTTTAGTTGTAAAAACTTTTAGAATCAGACGCCGTGCTCGTCCGCTTCGCTCCGTCCGCGCGGGACTACCCCCTTCGCTGCCAGCGATGCGCTCTCCCAGCTGAGCTAATTCCCCGTACAAAACTTACTGCTGGTATTCAATTCTTGGGGCTGTGTAACCGACCATGCCGTGCTCCCAGATGAGCTATGGCCCCTCGGTGAATCTAATGCTGGTATTCAATTCTTTGAGATAATCGAAGAGCTCATGCCAATACTGACTTGAGCTCTTAAGCTTGCATTTTTTCGATATATTAGGCAAATGTGGCTCCGCCCATCGACCCAGTCGTGCTGCGATAGGTGTAAAAGCCGATCTTCAATTTATTAGCCGGCTTCCTGCCTCCTCCGATTGATTTTCTTAATGAAAATCAATTATCAACGTCGCAAGCGACCGCGGCTTCCTTGATCAGCGTCGCTAGATATGAAAATGATTATTAAATTCGAAAATCTCATCAACAGCTTGGTGATACCCACCTGATCGTTGAAAGGATTCCCTAATATTTGCAACAGCTTTATTAATAGATGGGTCGGTTAACAAATGATCTGCGGCTTCACGTAGTTGATTTGCTGTCAAGCTTTGCATTTGTAATTTAATGCCTGCTCCAATATTGGCGACTTGCTCGGCAATGATCGGCTGATCCGCACTTTGCGGGATTACAATTAGCGGAACCCCGTAATAGAGACCTTCATGGGTACTGTTCATTCCACCATGTGTAATAAATAATTGAGTGTATTGCAGTACATCAGTTTGTGGAACATAATTTTTTACGATGAAGTTTTTAGGAATTTCCCCTAAATCAGAAACTTGGGTTTTATTCCCAATTGACATAACAATAGTACGATCAGTGTTCCCAAATGCCTCAAAACAAAGCTTATAGAAATCAATTGCTTGGTTAAAGACTGTACCCAGTGAAATGTAAATTGGTTTTGTCCCCTTGATTGCAGTAAAGTCGAAGTTTTCTTGAGTTAATCGAGAAAAGATGGATGGACCTACAAATTTATAAGTTTGGTCGAAAGCTTCTCCATAAGGTTGTAACTCCCTTGTTGTATAAACGATTGTAAGTGGTGCAGGATTACAAAACACTTCGTAAGGAGAATGGATCTCCACATCATATTTTTCCTTCACCATTACCGTCAGGCTTTGAAATTTATCGTTTATAGGTTTAACTATTTCTGTAGGGACTTTTGTAGAAAATTGGTCCAACATTTTATCGAATGATGCTTTTGGCTGCGCAAAAGAAGTACAGGAGTTGATTGCAGGAAGCTTAAGAATTTGAGCAAGTAAACGTCCACAACCAAACATGGAATCATGGATGATGTAATCAAAATGCTCTCCATTAATTTGTTCAAGAACGCTTGGTATGACGATATCGGCCGTAAGTAAAAGACCGTTGATTCTTTCGAGTAAATAATCTCTTCCACCTGAGATAAAGGCCTTAATAAATTTTTGATCGTCAAATGTTAGTACTGTAGCTCCCGTCTTCTCAATACGCTCCCGAAAAGCTTCTATACAAAAGTACACTACCTCTTCTCCACGCGAAATAAGCTCTTGCACAACGCCTATAGTTGGATTGATATGCCCTTCGGATCCCCCATTAATAAATAAAACGCGCGCCATTGCTACCACTCCTTAGGTATACTGATCTCTAAATTTGTGTAAGAGTAAGGGGCTATGTCCCATACCATCGCTCGACTGCAATCAAGTTTATCATAGTACAATACTTGAAAATCTCAAAACTTTAATCACCATATTATTCCACCATTCTGCGCGTTTGTATTATGAGATCAACCAGAACTTACTGTTTGATCCCAGACTGTTGATAAAGTTCAACTGGGTACGAAGGATTTTGAAGAAAATGGTCAACATCAGGGTACTTTGTCATAAACTCATAAATTTGTCCAGCACTTGATGAACTGTTTTCCCGATGATTAGGATCAGCAGTAAAGAGTTCTATAAAAACGATAAAGGATCTGCCGCTGCAGATCCTTTGACATGACAAAATAGGAGTTTTTGTGGTGTTATTGTTGGCTGAGTTCGCTTTTAATCTTGACTGTGAAAAAAGTTGATCGACCAAAAGTATGCTATCTGCGCTAAACAAGTTTATCAATTTGGTTATTGAAAGAATGATTTCGGATACCTCAACTCACCTTTGATTCTTTTCATCTTTACCTCTGAATAAAGCATGACCTACTATTTGGTGGTTTTCTTCAGCTACAAGCGACAATTCGCGGATAAATCCTTCCGATGATCTAATCCTTTCAACGAGCCTGGATTCATTTTCCCTTGGCGGTAGCCTTCTCCTGTTTTTGTTGAGCTCTTGTTTTCAGTTAGCTCAATAATATAGTACTTAGACGATGATGCAAGGTGGGGATGGCATGCCTTATTGTTTCATCGGCAGTGAGGCCAACCATTTTGAGAAAGCGCATCGCCTGCAGGGACTGCGAGTACTGGTGCCCCACCTTTGTGCTGACGGCCGTGACAAGCGTTGCCGTAATGTTTCTTGATGTGGAAGGACGGGAGTGATCGTCTTGCTCACTTGGATCTTGATCACGCTAAGCGCTCCCGCCAGTAAATTTTGAAGTAGGTTGTGAGTACCCGCTTTCATCTGGTTACGAACAGTTCCTTAACGATCATTAAGACAGTCAGCTTTTGATAAATAACCTTTTTGACTGATCAACGTAAAGAAACAGCGACAGTGCCGCTGCTTCATTCAACTATAGTTTTTCATCAGTGATATAATTCAATAAGAAATGGCCGATACGTTCTGGATTTGGACATTTAGACATTCCATCTGTCACAACAATTCAGAGGTAATAACAGTCAGATTATTCAACTGAAACAGCCATCACTTGATGACCTTAGGGACAGCTCAATAGATCCTTAGTACTTACTTTACTATTAAAGTATACATGCTAGCCGATGTACTTCCATTGTTCCCCAAAGAAACCGTTGAATTTGCAGAATACGTTTTTTGATATAAATTAAATGTCCTTGGCGTGGATTCGCTATTTACCAGACTTGTTCCCGTGTCTGTCCAACCGCTTAGCCATGAAGGCTTGATAGTGATCGAATTATTTATTGCTACATAGACGGTTGCATTTCGAGTTACGTTAAAAGTTACCAACGGGTCTGTTGTGTAAGCTTTGGAATCATTTGCGGTCCTAATCCATTCAGCCCCTGCCACGATGGTCGGAACGGACGTAAATGTGAATGTCCTGTCACCGTATTGGCTATTGCCTGCCTGTAATTGTTTTTGCACGGACCAATTGGCCGCATTCGCCGTATCCTTGACGGAAAAATTAGAAATAACTGACTGAGCCGGATCCTTCCCGATACTAATATTACTAAGGTAACAGTTTCTAGTATTATTGGCTATGACTCCTTCATCCCGATTGTAGATTCCGAATTTCGTATGCATGTTGACGGTTGCTCTAGGGAAGCTCAAGCCCGATTGATCATACACCAGAACGCCGTTGATCCACAATTTGAAATAAGCATTCGTTTCGGAACCCTTCCACTCTACTTTAAAATCGTTCCATTGATTAGTTTTGAGCGTATAGTCAAATCCGGATCCTATACCTAATACAGACAATTTCCCCTTTTCATCTGCAGTTAACATCCAATAAGGTCCGTTGTCACCTATAACTTGTGCAATAGATGCATTGACAATGGAAGTATCGAATCGTTCTCCCCAAGCTATGCTTACGGCTTGATCTCTTGGCCATTCGTATCCGTTCACGTTGATTTCGGTTCTTGGATTCGTACCCGAAGAGGTCCTATAATCATCGCCGGACTGCCATAGCAGCTTGAGAATAGTACCACGCTGCCCAAGCGGATCAGTCACTCTGGTGATTCTACTGTCTGGAAGACCAGATGGCGATTTTGATGTGCCATTCATGTTCTGTTCAAAATCCTGAGAGTACATGATCGTCCCATCCGCATCAGGTCCCTGAGTGCCAGCGAAAACAAGCGAGGGGAATGGCAAAAGACAAATGGCAAAAATCAAACTGAACAATCTTAACGTTTTGAAATACTTCTGCACCAAAATACCTCCTGAAATTTTATTTTTTGGTTTTTATTTCTGAAACAGTTACCCTTACTTACCTCCCTTTTGGATTAATTTTGAGCAGCAGAAGTTGGCAGAAATTTAGATCATTCCGCTGCTGTCAAATTATATGTGCTTTCATGGTAAAAATTAGTTTGATTTCTTTTCCTATTTGTTTAAATTCCTATCATTTTAGGGGTTTTCAGAATAAGAAGGGGCTTTTTTGGAACAACCCCTGATCTTACGCAGTCTCCAGTCGTTTTGACGGCAATCTCAATCTGCTCTTACTTTTTGATTTACCTTATAATTCATGCTTAGAGAAGAAGATCCAATTTTAAACGCTTCCAGAAAAAATTAGGCGACTTCTCCCCGGCTGAATACGGTGAAGCGATCACCACTTAATGGGCGCACATAAACACAGGCTGCCGGATCATTCCGGCAGCCTGTATCTATTAATTGAACCCTTCCCCTATCAATTATTCTTTTATAGACAACTACTGCTGTAAAATAATTTTTGCGCTACAGCCGCAAGATCGTTAATATCTATCACACCATCGTTATTGATATCCGCGCTTGCTAACCAGTTCGGACTGCTCAGGGTTTCTCCATAGTGACTAGCAACAATAGCCAAGTCGCCGATACTGAATTTGCCATCACCGTTCAGATCCCCTGGTATCGCAGCATGGATCGAAGCAAGGAACGCCTGCAGCGATGCATTCAAATCGGCAATAGCTTGGTTAACTTGATCCGTTGTGGCTTCAGAATTGCCTGCTACGCTTTGTGCCTTAGCGATAGCCGCTTGAAGAGCTGCTTTCGAGCCTGCTGGATATTGTCCCGGTCTGCTTCCTTCCTCTGCCGCATCGCACTTCGCTTGTACGGTTGCTATCAGTGCATTCAGTGCCGTTTTATCCACGACCGTAATTTGTAAACTGATGGATGCGCCTTGCACAAGCGTTTCTACGCCATGGCCGTCGGAGACGACCACGTCTGACAAGGAGACATTGCTGCTCGCGGATTGCGCTGCAGGATTCACCTGGAAGCTCAGCTTCAAGATCGCTCTACTGTTGCTGTCCGTAATGGCATGAGAGGCTCCTTCACTGGCCGAGATGATTCGAATATGCCCCGGTGTTCCCGCATGGCTCACAAAAAGGCCATCGATCAACGGGGTTACCACTCTTAGCTGTACTTGCGCTGGGTCATAATTAACGGTCAAATCTTCGGCATAAATGCCTCCGCTAACGATCGAACCCGTGTTGCTTAATCCATAGGTCAGATCAAACGATTGCTCCGGATATAAGACGCCCGGTCCCGTTAGCGTTGCCGCAAGTGCTGCGACCGTTTTGGCCGGAACAACGACTGGAAGGCTGCCAGTAACCGCTTTGGTGTTGTCCGATGTCCGAGTCACTTCCAAGACAAGGTTAACCGTGGTCTGCACGTTTGGCGGAATAATAGTTCCATCGGTTAGAATGACCGAAGTGTTATTCGAGCTCTTGACAGCTATGGTAAACCCATATGGTACAGACGGCAACGTTACACTTGTCGCGTCTTTCGCCGGAGCTGCAATGGCTGAAAGGTTTGCTGCAATATCCGCCGCTGTTGGCAGAGCAATTTGAACCACCGTAATATTAGCCAATGCCTTATAGGTTGTGTCTGCTACGGTTCCTTGTACGCTAAAGCTTCCTGCAGCTGCATATTGGGATGAATTGATGCTGTTCCAGATGACAGGCAGTTGCTTAGTCGTGCTATCGCTGTAAACCGCTGTTACTACCGAAGGCAATACAGGCGCAGTTCCTTCTGTTGTCGTGATGTTGATCGGTGTAATGCTTACAATCTGCGCCTGGACCGGAGATTCTGCCAGTAAGGTCGGTGCCGAAATCATAAACTTGCGAGAATACGGATCTGTTCCCATTGACTTTACAGCGACTTTGGACACATCGGTCATGTTACTCGGTAAAGTATAGCTTGTTGTGCCTGCCGATAAGTCAGCAAGTACCGTAGTGCCATTATAAACCGTGTAGCCTCCGCTTAATGCATTGGAATCCCATTTCAGAATTTTTGCTGAACCACTGGTTTCAAGCTTTAGGTTCTGCGGAGGAGTCGGCGCATTAAACACTTGAACTTGTGTAAGGCGCGGAGGTCCTGTAAGATCCGAACCCGCGTTGCCGCCGGATGCGTTCTCTACCTTTACTTTGATATACCTTGAATGGTAGGTCTTACCAAGGTCTATCGGGTACGAACTATCTGCCGAATCGGCACCGCCGTTGTTGTTGCCTGTCGCATACGTATAACCTTGCACTGTCTGTTTATCCACTTGTCTAAATGTCATGGCGTCAAACTCAGCCGCCGATGTATGGTTACTGAAATCATCAGATACATTAACGGTTGCGCCTTTCAATCTCGTCGATTTTGCAAACAGTCTGATTTGGCTGAAATCCATGGCCTGGCCAAGGTCAATGACGAAGCTGCCTTTGCTTGCTCCATCGGTACCGAGCCACGAGTAGCCCCCAATTTGACTCAAGCTGGTCACGTTGTTCACATTGTACTTGGTTGCGTCTTCCAGTACGCCGTTGGTCAGCTTGTTTGCATTACCGTATTCATTAGCCCGCGCAGATTGCAACTGGATCGGGTTGGCGCCTTCTGTCGAGCCTACGTTATACGCTTTTTTATTAAGCGCAAGGTTTACAGCGGACACGCCTGATGCCACCTTGCTTATGGTAATGTCGGCAAGCTGAAGCGATGCGTCATATACAGAGTTTGCGCCGCCATTGGAGCTGCGGTAAATGCCCCACTTCGGACGCTGATATTGATCGAACGTAGCCGGATACTCGGTCTCAATTCCGCTTCTCTCCGCTCTTCTCCATAAGTCCTTCACACCGTCGGTTGCGCCCGAGTTCGTAAACACTTGATAAACATCCGGGCTGTCAAAAGTGTATACCTTGCCGGTTACCATATCCGTTATTTTGATCGTAAGCCAACCGGTATCGGAAATGAGTGCGTTTAGCTCCACCTTGATCCAATGGCTGTCGATTTCTTTTAACGGAATGGTCAACAGAGTCTTATCGCCGTCATACCGGTTATGATTCACAACGAGGTTCCTGCTTGTCGTTCCGGAAATTGACATCGCGAGCAGATATGCACCGTTTTCTCCGCCGCTGTTGCCGCCCGGCAATGTATTAGCCCCTTGGGCATTCGTAGCCTTCAACTGGAATATATGTCTGAAGCCTGATTGATTCCACTGGTTGCCGTCCGGAATATTCCAAAGCCATTGATAGTTCACCAGATCTCCCTCATAGGCGGTAAAATCATGGGTCGAATCTTCGCTTGGACGAATTTCGACTCTTTGCCTGTCATTGATCGCTGCGCCGTCAACAACATAGCCTAATGCCGGGTCAAAAACACCCTTGTGGCCGTACTCGCCGTTGCGAACATTTTCTGCGTTTGCGTCATTCACGCCTCTGCCGTTGGCAACGACCTTGAACACATTTTTTTGCAGGAAGCTGTCCCATACGCTCAAGATATGGTCGTCGGCCAAAGTCGCCCGAGGATCGTCACCGTAAAACTCGTGGTAAGAATCCCTGATCCTCTTCGTTATCCCTTCAACCGGTTCGTCGGTCTGCATTGCGCCGCCCAAAATGTTAAATGGAGATACGCCTTCAATAGCGTTCATTTTGATCGTCTTCTCATTCGCGCCATAACCGCGGGCGGTTACGTCCAGCAGGAATACAGACGGAGCGCCTTTGCTGAAGTGGAACGTAAATTCATTGGTGCCGAGCGGCAATTTGGCTAGGTATGAAGGTGCGAATGTAGCCGCATTGCCCGATAACGAGTAATCCGTATTGAGACGAAGTGTATCAGATCCTTTGGAGATGCTCGTCAGCGTTTGGCCGTTGGTAAGATTTATGCTGGCAGTTATCGGCGCGACTTGATCCCATGTGCTGTAGGTATCCTTAGCCGGCGCGAGAACTGTTGTGTTAGATGCCGGATTTTTACCGTAAATAACCAAGCCGGATAAACCCATCATCGATTTGCTATCATCCGTGCGCTTGTCGCCCGGTCCGACAGATACAATTTGTATCATTACATACCTGGCTGTGAACGGATACAGGAAAGTCTTGTTATCATAGCCCCATCTTTGACCGTTATAGGTTTTATAAGACCATAAGCCTTCTGTTTCCGTACCCCCGGCCAGCATCCAGCCGTTCGCTTTCCAGTCATAATAGCTTGCCGAATCAGAAGCCGTTGGCGCAGTTGCCCAAGCGCCGGGGTCATTAGAGTAATATACTTCGAATCTTGTCGCGTTGGCTTGGATATTTGCGATCGTGTTAGGTATTTCAAGGTACAATTTATCGATCGTTTTTGACACGCCCAAGTCAAGAGTCAATGCCAATGATGAAGGCGAATAATCGTTCTTATATATATTCGAGCTTGAATTGCGCCAATAGCCGCTGCCGCCCGACTTCAAAGCGTCTGCTCCCGAATGACCCGGAGCTTCCGAACTTACCTTGAGATTCACGCCTGCTTGTGGTGTAAAGCGGGACGGATCCAACAGGTTGACAGAGCCAGCAGGAACTTCCGGTTCTGTTTCCGATACAGATGGTACTCCGAAGGCTCTGAATACATTGCTGAGCAAGCCACCGGCACTTATCTGATCGACATCGGATACAAGCAGCAAATATTGGGCTCCAACCGACTCTGCCAAAGTATAGCTAACCTTCGGGTTCGTACTGCCAGGCGGAGTCGTCTTTCCTGCTCCGGGAATCGGAATCCACGAAGCGCCATTTGCAGTCAAGAGCGGTTTTTCTGTTCCTGTATTGGGATTGGTGTCAAAGTTACCGCCCTCCACAAGTTCATTATAGGCGGCAGCATTATTTGTAGAGTACACTTGATAGTTTTTCAATATTTTACTATTATTCGTCCATTCAATTTCAATTTTGCTGACATCGATCTTCTGTTCCAGCTTGATAGCCGCCCAGTACTGGTGATTGCCTGCTGATGGCTTCGATAAGGAACTATGCGCTTGCCAATTGGTGGATGAATTGTCATCGATAAAGTTGTTTTTGGTTGCTCCGCTTTGAGTGACAACCTTAATTTCGGCCCCCGGCGTTACCGCCCAGTTTTTATAAGCCGCAAGGTTGACGTCAATCGACGGCTTAATGTTTTTGCTGTTCGTAATGCCTGGACCGCTGAACTCGCCATAAATTTTAGTTATACCTGAGACATTGGGCTTGTAATCGGTCGGGCTCCATGTGACGTTTACCATCTCCGTTTTACCCGTACTTAAGGTAACATCAATTTTGGAAGGTAATGGTAATTTATTGAACGCTGTGCCTACGGAAGCCGAAATTTCTTTCTGTCTGACCCAGGCTGCAACATCCTTAGCTTGTGCATTCGGATTCCAGCCATCAGGGAAAATGTAACTGTCTTTATCCCTTTTGACCAGGTGTGTATCAGCCAAATACATCGTTGCCGATTGAAATTCATCTGCATAGGCCGCATCTCCCGGAGTATTGTACATCCCCCGATATAGACCCCATTTGGAACGATTTTGCTGCCCTGATTCAACAGGCAGGTCGCCTCTTTCGATTCTGCCGGTAATCGGGTTCTTCACTTCAGGGCGTCTATATGTTTCGGCTGTCATTCCGCCTTGGAAAAGCACTTTGTCTGTTTCCAGGTCGACAAGCTTACCGTAAAGATAACCGTTATCGGCTGTTAAAATAGTAACTTCCATATCCAGCCAGCGGTCAACGACCTTGTCTAATGGAATTGTGAACAATGGCTTTATTCTGTCCGCATCGCCGCCATCCGGATTGTTTCGGAATTCAAGTTGTCCTTTGCCTCCGCTTGAAACTAGCGAAAGGGTAGTCACCGGCTGGCCGGCTGCGTTGCCTGACACTTCTTTCAATTGGAATATGTGCCAAAACCTTTGGGGATTAATAAAATCACCGGCTTGATGATTCGCCGTATCATTCTGAAACTTTAACGTTTCCGCTGGAAGCATAAGCCTCCAGTGATGGGTCATAATGTCGCCGCCCAGACTATTGGCATCGATACTGGACGCGCCGGTGTTGCTCTTAATTTCCAGTCTCTGGCGGTCGCTGTTGACCGCTCCGCGATCGCCGTCGTCCCGGCCCACGCCCCCTGGAGCAACGAAAGGCAAAAATTCATGAAAACGCAAAATGTCGGAGTTCAATTTATTTGCGCCCGGAGTATTGGCGATCCCGTATTTTGTGAGCGCATCCACATCGTTTTTGCCAATGGTCTGCAAATACATGTTGTCTCCCAGCCAGGATTCAGGAACTGTAGAAGCCACAGGGTAGTCTCCAGAACGGTCATAGACAGAATCCGACCACGATTTTCCGCTGTAGGATGAGGGGGTGCCCGGACCTTCTACAGAACCTGTCGTACTGCCATTGCCAATTTTAGAAGCGCCCATCACATCCCATGCGGATTCGCCCGCATGAATATTGAGTGGCAAAAATTTGTCGTTAGGTCCCATAGGGCCTGCAATCGCGGGCAAAGCGCTTTCCACAGTAACCGTAATCGTATATTTTTTACTGTTGCTGCTGTTGCTCTTATCGGTTACCGTCAAATAATACAATGTCGTTCCGCTTGCTGAAAATAAGTCCATTTTGGCATCGCCTTTGTTGATGCCGCTGGCAGCAAAAGAGATAGCTGTTGTTCCGTTGCTTCTGTAAAGTGTCGCGGAAGCGCCTAGGTTCGTTGTTACGTTCAACATTTGGTATAAGGTGCCGTAGGGCAACGATATATCAATGGTTGCTTGATTAAGATCAACTGCTGCGTTTACTGGCTTGTTCACTTCAATGTTCAGTATATCTAAGCTGTCTCCCGTCGCTGCAAGAACTGTTAACGCTGGAAAAACACTAATAATAAGCGAAAATACAAGTACAAATGAAAGAACAGAGCTTAATACCCTTTTTAGAACTCGTTGCTTAAACATCTTAATAGACATCCTAGAGCCTCCTTGTGTCAAATACGGATAATTAAACGTGGGAGTCAAGACAACAGCTGCGTTCCGTGTGATATACAAATGAATACACTACCAAAGCCACTTTTCTTGGAATCGCTTCCAAGTTATTAGACCAGCTCCTTCCTTCTCCTAGATTAATTATTATAAAGCACAAGCTTGTTTCCGCAGATGGAAAAATTTATGATAAGGATGTTATTTTTAATCATATGGGTTGTGAATACAGGTTTTCCCGCTCAGTGATAATAAAATAAAGCAAAAATCCACCTCGCTCCCGCTTTATATTTAATTTTTCTGCCTACAACCGTGTACGTATCACTTCACCGCGTTCGGAATGCTCGTCCGGAAATCATTCAAGCTGACCAAGTTGGAGGACAAAATACCAACCACTACAGATCGGATATTAATCAACCAATCTGTAGAACTCGTCGTCCTATGCTGCATCAGTAATTGCTCTCCATTATTTCCGAGGACCTCAACTAAGATAGGATGATGTTCCCAGAGAGATATTTGTCCAATAAGAAGAAAAACAGGAAAGTACCTCCTATATTTACCCATGTTTCCTCCTACTAGAAAAACTCAATAGCTACCATTTCATAAGACGAATAATATAGCTTTAGGATTTCCTGATTAAGGTATATGGGAGAGGTTTCATGTCCAGCCCCAAGTCCTTCGGTGATAGGGTGGCTTGGAGAATCCAGATGCGCTCCTTCTCGTTGGCTTCCCGCCATTTGATATTGCACGAGGTGTCCATCAACTTTTTAAATATTTTCGATTGGGAAGCAGAATGCCGATCATAGAAATCCAGACCAAGCTGATATCTTTTCTCCATTGTTCTGCTTAAAAGAGCACAAGCTTTCTTTCCAAGTCCTCCATGTTCCCTCCGGTATACGAGCATTTGTAAAATTAGTTTATCATATGAAGATTAGAGACCTGAACAAGAAAAACCACCCATTCACATCAGATCGTGATAATAGGCGGTAGCTTAATTATTATATAGAATCTAGATTTTTATTAAAGGAATTTCGAGTTCGTTATGAACAAAAATCATGTCGGAATCTGATATCAAATACCTCCATGGATTAGATTCCACATCTGTCTACGATGGTAAGGATTTTGAGGATCTACGCAGCAATTCATCAGCCACTGAGCTGCGTTCTCTCTTTGGTCGAGTGTCACTGGCACTCCCAAACAATCGGATAGCCGATCAATCATGTTACAGCACCTACCATAGTCTTTTAAATCTTCAAATCTGTGGGACCGAAGAATTCCGCAAACACGGTTGAAATGCAGAGGGTTCATGAATCTGCACCGGAACGTTCTCATTAACTGCGGGTCAAGGTATGCCATAATTTCTCCTTTCGTATCGATCATTTTCTCGCCATTAAGATGGAAATTAAAGCTTTCTCCTACTTTGTGACGGTTAGTTTAGCATATGTGATCGTTCAGAAAGGGACAGGGCTGCTTTCTCGTAAAAGTGAAATTGGTTACATGCAGTAGTCATTATATTTCTTAATATAATGACTCAAGGTGAGTAAGGGCCAAATATGGGGATAACTGTGATAATGAATATAGAAATGCCCGGGCAGCCCGGCACCGGTTGGGTACGATGATCGTTTGCTTTCCTGCTTGTTCCATTCCATTAAATTGGCCAGTCCTTTATTAATCTCTTCAGTTGGCTGATCATGGATGGCAATAAGAGTATCGAGTGCCCAGGCCGTGTGAACCACTGTAGAGTAGGGAGCAGGAACATACTTTTTATCTATATCGCTCTTGCAAGACTCGCCCCACCCACCGTCCAATTGCCTGATCTTTAATAGCCAGTCAAGCGCTTGTTGAATGATCAGATGATCGACAGGCATCCCAATTGCTCTCATCCCGGTAACAGCGGCCCACGTACCATAGATAAAAGAAATTCCCCACCGGCCATACCATGATCCATCGTTTTTTTGATTTTTGATAAGCCAATGTACACTGTCTTGAACCCGGGGATGAGTCATCGTCAACTTTAAGTGACTGCCCAAAAATTCAAGGGTACGACCTGTTATATCCGCCGCAGAAGGGTCTACAACCGTATCAGCAAAGTTCTGTATACCGAATAGGCGAGTCATATATGGGTTGCTGTTCTTTTCAAAGGCTGCCCAGCCCCCATCATCATTTTGCATTCCCAACAACCAGTTAACTCCTACTCTCCACGCCTCCCGATAGTCTAATTGATGGTCAGCAAACCGCGTAAGCGCCCGCAAAACGGCCTGCGTATCATCCACATCCGGATTTGCAGTGCTGCTTTCAGAAAATCCCCATCCTCCTGCGAGGTGAACAAGAGTGTTCCCTCCCCCCTCCCTTAGATCTCTTTGCTGAAGAGTAAGTAAGTATTGAGCTGCATGCTGAATCGCCGGATCTTCTGTCGTTAGTCCCGCTTCCTGTAAAGAATGGCAGATCAGCGCCGTGTCCCATACCGTAGAAGGAGAGTTCTGAATATGGGCCTCATTTTTTATTTGGTATCCGAAAGAGATTAACCCCTGAATGGCATGCTGAATAATAGGAGAATCGGGCTGGTAGCCGAGAGACAGAAGAGCATAAATCATGAAGAAGGTGGCGCTCGCATAACTGCTGAGAGTACCGTCCTGTACTATATTTTGCAGCATATAACGCTCTGCTTTCTTAATTGCCGCCTTAGAGACAGGATTGGCTGGCCAGCATTTGGAAAATACATATAACCAACGCCCCTTTCTATCAAGTCTCCTGTGTTTACGAGTTACAAATAAGTGAGTGATGTCCGGCGCGGATGGCTGCCTAAGCGAGAATTTCCGGTGGCCAAGAATCATACGGGGGCAAAATGAGTACGAACATAGGAACTCCATCTGTAAAAGCTAAATGGGATTAACTTAGGCATATGCAATAAGAATAGAGGGATCGGATAAAAGGTAGGCCAAGGGTAGAGATGATTTAAAGCCAGCATGAACTTGGTGGAAATATGAGCATTCTCAACTCCGCCGTTACGAAGGATAAAGGCTTCCGCCAATTGCATATGGCGGTCATGTCGATCTGAATATCCAGAAAGCAGCAGCCCGGTATAAGCCTCGATCGTAGAAGAGAGATGACCCTCATCATCGTCGTACTGCTTCCATGCTCCATTCACTGCCTGTTTGTTCAGCAAGCGCTGGCCCAGCAAGGGAATGAGCTCCTTGTCTTGGCTGTTGAGGGTGCTTAAGAGAATCATCATATAGGCGTCTGTCACAGGTCCTGTTTCAAAACAATACCTCCAAGACCCGTCCGCATTTTGCTCAGTCTTCAGACGGCTGATGCAGCGTTCAATTTCAAATTGTACTTTCTCCAGTAATTCCATATTTACACCCCGAAACAGGCGGTTCACACCTTATTTGGCTCATACTATGTACGGCGCGATATTTCGGTGGAGGCTTTCACCCAATCAGGCTGAATTTCAATCATTTGCCTAGATGAGCAGTTGCTGTGGAGGAGCGTCTATATGCAACTACTTTGCAGGGTATCTAAGTAAGCGTCAAATAGCCCACACCTTGTTATAAAGATGCAGGCCACAATGTGAATATATTAGGATTTAAACACACGACATGTTAATGGCAATGATGGAGACCAAGGTAGCAGTTTGTCTAGTCATTATTTCAGTTCTTTCCTGTGATTTCATCAAACGTTCTTGTATTCACGAATCAAGCAGCGTTAGCCTGCGGGTCTGACGGACTTAGCCAGTGCAGGATTGTCTGCTGAATCCGCTTCTTCGAAAAGCCTCTGCAGACTAAGGGACCGCCAGGTCCGTCGCGTGAATACTCTGTTAGATGAAGTAACCTTAATCTGTGAGACTACTTTCAAATTGGGTTATCGCATTTCCATTCAGCATCTAAAGCCGTCAAATCAAAATTTCGAGAATTCAATTCTACTTCTAATTTTCCAGTGCCTCTAATATCAGTGATACACTCTCTTAACTTTATGTCTTCATTATTCAAGTCCCATTCCTTATCCATATCTTTCTCATTAATTTCGTACTGAAGTATTGAGAAAAATAATTCGTTATTTTTGGATAGATCATTTAGATATTTATTAGGTTTTGATTGTAACTCATGGCCATATACATCCTTCATAACGTAAGGTCTAATAATAATAAATTTCCGATGACCTTGTAAGGTTGGAATAATTTCAGCTGCAAGACTATTTCCAGCTAAAATATGGTTCATTTGCTTTATACTAAGCCTTTGCATTTTTCCACTCTTCTTTATCGGTTTTATATAGCTTTAAGGTATTTCATCTAACGTTCTTGTGTTCCCGAACACTCACCGATTTAAGGCCGGAGGCCGGGCGCGATGCGCTTAGTCGGTGCAGGATTGTCTACCTGAATCCTCCTCCTCGGAATGCCTCGGGCAGACCAAGGAGCGTTAGCTCCGCAGCGGGAACAGGTGTTATCAGATGGTCGGGACATCTTTGAAATATTTACAAAGACTTCATACTTCTTTAGATTCTATTAATTCTATTCTTCTTCCGTCAGGGTCTTCCAGAACCGCTCTAATTCCCCGATCAGTTTCAGTCGGACTTGATATCACTTTGCCTTTCAAGACATCTATTTTTAGTATAACTTTATTAATATTCTCAACATAAAACCCAATCATTAATGCTCCAGAATCTTTCCAATTTGGAGTATTGGCTTCTGTTCCAGGATAAATCTCAATCACAAATTGGTCTTGGACATATGAATAATGAATTGGTCCATTTCCATGTTGTTCTTCATTAAGTTCAAGACCTATACCTTGATAGAACTTTTTAACCGCTTCAATTTTTGATGTTCTAAACATAATAAAGTTAATAGATGTTTTCATACTACCTCCCATTAATCTACTATTAGATGTAGGTTGTGTGTCGCACTTATAAAAATTTCCCGACTTTCTGATAACGTTGTTGTATCTACGAACCCTAATTGGCTTAAGGCAGCTTGCTGCCGGGTCCGGACGGACTTAGCCAATGCAGGGTTATCTGCTGAATCCACTTCCTCGAAATCCCTCTTGCAGATCAATGAGCGTTAGCTCCGCAGCGTAGATACGGTGTTATCAGAAGGAATCTGCTTCTTCGAAATACTTACAAAAATCTTGTTAATTCTATATTGGAATATGTACTATCAGAATAATCTTTATCTCCAAATATCCCGTTAATCTTGTCAAACCCTAATTTACTCCAGAATCTCAATGCAGACCAGTTCTTTAATGCTACATTAATTCTGATTTCTTTATACCCTAGTCTAGTTAGTCCTATAATTATTTGATTTATTATTTCTTGTCCATATCCTTGTTTCTTATATTTATTTCCTACACACATAAAAGCTATATATGTAATGTCACTCCGCGGATAGCCGTGGTATATACTTAACATTCCGATCAAATTGTTACTATCTCCATTAGTTTTTATCGTTTGAAATTTATAGTTTTCTTTCTTACCACCTGGCGGTAAATCTCCTTTAAAGTAACATTGATTTATGTATTCTGTATCTGGTTCACGTCCATCCCAAAGACTTATATTGCTACTTGATTCATAAAGTTCTTGTACTTCTTCTAATTCTTGAAGTTTGATGTATTCAAATATAAGCCTTTCAGATTTCCAAGTGGTTTTCAGAGCCACCATAGTATCACTTCCAATTGGTTTAATATATTTTTCTGATAGCGTTGTTGTATTCACGAACCCTCACCACCTTAAGGCACGTTAGTGTCGGCCGTGATGCGGTTAGGTGGTGTAGGGTTGTCTGCCTGAATACACTTCCTCGAAATTCCTCGGGAAGACCAAGGGGCGTTAGCCCCGAAGTGCGAATACAGTGTTATCTGAAGGAGCATGTCTTCTTTGAATCGCTTACAAAATCTCTTTGAATTAATCTGCTCTACGTAGAATTTCAGAATTAATTAACTTATTTATATCAATATTTAACTGAGAAATAACAAATTCAATTCCTGAAATCCACATTGTATCTCCTTCCAAATCAGCTTGTTCTAGCGCACGATCAAAAAAAGGAATTAATTTTTCGTTATTATACTCCTTCAATATGTTTATTGATTCTAGTGATCCGGGCCAAGTAAGATCTTTTAAAAGAAATATTAACCAAGGAATTGCAAATTCTGTTCGTGTAATTCCAATATTCTTAATAATTTCTATAGCATTATCCCAACAGTCTTTGCCAGTATCTTTAATTAGACTTGGTATAAATTCATCAGTAATATTATCTATTAAGTGTTTTATTGCTTTTGATTGAACATCTTCAGATTTGCTCCAACTGAGGTCATCTAAACAGATTTTAAGAATTTTATAATTCATCTACAATACGCCTTCTTTCATTACAGATTTGCATGGTCTTTCAGATAACGTTGTTGTATCAACGAACCCTCACTGCCTTAAGGGACGAAGTCCCGGCAGCGACGCGGTTAGGCAGTGCAGGGTTGTCTGCTGATTTGCACTACTTCGATATCCCTCTTGCAGACCAAGGGGCGCAAGCTCTGCAGCGGGAACACGGTGTTATGTGATGTTGCCATTCTTCTGTGATACACTTTCAATCATTACCTTACAGTTATCCAGTATCACCCATAAATTACTGTTATCAAATCCCTTTACTGTTCCTCGGACTTTTTGTCTTACCTTAAAGTAATCCGGTTCTGTATTATTCCTAACGTCCCAATAGTCGGTTAAACCAAATGTAACGTTATTAAAATTGATAATAATTCCTTGTGGATAAAAGATCTCCATAAATCCTTGAATTTCTTGTCCTATAGATATTGTTTGTACTGTCCTATTCCAATTTTCCTTAAATGGTTCTACTCCTGTATTCCATACCAATTCAAATTCTGCTTTCTCGATTTCTTCTTCAATCGTACTACATACTTCTTGATCTGTTAGAAAAAAGTGAAGTTTATCAAAAGGTCTATTAGATACAATTAATTTATTGTCTATTTGAGTGGCTTGTCTTAAAGCAACATTATCATCGTCAACTTCAAAGTAATATACTTCTTTCCGTTCTTTGTGTTCTTGCCTTATGTATTTCATCCTGAATTAATCCTTTCTTTAGTTGATCTTTGGCAATTTCACAGAACGTTGTTGTATTCACGAACACTCACTGGCTTAAGGCGCGTTAGCGCCGGGTCCAACGGACTTAGCCAGTACAGGGTTGTCACCTGAATCCACTTCCCCGAAAACCCTCATGATGACGAAGGGCCGTAAGGCCCGTAGCATGAAAACTGTGTTAGGTGAAGTCTGGGCCTTCTATGGAATACCGAATACATTATTATTCTCTTATCTTCAATATTTGTATTAATCTTAATCCATCACTCGGATATAATTCTTTATCAAAATAATAATTCCTTGGAATTAAAGCTCTAATAACATCCCATAAAAGTATTGCATTAAAAACTAGAGGCATAAAAAAAATTGTTACTATTACCAGTACCAAAAAAAACATAAATGCATGTTAATGCTATCAATTGTAAAGTTACTCCGCCTAGAATGAATACTAGCAATCTAAATTTAATATTTGTTAGTTTTTTTAGATCTGCTGAATTAAATCCACCATAACCTAATTTAAATGTAATTTGAGTACCAAATAAGGTTATTGTAAACAGTCTTGACCATTCTCCTATAATTACTTCTTTAACGTTTAAGCCAATTAATTTACCGGAAATAAAGTGTCCCAATTCATGTATACATGTACTGAAGTACTTAAGTATAAATATTCCTAGATAAATAATTGTTATCGATCTGATTACTGGTTCAATAATTGATAATACAATTATTATTACAGTTCCAAGAAGGAGTACAATGTCTTTTTTTTCAATCTATAACCTACTTTCATTCCTACAATTGATTGAATTGCCCAGATTTCACCTATCGTTCTTGTATTCACGAATCCTCACTGGCTTAAGCAGCCTTAGCTGCGGGTCCGACGGACTTAGCCAGTGCAGAATTATCTCCTGGCGGACCAAGGGCCGTTAGGCCCGCAGCGTGAATACGTTGTTAGGTGATGTTACCGACCACTTGAAATACTTGCAAGAATTTCAAGCTATTGTCTCTAGTGCTGCAAGTGCTCTTCTTCTTACATATTCAACATAGTCCTCTGAGAACTTGACTATCAGTTCCTTAGCTCGCGGCTCTTTCTGTGTAATTCTTCCAAGATAATGAGCGAATTGCCATCTTGTATCATTATCATGATAGTTAAGTGCTTCTTCGGCCAGTGGATATAAAATTGATGGTTTTCTAGTTAGTTGATCAATAATTTCTTCACATTCATTGTCTCTACCTATTATGTATAAAAGGTTATTTATTGTCTTTCGGTCCCAATCTTTATATTCCGAGTTCTCAAACAGCTTTGATATTAACGTATATATAAGAGTCCATAATTCATAATTCGGCTCCCATTCCTTAACTTGCTTCTGATTCTTTGACCATTTCCAAAATTTATCAATTTGCTCATCAATTTTTGTATAAATGTCTTTTGAATTATCATGAATTATGAAATATAATTCCTCCATCTAATCACCTATTTCTTAATTTACATCTCTCGGTAATTTCACATAACGTTCTTGTGTTCCCGAATCCTCACCACCTTAAAGGAGCATAGCGACTGGCCGCGATGCGGTTAGGTGGTGCAGGGTTGTCTGCCTGATACTACATCTTGAGATGCCTCGGGCAGACCAAGGGGCGTAAACCCCGCAGCGGGGACACGGTGTTATATGATGGGGATGCCTTCCTCGATTATGCTAAAATAACGAATTTCTTGTCTGTCAGTTCATTCAACTTCTTTAATACTTGTTTATCACAATACATTAAAGTCAAACTCTGTCCGTCATTAAAATAAATGTATTGTTTATCCCTATTCCTCTCCAGAGCAAGTTTTCCTAGTCTCTTAAATAAGCCAATATCAAGCCAATCATCATTAAATTCTATTTCCCAATTATAATGACCTCCATCTAAATCAAATGAAACCGCTGCCTCTTGTTCATCAAAATCAATGTTACTTTATATATTCTCCAATGGTAATTCACCCTTGGCTAAATTAATAAAATCCTTTAATAGCTTTGTATAAATATTCTCTTCATCAATACACTCAGTATCAAAATTCCAAACGTCATTAGACATTCGAATTTCGTTATCATTATGATCAAACAAATTAGCACCAATTATAGTCAAAAGTAGATAAAAAGGATCTTGCTCATAGTTTTCTCTGTCAAATTGAACTAATAAGTTATTTACTAACCTGCTAGATTCGCTCTCTTTAAAAGTAATTCCTAGCCTAAGTAAAACATTAATTTGTTCTTCTAGTGTTGGATTAGCTTTCCTCGTTCGTTTAAAGAAATTAAACATCTGTGCTTATTCCCCTATAATCAAAGATTTGCATCCCTTTCATATAACGTTCTTGTATTCACAAACCCGAGAGGCTTAAAGGAGCGTAGCGACTGGGTGGCTCTGCCACTTAGCCTCGCAGGGTTATCTGCCTGATTCCACTCCCCTGAAATGCATCGGGCAGATCAAGGTTCGGCGTTGCCGAGCCGCAGCGTGAATGCGTTGTTATAGGATGTATCCGCCTTCTTCGAATATGCAACGCCTTACTTGAATCCATTTTTAATATCATTAATTTGTTTAATATGTCTTTGTTCATGCAAGTACAGTGATTCAATCCATTCAATTAATAACATTTCTTTAAAGACTGGATGTATAAAATGTCTTCTACTCAGCACTGATGGGTCTTCTATTGTGTTTAATATTTCATATAACGTCTCTCTTGAATTTTTTAGTTTTTCAATAATTTCTTGATGTTCTAAGATCTCATCAGTTGGTTTAGCAATGTCAGGGGCTTCCAATTTATTGCTTCTATCAAATAGAGAATCTAATGGCTTTTTCTCTATGAATGAATCTTCATTGCTCTTTAACCCTTTCTTTATTGCTAAGACATATAATTCTTCTGTCTTACTTAAGTGCTGACATACCTGACCAATACTCCAACTGTATGGGTCCATTTGTTTGTTTAATTGATCTCCACTCAAGCCATTAAGTGTTCTTAGTAATTCGTCTCTTGTTCCTGTTAATTTCTGAATGATTTCTTTAAGTTCCATCGAAAACTTCCTTTCTCTAATTTTTTGCGGATATTTCCTATAACGTTCTTATGTTCCCGACGTCCGCCGAAGGCGGATGTCGGGAACATCCTCATCGAAATCCATCGGACGGACCAAGGGGCGAATGCCCCGTAGTGGGAAAACGCTGTTAAGTGATGTTACTAATGGGCTTCCCTGCTCAGCCCCCTTGCAAATTAATTGCTAAGTTCCCTACTAATCTCTGATTTTAATACTAAAATCCTGACTGTTTCCGTATGGAAACGTACTTCCCGATCAGTTTTCATGAATTGCAGTTGTTTGTTTTACCCTTTGTTTTCCATTAGTAATTTCACTTAACGTTCTTGTATTCACGAATCCTCACTGGCTTAAGGCAGCGTTAGCTGCCGGGTTCGACGGACTTAACCAGTACAGAGTTGTCTGCTGGTTACACTTCTTCGAAATGACTCAATGACTCTTGCAGACCAAGAAGCCGTGAGGCTTCGCAGCAGCGTGAATATGGTGTTCACTGAAGTTATTGCCTTCTTAGAATCACAACCAAAATATTCCTTTACTATCCCTATCTATAATCATTAATTGTGTTTCAAAGCTTTCATCAGGTTTTATATCATCTACGAAATGCCATCTGTCTTTACTGTCTTTCCAATAGACTTTCCATTTGTTATCCTCTAACCTAAATTGCGCTATAAGTAACTCCACTCGACTGCCAGGAATATATGAAGGTCTTTCTTGAAGTAATGTTATAGTATTGCCTCTGAATTTATACCTGATCTCAAATTCTTCTTTAAGATGTGTAGGTATTTTCCTTTCCCTGTAGTTATCTAAGATTTTTTCTATCCTCTTCTTTGTAAATGCATCCAACACTTATCTCTCTCCAATTGTTTTTATTGTATTTTTATTAGCAATGATTTCAGTTAACGTTGTTGTGTTCCCGACGCCTCACCGCCCTAAGGCGCGCTAGCGCCGGGTCCGACGGACTTGGGCGGTGCAGGGTTGTCTGCCTGATACTACATCTCGAAATGCCTCGGGCAGACCAAGGAACGTCAGTTCCTCAGCGGGAAAACGGTGTTATCAGATGTAATCGCCTTCTCCGAACATGCTTTCAAAGTTCACTTCATCTTCATCTATATTTTCTTTTTCTTCTTGTCCTATAAACATGTTCATTTCATTCAATGACCACAAATATTCACTCCATGTTATTCCAAATACTCCCCCTTCTTCTGTATAACCAGCAATATAATAATAGTCCTCTGCGTCAAAAGTCGGTTTAAAATCTCTTCCAAATACATCAGATTTATGATCATAACAAGTAATTCCGTATGGAAATCCATTCGAGGTGTAACCAGCTATTAAGTAAAAATTAGAATCTTGATCAATTGAATGGATATCTTCTTCAATTTGTCTTCTTTGCTTTCTTTCTAAGTTCACTATATGGTTATATTCGAATCGGGTCTTTAATTGTTGTTTGTACTTAGAATCTATTACAACTCCGATCATCTCTAGTTCTCGTACAGCACATAATAAATCAACACCAAAATGTTTGCTATATCCTCGTACAACATTCTTGCCAGTATATTCTTTAATCCATGTTTTTGCAGCCTGCAATCTAGCTGGGTGCTTCATTCTCTTTTTCCTTGGTGAGTTTGATTTCTGTCTCTTTGCCATTATTAAGTCAGTCCTTATTTATTGTTTTAATGATTATATCATGAGGATTTTGATATATTGGGTTTAACATATTGCGATGATTTCTGATTACGTTGTTGTATTCACGACCCCGAGAGGCTTAAAGGAGCGTAGCGACTGGGTCAACGACTTAGCCTCGCAGGGTTGTCTGCCTGATCCGCTTCCCGAAATGCCATCTAATTATGTTAATAAATCCTTTTCCTTCAAAGTCTTCATCTCTAACTGTTTCATACGCCTTTCAATATATTCAATTGACTCTAAGCTATCGTCCCCTGGTTCTAATATTTCTGTATAATAAAAAAGTAAACTCAAAGAGACATTGTAATTATCGTTTACAATCTTGAGATGTCCATTATATTCAAGCATTTGTAATACATCTTTTAAATAATTTTCTTCTAAATTTATGTAAAGTACAGTGTTTAAATAGTCTGTTAAGTCAATAAATGTTGGTTCAACTTTCAGCTTTTTTCGTAATCTTAAAATTGATAAAACAATTAAAGGCTCATGGTTCATCTCCGTATATTCGCCTCCAAAAGTTATCGTCAGTTTGTTTTAACATTCATAAAATAAATATACCACTACAGTAAATTTATGGTAGTGTTTTTGAATTTAATCTGGTTTTCAAATTGCCCCGATTGCATATAACGTTGTTGTGTTCCCGAACCCTCATTGGCTTAAGGGCGCTTGCGCTCGGGTCCGACGGACTTAGCCAATGCAGGGTTGTCTGCCTGATACGACTCCTTCGAATTTACCTCGGGCAGACCAAGGAGCGTTAGCGATGCAGCAGGAACACGGTGTTATATGATGCCGATCGATGCCTTCCTCGAATTACATACTACTGCTTGATTATTTCTTCATATTCTCTCTTCAATATGCTCATATAAATCGTATCTGAATAACGTCCATTAACAAAACTCTTCTCTCTTAATCTTCCTTCTTCTTTGAATCCGCACTTTAAATAACATCTATACGCTCTTTCATTAAAATCATGTACCTCTAGCTGTAATCTATTTAGATTTAATCTGTTAAATACAAAATCCTGTAGTATTTTTATTGCTTCAGTACCATATCCATTGCCAAGGTACTCCTTAATTCCAATCACGATTCCAAGTTCAGTTGACCTATTCTTCCAATCAATTCTAAATAAATCGATTTGTCCTATGTATTCCTCAGTATCTTTATGAGCAATTACAAATCCCTTCTGCTCTGTTTTCCCTTCAAGTATTGAATTTAAATATTGTTCTGTTCCATTTACAGTATGCGGAAATAGGAATATATCTGATAAGTTATCGACGATTTCCGGATCATTACACCATTGCCTCATAAACTTTAAATCTTCCTTGCTATACTCTCTTAAAATAATTCGATCACCAATAAGTCGAGGCATTGTGAACACATCCTTTAATTTTTTAATTATCATTGCATCGGTTTCATATAACGTTGTTGTATTCACGAACCTGAGAGGCTTAAAGGAGCGTAGTGACTGGGTTGAAGACTTAGCCTCGCAGGGTTGTCTGCCTGATTCCACTTCTCCGAAATGCATCGGGCAGACGAAGGGTCGTAAGGTCCGCAGCCTGAATACGGTGTTATCTGCTGTTCCTTATCCCCTTGAGTTGCTAGAGAATAGCCTTTACGTATTCAATATTAGTTTTTGAAAGTGCCTTATTTAATAATTTTTTGTTATATCCTATCGTCTTAAGAGCGGTAATTATTGCCTCCCTACGATCTTGACGATTTCTTCTAATATTAGATTCTAATTGAATTTCTAAGGGAACTACTGGAATATTATATCCATAAAAATATACATACCTTGCATGCTCCCAGATAACCTTCCACCTTCCCAAATGTTCATCTGTTGAAGGTACCTTTGAAGCAATTGCTTTAACAACATTTTCGGTTCCATCATTAGAAATTAAAGTGATATCTGATACTTTAAGTTCCTTTCTATCTGACTTATGCAGAAAGTCGCCACCATCTAGCAATGAAGAGGAGTAGCATGGAATATTATCCATTCTCGCATTCGTTTCGTTGTAATAATATTCAGTCACTTCAACTCCGAAATATGTTTCTTCATTTTTGTATTTCATAACAAAGTCTGGTACTTCTCTTTCTTGTATTTCAAATAAATCTATATCACAAAGATTAGCTAAAACCCTTCTTTATCTTTTTTAGTCATAAAACCACCTCTTTAATATCTAGCGGTAATTGCGCATAACGTGCTTGTGTTCCCGATGCCTCACTACCTTAAAGCCCGAAGGGCTGGCCGCGATGCAGTTAGGTGGTGCAGGTGTGTCTGCTGAATAATCTTCCTCGAGATTCCTCGTGCAGACCAAGGGGCGTTAGCCCCGTAGCGGGAACACGGTGCTAGGCGAAGCCATCCTGAGATAACTCTCGAATCACTTTATATCTTTGTCTTACTTTGTTTCATGTTCTTGATTAGTTTCTTCTTTAATTAGTCTTTCATATTCTTCCTTATATTCATCATCTTTACCTTTACTCTCCTCAATTACTTCATTGAATAGATTTATGTCCCATTTTTCTGTTAATTTGAATGAATCTAAAACTAATTTAATGTCTTTATATAAATTAAAAAATAAATCATAATCTTGTTTTTGTAATGGTTTCAAATTATCATAGGGACTTCCGGTTGAAGAGAACTTTGCGATTATTAGTCCATTCCGTTCCCCAAGATATTTAAAGAAACCCACATGTTTTTCATGCACTTTATATTGTATTGGTGAGCTTAGAAATACTTCAAACAATTCTGCATCCTCATTACCACCCTCTGATTTATAAAAAAATGAAACACGTGAATCTCATTCATAAATATAAATTTAATTCATCCAATCAATTGGTAATTCCAATTGGAAACCTAACTTAGTATTTATGTAATAATAATTTGTTAGATCTTTATGTTCGTTGGGGATTCTGGTAGTGTCCCAGTAAGAAATAACAATAATATCAGAATTATCTTCAATGATTAACCCCCTCATAAGGAAATGTCAACTAAGTTAGCTTTTACGATGTTTATGAATTTTGATAGTTTTGCAGCTTGATGGTTTCGCCTAACGTTCTTGTGTACCCGGTGTCCACCGTAGGTAGATGTGTCCGGCTGAATAATCTTCCTCGTATTCCTTCGGTCGGACCAAGGGGCGTAAGCCCCGCAGTGGGAAAACGTTGTTACACGACGGGTCTTTGAGTTACCCACATTCTTCTCCGAGATTGCATTCATCTGGGTCTCAGATCTGCCTGTTCTTCATGGTTGTTTCTCTTGGTATTCTTCTATCTCTAGTGCCATCGGCGATTGCTTCCCTGAACTTCCTTCCGTGGCATGCACTTGCTGATTCCTCATACGTAACATTAGAATGCTATCACTGTTTTTCCAGGTTGTTCACCCTATTTTCCTTCTCCTGTCGTGTAACGTTGTTGCATTCCAGACGTCCCACCACCTTAAGCCACGTAGTGGCGGGTCGGCTTGCCGACTTAGGCGTGCGCAGATGTGTCCACCTAAATTTTCTTCCTCGAAATCCCTTGGTGTGGATCAAGGGAGCGTAGCGACCGCAGCGGGAATGTGGTGTATAGGATGTTGGCGCCTTCTTCGAGTTGCTTACATAATGTCCTTTACCATCAGTAAATGTATATCTATTAATTTGTATCCTAGCGATTTATATAAATTTATAGCCGCTTGATTACTCCCTACTACTCCTAAGGTTGCTTCTTTCTTATCTTTCTCGTCACGCAGAAACCTAAGAGCTTCAACTATTGTTCTCTTAGCGACTCCTTGTCTTCTCCACATAGGATGGGTAAATATTTGTTCTGTTGCGCTTCTTTCAGATGAGATTCCCCAAGTCATACAACTTGAAATTGGTTTCCCCTGATAAAAAGCTGTAAAGGTATCCCATTGGGGGCCCGATTTAAACCAGTTTAATTTTGCCTTACTCCATGATTCACCTTCGGAAGCATCTTTCTCTGCCTGTAAATATAGTTCTTTGTCTGACTCTGTATCCATAGTCCATCTTTTAATTTCGATTTTATTATGAAGTGAGTAATCGGGTAATGGTTTCGTTAAATCACGCTTCATAATTAAATAATTTAGAGAATGATAAAATCCATTAGATAGCAAAAAATCTATAGATTCAAGATCATCGTGAGAACAGGTTTTGCTAATTTGTATTTGTTTGGAGGAATATTCTTGACGAATTTCATTTGCCCTTAACAAGATACTATTAAATATTTCTGTTTCTAAAGGTTCATTCTCATCTGAATCTGTATCTATTATAAATCGATGTTTGTAATCATCATCTCTTCCTTGTTTATTAAGATATTCACAAGAATCAGTTGGTTCCAAGTGACCACATGCAACAATTCTTCCATTTAATTCAGCACAGAATATATTCTGTGCAATAAAATCCTTGTTATATTGATAAGATACTTGGTTTAGAAAACTAATTTTCCCAATATCATTTGCATCTTCAGATCTGTAATTACGAATGACAGTGTTCATTTAGGGTCTCCTCTGTCTATGATTTATTTGTCTTGCGCCAATTTCCTATAACGTTCTTGTATTCACGAACTCTTACTGGCTTAAGGTGCGTAGCGCCGGGTCCAACGGACTTAGCCAGTGCAGGGTTGTCTGCCTGATACTACATCCTCGAAATGCCTCGGGCAGACCTAGGGCGTTAACCCGAAGCGTGAAAACGGTGTTATCTGCTGTTACCGTCTTCTTGACTTAGCTTACAGAATATTTTTAATGATTTTATCTTTTCATGTGTTTCCTTAATTTTTTTATTCAATTTTCTTGTTGAAACATTTATCTAGTCCATAATCTATGCAAAGTAAAATTATCATTAAGAGCCCTATGTAAATATATGCCTGCATATTTGGTAAATTATTTTCATTAATGTACCAGAATGTAGGTGTTCCTAGTAATATTAATATTATTGAATTAATGAAGCTTCTTTTTAATGGTTTACCTTGTAAAACCCCCCTTATTGTAAGTCCAACTACTCCAACTACTAAACCAATTATCCATGTTAAATCAGCAGTATGCTTCAGATGCGCTCAACTCCATACAGATATATGTCACATTATTTCTTGTGATTTATAAAGATCCTTTCTTTAATGAACTTATGGGTGTATAGGGTGTTATACTTCTTTACGGTAATTGCAGATAACGTTGTTGTATTCACGAACCCGAGAGCCTTAAAGGAGCGTAGCGACTGGGTCCGTTAGGACTTAGGCTCGCAGGGTTGTCTGCTTGGAATTCACTTCCCCGAAATGCCTCGGGCAGACAAAGGGGCATAAGCCCCGCAGCGGGAAACCTGTGTTAACTGAAGTAACACGGCTACTTTGATTCAGCTTCCAAAGCACTTTTGTTAATCGTCCTTATCCCTTTGTTAATAAAAAATATTATCCACTCCATATAACCTATTAAAAGCAATATTAGTGATGAGATAAACAATGCTTCATATATATAAACCTTAGTGAAATTTTTATAATAGTCCTTTGCTAGCCATGTGGCTAATGCTAAAACTACTGTTCGTAATAAAATAATTACTGGTTTCAGTCTTCCATCATAAATAGAAAATGAAATGTGTAGATCTTTTGAGATTCTACTAAAAATAAATAATAGTATATGAAGAATGACATGGATTATCAAAAAAATAATACTTACAATGAATGCACCTAAAATTGGTATTCCAACGCTATCAGCGTCAGATGGTAGATGTAATGATTCTACAAATTCATCATCCATAAATTTCTCTTCAACAACCTGAGCGTAAAAATAACAAGTCAGTATTGATAGTACAAAAGTGATAATTAAAAAAACTCTTTTACTAATCTTCATTAAATATCTTCCATTCTTTATTAGATATTATTGCGTGTTATTTCAGTTAACGTTCTTGCATTCCCGACGCCCCCTCACATTAAGGTCCGTCAGGACCGGCTGCGCTTGCGCAGTTATGTGGTGCGGGTGTGTCGCTTGAAATCACTTCCTCGAAATGCGTCTCGGCGACCGAGGGGCGCAAGCCCCGATGCGGGAATGCGGTGTTAGATGATGTAGTCGCCTTCATCGAATCACCGACACAAATGTCCTTATATACTCTTTAGAAAAAAGACTTCTCCGATATCCCCAGGATTAATTCCATTGATTATCCCACATTCCTTAAATCCCATATGTCTATGCCACTTCTGTGGTTCTGCTTCATTGACTTGGGATGAACTATATAATGTTTTGATTCCTTGTTTACGTAAGTGATCTTCTAAATATTCCAGCAAGGTCTTTCCTATTCCTTGTTTCCTATATTCAGGTCTTACAATAATCAATCCAATATACGGGTATTTAGACCACAAATACTCTATTCTCAAGTATCCAATTATTTCGTTGTTTTCTTCAGCAAGTAGAATCTCTTGATTCTGAAGCTTCCAATTCAAAATGTTTTTTAAGACAGACTGATCCTCAGAAGCAATATCTTCTAAATCATTCATCCTGCCAAATCGTACTGTAAAAGTCATGTCCTTGTTCCTCCGAGATTCCCCTAAATATGGTTTGTGTAAATATCGCGGTTATTTCATCTAACAACTTCCCCGAAATTCCCTCTAGTGACCAATGGCCGTTAGGCCCGCAGCGTGAATACGGTGTTATATGAAGTCACAGCCTTCTTCGAAATACATTCCAATCAGCTCTTCCATAATCTCTTTGTGTCTATTAATACTTCTTCATCGAACTCCAACTTATAAATATCCGGTTTTGAAGTCTTTAATAAAAAATTCAAATCGTACTGGCTGTCAAAGTATCTCATCATCAATGTCATAACAAGCCCATGAGTTCCTATTACAACTTTCTGCCCTTTATATTCCATTAGTATTTTTTTCAAAGTTGATAGAATACGATTCTGGCAAATCGTAATAGATTCCCCTCCAGGTAACGAAAAATCCGGATCAGCAAACATCTTCTTTACAGATGGATACAATTCCTCATCAGATAAAATCTTATCGTCACTTAAAAAAACTATTTCCCTAAGATCTTCAAATACTAATATTTCTTTGCCCGAAGACTGAGCTGATTCCTCAATTGTTAAAATAGCCCTTCTATATGGACTTGAAATAAACACATCAATTCCTTCATCTTTTAATAATTCAGTTATTAAATTGGCATCTGACCTCCCTTGTCTGTTAACTCTCGTGTTCTCTCGTTCCCTTCTGTTTTAAGTGATTCTCCGTGTCTTACCATATAAATAATGGTTTTCATAATAACCCCCGTGGAATACTTCGATTAATATAGCTGTGATTTCATATAACGTTGTTGTATCTACGAATCCTCACTGGGTTAAGTCGCGATAGCGCCGGGTCCAAAGGACTTGCCCAGTGCAGGGTTGTCTGCTGAATATGCTTCCTCGAAATCCCTCCTGCAAACCAAGGAGCGTCAGCTCCGCAGCGTAGATACGGTGTTATATGACGTCACTGACATCTTTGAAATACTAAAATCTCTCTTCATAATCTTCGTCTTCTTCAACTCGTTCATATCTTATCCAGCTCATTTCATCAATCCCTACAATTTCTTTAAATTCATCAACAAGATTAAAGATATTATCCTGCTGTCTAAAATAATTTGGGTTCAATATTGATGTCAATTTGTCGATTTGCTTATCCGTTAAATTGAATAGCTTAAAAGCTGTGACATTACATTCATCAAATAAATCATTGAATGCTTTCTCCTGTAATCCATTCTCTTCAATATATTTTTTTATTTCATTATGATACTCGGTGGTAAATAGTTCATATAAATCTTTATCAGGATAACGTTCTTCAAAAATCTTCATTATAAGTTCTTCGTCGAACTCATAAGAAATTCTTAAACTAGCAACTTCATTGCCCTCTGAAAAAATTCTATAACCCCAAAAGTGATCTCCATAATTGCAAAAATATAGTACTGGAGCATCAATTGATAATTGATAAATAAACGCCGGCGCTTCATGAAAATCAATGTAATTATCTTCTCGGGTTAAAAATGCGACCCACTTTTCATCTAATACCTTAAGTAAAGAACCTGGAATGGAATGCTTTCTTATTGCTTTCTTATTGCTTCTTTATGAGATCTCAACAATAATTGTCCTGAAGTAAATTCGCTCATTTTATCTCTTCCTTTGTTCTTTAATTGGTTTTAGTGATGTCATATAACGTTCTTATGTTCCCGAACCCTCACTGCCTTAAAGGAGCGTAGCGACTGGCCGCGACGCGGTTAGGCTGTGCAGGGTTGTCTGCTGATTAGGCTTCCTCGAAATCCCTCTTGCAGACCAAGGCTCCGTAGGAACCGCAGCGGGAACACGGTGTTATATGACGTTAACCGCTTCATCGAATTACCTACAAATTCATCATTTCATTAATTTCTCTGTAATCTGCAGTTTAAGCTCTTCAAAATACTTTATTAATTTATCAGCTTCATCTTTAAATCCAATTGAATTGCTAACTGTTATCCCATTTGCGTCCGTGTATACAAATCGTAATCCTTTAAATCCACCTCTAGGACCAACATACTTAACGATATCTCGCGCAGTCTTATATTCTTCCAGTTTCTGTTTTCTTCGCTTTTCTGCTTCCTCTAGGTATTCTTCATCAATAATTTCAAGTGACGACCATAGCACATCTAATGACCCAACGTCGGGAAAGTGTACTCCAGTAAAATTATCATTCCCTCGTGACCAAATACCATAATTACCTATTGTGAAGCCTTCTGTTCCAGCCACTAAGCCTTTCAAATATTGAGTAAGGTCTACTTTCAACTTGACCTTTATTCTTTCTTTCATTTAATCTCCTCCGATCTGCTAGTGAATAGTAATATTTTCGGGTAATGTCATATAACGTTACTGTATTCACGAATCCTCACCACCTTAAGGCCCGTCAGGGCCGGCCGCGATGCGGTTAGGTGGTGCAGGGTTGTCTGCCTGATTCTTCTTCTCCGAATTGCCTCGGGCAGACCGAGGGCTTTAGCCCGAAGCGTGAATACGGCGTTAGGTGATGTCACGTCCATCGAAGTGATTACATTCAATGGTTTTTATGCCCTACATACTCAATAACCCAACAATCCTTATATTCTCCTTCATGCCATTCATGTTTTGTTAGATACTTCTTCTTAACAAATCCGCACTTCTCATAAACCCTTAATGCACGTTTGTTCCAAGCCTGAGGATCCATAACGATCTTATCTGCTCTCTCCTGCGTTTCTAAGTGATTTATCATTGATTTTATTAATTCTGTTCCTATTCCCTTATTCCATAAATTAACTTCCCCTATGAATTGGTCCATCCCAAATATCTTCCCAGCAAATCCTTCATAGCCATATTCTTGTTTTTCTTCTTTAGTTATTAAATAGAATTGAATGTAACCGATGTCTTCTTCGTTATATTGAATAATACATTGAGTGATTTCTTGTGTTCGTTCAAAATAATGTTTTTTAACCATTTCTAAGTCGTGAGGCCGATCGCGTCCTCCATAATATTCTAATACCTTTGAATCACTCAACCACTTTACTAAAAGAGTAGCATCTTCCTCTGTGATTAACCTTACACTTAACTCTTTTTGTTTAATTAACTTCATAGCCATACCTTCTTACATTATGGTTTTTAATCTTGTCGTGATTTCACCTAACGTTCTTGTATTCCCGAACCCTCACTGGCTTAAGGCAGCTTGCAGCCGAGTCCGACGGACTTAGCCAGTGCAGGGTTGTCTGCCTGACCCCACTTCTCCGAAATTCCTCGGGCAGACCCCGAGCTGAAAGGCCCGCAGCGGGAATACGGTGTTAGGTGAAGTCAGTCCTTCGTCGAATTACCCTCAATATTCATTAATATCCTATTTATAATCTCACTTGTATCTAGCTCATCTGTTACTATATGTTTTTCAAATTTACTATCTCTAAATGCATTCACACACTTCTCTATCTGTTGAAATTGCCAACCACCAATCGTATCCCCTCGAACTGTTAGGCGTTTCCTAAGTGTTTCCTCTGAAGCAATCAAACAAAAATGATATAACTCGTTATCGATTTCTTCTAATCCTCGAGAAATATATTCAAAATTAATTGGCTTGTATATTGTCATCGGTATGATTAAATGTTTATTGTACTTCTGGTTTAATTCTCTTGCTATATTAACCGAAAGTATTCTCCATAGATCAATATCCTGAAAATCATCTGTCCGTTCATAATCTTTTCTCGTTTCATCCGGGATAAGTTTCCTTAACATGTAACCAATTTCTTCTGGATCAAATATCATACTGCCTGGAACCCTCGTATGGAGGTTGCTAGCTGTTGTAGTCTTGCCAGAGCCGAAGGCTCCATTAATCATGATTATCATCAGAATCTCCTTATAATTTTCATGTTTTTCGACTGATTTCACCTAACGTTGTTGTATTCACGAACCCGAGAGGCTTAAGGCGCGTAAGCGCCGGGTGGCTCCGCCACTTAACCTCGCAGGGTTTTCTGCCTGATTCCACTTCCCCGAAATTCCTCTGGCAGACCAAGGGCCGAACGGCCCGCAGCGACAATACGGTGTTATATGATTGGGAGGGCTTCTTCGATTTTACTAAAATTCTTCTTTATTATTTTCCCCGTACTTACTGAAGTTTGCAAACCAACCGTCCTCAGTAAATAACTCTCCATGTAATCCATCGCTAGCTTGTATAATATTAATTCCTTGTACTTTAATTTCTATTTCATTATTGAAATCTGCTTGTTCTTGTAATTTAAATAAAAAATCATGTATTCCTGAATCTAGGCTCCTAATCAATGCCCTTCTAAATAATTCTATTTGTTTGTCATCAAAAGATTGCATTTCATGTTGCAACTGCTGAAGTTTTGGTGCTTTCCAGTGTCCTTTAACAAGTAATTCGAAAAAATCGATAGTTCTATCTCTTAAATCTGTCATCAATAATTCTCCAAATTTATCTATAGCTTCTCTTTCATTCACAAATGGTCATCCTTTCAAAATAAGCTGATAAAATAAATGTACTATAATAAACAAAAAATGGAAACGACTATGTCGAATCCAATGTAAGTAGTTAATTTGGGTTGAATATATGTTTTTAATTAAATCTCTTCGTCCCTTTCATATAACGTTGTTGTATTCACGAACCCTCACCAACTTAAGGGACGTAGTCCCGGCAGCGATGCGGTTAGGTGGTGCAGGGTTTTGTCTGCCTGATTCCACTTCCCCGAAATGCCTCTGGCAGACCAAGTCCCGCAGCGTGAATATTGTGTTATACGAACCGGGAAGAGGTGAGCGCAGCCCACCGAAATGCCGAAGAAGCCTTATGTATCAATGGATTTCGGGTTTTCCAAAGCTCTTCCATCCGATTGCAAAAAACCCGGAATTTCGTTGAAGTTATGCGAAATCGTATATCCAAATGTTTTACGAACCTCCCCTTGCCCACTTCGTATATCTGCTTTGCTTCGCATATCCAATAAGGGAGGAAATGCGAAGTGCCTCAACCAAATATGAACAATTGGTCAAGCCTTGTTCAATTGTTTCTCATGGACTGCAAATCCAGAAACCTAACCAAGCCAACTATTCGCCGTTATGGGAACGGATTGAAAAAGCTCGAACAACACTTAAATACCCAACATCTCGAATGGTTTGATTTAACTCCCGATTTGTTAAAGCATCGTATCATCCCCAGTATGCTTGATGAGACATCAGCCTTGAGAACCGTCAATTGCAATCTGGCCATTATCAAAGCATTTTTTGCGTTTCTCGTGGCCGAGAAACAAGCTGATTGCAATATTGCGGATGGACTAAAGCCGTTTAAAATCCAACCCTCTTTGATGCATACTTTCACGGATGCTCATTTGACGCGATTGTTTACTGAACCCGATCGTTCAACATTTACTGGCTTCCGTAATTACATGATGTTGCTGATTTTGCTTGAAACCGGAATACGGCTGAACGAACTAACTCAACTACAAATCACAGATGTTCTATTAGAGGAAGGAATGGTACGTGTTCGGCAAGGGAAAGGCAGAAAGGCCAGAATGGTACCGATTCAGCGAATCGTATCCCATGAGTTGCAACTTTATTTGCTAGAGCGAGGAACGCTGGACACGGATCGACTGTGGATCACGTTGGACAATCGCCCATTCGATGAAGGTGGCATTCGATCCATGATCTCTCGGATTTGTAAAACCGCAAACATTCAGGATGTGCAATGTTCCTGCCACACGTTTCGCCATACCTTCGCAAAAAAGTTTTTATTGAACGGTGGCGATATTTTCTCGTTAAAAAATATTCTTGGGCATTCACGGATAGAAACAACTGAAATGTATGTTGAACTTTTTTCGCGTGATTTGCAGACTCAACATGAGAAGTTTAGCCCGCTGGAACAGATCTTTCAGGAATACCCCTCACTCTTCGCGGAAAGCGGGGTGCAGGGGGAATGACTACCGGACGCAGACAAAATAAGTTGGTCAAAGTCGATAAGGCAAGCGACGCCAAGCAACAATTAAGCTATAGCGATCTGCTTCACTCTTTTATTCTCGATTGCAAGTCAAAAAACCTTTCGCCGCTCACGATTCGTTTTTATCAGGATAGTGCTAAACAACTGGAAGCTGCCTTCCGGGATCAAGAGCTTGTACTAGATATTTACTCCGTCACTTCTCGGGATATTAAGAATCATTTTATTGCCTATCTGTTCGATCAAGGAAAATCGGACAATACCGTCAACGGACGCATCAAGGCGATTAAGCAATTCTTGAGATACTTATTTGAGGAAGGCTGGCTCCTTCAGAACCTTTCAGATGAGATTCATGCCACCAAAGCAGAAAAATTGATGATTCAAACTTTTACCAAAGAACAAGTCGTCGCCTTGCTGGAACAACCGGACCGGAACACGTTCTCTGGCTTTCGGGACTACACCATGATGTTGGTTCTTTTGGAAACGGGAATGTGAATCAGTGAACTATGCAATGTGAAAATTGGTGATGTCTTCTTTAAAGAACAGGAAATCCGAATCACTAGAGGAAAGGGAGGAAAGGCCCGCCGCGCTCCTATCCAACAAACATGTGCCAAAGTGATACGCCGTTACCTGGATATTCGGGGAGACTTAGAGACGGATGCGCTATTCGTTAACATGAATAACGAAAAGATCAGCACCCGCGCACTACAGGAGAAAATGCACGATTACGGACTTGCTTCAAGCATCAATGGGGTGCGAGTGTCCCCTCATACCTTCCGGCATACAATGGCCAAGTTCTACATTTTGAACGGTGGTGATCCGTTCACACTCCGACGAATTTTAGGCCATGCCACGCTTAAAATGGTTGAGTATTACGTCGAGCTGTTTAGCAGCGATATTAAGCAACAGCACAAGAAGTATAGTCCGGTTGAAAACATGAAACGAATTATTTAAACCTTGCCATAAGCAGAAGTAAAGGTCATTCATTAACGGAATGGCCTTTACTTCTTACTCTCTTCAACCCCATTATGATAGTTAAATCAACCTGTTTTGATACAATCGACGCAAGGGAGAGGATTTCGTATGCTTCGATTTCATTTCAGGACGCCACAAATTCACGTAACGCTTTACCATATCCTGCGAAGAATGACCGAGAATATCTTGCAAGCTATACGGGTCCCCCTCATTAATAATGTACATTTTGGCGAAGGTATGTCTTAACGTATGCGGACTGACTCGAACGTTAGTGATCCCAGCATCCTTACCATATTGGCGTAAAGCCACTTGAAACGAACGAACACCAAGCGGGCGACCATCAAGTGTGACAAAAAAGTGAGATGAACGAATGTCCCCTCTTGCTTTAATATAACGGATTAACAGTTTACGTACATCATCACAATAAGGGATGTCTCTTGGCTTCTTACTTTTACCAATGACACCAAGGAGCAGATTCTCTTTAACATCAACCTGATTTATGTTCAGTTTTGTTATTTCTCCGACTCGCAGCCCACTATCGAAAATCAATGACAAAATGACAAAGTCACGAAATCCCGTAAACGTGTTTTGGTCCGGCTGCTTGAGAAGGGCTACAACTTGCTCTTCGGTGAAGGATGGAATGGTTGGTTGATGACCTTTACGCGTTCGTAAGTGTTCTGCCGGATTATCCGGAATCCAACCTTCTTCATGTAAAAATAAAAAAAAGCGCTTGATTGATTTAATTCGGTTATTGATCGTATTGAGCTTGTAGCCTTTTTTCTCAACCATAGCCATGATAAATTTGTTCCGCAACAAGTCTGTTGATACATGATAGACATCGGCTTCAATCTCTTGCTCTCGCAGAATTCGCTCATAACATTTCAAAGTGCTCAATTCAAATTTTACAGTTTCCTCGCTTGACGTTTCTGCACGGCGGGCTTGAATAAATAATCTCACGGCTTCTTCCCATGTTAACCGATAACCTGAACTGGAAAACGAATCTACATCGTATAAATCATTACTGCGTCGTTTATTCGCTCTTTCACTCTGACTTTGCCGAAATAGGCTTACAAAATTTATGCCCATCCTCTTCCCTCCAAACAGATGTATTCCGAAAGCCCCCCTCACTATTCGTTTCATTTTCCGGACAAAACCGGACCCTCTAAAAAGTCAATTTGTCAGCGTTCTATGGTCTCAGGCGAAGCGAGATTGTCAGATTGAAATGCTCCCAAAGATGCGATCACAACGATTTGAAACAGGAAAGCCTTGAACCAAACGTTGCGATCATTTTATGATATGATGTTGAGGTGAACTGAGAATTAGCACCATCATGCAAATAAGAAATTTGATGTGTTTCTAATATATACGAATGGGCGGTGAGTGACCAATGGAAGAGTCCTTTGAGTACCACGGTTACGATTGTATTGGCTATAATGAACGGGTTAATTTTGATGGTTCACAATATACAGTGGGCGTTTTAAATGATACGAAGGCAGAATACTTATTCACGGAGACAATAAGTATAACCGGTACTGCAATAGCATGTTTATTTAGTAATAGAAATAGTGATCAGACACTTCCATACCTGAAAGAACGAGTTGAGTTAAAAGTAAAAGCCCGAATAGACTCTGGAGAGTTTGAGTCTGATGGTCGTTATGTTAACCAAATTACTTCTACGAGTAAAGACGAGACTCCAGAACCGATTGATGAACAACTAATCGCTGTAAAAGTGCTTACGACGTTACATAATATCCGGAAGATTACTCCCGCCAGCTATAAAAGTGAGAAGATGGAGCTCAAGGGGTTTTGTTATTTATTCAATATTAAAGAAGAGCTTCTGTTCTACATCTTATCCATTCTTGAAGAGAAGAAGTATATTGTTGTTCAAAACATTGAATCAGGGAATATTTATATTTTAGCGGAAGGTATTGAGCAGCTCAAAAGGCTGAAAACGGAGTCACCTGTAAAAATAGAAGTATCCGAAAACACCCTTCCAAAATTATGGGACGTTTTTATTAGCCATGCAAGTGAAGATAAAGAAGAAATTGTTGAACCGCTTGCTCTTGAGTTACAAAAATATGGTATCAAAGTTTGATATGATAAATGGTCTTTGAAAATTGGAGATAGCCTCAGGCAAAAAATTGATGAAGGCTTGACACTTTCACGTTTTGGAATAGTTGTTCTTAGCCCAGCCTTTTTTAAAAAGCAGTGGACAGGTCTAGAATTAAACGGGCTTCTGCAAAGAGAAGTAGTTGGCCGCGGCGAGAAGGTCGTTTTACCTGTTTGGCACAATCTGACTCCAAGGGAAGTTACAGATTTCTCCCCGATCCTTTCTGATAAACTTGCTATAAACACAAATCAGGGGATAAATGTGATAAGTAAACAATTAGCTGAAGTTATTTCTGAGCATGAAATTGATGAAGATCTCACTATAGTCAAACATTCTTATCTTTCATTGGACTTTTCATTCAAATCACTGAGTGCTATGAGTACGGGGAAGTTGCATAAATACGAACTTTTTCTTCGTGCTAATTTACTTTCTCCGCCAGTGCTAAAGGCATTTAGACTTTGTATTTTCTGGCCTAATAATATACGGATTTCAAAGTTGGAGCACCTTCGAAAAGGTGTTGATAGAAAAATTGACAATCAATACTATACTGAATATTGGTATGACGAAATCTCGCCACTCTATCCAGGAGAACAAAAGGAATTAATTGGATTGGATAGTAATGCACAAATCGGTTATGAATTTGATAACGATATATGGTCTTGGGTAAATTCCAACTCAATTAAACTACAATATAAAATTTACTATGAAAGTATCATGCCTGAAACAGGTGATAAAAACTTTAAAGATTTAAATGAATTTTAGAGAAATATTTATAAATAGGACTCCGTGGCAAGTGCAACACGCCTGATTTGATGAGCAGCACAAATTACTACGTCGTTCAAGATATAGTTAGTGTGTAATTTGGATTGCACAGAGTGGATCTTTAATATTGAATGGGAATCTGAGTTTTGGTTAACCGGCGAAGTACGGATTTTTGCTAGTCCTTCCTGTCGGGACTGTCCGCAAGTATACACATGAAGTCGCTTAAAGAGAAGCATATAGAAATTGTCTTTTATACACATGGATAAGCAGCAAATGAATTCTCCCTCAGCAAGCTGAGGGGAGAATTCATTTGCTTCCATGTTCTAACTCCTGTACATTATTCAATATGTCTCCTACTGGATCACAGTCCTCCGCAGCTTCTCGCACCAATTGGATATAAGTAGAGAATGACTCCTTTGTTATCTCATCCTCACATGTTACAACAAATCGTTCCAACTCCTCGGCGTAATCACGCAACTTGTTCGCTTTAACCCAGTTCTTCATTTGATTCTCAATGTTTTGTTTTAGTTTCTGTTTGCGATGATTATACTCTTCAAGCCGCTGAAGCTCCTGCTTCTTATCCCTTTCTATCTCTTCAAGACATTCCTGCTCTTTTTTCTTTATTTCATATTCGCGCTCAGCTAGATTTCTAGACACGATTATCCCAATTGCATTTTTCAAAAAATCTGTGAGAATCTCCCCTATTTGTTTTTCAAACGGTCGATCCAGGATTTCATTAAAACAAAGGGATTGTGCCGTTTTATTTCTGTGTGCGAAACCGAGAATCTCCGTGAACTCCATTCTGAGCAAACCACTGGGGATCTTTTCATACATGGGACTTAAACCCGTCATACTTCCAGATTGTACCTTCGACAAAAAAGAACGTCTTTTGACCATAATTTCGATCAATGAGGCGGAATACTCATGGTCTAGTAATCGTATCCGGATATTGTCCTGTTCTCCTGCAAATACGTCCACCCTCCCACCCAATTCACTAATTGCATTAATTAAGCTATTCATAATTCCATATGCCCGATTGGCTTGCTTATCGGATACGTTTATGAACAACACAGCTTTGTTCCTGCGGTTTTCAACCTTTGAATTCCTTAGTGAATACGGATCAATCTCTTTATAAAATTGATGTTCTTCATCACGGGCCTTGCGGTAAGCAACCTCATCCTGAAATTCTATGATTAATGGATGTAGGTACTTATTGTTCTTCACAGCTTGAATATCCTTGCACCATTGATTAAACTTGGTCATTGATTCCGGTATTAGCAGTTCAATTTCATCAAGCTCTTTTAACTGATTTATCGGATAATTGTTTATGTCCATTAGTTCTATAAAACCATGTCGCCACACCACCTATTCGCCCTCCTGACCGGAAAAAGAGAAACCACCTCTTAGCAGATCATCAACTAATTCTTCAAGCTCAGCTTCAGAAGTCATCCCCTCAGGCACTAAGTAACGGCTCAAGTTATCATTTAGCAACGCTGAAAATGAGCCTAAGAAATCCGAGTTCTCAGGATAATCATATTTATATAAATACGTATTTCCATCTTTATAATGTTTATGAGAAAATCCCGTTCGGCTAGGAAGATTAGACAAATGAATTCCGACGATGCTCGTTCTGATCTCAGTAAGTCGATTGAAGTCTTCCTCGAATTCCCCCTTATAATTCTTCCGCTTGATCAGCCTTGAAATATCTATAGTAAACTTTAATTTAAACTTCATTTCCTTCACTGTTTTATGGATATTCACAACATCCTCAGCTGTTTGCATCAAATACTTTAACTTTCCACTTTGCTTCTGCGGTCCATTAACTAAAGCAATTTTTATGGTTTTATATTTTTTCAGACTTTTTTCGAGAATAGAGTACTGCTTGAAAAACTCCTCTTCACCGTAGGTTTGAGACCGCAGTGGGGATAATAATTCTAGTGTGTCAGGCACCCCATACTGGGAGAACGTATCCATCAGATTCTTTAAAACAACATCAAGTCGTGCTGCGTCTTTCCACAATAAATCATTGTCTTTCTCATAACTCAGACGCAAAATGTACGCTTCATTTGGAGCAACCTTTATAGTACCTGTTGTCGTTTCTAGAAATAACATATTACTCTTGACATCTACCGGGTACATCATGCCTTTCGTTGTTACCGGCACTAACTCATTAATCCGTTTTACCAGGCTCACTCTTCCTGTCGAAATACATAGATTTACATACTCAGGCCAGTAGTCCTCATCACTTGCATCTTCAAACACCCATACATACATGATCAGCATTTCCAACTCGCCTTTACGTCCATTAATAAAAGGGCGATGCTCGTTCTCTCTATAAAGAACATCCATATTAAAAGGATTATCGTTGTATCTATGGTTGTAACGATTGATGTAATAGAAATGTTCCGATTCTCTGATATAAATGCGCTCAATGTATTCGTCAAAAAAAGTGCTTGTATAGCTCTGAGCAAACTCGAATAAATTCACGCCGTAACTGCGGTACGTCTCCTTTACCCAGCTAACCAGAGTGTTATCCAAATACTTGAATCCAGAAATGGACGGTTCTTCTGTCTCTCTTGCTTTTATCTCTTTTGCCAGAATGATCAATTGATCCCGGTACTGCTCAATTTCTGTTCCTTTCATTTTTGAACTGCTACAGAACTTATGAATCGTATTCTCATAATCCTCGGTACTGTAAATTAGATGAACATATTTTCGTTCATACATCCATGACTTCAGTAATCGATCTACCCGGCCCTTTGTTTTTTTGTAGTATTCAATAACAAAGTCCTTGCTTTCAGGAAAGAAACCTTCTATCTCTTGCGAGATTTTTAATGCTGATTGTTCTGTCTTGATGTTCTCATAATCGTATTCTTCCGGATTCAGATAATGATTGAAATAATCCATGACATACTTCAGAACCGCGGACATGTTTTCGGCATGATTTTTAAAATTGAATTCATCAAGGTTATCTTTTTTCTTCATCTTTATTATGTATTGTTCAACTGTAAGCATATAGTTCCCTCACTTTCAAATCGTCAGGATTCAAATGCAAAAATTTCGAATCTACGGATTCTTCTCATTATCAAGCCGTACTCACCATTCGGAGTGTTAATTTACACGTCCTAGTAGGCGTTTCCCTAGTTGTTGAATACAGCCCAGTTCTATTGCTGTCGCCTCATACAGACAATTATGAATTCAACTTAATAATAGATTTTCGACAAACGGAAGGAATTTCCTGTGATATACAAGTGTGAATAGTTGGGAACCGTGGGGAATTCAGCATAAATAAAAACCCTTCCGAAGAAGAGTTTGGTTTGAGGGGTATGGTACGGTCGAGAGGACTCGAACCTCCATGAGGGTTTAGCCCACACGGATCTGAATCGCGCACGCTAAAGGGAACTGAGCGAAAAACATGTCCCTTTAGGGGAACCAAAAAACCGAAAAAGGCCTATAAATTCAAAGGATTCCAGCGTTTCAGGCCGTCTTTCCCTAGTGCCACAAGGCCTCTCGGGAATTCATCAAAAAGTGACCGAAATTGCACGTTTGAGAGAACTCAGAGAGAACGACACTCGAATCAGCCCTGCTCCACTACCATCGACAAATTTTAGCTGGAGCAAACAACTGCGCCCTTGGTAGGTACAAATAACGGGGACATATCTACACCTTCGTGTTCAAGCAACTTGATTTTTTTATTGATGCCTCCGGCATACCCTGTCAAGCTGCCATTTGCCCCTACAACCCGATGGCAGGGCATAATAATAGAGATGGGATTATGCCCTACTGCTCCGCCAACTGCTTGACTGGACATGCTTGCTTTGCCCATTTGCACAGCCACAGCCTTTGCAATATCGCCATACGTGATATATTCACCGTATGGAATTTCACATAAGATATCCCATACAGCCATACGAAACGCTCCTCCAATGGGAGCTAAAGGCAGATCAGAAATGGCAGGTTTCTCACCTGCAAAATATTTGTCTAACCATTTTTTGCAGCGTCAAATAACGGCATATCGTTATTCTCTATCATTTCTTCGGGTATGGTACCACCGTGATATTTTTGCCCCTCTAACCATAAACCTACAAGGTTGTCACTGTCACATGCAAGCGTAATCGTTCCTACGGGCGACGAATAATTTGTTGAATAATACATTTTATCCACCTTTACAGCGCGTTCCAAAGATTGATTATAGCGTAACTGCGCCACGGCCGCCATGCTTCTGCCATTTCTAATAGTTCTTTAGATGTGTAAGTTCCAAGTGCCTTTTTTACGCCAACGTCCGTTTCAAGGAAAGCGTCAGGCCATTCCATCGTACGCATAGCAATATACTGTGCTGTCCAGCTTCCAACACCGCGAATTGTCATCAATTTTTTTATTTCTTCTTCTGGCTGAGCGCTAAGGCCAAAATCAATTTCTCTTTGCACTATTGCCCGTGCTAGATCATAAATAATTCTTGATCGTGCCGCAATCACGCCTAACGGGCCAAGGTGATTTTCAATAGGCCCATCCAAAGCAAGTATATCTTCAGGTGAGGGAAAAACATGGGTCAAGCCCTCTATACCGGTTTGAATTGGCGTACCGTAAGTATTAACAATTCTTGCAGCCAATGTGCTTGCCGCTTTTACGGTGATTTGTTGTCCAAGCACCGCCCGTACCGCCATTTCAAAAGCATTGAAACAACCTGGTAAGCGAATTCCTAACACACAAAGACCGGGACGTATATTGTTCATTGATGAAAGCATTTGATACACCGCGTCTGGGTCACAATATAAATCAAACAGATGACGTACCCGCGCTAAAACTAGCGGCAATACAGGCAGCAAAGTTTCATTCACTGTGACGATCAGCGCATTATTTGAGGATTTGTGGCCTACTCGTATCCACCCATATACATGCTTTCCCTCCGCATTTACCAAATGCACCGTACGCATGTATTCACCATTTTTCACTGCATCAACCCCGGCAATTGCACGTCCGGCGAGAAAGTTCAATATTTCTTCCCACCGATAAGGCGGACGGTAACCCAACGCTAAAGTCACGTCGCTATTATGTTTCTTTTCTTTCGAAGTCCGCTTCCGTAATGCTGTGGGCGAAAGGTTATATTGTTTTTTGAAAAGATCATTGAAACGGCGTAAGCTGCCAAAACCAGCGGCCATTGCAACATCAAGTACCGACAAGTCAGTATCTGTAAGTAGGTTTTTAGCAAGAAGCAATCTGCATGTTTGTAGATATTGAACTGGCGACACATTATATTCTGCCGTAAATACGCGCCGCAAATGTCGGTCGGTACATCCAAGCCGTCCAGCAAATTCATCTAAACTTTGTACGTTCCCGCAATTTTCTTCTAGCATTCTCGCTGCTCGGTAAACCAAATTAGCAGTGGCGTCGGTAACTGAACTACCGGGAGCAAGTTCTGGTCTACACAAAAGGCAAGGGCGAAAACCAGCCTGTTCGGCTTCCGCTGCTGTGGAATAAAAAGTACAGTTTTCAGACTTTGACTGCTTTGCCCGGCACACCGGGCGACAATATATTCCCGTGGACGAAATACCTACAAAAAAACGCCCATCAAAGCGTGCGTCTTTTGCCTTAAATGCCGCATATAAACCACTAACATTTTTCAACATTTTTTCGTCTCCCAAACTGACCTTAGCTTAATTATACCATGTCCCTTGAAAGTGTCTGGCTGTTTTCGGACATGTTTCTTGAATAATTGATTTTTGAAAAACATCACTAATGCGATATTAAAAACGACATCCACGCTTCGTCCTGTGGTTGGATAAGCAGTGATACCCCACTGTTTACAATTACTGCCTACTGCCAAACCTGTAGTAGTCTTTCACACTAAAGTTATCGCCCATTCAGAGCGAACAAAAGAGGCATTATTTGAAATCAATGCCTCTTTTACAGGTGCGGGCTTTTGGCTCCCCCAGCTCGCTCGTGCGCAGCGACGCAACCTGGTCCCCCCAAAAATGTTCACGGAACATCAACGCGCTGGACCTTTGCCACCCCCACCCTCGCCTGGCGGCAGGGTTTCAGACGCGCGCTAAAAGCGCAGTAGAAACCCAAGCCAAGAGGACTTACGAAAATGAACACTATCAAGCACACCCCCGTTTCCGGTGCTTTCAAGGTGGATGTCTCACGGGGTGAACGTATCGGCCGCGTGTCGTCGGAAACACTACGCCGGCAATCTAGTAGTCGCATTGTTCCTTGGCAAGGCGTAATAGGTTCAAGTGGCCAATATGGAAGAGATCGTAAGCCCCCGGGGCGTAACCGATGCGGATCATGGCAACATTCCTTGTCTCGTTTGTAGAATTCAATGAGAAGAAATTACCTTCGCGCTCTGTTTTCAACGCTCCGAATCCTGTCTTTGAAATCAACATTTTCTGAGACTACTGCGCTGATAAAACAAACGAGGCTCGCACCGGGGTTCGTGCGAGCCTCAATCCTCCCATCGAAGAGCGCCTACCTTTCGGAAGGCTGTGTGCAGTTTGGATCAAGCCTTCTTGATCAGGCTGAGCTGCATCATGGCCGTCAGGCCGTCATCCAGGCCATTCTCTTCCACGATCAGGCCGTCGACGACTTTCAGCACGGTCTTGCCGGTGAAGTGCATCTTGCGGCCGGTGGCAGCGGGAAGGCCCTCGTAGCCGGGCAGAAGATCGTCCCAAGCCGCACCGGCATGGGTGCCGCCGCCTTCCCACTGGCCGACGACGTAATCGCCTTCGGCGATCAGATCAGCGGTGCCCCAGAAATTGAGATCGGGGAACGCAGCACGAAAGTCGGTCATGAAGGCCTTGATGTCTTCCCGGCCACGGCGCGGCTCGTGTAAAGAATACTGCAGAAGCATATCCGGATGAGCGATCTCGTCGACGACGGCGAGATTGACATCCTTCCCCCAGAATTCGGTGAACCAGCGAACGACGACAGCCTTGTTGTCTTCTTCTTTACTCATTGTTTGCCCTCCTGTTAGTTGAATCTTCATTTGATACGTGTAACGTTACAATGAATACGATAGTACATTCGACAATGCATTGCTCGCCGTTTTAGGACATGGTTTTTTATACAAATACATTTTATTAGTTTTTTCTCTATTTATGTAGTAATTCCCTAAATTTTACTTTCAATAGCCACTGCCCTGCTTTACTATACGCTGTGGAAAAGTAGCGTTCAAGTATGAGATAGACGATTTGACGCGAAGTATTTGCAGGATTGGATACTCTCGAAAACCGTGAAGCATATGGACTTAATGTTGTTAATCAGCTTATCACTTGAATGGATTGTCGTTTACTCATATATCTGCTTTGAATATCATTTTACTCTCCTCAGTTTTCTAAATAAACAAAAAACACGACCCCATAGGCCGTGTTGGGCAAATTGGGTAACCCGGCGGTCATCACTTGAAAAGTGAGAAGATCCGTGGCTTTGCGTCACTGCCTTTCGACAGTTTTGCCGTTTTCCATATTGAGTTGCTAGTCAGATGTCCTAGTCCGCCGTAATAACGGCATCCCATAACCATCTTTCTCGAAGCTATCTGTTGCCGCGCTGTTTCCTGTCGAGACACTGCGCGCAACATGATGTTCCGTCAACCGATGACAGCCTTATCTTTCATTTTGACATGCTAGCACTTGCCACTGTCAGTTTCACTCTAGACACACCTTGCCCTCGTCAATGACATACTCCACGAATCAGTGCAGGATGGTTGATGCCTCCGATTGATGTTTTATTTTCGTTTCATGCTGCGAATCATTTTTTTGGTTTCTTGATCCACACGATAAGATTCGGTTATTTTTTGCAGTGCTTTGTTGAATGTGAAATCGCACAGAGAGTTGCTTCTTAAGTATGCCATTGTATGGTCTGGAAACTTCACATAATAGATCGAAATTGCCCATGCAACAGCCATTTTGACATAATATCCTTCATGTTTGATATTGTCCAACAGTTGCAAAGCAAGAACTATGTACTCTTCTTCAATGTAAAAGTCGAGAAGCATGACCACCCCAAAGCGAATCTCATATTCTTCAGCAGAAATTAGATAAGGCTGCAAAAAATCCCATACTTTTTTCATATTCGTTTTTGTGAATTTCAGTCCTATACAAAAGCTATCGCACACTGACCAATTATCAATTTTAGGTACAAAATCTGCTACATATTGCAGAATTTCATCTATATCTGTTTTTACATAGCCAATTACCATTCCCTGTAACATGATTTCTTCAAAATACTCATTATCAGTCTGTTCTAAGTAAGCTCGCCAATCTTCGCGGGCAATTTTTTTGGCCAGCTTGCGTAACTCAGGTAGCCGAACGCCCATAACATTATTAATATTCGGAATTAGAGCTGCAGAAAACTTTTGATACTTCTCATCCGCCAACTCTAGTAATTGTTCTTTGATTGTATTTTCCATCACTCTACTCCTCGTGACTGATTTCTAATTCTAACTTTCTCAAATACATTATCATGCTTTCAACTTACTCAAATGAAATGGTCCATAAGTAAATCGAAGCAATTGATCCTAAAGGTGAATACCTGCGACGATATTGTTCAAATTGCTCTTTTGTAATAGATGACAAACCGTACAGTTTCATCATTCCGCGACGAATGGCAATATCGCCCCAACTTACAATATCGCGCCGCTCCATCGAATTAATAAGCATCATTTCAGCCGTCCATCTACCGATTCCTTTTAGCATCATCAGCTTTTGGATGACTTCATTATCAGAAAGATCATGTAGCTCTTCCAAACTAAACGCGCCTTGTTCAATAGTTTGTGAAATATTTAGAATGGTAACTGCCTTTTTCATCGTCATACCGCACTTTTGAATATCATCTGCATTTTGCATGGACATATTTCCAGGTGTTATTTCACCGAATTGATCCTGCATTCTTTCCCAAATGGTGTGGACAGCTTTAACCGATATAAGCTGGCCTATAATGGCATAGACGAGCGCAGCGAACAAATCGGGAATAATAACACGTTCAACCTTCCCCATTCGTGTCATTGCTGCCCCAAGTATTTCATCCATGCTCTTCAAATAATTTATTTCCTCTTGCCCATAATCAAAATTCTTTGTTCGTACTGTCACTAAGCGGCCTTCATCCTAAAAAAATTCATTTTGATCGTTCGATGCTAATTTAATGTGAATAAGATGTAACAATAATATACTCTCAATAAAATGAGAATGTAAGAATAACCGAATATAACAGCAAGATATTGAAATTTAATCACTTCGGGTCCAGTTCCCCGCAGCTTGCTGCGTAGAACTAATCCGAAGTGCAGAAGATACCTCGCAGCTTGCTGCGAGGAGATTCATTTTGGTATTGTTGAAGGAAAAGATAACAATCGGTTTGATCCTGCTGGAAACGCGACTCGCTTCAAAATGATGCAAAGGCTCGACGGAACAACTGCTTATGGAGTTTTTGAACTTGTAAGAACACGCATCGAGGAGGTTTTTCAGACGATTCGCGAAACTGTGCTTCAAGGTAGAGGGATTTTGCAGTGAACTGTGTAGCTGCGCGGCTGCTGTCAAAATCTCAATGAGAAAGACTGTAGCACTGCCTTTCAGTTTGCGGATTACGATAGCGTTCGATATAGTGACAGCGCCAGTCTAGGACTTTATTTCTTGTCCAAGGCTGGCGCTGTTTGGATTTCTGAGGTCATTCTGCGATTGAAGGGAATCTGAACTTGAATTAGTCTTCTACGACGTTTTCTTACCATTTGTTGGATCACGCGAAAGATTGTGCAAAACAGAGCGCAAGAGAGTGCTAGAAATATGCTGAGTGTACGGAAGGTAAACAATAGACACTCCTAATTTGGCGAACTGTTCCTCATAGTTAATCCATAGTAAACTTCCCTTCCAGTCGTCACCAACTAATGTCACATGAAATCTTCGATCTTCCCAGACCGAATAGCGATCCATTTCGTGTTGCGGAATTACTTCGTTGACGAAGCGAAGGAACCCACAATTGCCGCCCTCTCAGAGTAGGGGATAACGGGTGTCTTGTTTTTGTATCTTAGAGACAGTTCATCAGTCGTAACTCCGACCACGAGCTTATCACAATGCTTACTCGCTTCTTCGAGAAAGGTCAGGTGACCGATGTGAAAGAGATCAAAGACTCCGGCAGTGTAGCCGATTACGATCATAATATTATCCTTTCAGTCCGGTTTTACCACTTACCTAATATACATTACATATCATTTATCAGAACCGGCGCTATTGTAAATGTATTTCTTAAAATCTATTGGTTTTTCTAAAACCTCATCTAGTTCCCTTAAAAATAATTGGAAATGGTCGCTCTCGTAATGCTTAATCATTACCTCATCATCCGGTCGGTATTCGATTGTAACAAATCTTCGCGGCTCATAGGTCCTCTTGAAAATGTCGTGACAAATGCTGCAATGCAAATTTTTAATGTGCTTGTCAACACTCCGTAAATAATCTTCTTCTCGATTCGGCTTAATATGAATTAAAACATTCAGTTTGATCATTTTTACATCTCCCCATGTATGTGAATATTTTTTAAATGGCCGAACTCTAAGGTTCAAACCCTGGTTGGCTAATAAATATTTGGTCCTCAGAAAAATAATATTTTAAACGTTCATAGACCTTCCGATAAGCGGAAGGCGTATACCATTCCTCCATACCAAGTTGTTTATACAAAGCCTCAATACCTAAATTCCGTGTACGTCTTCCTCCGCTGCCATCTCCCATATAATAGTCATCTATACATACACGATTAACCAGTTGGCTCAAAATTTCTGCTAATTTTTCGCTGCTTGGCAACATAGGCGCAATGGTTGCCTGCGTTGGCACACCAGCTTCAGCCAATAATTGAAGGGTTCTTAATCTGGCTGCTATTGGAGGGGCATAGGGCGAAAAATGCCTCCTGATTTCTTCCAGGTCAGTTTCAACTGTCATACTAACACGAACATGCTTTCCTAGTCGCAATAGAAGATCAATATCACGTCGAACAAGGGGACTTCGTGTCTGCACAAACAAAAAATCAGGTGGATCGTACGACATGATTTCTAGTATGGACCGAGTAACTTGTTCTTTGTTTTCTATAGGCTGGTATGGATCGGTGCTTGATGACATGAAGATAGTAATAGGTCCCTTGGTCTTAGCTTTTTGATACTCTTTCTGAAAAACGGCTGCAGCTTCTTTTTTGATATCGACCCATGTTCCCCACTCTGCGTCGCGGAATGTGGAGACCGGCATTTGTCGTACATAACAGTAAGAACAAGCAAATGAGCAACCCGTATATGGATTAAGTGAATGACTATAACCCGAAAGAAAGCCGGTCCCTCTATTCAAAAGGGTTTTTGGATATTTGTATAAATATAACGGCTTCATACGCTTGCTCCGAGAACGTTAAACACAGCCAAGGTAAGTGATGGCAACTCGAGTCCCCTCCATATCCCAAACATTATATAGAATCAAGGGTCCACCTTTGACATGCATTTCATGAATGGTTGTTATGCTTTCCCCTCCTAATTTTGGGATAAAGTTTCTATTTCGCATCGTGAAAAATAATACCCAAACTGTATCTTGTACCTGTAGTTACAGTATTTACACCGTGTCTAAGCGTCGTTCTATAATAACCACGTGTTCCTAATACGGGACGATGGTTGGTTGGAAAAATTAGACCTTCCCCTTGATTCAAGGTTATGACGTGCCCACGGCTTTGCGCCCGCGGTCGCTGCTCTATCAATAAGAATTCACCACCCGTGAAATCCTCTTCTCTTTGATTGAGAGCGATTACGACCTGAAAGGGGAAGAATACTTTCCCATACAAATCCTGATGCAAGCAATTGTACCCCCCTGCTTCATATTTCAGAATCAATGGGGTTGGACGGTTCTGTCCCTCTTGATGACATTGATCGAGGAATTCTTCCAGTGTTGCCGGATAAGAAGCATCGTGACCTAATTGTTCCAACCAGCGATTCGCTGTTATAGCAAGCTCCGGATACAATCCTTCACGCAACTGCTGCAACAAAGATGGAAGGGGAGCATTGTAATATTTGTACTCCCCAATCCCAAAGCGATACCGAGCCATGTCGATAGTCGTTCGAAAGAGACCTTCTTCTTCATAAGTGCTGACGATCTCTTGACATTCGGTTTTGTTTAGCAGATTAGGCAGTTTAGCATAACCATGTTCGTCTAGCATTTGCTGGATGAAATTCCAATCCAAATTATCTTCGCTTAACGAGAGGCTCTCAGGCATAATGTAAATCTCCCCCCATAAGGGCATTGTTATGTTCCAGTTCCAACAGTTTGGTTTTCATTTCGATGCCTCCACGATAGCCGGTTAAAGCCCCGTTTTTACCGATTACACGATGGCATGGAACTGTAATCAATACAGGATTCGCACCAATAGCAGAGCCTACAGCGCGCACAGCGCTCGGTTTTTGGATCTGATTGGCAATATCCGAATATGATTTCGTTTGTCCGTAAGGGATTTCGCAGAGTGCTTTCCACACGTCGAGTTGAAATGTCGTTCCGTGAAAATCGAATGGTATTGTAAAACTTTTGCGTTTTCCCTGGAAATATTCGATGAGTTCATTGGCATAGGGCTGCAATTCCCCCCCATCTTCAATCAATGTACATCCAGGAAAATGGGCTTTTGCCCAATCAGCCAACTCATCCATAGGCATATTTTGAGAACCCACGTAACAAAGGCCATTAGACGTTGCTGCAACAATTATGTTCCAATCCACGTGCGATAATTGTGTCCAGTAAATCGGTGAATTAATGTTGTTTCTCATGATCGAAAACCTCCATTTTAATTTGATTTTGTAATTGACGGTAGCTTGCCGGGGTTTGCCCAATCCTTTTCTTAAAAAGGGTTATAAAATAGGGCGTATTTGGCATGCCGACGCTCATTCCAACTTCCGAAATGGGCTTATTGGAAGATAACAATTGTGCCTTTGCTTTTTCGACCCGCACTTGTTGAATATACTCGACCGGAGTCAGATCTTTGACTTTTTTAAATGTGCGTTGCAGATGATACGGGCTGCCGTGAGAGATATTTGCGAGAGTTTCCAAGGTCAACGTCTCCATGTAATTCTTGTCGATGTAATCTGTCACTATAGCCACCCACTCATCATCAGCAAACGTTGTCCGGTCGGTTTACATCGTTTGCATGGACGAAATTTAGCGGACAATGCTTGCTCGCTGGTTCGGAACAAACCAATGTTTTCTTTTTTTGGTGGTCTGGATTTGCACGATGGTCGGCAAAAGATGCCTGTGGTCTTTACAGCATAAAAAAATTTACCGTCGTAAGCAGGGTCATTGTTGATGACGGCTTGCCATTCTTCATCCGTCAATGTTTCAGGATTCTGCACGTTGTTCAGATCATTTAGGTTACGTATTAATTTTTCCGTTTCCGGCTTTGTATGCTTCTCCAATTCCGTTCACCTCCACGAAAACAGTATAACCCCAAAAATAAGCTCTTGTACGTATTCTCGAATATAACAGCATGATTACGAAATTCATTAAATGCCATTTTATGTTACAACTAGTTTAAGGCAAGTAATGAGTTGTATTACAGGCCAATAACAGGTGGTTTTACTTACTCAAGGAGAGGTGAGGAAAAAAGGAGAAGGGATGAAATGTATAAATTGGGGAACTTGTATCATTTTCAGGCAAGGACTCGTTGAATATTACAAAAGAAACAAGGCAGCAATTCATGGAAAAGAACAACGTGCAAAAGAAATTGATCCAAGAGCTTATATAAATCTAAACGTGGAATTAAAAACGATCGAAAGCGAAGAAAGCGGATAAATACAGACCGTTAGAGCGACTATACGGCATAGTAATATTCGTAAGCACCAATGTTCGCTTGTCTAATTGAGGAAAGCATTATTTATGTCTGATTGGTGTCTAGCTTTAGTACAAATGACTAATTTGAAATGAGGATGTACATGAGTATAGACGACATTAAAAAGAACATTAATCATTCTTCTTACACACTATTAGGCGCTGATCGTCGCCCTTATCAAAGCAGAACCAAAGGAACTTTGGGAGGCTATCGCCGAAATAAAATTTATGGTCGCCTAGATTGCCCCTCTGCACTCCGGGCTATAGCGAAAGGAAGATATGTAAAATATCGCGTATTTTTTGAAAATGAAGAAATAGCTATAGCCGCAGGATACCGGCCTTGTGCAGTCTGTTTACCGAAACGATATGCTAGCTGGAAAGCGGCACAAACAAAGGAGAGTTGACGTATATGGGTACATTCCAACGTTTTTCCTCCCCGTTGATGAATAAAGAGATGACTGAGGAACTGCGGCTTATCAGTCCGCCTGAGGCACATACAGACAAAGAGATATCAGCTTTGGTGAATCTGATTACGAGTAGTTATCCACCCATTGAGACGATAGTCATCGGTCACGGGCGGGAAATAGCCTCGGTTGAGGCTGCTCAAGTTTTTGCTAAGCACTGGGAAGCTCGCGGAGGCGGCAGCAACAGAGGAGGGGTAGTACTGGCTGTCGTGAGTTGGCCTGAAGAAGCAGCTTCCTGGCTGCGACCGGCAAACCGATTTACAGAGTTGAAACCGGATGGTTGGGTCGTTACTGGAGCTCTATTGGGTTGGGCGCAAATGAGCCGGCGTTTAAGGCACAGTACCGGTTGGGACCCTCGACGAACCTACGGATTTGCATCATTAGCTGATTCACGATTAATTCGATGTGTCGGAGGAGAAACACATGAAGGGATGCGCGGTGTTTGGCCCGATGGAAACACATGGCTTATTGAGGATGGACAGTTGATCTCTTATTCCTCTGATATGAACAAAACATGAAAAAAGAAACAGCATATCAAATGTAAATTATACGTAGAAGGTGACTGAATAATGGCTTTAACAAAAATGCCTCCGACAGAAAAAATTCACGAAGCGTACAGCGCTATTGCAGATGGAAGGGTAGTAATTGAGGGGAATTCAGCTAAGGTATTTTCATCCGATCATACAAAAACATACACGGTACAATGGGAAGATGAAGTATATTCTTCTAATGATAGTGCATCCTACTGGCAAGGATATCCTGGTTACCCGATCATTGCAGTTTTAATGATTCAAGGTAGACTGTCTTTTCATGCAACAATGGCAGAGCATTTCAAGGGGATCAATTGGAAAAAACTAAATGCCAAATATAAAGCAAACTATGCGGCTGCTGTTTCTGTCATTTTAGAAGAACTTCAGCAGAAAGGTATCGACTGCACTGTGATTCAAGATAAAATTGAAAAAGTGTATGGCGAATTAAAGGAATTAGACATCAAAACGAAAAGAAGCTCAACCCGTCCGCCACAGCCACTCGAAGCTGCACGACAAAGTGAGTAATCCTTCCAATAGGATGGTTTCATAAAAGAAGGTTCTTTCTTGTATCATTGAACAGTGATTTTTTCAAGCAAAAGAGCAGCGAAGGGTGATCCTTCCTGCTCCTTTGCTTCCCTTTGTATACTTTTTGTATCATAGAAGCGTTATTGTTGGATGACGAAAATGAATAATGTGCTGTGCTCAAGAAGCGACTGAATTTCAACCGCTCCTTTCCGCTATTCTCCGGGCTTGGTAGTCATTAAGCGGTACAACTTCGTGTGCCGCGGGAACTTGTCGGTAAACGGCACAAGGGAACTACCCACCTTCATCAATCCATTTCCAGCGTCGACATTCGTGATGTAAGATAACTGCAGCTCCGAAATGTTCAGCAGTTCTGCAAGCTCCATTCCGTCGGTGCGGGCCTGATTCAGCATTACAATAAATTCGCTGTTAGCGAGCATTGTGCGGGCCGTGTGGCTTTGCAGCAGATCGTCCACATTTTGCGTAATGCCCGTACAAAAAGCGCCATACTTTCGGACGCGCTTCCAAAGCGTGAACAGAAAGTTGGCGCTACCCCGGCAAGAGCAATATCGCTCGGCAGTCGTCTCTATTATGCTCTGTTCCCTGTCTTCCAAAGGCATAAATAGGTTAAATTCGATGTCAAAACCTTTATTCTTGATCGTTCGTTTCCATATGCCGTTGACTAGACCGTCGATGATGATGGTCGGCATAGATACTCCCAGGGAAATTTTGCGTGTATATTCCGCTCTTAGTACCGCTCTCCTTTCCTACAGCTAATTGTAAACGTCTAATGTTGAAAATAGTAAGTCAGTGATCCTAAGGTCTATCTAAATCTTTTTCCAGTTTATAACTTTACTTTCTTTAGACAACTACTCTGTCCGTTAGTAGAGAAAAGGTTAGCATGCGGCAGCCTTAATGAAATTGAACTCGTCCTCCGTTAGAGTTGAATAGCCAAGAAAAAAAGCTGACTGTTCACACTGTCAGCTTTTTGCAATGTTCATCTACCACTGCTCTTGTGTCTTGATTGTACCAGTTTTGCTTCATTCCTCTATTACAAGATCCTTCGCTTCACACCATTCGATTACTAATTCCTTTAACTTTTTTTCTTTGAATTCATACCATTGTTTTTCGACGTCATGTTCTATGATCCCGTCTTTAAATCTTCTGAATGCCCCTCTTCCTTGAATAGCTCCAAACAATTCTTCTCTAACCTCAACTTCGCTTAATATTCCGATAAATTCTTCTATTATTTCATACTCATGGTACTCGTTTCTTAGTGTAAAATCCAAGTAAGCATCGTTTTCATCTTCAATAATTTTTATGGCTTTTTCAATGTTTTCTCTTTGCCAATCCGGAAACTTTTCAAGTGGCTCTTCATCTTCTGCGGCTCTTATCTCTTCTCTTGTTAATGTAATCACTTCTCCCGTATGCGTGTTTATGTATGTAAAGGTCTCGTCCATTTGAATATCAATCTCATTAATTAGATCATCTAATTTCACTGTTGCTTTTTTCTTCATTTTAACACTGCCCTTTCAATGAAATCCCTTTTTAATATAGTTTATTCAAAACACCAAAAAAAATCAAAGAGGAGCTGCTTTAGAAGATGCAACTCCTTCTCATCTAAGATAGTTTTTCGTTTAATCAAATGTTGTTAACTTATTTGTCTAAACGATGCGCCGAACGATCTAGTAGGTACTTAATACCTGATATAACAGCAACTACTAAGCCAATGCCTGCAATATCCAGACATATCTAGAGTCTCCTCCTTTTCATCTTGTGCTGCTTAAAAATACCTAAATGGGTAAAAATAATTTGCCCAAGCACTGAAAATTTTCTCCCTTTTTCTCAATTATAGAGATTACCGCAGAGTCCTGCAGTCCGTCGTCTTTGACACCTGCTTACCCTGAGTCACAAATCATGTTATGATAATGAATAACCTTCTAAATAATTCCAATAATGAAGAAGGAGAATCAAAAAGTAAACCTAATATAAGACATAAGGAAGTCAAACCTTAGGAGGAAATCATGGGCAGATTAGTTCATTTCGAAATTCATGTCGATGACATGGAGCGTGCTAAGAAGTTTTATGGAGAGGTATTTGGATGGACATTTGAGGATTGGAGCAATTATGCAGGAATGCCCTATTTTGGGGCTGTGACGGGCGATGCAAATGAACCTGGACTTAACGGTGCTTTGATGCAACGTCAAGGGGCTTCCTCAGTACCAGGCCAGGCTTTGAATGGCTATGCATGTACAATGGGAGTGGGAGACTACGATTCTACGGAATCAAAAATTCTTAATCATGGTGGCAAGGTTTCACTGCCAAAGTATGCTTTGCCTGGAATGGCGTGGCAAGGGTACTATATGGACACGGAAGGTAATATTTTTGGTATACATCAGCCAGATAAGAACGCAAAATAGAAATATTTCGATAATAACTCAGGTGTAATACGCATAACTGCCAGTTAGCTGAGAAGGCTGCCGTTCTATGCTATCGGCAGCCTTCTCCTAATATCTATTGAGCTATGTTCTCCGTTAGAGTAGCCTTTTTGGGTGTTGAATAATTGATACCAAATAGTGGAATGTCTAGAATCAAACAGAGAGCGTACCATCATGATTAGGGGCATAGTTCTTACTACATTGAGTGGTTCCTTTTGTAGGGGAATATGAAAAAGAGGATAACGGAATCTTTCCAACGGCAGGTCCCTTGATAATGCTATTAAAATAATCTTGAACGATGCCCTTAGCGGATTCTTCAAGATTTTGTTGTTGTACCTCCTGTATAGGTCTGCTCGTTTTCTCTTCAAGTGACCTATTATCTTGCAACCCAGCTGCACTGACTATTCCAACACAAGTAACTAAAAAAAGAACTGTCAGGATCGAAGCAAATTTAGAACTCTGTCTCTGTCTCATTTAAAAACTCCTTTTTGTTAATTTAATTATTCACAAACACCATAGCCCTATTATCTTTGTCCCAATACCTTATTGTCTTGTCTACTTCCAGTAAGTTTTAACTACTCAAATAGACGTTCAACGCTCACAAAAGTTCCATTATTTCACAAACCCCGCTCAACTGCCCTTTAGATGAGAAATGCCGCTGAGATAATCTCAGCGGCATTCTCTTGTTGTAGATTCTTTAGTTCAATTCTATCCAGTCTTTGAAGATTATAAGAATCTCCTCTAACTTGCAATGTATCCAATCATGCTCGGTTCTACCTTTAACCAAATTTTCAAATGATTTGTTTTCTAAAGTGGTTTCTTGCAAATTAATGCTGACACTCCAACCAGGATTATCAAGCGTACCGATTTTCAATCCATAACTATGTTCCCAATCCCTATCACACTATGATAAATATCAATCTTCCAACCATTTTATGCCACTCTGAGGATGGCTTTGGGCTATATCATTTATAAATTAAGCAACTTTATTGATTTGCTCCTTCTTTTGGCATCTGACTCAT
>NZ_VRTT01000032.1 GCF_008017805.1 Paenibacillus sp. N3.4 | reverse complement strand
GTAACAGGCGCGAAAGCAAGCGGTGTGTACCAAGTAACAGTTTCCTTCAACAAACCGGTTGATACAGCAAAAGCGAAGGTTGCTTTGACAAAAGGCACATTAGCAGTACCTTCCACAACAACATGGTCTGAAGATAAAAAAGTAGCAACATTAACAACGGATACGCGTCTTGGCGAAGGTGATTACACGGCAACGGTTAGCGGTTTAGATGCAGCAACGGTTGAGAAAACAACAGCTACTTTCACAGCACAAGATGAGCAAGTATCCAAAATCGACTTTGTCAATGCGAGTGACACTGTAGCTTACAGCAAAAATGCTGTTATTAAATTAAAAGCAGTGAATCAATACGGCGAAGCGGTATCCATGGGAACATCTAACTTTACAGCATTGGTATCCGGTCATGAGCCAACAAGCTTCAAAAAAGATAGCGATGGCAACTTGGTTGTGACGGCTGATATTACAGGAACTGGTATTTCGCAAGGAAATGGTATCGTTCCTGTAACGGTTTACTACAACAACAGCAACATTACCGTATCCAAAAACTTTAAAGTCGGTACCGTTCCGATCCTAAGCAAAATTGAAACAGGAAAAGTAACGTACTCGAACAATAGTACGAAATTGGTAGCTGCAGACGAAACAGCTTCCATCCCAATGAATCTGTTTGATCAATACGGTAACCCAATTGTAAAAAGTCAATTCGTAGCTGGTGAAATTGCACCAAGCAACATCAACCCAGTCGTTACGCCTTACGAGCAAAACTTGGAAATCGTAAAAGCTGGCGCATCCTTTGACACCAGCGACTTCTTTGACGAGAATGACAATGCTCGTGTACAAGTGAAGCTGAAAGCGAAACTGGATAAAACAGCTGATTACACAGTAAACATCTACGGTGGTTCTTCTTCAGCAACTGCAACAGTGAGTGTAGGCGCAGCTAACCTGGCAACAAAATTAGGCTTTGATACATCAGCCGTTTCACTTGCAGCGAATGATAAAGAAGTCTATGTACCGCTTACTGTTACAGATGCCAATGGCAACAAATTGAGTGCGCAAGATATTGTCGATAACGCAGATCGCTTCACATTCAGCGCAACCAATGGCAAAGGATCCATTCAAGCAACAGGCGAGCACAAAGGGCAATTGAAAATTGAGTTTGCTTCTGCTAATACCGTAGGCAATAAAGTGTATGTAACAGGACAAATTAATCAATCGCAGTCCAATACGTTTGTACAAACAAGCCTTCCGGTTCAAGATGCGCGTATTGCTGATCGCATTACGGTTACAACAGAGCCAGCGGCGAAAGCTATTCTTGGTGCCACAGATGAAATTGTGTACCAACTGAAAGATCAATATGGCGACGATATTAGCAAGGTTGATGCCAATATCCCAAGCAGCAATGGTCAAACATCGAACTACCGTCTTAAAGTTGAAGTGACAACAGAAGGAACAGGCGTAACCGCAACACCAAAAGGCGAAATGGCGAAAAGGATGGCGTAAGTGGCAACACAACGACGTATATCTACGCCAACGGTGATTTTGCTGATTTCAATAAAGGCTTTGATTTGAAAACAACGAGCGGCGACGTTGGAAAAGTAACTGTCAAAGCTGTCATTCAAAAAGCTTCGAACGGAACAACGAATTACTCAGATTACTCATCTGCCGTGAATCGTACGCTAGAAGCCGTTAAATCCGATACAGCTTTGACCTACTCGATTGAACCTGTAGGTACACTGTTTGCCGCGCAGGATACACTGAAAGCTGGTGTGGCTGCAGGCGAGACGCTACAAGCTGGTGCGAGTCAATTTGATAAAAAACTATCCGTTATTGCCAAAGATGCGGCTGGTAACAAAGTAGCTCTTCCACTGAACTATGTACAAGGTATTTCAAGCTCGGATCCAAACGTTCTCTCGGTTGCACGAGTAACGACAGATGGTACGAGCAATGTGGAAGATGGCTATGTTATTGGTAACAAAGCAGGAACAGCCACATTATCCGCGATTGTACGCACAAACAAAGGCGAAACCATTAACCTTACGCAAAGCGTAACGGTAAAAGCAGACGCCATTGCCGTTGACAAGCTGGAAGCTGGTAGAACGAATGCTACGTACAGTGGCACCACAACTATGGCCTATGACTACTTCACGAAAGATGCTGATCATCAATTGAAAGTAACGGACCAATACGGCATTACGTACAAAAATGCTGATATTGCGAAATATGACGCTGTTCTAGGTCTTCGTTACACAGTATCGGGAGTAAGCGGAAAAGACGCATCAGTAAACATCGATGCAAAAACAGGCGAAATCACTGCAACTGGTGATGTTCAAGAGTTCTTGATTACAGCGGTAGCGCCTAACGGCAAATCCGTGCAAGTGCTTGTAGCTAAATAAGAACGAAATAAGCAGCGAAAAGAGACCCTTCGGGGTCTTTTTTTGTTTTTTTGAATAAAAACGAATATTTTTTTTGAAAGATCGCAACTTTTTTAGAAACCATGCGTTTAATACTTTGAAAACATGAAAAAGATTTTATACTTATTAGCTATTTTTTCTAAAAATAATTCTTTACGACACTAAGGGACCACTGTATAATGTAAATTGGTGCAAGTGTCTATATTCCTACTTAAGTTTACTAGTTTCCAATGTAGCTAATAGAGCTACACGCGAACTTAGTTATATTATGCTCAAACTCTGGAAAGGGGGTGAACCAAACAATGAGTAAATCGAGCTCAAATATTGTTAAATTCAACCTAAAAAATAAAATTAAAGATATTCAAGGAGGAGAAAAAAAGGTTATGAAAAAAAGTTTATCCGTAGTTTTAACTACAGCAATGGCATTATCCGTGTTTTCTTCCGTAGCATTCGCTGATACAGCAGCTACAACTACTACTCCAGCAGCTACAGCAAAGAAAACATCTGCTGACTTCACAGATCTTAAAGATCTTGACGCAGCTACAAAAGCAAAATTTGATGCAATGATCAGCGCAGGTATTTTTGATGGAGTGAGCGATGGCGTATTCGGTCTTAAAGACGAAATGAACCGTGCTCAATTCGCAAAAGTTGCAGCTTTGATCACTGGTATCGATGTAAACAAAGATCTTAAAACTTCCAGCTTCTCCGATGTTAAATCCGATGACGCAGCTAACGGCTACGCATTGCCTTACATCGAAGCTTTGAAAACTGCTGGTATCACTGATGGTTTCGGCGAAGGTACTTACAACCCAGCTGGTAAAGTAACAAAAGAGCAACTTGCTACTTTCTTGGTTCGCGTTCTGAATAAAGATGCTGCTGCAAAAGCAAAAACAGGTACAGATTCAACTGTTTCTGATTGGGCACAAGGTTATGTAGCATTGGCTCTTGAATTGAAATTATTCCCAGCTGCTAGCGGTGGTTTCGGTGGTAAATCCAACGCAACTCGCGAATTGCTTCTGACTGGCGCGTACGAAGCTAAAGCTCAATACGTTTCCCCAGGTAAAGTATCCGTTACTGAAGCTAAAGCTGCTGGCGTATACAAAGTTCAAGTTACATTTAACAAGCCAGTAGATACTGCTGCTGCTAAATTGGCTTTGACTAAAGGTACATTAGCTGTTGGTACTTCAACAACTGCTCCAAATGGGCTGATGACAAGAAAAGTGTAACATTGACTACTGATACTCGTATCAGTGAAGGTGACTACACAGTAACTGTCTCCGGTCTCGATGCTGCTACTGTTGATAAAACAACTGCAACTTTCAAAGCTACTGACGAGCAAGTTACTAAAATTGACTTCGTAAATGCTTCCGATACGGTTGCATACAGTAAATTCGCTGTTATTAAATTGAAAGCAGCTAACCAATACGGTGAGGCTGTATCGCTCGGAACTTCCAGCTTTACTGCACTAGTATCAGGTCAGTCTCCTACTACTTTCAAAAAAGATGATGATGGTAACCTTGTAGTTACAGCCGATGTTACTAAAAATGGTACATCACAAGGTAATGGTATCATTCCTGTGACTGTATACTTTAATAACAGTAACATTACTGTTTCCAAAAACTTTAAAGTAGGTACTGTTCCGATTCTTAGCAAAATTGAAGCTGGTAAAGTAACCTATTCCAACAATGGTACTAGGTTGACTTCAGGGGATGACACAGCATCCATTGCTATGAATTTGTTTGACCAATACGGTAACCCAGTCGTGAAGAGTCAACTTCAGCCAATTACCCCTCAGGGTGGTACAGCTGCAATTGCTGAAATCGCAGCAAGCAACATCAACCCTGTAGTAACTCCATATGAGCAAAACATCACTGTAGTTCGTACGAACAATGATTACACAGATTTCTTTGATGATAATGACAATGCTCGTATTAAAATTAAATTGGCTAACAAATTAGATAAAACAGCAGATTATACTGTTAATATCTATGGTGGTTCTTCCTCTGCAACAGCTACAATTAGTGTAGGCGCTGGAGCATTGGCAACAAAGGTTGAATTTGATACTTCAGGCGTAGTTATTGCAGCTGGGGACCAAGATGTTAAAGTTCCATTAATCGTAACAGATGCTGCTGGTAACAAGCTAAGTGCAGCGGATATCGCTAATGATGACAACAAAGGCCGCTTCTCTTTCACTGTAACAAACGGAACAGCTACACTTGTTACTTCAGGTGCTGATAAAGGTAAATTGAATTTGAACTTTACTTCGGCTAATACTGTTGGAAATAAAGTATACATTTCTGGTCAAATTCAACAATCCCAAACTAACACATTTGTACAATCTAACATTGCTGTTCAGGATGCACGTGTTGCTGAACGTATTACAGTAACAACTGAGCCAGCTGCAAAAGCAATTTTTGGCGCATCCGATAAAGTAGTATACCAACTTAAAGATCAATATGGTTCTGATATTGATAAAGTTGCTTCTAATGTTACTAACCAATCTGGTCAAGTATCTAATTACAGAGTTAGAGTTGATGTAACTAGAGATACTGCTAGTACCGATACGAATGCTAACAAAATTAGTACTGCAACATTGGCTACTGCTCCTGCTCCTGTAGCGGGTACTAATACGGTTACCTACTACTTCTCAAACACTGAATTAGCTGAGTTTAATAAAGGTTTCAATGTTACTTCAACTAGTGGATCTGTAGGTAAAGTAACAGTTAAAGCTACAATCGAAAAGGCTCCAGGTGCATTAGGCGGTACATTAGCGTTTTCTGACTACTCTTCGTCAATTTCTCGTTCTTATGAGGCAATTAAGTCAGATGCTAGCTTAACTTACTCACTTAACACAATTGGTAATCTTTTTGCGGCAATTGATAAATTCTCAGGCAATGCTTCAATTAAAATTGGTAGTACTGCAAACGATTCATTAACGGCAGGTGCTCATGACAGCAGATTTGACAAGAAGATTGGTGTTACTGCAAAAGATTCTAGTGGTGCAACAGTTAAATTGCCATACAACTTTGTTAAGAGTGTAAGCAGCACTAATCCTACAGTAGTTTCATTTGCAACTGCAACAAATGATACAAATGATAGTAATACTACTACTACTACTACTGGTGTACAATTCCCTGCAACTGGAGGGTTACTATCCAATGGGTTTGTGATCGGTAATAAAGCAGGTACAGCTACTGTTTCTGTAGTTGTCTACACAAACAAAGGTGCTACTCTTACATTGACACAAGATGTAACTGTTAAAGATGAGGCAATTACAGTTGACTCAATCGTTGCAGGTAAATCAAGTAGAGATTACCTCAATGCTCCTACACCAGGTGCAACACCTGTAGCATTTACTTATGCATATGAATATTTCACTAAAGATGCCGATAATCAACTTAAAGTGAAAGATCAGTACGGAATCGAGTACAAAAACGCTGACATCGCACGTTATAACGCGGTTCTTGGTGTGTCTTACACAGTTACAGCAACTGGTGGTTCTGTAGATATTAATCCAATTACAGGTCAAATCGGAACTATCACTTCCGGTGTAACAGACTTTACAATCACTGCTAGTGCTCCTAACGGCAAGTCCGTTCAAGTTGTAGTTAAAAAGTAGTTCTCTAAAATAGAAGAAGGCCCTTAGGGGTCTTTTTCTATTTCAGGACATAGTTCTAGGATGCGAGGGAGATTTATGAATCGGATTAGAAAGATGATAATGCTGCTTGTAATCGGATTAGTCGCACTATTTTCAACGGCCCAAGCCGAAGCACCATCCCCCGGCTCCGCCACGGACCCGGTCATCACCAAAAGCTACTTCGACCAGAACACCTTAAGCGAAGCCAAGGTGAAGGAGCTTGTCGCTGCTGCGCTGGCTGCCAATGGTGGCAGCCAACCTAGCGCAGGAGGCACTTCTACAGTGCCAGCGGGGATCAAGGTTGTCCAATTGCAAAATGGACAAACGCTTTACGCCGGTGCAGGCGCTGAATTTATTGTTCGCTCCGGCAAGGTAGCAGCCGTGAGCAGTGATGACAACGGGATTCCTGACGTAACCGGTGGTAAAGATCTTGCCGCGGGAACGGAGATCGCGTTAAATCATCTTTTGATTTTCCCGACGGAAGGCCGCGGTATTAAGCCAACAGCCAAAAATACAGCCGACATCTACGTTATGGTGCGGGGAAGCTATTTGGTTCTGAATGCAGATGGAAGTAAGACTACTCCTTAATTTTACCCGTATTGACAAGATCTTATGCGTTTTTGGTTCCGTGAATGTAGCCATACTAGTGGTGTAGAACAGCAGACAGCAGAAGGCACTTATGGAGTTAGTTCATCTCATAAATACTCTAAGGAGGCGTTTGTTATGGCTAGAAGCAATAATAGTAAGGTTGTTCCGGAATCTAAAAAGGCATTAGACATCTTGAAGTATGAGATTGCGGCAGAATTAGGACTTCCTGTTGGAAAGCACATGTCGTTAAATGCCGACACGGAGTTTGCAACAGAATTGGGTGCAATTCCTTCAACTTCAATAAAAGAAGATTATTGGGGACATATTTCATCCAGAGATGCGGGAGCCGTAGGTGGAACGATCACAAAGCGTTTAATACAGAGAGCCGAAGAAGTTCTATTTTCATTATAAATTTCTAATTAAGCAACCTCGGCTTTCCATAAGTTAGAAGTATTATATTATCTTCATTTATTTATAATTTCTTCACTTTTGTTTCATTGACACTAGAGGTCAAATAAAGTAAGATAACTTATTGAAGGTCAATATTTAATTTAACCTTTTCCAATCGGGAAAGGTTCATTTTTTTGTTGTCTGACGCACTTATTTTAACCATTCCGGAATTCAAGGTTCTTGGCAGCGCATGTGCGCATAAGAGGGAGATTCCGTTTGGCGTGAAAAGCTACCGCTAAAGCCGGGCCCGCTTTATTTCATATAGAGGCATCGATTAGAAGCTTTTCAAACATACTAAAATTGATTAGGAGGATGAATGATATGGCGCAAGTACGTGGACGTCGTTTATTTACATCCGAATCCGTAACAGAAGGTCATCCGGATAAAATTTGTGACCAAATTTCTGACTCGGTATTGGATGCTTTTCTTGCCAATGATCCGAATGCTCGTGTAGCATGTGAGGTTTCTGTAGCAACTGGTTTGGTATTGGTAATTGGTGAAATTACTTCAAAATCTGAATATGTAGATATTCAGGCTATCGCAAGACAAACAATCAAGGAAATTGGGTATACTCGTGCCAAGTTTGGTTTTGACTCTCAGACATGTGCGGTTCTTGTTTCTTTGAACGAACAATCTCCTGATATTGCCCAAGGTGTTGATAGAGCGCTTGAAGCAAGAGAAGGTTCGATGTCTGATGAGGAGATTGAAGCAATTGGAGCCGGTGACCAAGGTCTGATGTTTGGATTCGCGGTGAATGAAACGCCTGAGCTTATGCCTCTTCCAATCTCAATTTCTCACCAATTAGCTCGTCGTTTGACAGAAGTTCGCAAAAATGGAACTCTTCCATACCTGCGTCCTGATGGTAAAACACAAGTTACTGTTGAGTATGTAGATGACAAGCCTGTTCGTGTTGATGCGATTGTTGTATCCACACAGCACAGTGAAGATGTTACATTGGAGCAAATCCAACGCGATATCAAAGAACATGTTATTAATCCTATCGTTCCAGCACATTTGTTGGATGAGAATACGAATTACTTCATTAACCCGACAGGCCGTTTCGTTATTGGCGGACCTCAAGGGGATGCTGGTTTGACTGGTCGTAAGATCATCGTAGATACTTACGGTGGATACGCTCGTCACGGCGGCGGCGCGTTCTCTGGTAAGGATCCAACGAAAGTTGACCGTTCCGGTGCCTACGCGGCGCGTTATGTAGCAAAAAATATCGTAGCTGCTGGACTCGCTGAAAAATGTGAAGTTCAATTGGCTTACGCAATTGGTGTAGCTCGTCCGGTTTCCATTGCTGTTGATACTTTTGGTACAGGTAAAGTTAGCGAAGAGAAACTCGTTGAGTTGATCCAAAAGAATTTCGATCTTCGTCCAGCTGGTATCATCAAAGAGCTTGACCTTCGTCGCCCGATTTATCGTCAAACGGCAGCATACGGTCACTTTGGCCGTAATGATCTGGATGTTCCTTGGGAACGTACAGATAAAGCTGAGACTTTGAAAGCTCAAGCTTTGGTTTAAAATAGATTAGCCGTCCTTAGTGGGCGGCTTTTTCTCATTCTGATGATATTTTTCTTGAAATTCTATATAAAAGAGCAATGGATTAGAACGTATGTTTTCATCTTGTTTGGATATATGGTAATATATTTGTATAGTTCATAATTACTTTAGAAATGAGTATTATGGTATAATTGATTAACTGATAATCTCTTGAGTAAAAGGTGAATAGGAGTGAAAGTGAATTGGATAATGAATTCAAAGAAGAACTATTGTTTTTACTCAAGACTGAATTGTCACCTATTATTGAAAGATTAGATCGTATTGAAAATGAGCAGATTCAGATTAAACAAGCGGTTTTAGAAACTAATGAGACAGTAAAGCGAATGGAAGTTATTCAAGAACAGCAGCACTCGATCATTCAGCTATTGTCAGCGCGTTCTATTGCACAAGAAGCAAAGTTAAAAAACATCAAATAAACGAGTATCTCAAGCAGAGAGCAAATCCGGATAGGAGGACGCTCTCTTTTTGTTTTTCTTATTTTTATGCCGTATAAATACAACACTACCTCTTTCGTAACTTTTTCAGTAGTTTAAGAGTCTATATAGGTATCTAAAAAAGATAGATACTAGACTTAGACTGAAAGAGGAGTGTGGAGAAGCAACATGAGGTTACAGAAGCAAGTAGGGATTGGTACGCTGGCTTGCGTACTACTTTGGCAATTAGTGGCAGGAACGACGATTTATGCAGCATCACCAAGTTTGACGTTATCCTCACAGGAGACGATCACATCAGGTGCAGTAATGAAAAATTATGTATGGACAACTACGAGAAGCAATAAGGATGTTTCGGTAAACGCCAAAGTAATTGAGGTGGATTTAACGAATCCTAATGTCAAAATAGACACAATGGCAGGGACAAAAAATCAGTTCACGAAAAACCAAAGCGTACTTGGTATGGTTAAGGACACGGGGGCTGTTGCCGGTGTAAACGGTGACTTCTTCAATACGCAGGCGGAAGGTGTTCCGGAAGGCGCACAAATTATGAATGGTCAAGTCATGACGACTCCGGCGAAAATTTCTGGTTTATACTCCTTTGCCATTACAAATACGAATCAACCGATTATTGATATTCTAGATTTTCAAGGCAAGGTAACAGCAAAAGATGGGACCTCCTTCGATCTCGGCGGCGTGAATAAAACGTATTATTGGGATGATAACGTTGTACCCATGATTGCCGATGGACTTTTTCTATATACGAATGCCTGGGCTTTAACGCAGCGAGCTGTCGATGGTACCCATGTTCCGACAGAGGCACTTATTCAAAATGATATCGTAAAAGAAATAGCCGTAGACACGAATATTAAAGCGGTTGCTCCAGCAGATGGTTATATCCTTCGGGGCTCTGGACTAGCACGGGAGTTTATCGTAAATCACCTTAAAGTAGGCGACAAGATCAACACCAAATATGATATGGTACCGCATGATGCTTCTAAGACGTATGATTGGCGTAATTTTAAAATGCTGCTTGGCGGCAGTACGCTGCTTGTGGATGATGCAAAGCCGAGTTATTTTACACGCAATATCGGTGAATTCAGTGGGTATAGTCCCGTCTCACGAACGGCGGTAGGCTACTCGAAGGATATGAAGACGGCTTATATCATAACAGCAGATTTAAGTGCGGGGAGTGCCGGCATGACGCTTCCTGAGCTTCAGCAGTTTATGATCAGTGCTGGTGTATGGAAAGGTATGGTGTTAGACGGCGGAGGATCGACGCAGATGGTCTCAAGACCGCTTGGGGATGTAGATCCAAAACTTGTGAACAAGACACAGAACGGCAATCAGCGGGCGGTTGTAAACGGGCTAGGGGTATACTCGACTGCGCCTAAGGGCCAGTTGAAGGGTCTTATTTTGAAAGGGCAAAATGTATTGTTCATGAATGAATCTAGTGCCTATCTATTCAAAGCCTATGATGAATACTATAACCCCATGGCTGTAGATAGTGTGGTTCCCGTGTGGAGTACTTCTACGGCGAATGGTTCCTTCAAAGATAATATTTTCACCCCGACCCTCATAGGTAAAACTCAAATTATGGCCAAATCAGGGAATGGCACAGCAACTATGGATGTTGAAGTTATCGGAAGAGATCAAATAGCCTCGATGAAATTTAGTGTGGGTTCGTTTTCTGTAACAGAAGGCGGGGATTTCAAACTACCTCTTTCAGTAACGACGAAAAGTGGTGTAACGCGCGACTTGCCGCCAAGCTCAGCGACTTGGGAATTAAGTGGAATTAAAGGTTCGGTGAAAGATGGCGTTCTCCATGTAGATAGTGCGTCTGGAAGCCAGGCAGCTCAAGTTATTGCGAGATACGACGGATACAGTACGATGGTGACGCTGCCCGTGGGACAGGAAAAAGTATGGTATGATTTAGATCATAATGCAGTGATGACAACGGGAGATAAATATCCGGTTGAAGTAATTTCCAGCGTAAATATTGTTCAGGAAAATGGAAATAAAAACTTGGAAATATCGTATGATTTTACGAAAGGACAGGGGAATAAGGCCGCATATGCCAGATTTAATGGCACGAGTGGTGCCCAGATCGCAGGAGAGCCGCAGTTTATTACAGCTAGAATTTTTGGTGACAACAGCTTTAACTGGGTCCGTGCTGAAGTCGTCGATGGGGACGGCAAATTGAACTATGTGAGTTTGACCGACAATATGAACTGGACTGGTTGGCGCAAGATGACAGCTGATCTGTCTGATCTTAAATTCCCAATTACGATTAAGAGTGTCTATGTTGTTAATCCAACTAATGGACAGGATGAAAGAGCAGCTAAAGGGAAAATTAATATTGATGATATTTCGTTCATTTATAAAGGGCAGCTGGCAGCCCTACCAAAAAGCACAGTAAAGCTGACTGTAAACAAGAAACAAGCGACTATAAATAACAAATCCACCACTTTGGAGCAAGCTCCGACGATTGTGAATGGGAATACATTGGTTCCACTTCGCTTTGTTACGGAAGCGCTGGGCGGCGATGTGAAGTGGGACGATAAAGAACGCAAGGTGACGGTTTTACGTGGAGATAAATTGATTGATCTCTGGATTGATCAAACTGATTTGTTAGTTAATGGGGATCGTGTAACAGCTGAAGTAGCTCCGAAAATTATGAATAATGTATCGATGGTACCTTTACGGCTAATTTCTGAGAAGTTAGGCTTTAAAGTAGGCTGGGAACCTAAAAATCAAGGGATTTCACTTGAATAAATAGTGCTAGAAGTTCACTGCAAACGGCTAGAACTATGATACAATATGGGGTAGACTAATTTCTAATTTCGTTTTATATAAAGGAGTTTGTTTCCATTGCAGCCAGACGCTATAGATCGTGTCATCAAAAACGCAATTAACGTCATGGAGAGCAGCAAGTATCAAATGTTCGAAATAGCTGAAACTTCTCGGTTGGAAAAAGAGTCGCTTATTCGTGAACTTGACGAGATCAAGTATGAAACCAGTGCCACGATTGATTTGGTGGATAAGCTAGAGAAGGATTACAAGCGTTCACGTATTCGACTGACAGAGGTTAGCCGTGATTTCAACAAGTACCGCGAAGAAGATATCAAGATTGCTTATGAAGCCGCTATTGCTTTTCAATTACAGCTGACGATTGCTAGGGAAAAAGAAAATAACCTTAAGACTAGACGCAATGATTTACAGCAGCGAACAAAAAACGTGGACAAACAGGTAGAGCGAGCGGAGACGATCGTTTCACAGATGAATGTTGTCCTCGAGTACTTATCGGGCGACTTGAATCAGGTCACTCGAATACTGGAATCTGCCAAGAACAGGCAACTGCTCGGTTTGAAAATTATTTTGGCGCAAGAGGAAGAAAGAAAGCGTATCGCGCGTGAAATTCACGATGGGATGGCGCAGACACTGGCCAATGTAGTTCTTCGAACAGAAATCGCGCAGCGGATGCTTCTCAAGGAGGATATGTCAGCCGTTAAAGAAGAATTAGTAGATCTTAAGGGCCAAGTGAGAGGAGGACTTGAAGAAGTTCGCAAGATCATCTTCAACCTCCGCCCGATGGCGCTTGATGATTTGGGCATTGTACCTACACTACGTAAATATGTGCAGGATTTTGAAGAAAAGCACAAAATTCGCACCCAATTTAATCTTGTAGGCAAGGAGACTCGCATTCCGTCCGGGCTTGAAATTGCTATTTTCCGACTGGTGCAAGAAGCTCTATCGAATGTGAATAAGCATGCGAAAGCCACTTTTCTATCTGTTGAACTTACGCTGGAACCTGATCAAGTTCAAATCTATGTCGTAGATAACGGGATTGGTTTCGACGTTCCGCAAACGGAGCAAAGAATAGCCAAGGGAAACAACTTTGGTTTGCTCGGTATGCGAGAGCGTGTTGAGCTGCTAGAAGGCTCGATGGTTCTAGAGTCTGAAAAAGATTCAGGTACAAAAATTACGATGCTGATCCCAATCGGCGGAGGCGCAGAGAATAAGGAGGAAAGTCAGAATGGACAACACGGCGAGTCATAAACGCAATGTACAAATCGTTATTGCGGACGATCACCAGCTCTTTCGTGAAGGTGTTAAACGAATTATTAATATGGAAGATGATATGGAAGTCATCGGGGAATGCGGTGACGGTATCCAAGTTATCGAATTATGCAATCAAATTACACCGGACATCGTTCTTATGGACATTAACATGCCCCTTGAAAATGGGGTTGTGGCTACCGAACGACTGAAGCTTATATTTCCGGATATTAAAGTTATTATTTTATCCATTCATGATGATGAAAGCTATGTATTCGAAACGCTTCGCAAAGGGGCTTCAGGCTACTTGCTGAAAGACATGGAAGCGGAGTCACTTATTAATGCGATTCGTTCCGTTGTAGCGGGACATGCTTATATTCATCCTAAAGTTACAGGAAAACTGATTAACCAATTAAGACGAATGACGTATCTTGACGATGTAGGAGTAGTCGGCTCCGGTCAGGCTGTAAAGGATTCCGGTCTTAAGTACATACATAATGCAAATAGTCCGCTGACCAAAAGAGAAGCGGAAGTTCTTCGCCTCATGGCTGAAGGTAAAAGCAACAAACTGATTGGGGAGTTCCTCTATATCAGCGAGAAAACGGTAAAAAACCACGTTAGCAGTATTCTCCAGAAAATGGAAGTTGATGACCGAACACAAGCCGTTATTATTGCTATTAAAAATGGCTGGGTAACCCTATAGTAACCCTCTCTCCCTAACTGGCATACAATGCAAGTAAGGGAGGGACCCGCTATGTGGATTGGATTGTTATGGATCTTGGGTTGCTACGGCATCAGCATTGCTTTGCTTCATTTGTTGCTAGGATCCCGTAAGGGCGGAAACAGGAAGGAAGCAAACATTCTGCTCGTTACCAAAAATAATCAAAATCAAATTGAATGGTATATTCGCTCTTTGTTTTTCTTTTCGCGAGTCAAAGGTAACGAGGTAACGGCAACGATCTTTGACGAAGGCTCGACCGATGATACGATGAAGATCATTGAGCGATTGTCCCATACGCATTTGCTGAAATTACGCTGCCAAACGGAGCATGATGCTATAGATGAATATTTGCATCAGCATGGTGATGAACGCCTTATAGTCGTTAATCTTAGCAATAGGGAAGATCTTGTGAAAATGCCCATTGTTACACGGTAATCGGTTTCAAACATTTCAATGATAAAGAGAGTAAGGTGAGGAATGAAAGTTCAATTATATGCGGTGGGTGTTGGCTCTGTATGGAGATGGCACTTGACGATTCATACCCAAACGGACATTCATTATTGGTTCGAGTACTACGCAGCCGACGCCGGCCTCGTAATGCTCGAACCTTTTGTTTCGTTAGGGCAAGGTGTAAGACTGCTTCAGCTTCTGAATGTAGATGACCAACTTGTGAAAATGGGAGGGTTTCCGCAAAAAATAGAATGGATCAGAAAGCTTGCTGTCTCATGCGCGATTCCTCTTGGTGCCCTGGAGTCAATGGGCTTAAAACTGTTAAATTATGATGTATGGAAACAGAGGATGGACACTAATACGAGTCCTATTCATCCTGGAATTTACGAGAAAGTCGTTCGTGCTTGCAAGGGAAGAGCACTGCTTAATGATGAAATCCAACAGTTGTTGGAGAGTAGCGGTGTTCAGTTGGGATCAGGCGATGAGTGGCTGCCTTATCTACAGTTAGCGCATCTTAACGGTGATATTGAACTAACGAATGGGCTACAGACGTTGGCGCAGCGGGATTGGCGTAGAGGATTTAAAAGGGTCACAAGCTACACGTGTAAGAGGTGTGGGAGTGGTGCTGAGCGCATGTTCTGGTCACCATGTATCCATTGCGGACAAGAATGCCCGTATTGCGAAGAGTGCCTGACTATGGGTCGAGCACGTTTTTGCTCACTGCTCGTTCTGGGTCGGTCGGGGACAACGAAATCAGAACACCTCACCGATGGTAGTAAGGCTGCTAATCCCTCCAAGCTTAGGGTTTCTCAGGTGCAGTCTGTGGTTAATGAGCCGGATGAAATCCTGAGCTATGTTACCCCGTGGGGGCTGAGTGATGCCCAGACAGCTGCATCCTTGGAAGGGTTGAACTATTTAAGAAGAGATGGTGAAACAGAGGGAAAATGGAAGCAAGCAAAACTTATTGTGAAGGGGGAAAACTGTCATGAGCCACGAAAGTTTTTGATTTGGGCAGTTACAGGAGCAGGGAAGACCGAAATGATCTTTCCATTCATTCACTACACGATCACTAATGGGGGGCGTGTGCTTATTGCCACACCGCGGAAGGACGTGGTATTGGAGCTGCAGCCGAGGATAAAAAAAGCTTTCAGCCCATATAGTGTGGTCACACTGTATGGGGGAAGTGAGCAGCGATGGGAGCAGGGACAGATTACGATTGCTACAACACATCAACTGTTGCGGTTTCATGAGGCTTTTGATCTGGTCATTATCGATGAGATCGATGCCTTTCCTTATCATAATAACCCAATGCTCGGATTTGCAGCGGCTAAAGTGTGTAAACCGAATGGTACAAACATCTTGTTATCCGCAACACCGCCTAAAGCGATCAGACAAGCTGCTGATCGGGGACGACTGCCGCATGTTCGAGTGCCAGTCCGTTTTCATAGGCATCCCTTACCAGTTCCCCTGCTTGTAGCTGTTCCCCCATTGCGAAACATCCTTCAGACGCAAAAGTTTCCTAGTTCCCTCCTTTCTAAACTGGTTGCCTCCGTAGAGCGAGGAGCGCAAGTATTTGTTTTTGTCCCTAATATTAGTTTGGTTGAGCCTGCGGTTGAATTGTTGAGATTGAAGATGCGGGATATGGAAACGGGTGCAACTATTTGTATAGAGGGGACATCCTCGAAAGATGCTGAGCGGACGGAAAAAGTTCAACGCTTTCGAGACCGAGACATTCGTCTGCTTGTAACCACGACCATTCTGGAGCGAGGAGTTACCGTACCCAAATCCGATGTATTCATTATTGACGCTGATTCCAAATTATTTGACGAGGCAGCGCTCGTACAAATGGCCGGACGTGCGGGCAGATCCAAGGATGACCCGGCAGGTAAGGTATATTTTGCAGCCAAAGAAATTACGCAATCACAGAAGGAGGCTATTCGCCAAATTAAACAGATGAATCGCATTGCCCGAAAACAGGGGTATTTAATTAAGGGGGGAAATGAATGAGTAATTACCAATTACAGTGGCGTACTTGGATGAAAAAGGCAGTGGGAGAGCTACAGACACTCCTTAGTTCGAAAAGGGAAGGTTGTTTATTATGCAAACAAAACAGTATCCTCCACCTAGAGGAATTAGGGTTGTGTCATACGTGTTACACACGAATTCCTTGGATTCGAGAAGTGAAGTGTGCAATATGTGGAAGAGCAGAGACTTGTTACGATTGCAGTCGCGGGATAACCACACATTTCTCAAGAAGCCGTGCTGCTGTCAAATACGACGAAACGATGAAAGAATTACTCGCCAGATATAAATATCGCGGGGACGAACGACTACAATCGGTTCTTGGTCAAATGTTGGTTCATTCGTATCGGTTACTCCAAGCAGAGCGGGCAAGGTTGCATTTGCCTACTCCTGCTTATGCACCTACGGGAAAGGAAGTCATTACTTTCGTGCCTGTCAGCAATCGCAGATTATTAGAACGTGGATTTAATCAAGCTGAACAAATGGCTGAAGAATTGGGAGGGAAAGTAGGTTTGCCTGTAGTTCCTTTATTGTATCGGTCCAAGCATACGGAGAAGCAAAGCTTTAAGAAGAGGCATGAGCGTATGGATGATCTTGAGCACGTTTTTGAGGTGAACGAAACAATGCTTGATTGTGTAAGCCAATCATCGACGAATCCACTGGTTATTTATGTCGTGGATGATGTTTATACAACAGGGAGCACCATGAATCAATGTGCCAAGGTACTTAGGGAGCGAGTGACTGCTGAGATATACGGACTAACCTGGGCGAGATAATCGTACTTACTGCAACAGTGAATGTAAAATATAGTTATGCAAACCCTGTCGAATTGCGGTAAACTGGAATTAATAATCAGGAATTGGGAATAGTAGAAGGGGGCAATGCAATGAGCATGAATGTAGCCAATTGTCCACGTTGTGGGAAAATATTCGTCAAAGGCTTTAATGACGTTTGCCCGAACTGTGTGAAGGATCTGGAGCAGCAGTACGAGAAATGCGTGAAATATCTGCGTGAACATAAAGGGACCACCATAAATGATTTAAGTGAGGCTACGGAGGTCTCCATTAAACAAATCACAAAATTCATTCGTGAAGGCCGCATATCCATTCTGCATGCTCCTAATATGTCGTACTCGTGTGAAGTGTGTGGAATCTCAATTCGCGAGAATACGATTTGTGAACCATGTCGCATGAAGCTGGTTAAGGATGTAAGGAACCATACAGAGGATGAGCGTCGAAGCGAAGAACGCAAGAAACATGAGAATCAAGTTACTTATAATATTCAGGATCGGTTGAAAGAAAAACGATAATTTATAAATAGATCACAGCAGATATAAAGTTTCATATGTTTCATGCCGATAATAGTTCTAACGATTATCGGCATTTTACTTTTTAAGGTCACAGAAATAGGAGAGTTGCTGTATGAAAATTAACGAAAATCAACGGATCGGTGCTGTTAATCCTTACAAGAAAGCCGGAGATGCGAATCTGGCTCAAGCTGCGGGCAAGAAGAATAAACCTAAAGACCAAGTTGAGATTTCAGCTGAAGCTAAAGAGCTTCTTGGTGCATTGGGTACCGCGCGTACAGAAGAGAAGACACAGCGCATTGAAGAACTGAAGTCATCAGTTGCTACAGGAACGTATCAAGTAGATGCGGGTAAGCTAGCAGAAAAGATTCTTCCGTATTTAAAGTAAAAGACTAGCGAATAGAAGCAGGTGACGACCATGTCGATTCAACCTTTGTTGGAAACAATGAATATACTCCAGGAAGCACACGAAGCATTGCTTGAGCTTGCTAAGGATAAGACACCAGTTTTGGTCAGTAACAATATTGATCAGTTGAACATAATTGTGAATCGAGAGAATAAGTGGGTAAGAGCAATTGCGGATGCCAATCAAGAACGGATTCAAATTATTGGCTCTTACTTAATCTCTAGAGGATATAATCCCAATCCGAAGATTACAGTTAGTGATCTAATCAAGGTTATATTTAAAGCAGAAGAAAAGCAAGCGCTAATAGAAGCTCAACATAAGCTGCTTGACACGATAGAGACATTGAAAAAAACGAATACCATTAACCAGCAATTAATTGAACAATCGCTAGCTTTTATCGATTATTCACTCGATTTAGTTATCGGTGCGCCGGATGATGATATGGTATACAGGAATCCTAATCAGACGAAAAGCGGAAATCGATTGGGATTATTTGATAGAAGAGGATAACGGTCGGATGCATTTATCATACCCAAGTAAGGGCATAGGAGAGGGAAACCATGAGATCAACTTTTGGCGGCATTGAAATATCCAAGCGGGGGATTCTTACACAGCAAGCTGCACTTACAACGGCAGGACATAACGTCGCTAATGCAAATACGCCGGGCTTTTCACGTCAGGTTGTCAAAATGGTTGCGGCCGAACCTATCGAGGCTCTTAGCTTGCAGCGTTCTACCATTCCGGGACAAATGGGACAAGGTGTTGAGTTTACTCAGGTGCAGCGTATACGTGAAACCTTTTTAGATAAACAATTTGCTAATGAGAACAAAAGCTTAGGTGAGTGGACAGTAAAACAAGATACGCTAGAGAAGCTGGAGGCTATCATTAATGAGCCGTCCGATACAGGGCTTCGTCAGGTGCTGGATAATTTCTGGAACTCCTGGCAGGAGCTTAGTAAACAGCCTGATAACTTGGAAACAAGAGCTGTTGTTAAGGAAAGTGCTTTAGCTGTGACAGATGCGTTTAACCATGCAGCTAAGCAGCTCAAGGACCTTACTTCTGATGTAAATGATAATATTTCGGTCAAAGCAACCCAAGTTAATACAAGTTTGAAGCAAATTGCAGTGCTGAATGATGAGATTTTCCGTGTTGAAGGGCTCGGCAACAGTGCGAATGATTTACGTGATCAACGGGATTTGCTTGTCGACGGACTGTCCAGACTCATTAATGTATCTGTTCAAGAAGAATCTTCCGGTTACCATGTAAAAATGGGAAATCAAGATTTAGTTGAAGGCAACACGGCGACAGAATTCACGGATGAAACAGCTAAGTCTGCCTATCCGACTGACTTAAACAGCGGAGAGTTATTTGGTCTCATGTATTCGAATGACCGATATGTCAATGAGTATAAAAACCAATTGAACTCCATGGTGTCAACGATGATAACATCAGTCAATAATGTGCATAAACAAGGTTATACCTTACAAGATCCTCCTACTAAAGGTGGAGAATTCTTCTCACCGGTTGCTGATTTTAGTACAGCAGCTGAGACGATGAAGGTAAGTACGAATATTACGGATAATGTGGAACGCATAGCAGCTTCGTCAAGAACATACAAAGATGCTAACGGCGTAGAGCACGTAGTCAAAGGTAATAATGAATTGGCCCTGCAGCTTGCAGGCATTAAGAATACAAAGTTTAATTTCGATGGTTCTGGTGTAACCAAAATTATTCTTAACGGCGGTACGTTTGATGAGTTTTTACGTGCAGTTGTCTCTGAAATCGGAGTTCAAACTCAAGAAGCACAAAGACAAGTAGCTAATCAGAAAATTCTCGTTGATCAGGTAGATGCAAGACGTCAATCCGTTAGCGGTGTTTCATTAGATGAAGAAATGGCCGACATGATTAAATACCAACATGCTTATAATGCAGCTGCACGCGCTTTAACGACATTCGATCAGATGCTGGATAAAGTCATTAACTCAATGGGTACAGTTGGCAGATAATAGAAGAGTATACTTTCGATAAAGGGGTGAAATTGCGATGGCATTACGCGTTACACAAGGAATGCTAAACACACAATTGTTGCGCAATTTGAATGGTAATATGACTCGCATGGATAAGTTGCAAGATCAGCTTTCGACGGGTCGAAAAATTAATAAACCTTCTGATGATCCAGTAGGGATCAGTTCCTCAATGCGATACCGTAGTGAGCTTGGTGTGAATGATCAATACCAGAGAAACGTAGATGCTACAGTCTCTTTTCTTGATTATAGTGACACCACGTTAGGGCAAATGGGGCAAGTAATGCAAAGAGGACGTGAACTTGCTGTAGAGGCTTCTAATGGTACTAATCCGAGTGAATCCCTTAATGCTATAAAGACAGAGATTGATCAATTGTATAATCAGTTAACCAATATAGGAAACAGTCAGTTTAACGGTAAGTATGTTTTTAATGGACAAATTACAGATAAGGCTCCTTTTCCGGATCCTAATGATGCAGCCAATGCAGTTACGGACAATGGTGAAATTAAGTTTGAGATTGGTGCAGGTGTTCAGATCGCAATGAACAAAACAGCAACGGATATTTTTGGTAAATCTGGTGACAAGAATAATGTTTTTCAGATTTTTAAAGATCTGTCTGTTGCATTGAGCACGGGTAACAGCAAAGAAATTCAAGATTCAATCGGTAAAATGGATGAAAGAATGTCTATTGTACTAGCAGCAAGGTCTGACATTGGTGCTAAGACTAACCGTATTCAACTTGCTGAGGACCGCCTTAAAGACATAGGAATTAACTTGCAAAGTTTACAATCGAAAACGGAAGATGCAGATATGTCTATAGTTATTACTAATCTCAAAATGGAAGAGAATGTTTATCAAGCTTCCTTATCGGCAGGATCCAAAGTCATTGTTCCCACACTCGTTGATTTCTTACATTGATCGTAACAGTTAGGAGGCGGTTGATTTGTCGAGTATTCCACAAATACAAATTCGTCAGCAACCGGCTCTTATCGGCATCGATGCTGATCCAGGGACTCAGGATATTAGGCAGCCACAGGCAGCTTATGAGATGCAAACTGAACGTCCTACGCTAGAGATGCATCAGACTCAAGGGGAACTGCAAATTGATCAAAGTCGAGCTTGGGATGCTTTAGGTGTAGGGCCTATACTTGAATCCATGTCGCGTATTTACTCTCAAAGTAAAGAGATCGCTTTACAAGGAATTGCCCGTATTGTTGAGAATGGGAACAGAATGGCTGCCATTCACCTGCCTGGCAATCCAATTGCTGAGATTGCTAAGCAGTTGACTTTTGAACATCCAGAATTTAATTATTATGGAGAAGCAGCTTACGATAACGTGGATATTACATATACGGCTCATAGAGTTGAAATTAATGTGACGGATGGTAAAGTCAATGTGAATGTGCAGGTTAATCCTCCTGAAATTTCTTACAATCGGGGAAAACTGGACATTTACGTGCGACAATATGCCAACCTTGAAATTATTCCACCCCAAATTGATTTAAAAACATAAAACGGTATAATCAAGCTATAGATTTTACTCTATAGCTTTTTTGTATGAAAAGGATAAGGGAGAGACATGACTTATGAAAATAAATACGTTGTTTTTCGGGGAACTTCAGGTCGAAGAAGCGGAGATCATCACATTTCCGAATGGAATTCCTGGTTTTGAGGAGTTTACACAGTTTACGTTGGTACAGTCCGCTGAAAGTGCTCCCTTCTCGTACATGCAATCTATTCAACAAGGAGAACTTTCCTTTTTAGTAACAGACCCTTTCTTGTTTTTCAAAGATTATGAGATAAGCCTTACGGAATCTGTGCAGGAAGAATTAAAGATTGAACAGCCGACAGATGTTCAGCTACGGATAGTTGTTACGGTGAGTGACGATAATACAAAGATTACTGCGAATCTACTCGCGCCGATCGTATGGAATACCATAAAGCAATTAGCCAAACAAGTGATTTTGCATGATTCTGACTATCAAGTCAAGCATGAGCTTATTATCAGTGATTTGAACAAAACCATGCAAGAGCAAGTAGAGGGGTGACAAAGAATGCTTGTACTGGCCAGGAAAAAGGGAGAGTCCATCATGATTGGGGACCAGACTGAAATCGTTATACTAAGTACGGATGGTGATACAGTTCGTATAGGTATTAAGGCTCCTAAGCAAGTTGAAGTTTACCGTAAGGAAGTCTATTTGCAGATACAGGAGTCGAATAAAGTTGCTGCCGAACATAAGATTAGCCCTATGAATATTAGCAAATTAATGAATAAATCGTAGTCATATCAAGGTGTCGACCATAAGTCGACATTTTTTTGTTTTTGCTATAAACTTTCTAAGGAGTACCGACGATATATATATCAACGGGCCAACTAGCAGGACGGCCGACCTGCTAGAAAGCCTTAAATAACATCCACATGGACGTGGATCAACTGAACCTTCAGGAGGAAGAAAACAATGAGAATTAATCACAATATCACAGCTTTGAACACACACCGTCAATTAGGTGCTAACAGTGCAGCAACTGCTAAGAACATCGAGAAATTGTCTTCCGGTCTTCGCATCAACCGTGCAGGTGACGATGCAGCTGGTCTAGCAATCTCCGAAAAAATGCGTGGCCAAATCCGTGGTTTGGACATGGCTGCTAAGAACTCCCAAGATGGTATCTCTTTGATCCAAACAGCTGAGGGTGCATTGAACGAAACTCACAGCATTCTTCAACGTATGCGCGAACTTGCTAACCAATCCGCAAACGGAACGAACACTGATGCTGACCGTGGTGCGCTTCAAGACGAGATGAACCAATTGACTTCTGAAGTTAACCGTATTGGTAACACTACTGAGTTCAACACTCAAAAATTGCTTCAAGGTGATGGTAAAGCTAACTTGACGAACACAGGCGTTGTAACTGCTGGTAAAGTTGGAGCTACTACAGCTGGAACAGATAGAACAACAACTGAGGCGACTCAATCATTTACTCTTTCAGCGACTGCTACCAATGGTCAAACGGTTGATCTCAATCTTAATGGAATAAATATTACAGCAACATTTAATACTAATGCTGTTGCTGCTAATGACCTTGCGATTTCGAATGTAAAAGCGACTACCGCTGATATTGCTATCAACTCGACAGCTCCAGGTGCTGCAACAGATGCTACAGCAGCTGCCAAAGCACTTCAACAGATTATCGATAAGAACGATACGTTAAAAGGTAACTGGACAGTTACAGATGATGGTGCTGGTAAAATAACAGTAACAGCAGTAAAAGGTGGGGCGTTTGAAGGTGCTGCTGGTGTTATTGCAACTTCAACAGGTACTGTTGCAGGAGCCGGGGCTGCTACCGCAGATACTGGTAAGACAAACAACGCAAAACAAGCAAGCACTGACATTGACTTGGCTTCCTTGAATGGCACGACTGCAGTAAAGGAAACTGCAAACATTAAAGCACTTGCTGGAACAGGAATGACTATTAACGGACAACAGGTTGAGTTCTATGATTCAACTGCTGGTGCTTATACAGGTAAAGCACTTGGAGTTGATATTAATGCCGCATTGCAGACTAAATGGGCTGCAACAGGCGACCAAACAAAAGCTCTTGCAAAAACAATTGCTGATACTGTAGCATCCAAAATCGCAGATGTTACTGTTACGAACAATGGTACTAAAGTGGTAGTTACTGCCAACAAGGGTGGCGTTGCTGGTAACAATATTGAGTTCAAAGATGGTGGAGTACAAAAGAACTTCGAAACTTCCTTCCAAATTGGTGCTAATACAGGACAATCCATGTCCCTTTCAGTTGCCGATATGCGTTCAAACGCACTAGGTATCACAGCAAAAGCTGGAACTGCAGGTTTCACAGCTACTAACACTGTAACTGATGGAACAAACGATGTTAAAGGCGAAGCTGCCTTAAACATCTCCACTAAAGATGATGCTGCTAAAGCAATCGCAGTTCTTGATAAAGCGACTGCTTCTGTTTCCAGCGAGCGTTCCAAGCTTGGTGCGGTACAAAACCGTCTTGAGCACACAATCAACAACTTGGGAACTGCTTCCGAGAACTTGACTGCTGCTGAATCCCGTATCCGCGACGTTGATATGGCAAAAGAAATGATGGAGCAAACGAAGAACAACATCCTTGCACAAGCTGCACAAGCTATGCTTGCACAAGCTAACCAACAACCACAAGGCGTTCTGCAATTGCTTCGTTAATCTTATTCATAAGAGAGACCCTAGGATTTATTCTAGGGTCTCTTTTTTGTTTTGCTATTAAAATAGCTATAACACTCATCGCTTATTTAACCGATAATAAGGGTATACATATAACTTCAGATGGAGGTTTATACAAATGAGCATCAATTACCCTTTGGGCGGAACGGGCGGTTCATCAGGTTCAGACAAGTTAATAGAGCCTCTAACGAAACCTCATAAAACTGAGGAGATAAGCACAGCAGTTGGTACTGAATATCATACCCCTACAATTAATAACGCACATGAGCTGAAGAAGGCGGAACTTCAGGGTGATAATATTACAATAAGTGATGCTCAAGTGGTGAAAGCTCTTGAACATGCGATTAAAGCCGTTCAGGGGAGAACAACTTCGTTGGAATTCTCCATTCATCAGAAGACGAAGCTCATATCTGTAAAAGTTCTTGATAAAGATACGGGTGAAACGATTCGAGAAATCCCACCGGAAAAAAGTTTGGACTTTGTAGCTAAACTTTGGGAAATGGCTGGAATCCTCATTGATGAGCGGAGATAAGTTTAACATCATGTAAAGGGCGGTGACTACACCTATGGTAATGCGATTAAATGGATTCTCAGGAACGGGAATTGATATTGATGATACAGTTAGTAAGTTAATGAAAGCAGCTCGTATGCCTCAGGATAAATTAAAGAAGCAGAAGCAATCTCTTGAATGGCAGCGTGATGATTATCGTGCGATGAATGCCAAGATTATGGATTTTCGAAAGACTGCTTTTAACATGAAATTGCAGTCATCCTTCCTGAGCAAAAAAGGTTCCTCGTCGGATGACACTGTTCTGTCCGCTACTTCAACAGCATTGGCAGCTGATGGTGCGTACACGATTAAAGTGAATCGTCTAGCTGAAGCTGCAAATGTGAACTCGGATACCCCTCTCAATGCAAAAAGTGATAGTGAAAGCCTAGGTCTAACAGGGCCAACCACACTTACAATAGCAGGAAAAAAGGGGTCTGTTAAGATAGATGTCGATGAGACAGCTACGATATCAAGTATTGTAGCGCAGGTGAATGCCAAGACCAATATGACTGGCGTTAGCATGAATTATGATACAAATATGAAGCGATTCTTTTTCGTTGCCTCAGTTACAGGTGAAGCAGGCAACTTTAATTTAACGATGAAGGGCGCCAACAGCTCAACTAATTATTTGAAAGATGTTTTTGGATTATCAACAGCAACTGTGCCAGCAACTCCGGCAAAGACATATACAATAAGCTCAGCGTTTTCAGAAGGATTTAATACACTTATCGACAGCACGATCACGACACCACAAATGATTCGTTTGACAGCTGGAGGTAAAACGGCAGATATTACTATTAATAAAACAACAACGCTTAGTAATTTAATAGATGCTATTAACAGTTCTGATATCGGTAAAGCAGGCGTGAATGCCTATAAGACAGCTGATAACCATCTTGCCATTTTTGATCCTAGTGGAGGAACTGCAATAACTATAGAAGATAAAACGGCGGGTGCACCGGATTTATCTTCCAGATTTGCTTTGGATGTCTCTCCTGCGACTACTGCCATTTCAATGCTTTCCGTCAATAATGGAAAAACGCAGACCTCTTAATTAATAATATTTCAGCACAATATGATTCCAATACTTTTAGTTTCAATGGAACGAACATTACCGTTAAGAAATTGGGAGAGGCAAGTGTTACAACAACCCGTGATGTGGATACTGTTTTTAATACGATTAAGTCTTTTGTGGATAAATATAATGACTTAATTGCTTCAATTAATACGAAAATGAGCGAAAAGAAATACAAGGATTTCCAGCCGTTAACAGATGAAGAGCGGTCATCCATGAAGGATGACCAAATAAAGGCTTGGGAAGAGAAAGCGAAGAGTGGTACGTTACATAACGACTCCTTGCTTTCCAATGGACTTACTAATTTCCGGTCTTCTTTTTCCAAAATCGTGCAGGGTTTACCGACAGGTGCATTAAAAAGTTTATCTGAAATTGGGATTTCCTCGAGTTCTATGGGAGGCTCCTCTGTTTCAGGCAGTTATATGGATAATGGAAAAATATATCTAGATGAGGACAAATTAAAAAAAGCAATTGCTGATAAACCAGACGAAGTTATGGCTCTTTTTAATGCAAATGATGGTATTAAAGATTCAGATTTAGGAGACGGGTTAGCCACACGTTTATACGATAGAGCAAACGCCCTAATGGATTCCATTACAGCTAGGGCTGGAGCCACCACAAGCGTAGATACAACGTATGTAATGGGTAAAAATATCAAGGATATCAATACCCGCATTGACAACTTGACTACGAGCTTAGATGTACTGCAAACACGCTATTATAAACAATTTACCGCTATGGAAAAATATATATCGCAGATGCAAGCACAAAGCTCACAACTTACTTCGCAATTAGGCCGTTAATATATGTAGGTATTACAAACTGGGGGGAAATAACCATGCTTCAAGCCCAACGCAATAGATATCTGGAAAATACGGTGCAAACGGCAAGTCCAGCACAGTTATTGATTATGCTCTGTGATGGGGCCATTCGTTTTTGCCGGGCAGGTATAGAGGCCTTGAAAACAACCAACTACCAAGACGCGAACACCAGCCTAGTCAAAGTACAAGATATTATTAGCGAGTTTGCTATTACAATTGATCGTAATGCTCCTGTAGCTAGTGATCTTTTGAAGCTCTATGAGTACTTTAACCATCGGCTGATTGAAGCTAATATGAAGAAATCGATTGAGCCTGCGGAAGAGGTGCTTGGCTATCTTATGCAGTTGAAAGAAACTTGGATGCAAGCAGCTAAGCAAGCGAATGGTGGCACAACATCCGCTGGAGCGATGAATGGATAAGCTGGTTGTTGAACTGGAACGACTTACGCAGCAGGGACTAGCGGAACTTGTTACAATGGATGCTGATCGTCTTGCGGAATTTATGGAACAGCGTGGTAGGGTCATGCATGCACTTTTGCAAGTAACACCAACTGTCCATAATAAGGAAGTCTATAAGGAACGAATTCAAGCTGTTGTAAGCTTAGATTCTATATTTCTGCGTAAGCTTGAACAATATCGTGATGAAGCTAGTTCGCAATTAACCAAGTTAGATGCTGGCAAAACCCAAAGAAACGCCTATGATCACCACTACGAACCCGAAAGTCTTTTTTTTGATAGGAAAAAATAGTGTATTCACAGAACCTCTCGCGCGGCGAGAGGTCTTTGATTTGTTCCAAGATTATTCGAGTCTCCGTCATGAACCTCATTGTGCATAAACAAAACACAATGAGCCCCAACCCTGTGAATATCCCCTCTCCCGTCCTGTGGATAATGTGTATAAAACTGTGCATAACTTTGTTAATAAGTTGTAAAGATGCTTGATGCGACAAGGTTTTACAAATTTCGCAGTTATCCATAAGGTGTATATACCGGAATTTTCAAAAAATTCCTTTACAACTAAGTTATAAATTGACAGGTCAAGCAGGAGGGTGATATAGTCAAAAAGTAAGGGCTTACATTTTTAAAAACGAAGGGAATGTGTACGTTATGCAAGGTAAAGTGAAATGGTTCAATGCAGAAAAGGGCTATGGTTTCATTGAACGTGAAGATGGTGGAGATGTATTTGTGCATTTCTCAGCGATCCAAACGGATGGCTTCAAAACGTTGGACGAAGGCCAGCCTGTAGAGTTTGATATTGTTGAAGGTGCCCGCGGACCGCAAGCTGCTAATGTAAACAAAATTTAATCATCCGGCAGGTGATTGCCGCTTGAATACACCTAAGAACTGGCGCCCTAAGGATCTCCTTAGGGTGTTTCTTTTTGTCTAAAAATAGCTCGGAATTTAAAGGAATTATGAAGATGGAGTGGAATGTAGTATAATGTAAGCAGGAAGGGAGATGTTTAACTATGAATATCAGCATTCGCGGAGAACACCTTGAAGTAACTGAGGCCCTCAGGGACTATGTCGACAAGAAATTAAGCAGACTAGAGAGGTATTTTGAAGCTCCCCTTACATCCGATGTACAAGTGAAATTAAATGTGATTAAAGGTATGCAGGCCGTCGAGGTTAGCATCCCACTCACAGGCGTACTGCTAAGAGCCGAAGAACGCAATACCGATATGTATGCGTCGATCGATTTGGTAGTAGACAAGCTGGAACGCCAAATTCGCAAATTTAAAACAAAAACAAATCGCAAAATTCGCCAAGAAGGCGGCAAACGGGACTTATTTAAAATTGAGACATCACCTGTTACTTATGTGGAAGAGGAAGAAGATTTTGAACTGGTTCGCAACAAACGCTTCACATTGAAGCCGATGGATGTGGAAGAAGCCATTTTACAGATGAACATGGTAGGTCATAGCTTTTTCGTATTCTCGAACATGGACACGGATCAAGTCAGCGTAGTATACAAACGTGATGATGGCAAGTATGGTTTGATTGAACCGACTGTATAACAAGTAAGTAAAGCTTTAACAGGCATCCCTATAGCAAGAATGAAAAAGCTTGATTCGAATCCGTCGAATTGAGCTTTTTTCTATATATGTTTTGGAGACTTCGATTCAATCCTACAAAAATAAGCGGAAACGTGATCTTTTTGCAGGATTTGGACAGTTTATAGGTAGGAGAACGTTAGCGTTTGTTGCGGCAGGACCGTCAAAGGTGGTACAATTTAAGGATACGAATGTAAGGGAAAGGGGTTCACCGATGTTAGGACTTGTGAAGAAAATTTTTGGTGATTCCAATGAGCGGGAAATTAAACGGATGCTCAAAGCCGTTGATTATATCAATGGTCTGGAAGCCGGCATTCAGCCGTTGTCCGATGAAGCGCTGAAGGACAAAACAGTAGAGTTCAGAAACCGCTTGGAAAAGGGCGAGGAACTGGATGATTTGTTGCCTGAAGCTTTTGCTGTAGTCAGAGAAGCAGCTAAACGTGTACTAGGCAAGCGTCATTACGACGTACAGCTTATTGGAGGTATGGTGCTCCACGAAGGCCGTATCGCTGAGATGAGAACAGGTGAAGGGAAGACGCTCGTAGGAACGCTTCCTGTTTATTTGAATGCTTTGCTGGGTAGAGGCGTGCATGTGGTTACGGTCAATGATTACTTGGCGCAGCGCGATAGCGGCGAGATGGGGCAAATTTACGAGTTTCTTGGTTTAACGGTTGGGGTCAATCTTCATGACCTGTCTCATGAGGAGAAGCAAGCGGCTTATGCTTGCGACATAACCTATGGAACGAATAATGAGTATGGCTTCGATTATCTTCGCGATAACATGGTGCTGTATAAAGAGCAGATGGTTCAACGTCCGCTGTATTTTGCGGTTATAGATGAAGTTGACTCCATTCTCGTCGATGAGGCGAGAACACCGCTTATTATCTCCGGACAAGCTGCCAAATCAACGGACTTGTACTACGCGGCTGACCGTTTTGTGGCGAAGCTTAAAGAAGAAGAGGATTATTCGATTGATATTAAAGTACGTTCCGTCGCGTTGACTGAGGAAGGTGTGGCGAAAGCGGAGCGGGCATTTGGCATTGAGAACTTATTCGATCATCAGAATGTAAATATTAATCATCACGTGACACAAGGACTCAAAGCGCGTTTTATTATGAAGCGCGATGTAGATTATGTGGTACAAGATGACGAAGTTATGATCGTTGATGAATTTACAGGCCGTATTATGACAGGCCGTCGCTATAGTGATGGGCTGCACCAAGCCATTGAGGCCAAAGAGCAGCTGCAGGTTCAGAACGAGAGCATGACGCTGGCGACGATTACGTTCCAGAATTATTTCCGGATGTATCGCAAATTGGCGGGTATGACGGGTACGGCGAAGACGGAAGAAGAAGAGCTCAAGAAAATTTACGGTCTTGAGGTTATCACGGTGCCAACGAACCGTCCGATGATTCGTAAAGATATGCCGGATATCGTGTACAAGTCCGAAAAGGGCAAATTCGGCGCGGTTGTGGAAGAAATTGTGGCACGCAACAAATCCAATCAGCCTGTGCTCGTAGGTACGATCTCCATTGAGAACTCCGAACTGCTGTCAGAGATGTTAAAGCGTAAAGGTGTTCAACATAAAGTGCTCAATGCGAAGTACCATGCGGAAGAGGCAGAAATTGTCGCGCGCGCTGGCCAACCGGGTTCGGTGACAATCGCAACAAACATGGCAGGACGCGGTACGGACATTGTGCTTGGTGAAGGCGTACATGAGGCAGGTGGACTGCATATCATAGGTACAGAACGTCATGAAAGCCGACGGATCGATAACCAACTGCGCGGACGCGCAGGCCGTCAAGGTGACCCAGGTTCCTCCCAGTTCTACCTCTCTTTAGAGGATGAATTAATGAAGCGTTTTGGCGCGGAAAATATTATGGCGATGATGGACCGCCTGGGGATGGAAGAAGATCAACCGATCGAGAGCAAACTGATTTCTCGTGCAGTAGAATCGGCCCAAAAGCGCGTTGAAGGAAACAACTTTGATGTGCGTAAAGTCGTTCTTCAGTATGACGACGTGATGAACCAACAACGTGAAATTATTTATAAACAGCGTCGCGAGCTGCTGGAATCCGAGAACATCCGCGAAGTTATCGAGGGTATGATCAATTCGGTTATCGAACGCGTAGTGAAAGCACACTGTCCGGAAGACCAAATTCCGGAAGAGTGGGAGCTGCATGAGGTTGCTAACTTCGTGAACAACAATTTGCTTCATGAAGAAGCTCAAATGACGGATCAAGATATTTGGGGCAAAGAGCAAGAAGAAATTATTGAGTACATCAAGGCTTTGGTTAGCAAACGTTATACGGAACGTGAAGAGGAGATCGGCGAAGAATTCATGCGTGAATTCGAGAAAGTTGTTGCTCTTCGCGCGGTAGACAGCAAATGGATGGATCACATTGATGCCATGGATCAATTGCGTCAAGGTATCCACTTGCGTGCTTATGGCGGTACGGACCCTCTTCGCGAGTATCAATTTGAAGGCTTCGAGATGTTCCAAGAGATGATTGACAGCATTCGTGAAGAAGTAGCGATGTACATTATGAAAGCTCACGTACAAAGCAATCTGGAGCGTCAAGCGGTAGCCGAAGGCCAAGCGGTTGATCCGAAGAACGAAGCTGGCGGTAAGAAGCCGCTAGTTCGGGACGAAGAGCGCGTAGGTCGAAACGATCCGTGCCCATGCGGCAGTGGCAAAAAGTTCAAAAACTGCCACGGACAAGGCAGCTAAATAGCAAGGCATACCTGTGCACAACCAGAATAAATGAGGTGTAAGACATGCTGGAACCAGAAGTAAAGCAAGACTTAAGAGAAACAGCAAAGCGACTATCCGAATTACGGGGGTCTCTTTGACTTAGATCATAAACTTGAAGCTATCGGAGATTTTGAGGAAAAAATGGGGGCGCCGGACTTCTGGGACGACAATGAACGTGCCCAGAAGACCATTGCTGAACTGAACGTGATCAAAAGTGTTGTTGATCAGTTCCAAGGTTTTTCCAACGATTTTGACGACTTGCAGCTGATGGTTGAACTGGAAGAAGAGGAAGGCGACGCAGGTCTGGCGACAGAAATTGAGGCCGGCATCTCGGCTCTTATGAAGAAACTCGAAACCTTCGAGCTTGGCTTGCTGCTCAATCAACCCTATGATCGATTGAATGCCATTCTGGAGCTGCATCCAGGAGCAGGCGGCACGGAGTCGCAGGACTGGGCCGAGATGCTGCTGCGCATGTACCGCCGTTGGGCGGAAAAGCGCGGCTACAAAGTGGATGTGCTCGACTACTTGCCTGGCGACGAAGCCGGCGTGAAAAGTGTCACGCTGCAGATTACAGGCTTCAACGCCTACGGGTACTTGAAAGCAGAGAAGGGCGTGCATAGGCTTGTGCGGATTTCGCCGTTCGATGCCTCGGGCAGACGGCACACGTCTTTTGCGTCGTGCGACATCATGCCGGAGATTGAGGACGATACAGAGGTAGAGATCCGCACCGAGGATCTCAAGATCGATACGTATCGCGCCAGCGGCGCCGGCGGTCAGCATATTAACACGACGGACTCGGCGGTGCGGATCACGCATATGCCAACAGGTGTCGTGGTCAGCTGTCAACAAGAGCGCTCGCAGATCAAGAACCGCGAGAAAGCGATGAAAATGCTGCGTTCCAAGCTGTACGAGAAGAAAATAGAAGCCCAATTGAAGCATCTCGCAGAAATTCGCGGCGAGCAGTCTGACATTGGATGGGGAAGCCAAATTCGTTCCTACGTGTTTCATCCTTACAGTATGGTTAAGGACCATCGGACTTCAACTGAAACGGGTAACGTTGGAGCCGTGATGGACGGCGATCTCGATCCTTTCATCGACGCGTACTTGCGTCTTCAGATCCGCAAGCCGGAGGAATCCTAGGGGAGCGTAAACTCACTAGGATCTCAGGGAGCCTGAAATGGAGAGCCTGTTTAGCCTCAGGGGTCTAGCTTCTGGATAAGGTCAAACGCATAGATGACGAATTGGACGATCATCCTACACCTACAAGGTGTAGGATTTTTGTGAAGAGGAGGGCCTTGTATGGCCAGAAAAGAACCGCGTATTCGGATAGGAAGTCCTGCACATACGGTATTTGAATATACGCTGATGGTTATAGGTTCGTTGATTATGGCGGCTAGCTTTAATTGTTTTTTGAACCCGAATCAGATTGCCACAGGTGGGGTTTCAGGTCTTTCTACCATTATTCAACATCTAACTCAATGGAACCCCGCCCTCATACAGTGGGCACTGAATATTCCTATTTTCCTATTGGCACTTTGGCTGCTGGGTGGACATTTTGGTGTGAAGGCAGCGGTTGGATCTGTTATATTTCCGCTCTGCGTGCTGCTGACAAGCCATTTAGGTACACCTACGCACAATCCTTTGCTTGCAGCCGTATATGGCGGAATAGGCGTCGGACTTGGACTTGGTATTGTTTTTAAAGGACGTGGTTCCACAGGTGGGTTGGGTCTAGCCGCGCAAATTTTACATAAATACTCAGGATTAAGTTTAGGTTTTTCGGTTGCAGTGTTTGACGGTTTCGTGATTTTAAGCTCTGCGCTTGTATTCACACCGGAAAATGCGCTGTATGGACTGATCGGACTGTTTGTCACAACAAAAACGATTGATGTAGTACAGCTTGGGTTCAATTATGCAAAGGTAGCATTCATTATTTCCGATCATACAGAGGCCATTCGCAAGGCTATTTTGTATGACTTGGATCGTGGACTAACCGAACTTAGCGGCTCAGGAGGATTTACCGGTGAATCAAGAACGGTCATGATGGTTGTGGTCAAGCAGAATGAAGTCAGCCGTTTGAAAACACTGGTTCAATCTGTTGATCCGCAGGCTTTTGTCATTTTGAGCGAAACGAATGAGGTATTAGGGGAAGGATTCAAGAAACATGCCTAAAATTTAGAAACCATCCACCGACTGTGGATAACTTGTGCATATTTTGTGGATAAATAATCTCGTTATCCACAGCTAAGCAAAATTTAGTTGCCGAGAAATAGGGCTGCTAAAATGGGCTCAAACGCAGAATTTGCTTGTATACCGTTCTCTTTGGGATAATAAAATGGTAGTTCCGACTGACGACCATCATATCTGTTTTTTCATTCACATGATTGGGTATTTGGATGCATAATATGTATATTTTTGCTCAGAACAGAACAAAAGTGATCCACTTTAAATAAGCTGTAATGGACATGAAAAACCCTTGAAAGTCCTTGTGAGGACACTAGAAATAGGCACAAAGCAGTCTGAAAAATTTCATTGAATTATTATGTATACGATTGTATAATAATACATATATTTTGGGGACGTCTGGAGGAATTCAAATGAGTCATGGAATAAGAGCGGCTATCATAGGTGCAACGGGTTATGGCGGAGCGGAATTAATTCGTCTTTTGCAAGCACATCCGTTGGTGCAAATCACTTCAGTCATATCAACTTCGAATGCAGGAGCACCGCTCGCGGAGCATTTTCCGCATTTGCAGGAGATTGTTCTGGATGTTTTAGATGTGTTGGACGTTAATTTGATTGCAGGTAAAGCAGATGTCGTGTTCTTGGCGACACCAGCGGGTGTCAGCGCAGAGCTATCGCCGAAGCTTTTGGAAGCTGGCTTAAAGGTCATTGATATTTCAGGAGATCTGAGATTGAAATCCAGTGCTGATTATGAGAAATGGTATAAAAAAGCGCCTGCTCGCGAAGAAGATCTGGCGCGTTCTATATATGGGTTGTCCGAAGTGTTCGGAGATGAAGTGAAAGGCGCGGATTTAATCGCTAATCCGGGTTGTTACCCGACGGCCACTTTATTAGGCTTAATTCCTGCCGTTGAAGCGGGTTGGATTGACCCATCGACGATTATTATCGATGCGAAATCCGGTGTGTCCGGCTCAGGGCGTGGGGTTAACCTCGGTGTGCATTATGCCGAAGTAAACGAAAATCTTACAGCGTATAAAGTAAATAAGCATCAGCATATTCCGGAAATCGAGCAAGCGCTTAGCCGTATTGCAGGCAAACCGGTTGTTACAACGTTTACGACACATCTTACACCTATGACACGCGGGATTATGGCGACGATGTATGCTTCTGTTATTGGCGAGCATACCGAAGAAGAGTTTATTGACTTGTATCGTCAGTATTATGAAGGGCGTAAATTCGTTCGTGTTCGCAACAAAGGCAAGCTGCCTTCTACGAAGGAAGTTTTCGCTTCGAACTACTGCGATATTGGATTTGCCGTGGATGAGCGCACCGGACGTGTGACCATCGTGTCGGTTATCGACAATGTGGTTAAGGGTGCTGCGGGTCAGGCGATTCAGAATTTAAATATTATGCAAGGCTGGGACGAATCGACAGGGCTGTTGTTCGCACCGGTTTATCCATAACTAGATGATAGGATAGGTGACGAACGAACATGTCAGTTCAAAGCAAGGATTTACAGTCGTTCCCGAAGGGACAGTAACGACGCCGAAAGGCTTTCGCGCAGGCGGTTTACACTGCGGTTTGAAGAAAACGGAGCGCTTTGATCTTGGCGCTATCGTCTGCGATGTGCCGGCGGCGGCAGCGGGTGTGTACACGCTGAACGCGTTCCAAGCGGCACCGCTGCGCGTGACGCAGGAAAGCATCGCCCAAGGCGGCAAGCTGCAGGCGATGATCGTCAACAGCGGCAACGCCAACGCGTGCACCGGCCAGCAGGGAGAGGACGACGCGCGTGCGATGCGCGCCGCAAGTGCGAAGGCGCTAGGCTTGGCGGAGCATCAAGTCGGCGTGACGAGCACAGGCGTAATCGGCGAATTACTGCCGATGGGCAAGGTGCTTAGCGGCATCGAGAAGCTGCCGCTTAAAGTGAAGGCAGACGGCGGAGACGACTTCTGCCAGGCGATCCTGACAACGGATCTTGTGCAGAAGATGACGTGCGTCCGTGTTGTCGTTGGCGGCAAAGAGGTTCACATTGCCGGGGCTGCCAAAGGTTCGGGGATGATTCACCCGAACATGGCGACGATGCTCGGTTTCATGACAACCGACGCTCCGATTGAGAGCGAGTACCTGCAGCTGCTGCTGAGCAGGATTACGGATAGCACGTTCAACATGATTACCGTTGACGGGGATACAAGCACCAACGACATGGTCGTGGCGATGGCGAGCGGACTTGCCGGCGGAGAAGCGCTGAATCCGGAGCATCCGGATTGGGAAGCGTTCGCGGCAGGGTTCCAATACGTTGGCGAATACCTCGCCAAAGCGATTGCGCGCGACGGAGAAGGCGCGACGAAGCTGATCGAAGCGACAGTGAGCGGTGCCGAGAGTGTCGACGCAGCACGCAAGATCGTCAAGTCGATCATCGGTTCCAGTCTTGTGAAGTCTGCCGTTTACGGCGCTGACGCGAACTGGGGTCGGATCATTGCGGCAGTAGGTTACTCGGGACAGCAGGTAAACGTGGATACAGTCGATATTCGTTTGGGCGATATCGCGGTTTTGGAGCAGTCGCGTCCGGTGAAGTTTGATGAGGAAGCGGCGCTTGCCTATTTGAAAACAGACACCATTCAAATTCATGTGAATTTAAATATGGGCACTAGCACGGCAACGGGCTGGGGCTGCGATTTGACTTACGACTATGTGCGAATCAATGCAGCATACCGCACATAAGGGAGCAAAGGGGAAACGGACGCAGTGAAGAACAATTGCTTTGTAATGAAATGCGGCGGAAGCACGCTTGCGGCATTGCCGGCCAGTTTTTTTGAAGATATGCGACAGCTGCAGGATGAAGGGATCGTAACTGTAATCGTTCACGGCGGCGGGCCTGCAATCTCAGAAACGCTAGGCAAGCTGGGCATTGAATCCGGCTTCGTGAACGGCCTGCGGGTAACGAATGAAGCGGTGCTTGATGTCGTCGAAATGGTGCTGTCCGGCCAGATCAACAAAGAGATCGTGCGACGTATTCAATTAACCGGAGCAGCAGCACTAGGGCTGTCTGGTGTAGATGGACATCTGATTGAAGCGAAGCCTGTAGCGAACAGTCACGAAGTGGGACTTGTCGGCGATGTGACGAAGGTGAATGCGGAGCTGATACAAGGTATCGTGAACATGGGTTACATTCCGGTTATCGCGCCAGTTGGACTTGGGGCTGATGGCGGGCAGCGCTACAACATTAATGCGGATACGGCAGCGGGTGCTGTTGCTTCTCACCTCGGTGTGGAGCAAATGGTTGTTGTGACCGACGTTCCTGGCATTATGAAGACCGTAGACGGCGAGAAGCAGGTGCTTCCTGTTGTGAGTGTAGCTGAGATCGAAGACATGATCGTGAGCGGTGATATCTACGGGGGAATGATTCCGAAGGTTCGTGCAGCGATTGCTTGTATACAAGGTAAAGTGCAGGAAGTTGTCATCGTGAACGGTGCGGAGCCTAATGTGCTTAGTAAAGTGCTGAAGGGTACGGGAATCGGAACTCGTATTGTGCGATAAGAATCTAGGGTTTTGAATGGAGTTAACCATGATGCAGCGGATTAGATTCATGTACAAACAATTCCTGAGAGAGCCCCTATGGTTTAAAGCACTGGTCATCATAACCTTATTGATCTCGTTCATTTTTAGCAGTTCCTCTTTTACGGAGCAGCCTTATTATCAAAGTATTTCTAAATTAGCGGCAGCGATCTTCTTTCTTGCCTATGGTATGAAATTTCGTAGAAATCGCATGATGTTTGTTCTCTTTTGTATAGGAGCATTATTATGCCTCTATTTATCTTGGCATCGTTTTGAAATCGCGTATTTTGGGGCGGGGTAACCTGCTTCCATCTAATTACAAACTTTTAAGGAGGGAATCTACATGAGTGAAACGGGAAAAAGCTCGCTATTTCCAACTTACGCCAGATATCCAATTACGCTGGTAAAGGGAGAGGGCAGCCGACTGTGGGACGATACGGGCAAGGAATATATCGATTTAATGAGCGGGATTGCGGTGACCAATCTTGGGCATGCTCCTCAAGCGGTTAAAGAGCAGTTGGTCGAGCAGTTGGATCAGCTTTGGCATGTGAGCAACTTGTTCCATATTCCGAATCAGGAGAAGCTGGCTGGGTTGCTTACAGACAATAGCTGCGCGGATGCGGTATTTTTCTGCTCAACAGGAGCGGAAGCGAATGAGGCAGCGATTAAATTAGCTCGTCGCTACTCCCAGAAGGTGCTGAACAACGGTCGGTACGAGATTATTACGTTCAACATGTCGTTTCACGGCCGGACATTAGCGACGTTGACGGCAACCGGACAAGATAAAGTAAAGGAAGGCTTCCATCCGCTTCCTGGCGGTTTCGTTTACGCGCCTTACAACGATATTGAGGCAGTTCGCGCTCTCGTGAACGATAAAACCTGTGCTATTATGATCGAAATGGTGCAAGGAGAAGGCGGTGTACTGCCGGCGGATCCAGCGTTCGTGAAGCAAATCGGTGAATTGTGTAAGCAAGAGAACCTGCTTTTGATCGTGGATGAAATCCAGACGGGTGTAGGACGTACAGGCAAGCTTTTTGCCTATGAGCATTACGGCGTGGAACCGGATATTTTTACGTTGGCCAAAGGTCTTGGCGCAGGTTTCCCGATTGGCGCAATGCTGGGCAAAGCGTTTCTGGCTGAAGGCTTCAGCGCAGGCAGTCATGGCTCAACATTTGGTGGAACACCGATTGCCACGGCAGCGGGAATTGCGTCGATTGAAACCATATTAGCTAACAAACTCCCGGAACGTGCGGCAGAGCTTGGCAAGTACACGGTTGAGAAGCTGGAAAGCAAGCTTGCAGGTAATCCGCTGATCGCCAAGATTCGTGGTGTAGGTCTGCTTATCGGTATCGAATGCACGCAACCGGCTGGCGAAATCATTAGTGAAATTCATAAACAAGGGGTACTTGTCATTCCTGCAGGACCTAATGTTATTCGTTTGGTGCCGGCTTTGACAATCCCGCAAGAGGATTTGGATCAAGCTTTGGACATCGTGTGCGCTGTGCTTTCCCAGAAGGCATCAACAGCAAGCAGCGTCTAGTTTACAAGTAGAGAGGTTGAATGAAATGAATATTGCCGTACAGGAAGAACTGGCTGCCCAGTTGAAGGGCAAAGATTTTCTTGCTTTGGTTGATTATACAACGGAAGAAATTGAATACTTAATCCATTATGGGATTGAGCTTAAACGCAAACAGAAAGCCGGGGAGCCGCATGCGGTGCTTGCCGGTAAAACATTAGGCATGATTTTCGAAAAATCTTCGACGCGGACGCGTGTTTCTTTTGAAGTGGGCATGTACCAGCTTGGAGGTCAGGCACTGTTTTTAAGCAAAAATGATCTGCAGCTTGGACGCGGTGAAACGGTTTGGGATACAGCACAGACACTATCTCGTTATCTCGATGGTATCATGATTCGTACGTTTGAACACCGTAAAGTGATTGATCTTGCACGTGGATCAACAGTTCCGGTCATTAACGGACTGACAGATTACGCACACCCTTGCCAGGTTATGGCTGATTATCAGACGGTTTTGGAGAAAAAAGGCCATTTAAAAGGCCTCAAGATAGCTTACATCGGGGACGGCAACAATATGGTTCATTCCCTTATGATGGGTGCAAGTAAGCTAGGTATGCATTTCGCGATTGCATCACCGGAAGGTTACGATCCGGATAAGGAAGTTTGCCAAATTTCCAAAGAGAATGCCGCACAAACAGGTGGCAGTGTACTCCTGACTCGTGACCCACGCGAAGCGATCGAGAATGCTGATATTGTTTACACGGACGTGTGGGCAAGCATGGGCTTTGAAGCCGAGCAGCAGGAGCGGGAACTTGCATTTAAGAACTATCAAATCAACGAAGACCTTGTAAAATATGCGAAAAATGACTACCTGTTCATGCACTGTTTGCCTGCACACCGCGGGGAAGAAGTAAGTGAGGGTGTGATCGACGGCGCACATTCCATCATTTTTGATCAAGCAGAAAATCGTCTTCATGCGCAAAAGGCTATCATGGCCGCGACAATGATATAAATAGAAACGGAGAGATTATTAAACATGGCTAAGGAAAAAATCGTACTCGCCTATTCCGGCGGGTTGGATACATCGGTTATCTTGAAATGGCTAAAAGAAACGTATGATGCGGAAATTATTGCTTTTACAGCGGATATCGGGCAAAAGGAAGAGCTGGACGGTCTGGAGGAAAAAGCACTCCAAACGGGTGCTTCCAAGATCTACATCGACGATTTGCGCGATGAGTTCGCGAAGGATTTCATCAACCCGATGTTCCAAGCGGGTGCTTTGTATGAAGGGCAATACCTGCTCGGCACAAGCATTGCGCGTCCGTTGATTGCGAAGCGCATGGTCGAGATTGCCCGCGCTGAAGGCGCAACAGCGATTGCTCACGGAGCAACCGGTAAAGGGAATGACCAAGTGCGCTTCGAGCTGACAGCAGCGGCGTTGGCGCCTGAGCTGTCCGTCATCGCGCCTTGGCGTTTGGAAGCATTCCGCGAACAGTTCCCTGGGCGCGCTGAAATGATCGCTTATGCCGAGAAACACGGCATTCCGGTTCAGGCATCTGCGGCGAAGCCGTATTCCACTGACCGTAACTTGCTGCACATCTCCTTTGAGAGCGGCGTATTGGAAGATCCTTGGTTCGATGCAGCGGCAGATGAGAATAAAGGCATGTACGTACTAAGCGTGGCTCCGGAGGATGCGCCGGATCAAGCTGAGTACATCGAGTTGGAATTCGAAAAAGGCGACTGCGTAGCTCTGAACGGTGCGAAACTGACGCCGCTTCAAGTGATGGAAGCACTGAACGAAATCGGCGGCAAGCACGGTATTGGCCGTGTGGACATGGTTGAGAACCGTTTCGTTGGCATGAAGAGCCGCGGCGTGTACGAAACTCCGGGCGGTACGATCCTTTTCACGGCTCACCGCAAAATGGAATCCCTCACGATGGACCGTGATGTGATGCACCTTCGTGACTCTTTGATCACGAAATATGCAACACTTGTTTACAACGGCTTCTGGTTCGCTCCTGAACGTTTGGCTATTCAAGCGCTTGTGGAAGAAAGCCAGAAAAATGTGACGGGAACAGTACGCTTGAAATTGTACAAAGGCAACGTAATGGCTGCTGGCGTGAAGAGCCCAGTATCTTTATATAATCCGGAAATTGCTACGATGGAAGCAGATCCGACAAAAGCTTATGACCAAGGCGATGCTACAGGCTTCATCCGTTTGAATGCCCTTCGTCTGAAAGTATCTTCTGGCGTGGAACAAAACGCAAAGAAGTAGTTTCATAGCCAGTGTGAAATAGGCTTTCCTCTGTGGAAAGCCTTTAGGTTGTAATTATGAGAGGAGCATCTATCGTGTCAAAGCTTTGGGGTGGACGATTCACAAAACAAACCGACCAATTGGTTGAAGAATATACAGCATCGATTACTTTGATAAAGAGCTGGCAGAGGAGGATATTCAAGGTAGCCTAGCGCATGTTACTATGCTTGGCAAATGCGGGATCCTGCCTGCGGATGACGTTGAGAAGATCAAGGATGGCCTTCATGCTGTGCAGGGGATGATTCGCCGCGGCGAGCTGGAGTATTCCGTGCATAATGAAGATATTCATATGAATATCGAGAAAACGTTGATCGACCTGATCGGTCCTGTTGGCGGCAAGCTGCATACGGGACGCAGTCGTAACGATCAAGTGGCGACAGATATGCATCTTTACTTGCGTAAGCGTGTAGTAGAATTTGTAGGACTTTTGATCAAATTACAGGAAGCATTGCTTGAGCAAGCCAAGAACAATATCGATACGATTGTTCCGGGTTATACGCATCTGCAGCGTGCGCAGCCGATCCTGTTTGCGCATCATCTGATGGCTTACGTCAGCATGTTTCAACGTGATCTTGAGCGCTTGCAGGACAGCTACAAGCGTGTCAATATCCTGCCGCTGGGCGCTGGCGCGCTAGCTGGCACAACGTTCCCGATCGACCGCCATTTCGTGGCGTCGCAGCTTGGGTTCGAACGCGTGTACGAGAACTCCCTGGATGCGGTCAGCGACCGTGATTTCATTCTGGAGTTCCTCTCTAACGCGTCCATGATCATGATGCACCTTTCTCGCTTCAGCGAGGAGATGGTGCTCTGGTCCAGCACGGAGTTCGCGTTCGTCGAACTCGATGATGCGTTCTGCACCGGCAGCTCGATTATGCCGCAGAAGAAGAACCCGGACGTCGCTGAGCTCGTTCGTGGTAAAACAGGCCGCGTCTACGGCAACTTGTTCGGTCTGATGACCGTACTCAAGTCGCTGCCGCTTGCTTACAACAAAGACATGCAGGAAGATAAAGAAGGCATGTTCGATACCGTGCGCACGTTACAGGGGGCGCTGCAGTTGTTCGCTCCGATGGTTTCCACGATGAAAGTGAATACGGAGCGAATGAGACAAGCGGTGAATCAGGACTTCTCAAACGCAACGGATATCGCGGACTACCTGGTGAACAAAGGGCTTCCTTTCCGTCAAGCTCACGAAGTCATCGGCAAAACCGTACTCTATTGCATCCAAAACAAAAAATATCTGCTTGATATGAGTATCGATGAATTCAAAACGTTCTCAAGCCTCTTCGAGTCCGATATATATCAGGTGTTACAGCCTGAGCAGGTGGTTAATGCTCGTAACGTTTACGGCGGAACAGCCAGCAACCAAGTTACGGAAGCTATTGCCCGCGCAGAGCAAGTGTTGGAGCAGTCAAACGAGTGGTTACAGGAGTATTTGGACAAAAGTAAATAAGTCCTGTTTATGTGAAAAAGGGACTGTCTTAAAAGTCATTTCCGGAAAGTTTAGCCTCACGTTTCACGTAATATTGGGAAAAAAAGAACCTTCAACTCCACTTTTATAGTGGTTTTGAAGGTTTTTTTTGACATATTATGAGATGAACTCACTCAAGTTTACCCTTTTGGGACAAACCCCATTTTTTCATGTAAAGAAGAAAGCATAGAATTTGACCGATAAAATGATCATGCGTTTATTTGCCGCTAACATTAATCGAGCCTGTATCTGTTCTTAGAAATATTTTTTTACTGCCGTCCCCGATAGTGCCTTTAATCGAATTGTGACTTTGTTTAGTCATCGTAACATCGGGTATGTCTAGATGAACGCTGCCGACATCAGTAGCTAGATCAAAGCTCGCTCCGGCTGGCGGTGGATCTAGTTGAAGGCGAATACTGCCTGTATCGGATTGTAATGTGACCGAGTCACCGATATCATGAAGTTTAGCCGAAATACTGCCTGTATCTGTTTTCAGCTTTACCTCGCCCTGACCTTCGCCCACTGTGATACGTCCGGTATCCGTTTGAGCACTAAGCTGCTTTCCGATATAACTTTCTATGGTAATAGAACCCGTGTCTGCACTTGCAGTAAGCTTCTCGGCTTTCACTTCTTTGAAATTTATGGATCCGGTATCGGAAGCAACAGTGATCGCTTTGAACATTTTATCCGGAAGGGCTACTTCGGTTCTTAGACCGGGACCCCGGTTCAGGATCAAACTTTTTAATTCCGTTAAATCAAAGTTAATATGAATTTTTTTCCGATCTTTACAAACATCAACGCGCCATGCGTTAGAGCCTTCGGTTACGGCCTCAATGGTGCAATCCTTGGCCCGATCTTTGCTAAGCATCCCCACTAAGTGCACTTTAATTTCATTCGTGTCACTGGGGATAAAGGTAACTTTGGAAATGTCAGTTTGAATACTTAAGGTATCGATATTGGCAGCGGAAATTTTCTTTTCCACATCCACATTGGCAAGTCCTTCATTCATATCCCACGTTTTAAAAGATAGCGCAGCTCCGATAATGCCAACTGCAAAGCAGACTAAGCCGATCAATAAGAAAAATTTCACTCCACGTTTCATGGCTTAAGCCCCCTTAATCAATTTGGCATTAAATTGAATGTACATTCGGCTTAGTTTAAAGAAAACTTTAATTAGCCATGTACTGAGTGTTGTCAGGATAATGCCAAGGCCAAAACAAGCAAGCAGCACGAATCCTGTGAATTGTAGATCGCCTCCGGTTCCTCCCAACAAGTTGCCCAGAATCCCTATAATTGGCGCTATGAGAAGCCCAAAGCCGGAAACAAATAAGGAAATCAATGTTGCGAAGACAGCAAACCATGGCCCGACGATGAAGATCAAGTTGAAAAATCCCAGTGCAATGCTAACAATAATCGCTTTAATGCCTGACTCTTGTTTAACAGGGTAAGGGTACGGATTTGCATGCATATGCGGATTTGGGTGATTATTTGGCACAAAGGGCGGGTAATCAGGGCGAGCTTGAGTTGGAGCTGATGTCCGAGACGGTTCCGGATTTGCATAAGATTTCTCGATGTTTACATGAATTGGACTTTTTACAGGCTCCTGCTGTGCACGAGGTGTCTCTTTGGGTGTTTCTTTGGAGGCATCCCAATTTGGAATTCTCGGATAGCCAAGTGACTGGGCTACATCATCTTCTTGTTTGCCGTTTTCAATTGCTTTTTGAAATAGTTCTTCATAAACAGATAATATATTTTGGCGTTCCTTCTCCGGAAGTCCGCGTAATCGGTGATTTAATTCTTTAAAATAATCCATTTTACTCATCGCCTAACCTCCTTGAGTGCTAACCTTATATGAGTATCATAATGGAAAAAAGTCATAGTGACCTAGTATCTAGAGTCATATGACCTGTCATTGTTTGATATGAAAAAGGGAAAAAGTTCGGTTTTTTAGATCTATAAGCCTATGTCATCGGAAATTAGGTCCCTTTACGCCATCTTCCAGGATCGGTTTACCGTTCTCGCCTTGGCTGCCTTCATCCGGTTTAATATCGCTGCGGTTTGAAGCCACGAGAGCAGGAACGGGAGAATAGCGATCTTTGGAGATGAGTTCTTTGCTAACGACAGAACCATTTTCCTTTTTATACCGATAAGTTTCGACGACGTATCCTTCTTTACCCGTGCTGATCGGCTTGATAGAGCCGCGGCTTATGCTGGGATTATGCAAATATTTGATTGTTGGTTGTATAGTTTCAATAATTTTCGACTCGACATCATAAGTAGTAGATGACGGCATACGGCCAAAAAGCTTTACAGTGACATCTCGATCTGTTGTTAGAGTACGTATAAGCAAATAGGCATCTGTAGTATTGCGGAATTTGAAGTTAATGTACCCGCCAGCGAAGGTAGCGTCCTGCCCTAGCGGTACGTAACTGACAGGCAGCGAATGATTGCGCCGCTCTACGATGGCAAGTCCGCTTCTCAGCACGGCGTTATACAAAGTGGTAGACACTTGGCATATACCGCCACCGATGCCGGGGACAAGCTTGCCGTTCAGAATGACAGGTGCTTCCTGATAGCCGAACTTCGTCTCGGTTTGCTCGATGATTTTACTATAATCAAAAGTCTCTCCGGGAGCTAGCAGCATGTCTTGGATGGAAGTAGCCGTAGAACGGATATTATGAATACGGCCTGCACCCGAGAGGGGAAAGGAGGTCGTGAACTCTGATATTTTGCGTTCAATTCCCTGGTTAGTCAGAGCATCAACCGTTATAGCTGGTTGCTCTTTATAAAGTGGCAGGGATACTTTTAGTGTCGTCTGCTCATCGGATATCGTTGCAATGGATGGCAGTTGCGCCTCAAGCTCTTTCAGTAGTGTGATTGTATCTAAACGAACGACACTGCGTTCGGGTTCGTACTGGATGGAGTCATCCGGTTTCACGATACGCCTTGCGGCAACAGGTTGGCGATCGTAGATTTCTTTCCAGCCTTGTTTTACAGCAGCATTAAGTTTACTTGCGTCTATGGAAACCGATAAAGGGATTTTTGCTTTACGTAAAGACCATCTGGCGGCAATTCTGTCCTCGATGGAAGCATGGAACAAGTGTTTCAAGGTGTCATCCAGCTGTTCTCTTTGAATAACCAGCCCCAGCTGCTCAAGCGTCATGTCTTTAGCAGCAACCTCCGTATCCGGTGAGGAGAGTTGCACCTTTATAGAGGCATAACGTTGCAGCTTCTGGTCCAATTGTTGTTGAAATTGCATATAAGACATGCCGCCAACCTTCCAGCCAGCAACCTGAATCTTTGAAGGCAGGGTCTGTCCGGTTCCGTACAGATAGAGTGTTCCGCCTCCAATGCCTGATAAGGAGGTGATTAGGGTTAAAGTCAGGATATATTTACGAATAGGCGATAAGTTGGAGGAGGTTGATGGCATGAGGAAGGACTCCTTTACGCTTACTTATGAGTAGTTCAGGCAAACGAATGCCTGTACTACCATATGTATCGTTAGCGAAGCTATTTTAGTACTTGCCCATGTATACAGGTTATTCAATAAACAAAAACCGCCCGAAAAAGTTCCGACGGTTCTCTGCATGTATTATTTGGTTCCTGTAAATGTAATCCCTTTGATGAAAAAGCGATTGCCGAATACATACACAAGTAAAGCTGGCAGGGTGAAAATCATAGATGCTGCCATAATATAGTTCCAATAGGAGATGTACTGGCCTTTGAATGTGTTTAAACCTAAAGGAAGTGTGAACATGGCGCGCTCAGACATAAAGAGAAGCGGTTTGAGGAATTCGTTCCATGAGCCCATGAAGGTGAAAATCGCCATCGCGGCAAGCGGTGGTCCAGCTAGCGGGAGTGCGACTCGGAAGAACATGCCTAAACGCGTCATGCCATCCATTTCAGCGGCTTCTTCCAATTCCTTGGGAAAACTAATGAAAAACTGGCGCATCATGAAAATATAAGTGGCTTGCACCGCCGCCGGAATAATCAGAGCGCTGAAGCTGTTTAGCCATCCAATATCTTTAATAATCAGATATTGCGGAATGAGGGTAACTTTGTCCGGCACCATCAGAATACTTAAGATGAAGAAGAAAATCAGCTTGTTGCCGGGAAAGTCAAAGCGGGCTAAGGAATACCCAGCTAAAGAGTTCAGCAGTAAATTGAGCAGGGTCACGGAGACACCAACCAATACGCTGTTCAGAAACCAGCGAGGGAACATCTGCTCGCTAGTGAAGATGTACTTGTAATTATCAAGCGTAAAATGCTTTGGAATAAACGATAATCCGGTCGTGGAGATTTCCGCAAGCGTTTTGAACGAAGCGGAGAGCGCCCAGAAAAACGGAATAACGGTGATGACGGCATATAGCAAAAGCATAACATAGGTCAATACGCGCGCAATGGAGCGGGTTTTGGAAGCTCCCATAGTGGGTCTCTCCTCTCTTAGTTCAATTTCTCTTCGCCGCCGAATAGCTTACGCTGGATCAACGTAACAACCATGATGGCGCAGGCTAGCATGAAGGCCAAGGCGGAAGCATAGCCCATGTCCAAATTCTTGAAGGCATATTGATAAATCAACAGCACGAGGGTCAATGTAGAGTTATCAGGGCCCCCAGAGCCGCTGGACAATATATAAGCCTGGTCAAAAAGTTGGAAGGTTCCGATTAATCCCATCGTTACCACGAAGAATGTAACTGGTTTGAGCATGGGGACTGTAATGGAAATGAATCTGCGCCAGGTTCCGGCGCCATCCAGTTCAGCCGCTTCATATAGCGTATCGGGAATATCCTGCAGCGCGGCTAAGTAAATAACCATAAATTGAGGCGCTGTGGAAAATATGTTCATAATCATAATACCTTTGAGGGCGACGCTAGGGTCTCCCAGCCAATTGTAGCTGTCCATGCCTATGAAATTGAGAATATCATTCAGTAATCCGTCGGATTTGTAAAGCCACATGAAAATAAGTGTAAGTACCGCGGATGAAGTAATTGTCGGCATGAAGTAGACAACTCTGAAAAAATTACGGAACTTAATTTTGGAATTGAGGACGGAGGCCATCAACATGGCGATTATGGTTTGTATGGGAACTACATATATGGCATATTCAACTGTATTCCGAAGCCCGATCCAGGCACGATCATCATCGGCGATGCGAGCAAAGTTGCGAAGCCCAATGAATTTATAACTTACTCCACCGAGCAGCTCAACCTTATGAAGAGAGAGGAAGACAGCATACAGAATAGGCAGTAAAAAGAAGGCGCCAAGCACGATCAGTGACGGAGAAACGAACAAATATCCAGAGATCGCGTCCCGCCACTTGCGGCGGTTCCAGCGTTGTTTTTTCATCAAAAGCCCCCCTTTCCGTAAAATGCCGTAAAAGAGGAAGCTAATCCTCTTTTACGGTGACTTTGCTATATGTGATTATTTCCCTGCGGCAATTTCTTTATTAGCGGTATCTTGCGCTTTTTTGAGCGCTTCTTCCAAGCTTACTTTGCCCTGGTAGGCGGAAATAAACTGATTGTTGAAGTTGTTCATGATTGTTGGCAATGTTTCTTTGGCTTGCCATGGAATGGAGTAGGAGTTACCAGCTACTAGTGCTGCGCGCAGCGGATCTTTGTCGAAGCCAAGTTCTGTGGCTACCGATTTACGGGTAGGCAGCGCTAAGCCTTTGCTAGTCCAAGTTTTCATGCCTTCTTTACCTGTCAGGTAAGAGATAAGTTCCCATGCTTCTTGCTTGTGCTTGGAGCTTTTGTTCATCACGTAAGCAACTGTGTAAGCCATTGTCGCTTTTTTACCGAAAGTAGTTGGTACTTCAGCTGTTCCGAAGTCAATATCTTTGAATGTGCTTTGCAGATATGGAATTGCCCAGTTTCCTTCGATAACCATCGAAGCTTTATGCTGTCCGAACATTTCGCCGCCCCAGCCTGCGCCAAGATCCTTCGGTTCACCTGCAGATTTGTCTTTCAAGTGCATATCAACAACGGGTTGTAAACCTTTTAACGCTTCAGGAGAAGAGAAAGCGGCATTGCCGTTATCGTCGGACACTTTACCGCCCGCGGCTTGAATCATGAACATTTGACGAGCCAATTCAGGCGCAGAGCCGAATCCGTAACGGGATACTTTACCGCCGTCAGCTTTTGTCAGCTTTTTGGCTGCATCTTGAAGCTCTTCCCAAGTTGTAGGCACCTTCGTGATACCAGCTTCCGCGAAATCTTTCTTGTTATAGAAAAGCGCTAGCGTAGAAGTATCTTTCGGGAAACCGTAGCTTTTGTTGTCTTTCCCTTTGAAAGCGTTCAGAAGCGGCGTTTCGAAGTCAGCAACGTCGAAGTCAGGCTTCACGTAGCTATCAAGCGGTTCGAGAACGTTTTTGGCAATGAGGGCAGGAGCTTCAAAGGCATCCAGGAAGAAGACGTCCGCGCCTTCACCACCGACCAAACGAGTTTTGATGACATCCATGTATTGATCCGCGATCACGTCAAATTTGACGGTAATGTTCGGATGTTTGGCTTGGAAATCTTTTAAAACTTGTTGAAATAATGCGGTTTCCTCAGGTGTGGAGCCCCAACCGTTCAATGTAATTGTGACCGGCTCTGTCGATTTAGCAGGGTTCGTTGCTGCAGGTGAAGGAGATGCGTTGTTCGTTTGACTGCCACAGCCGGAAATGACGATCATTGAGGATACAGCAGCTATGGAAATGCCAGTAAACCATTTTTTCATGTGATAGTGCCTCCCTTTTTATATGTGGTGAATCAATTGAAGCCCAGTCGAATTATGCAGCACGTTCACAACAGTAGTTTGCGTTTGTGGGTTAAGCTGAACGTGAAGGCTCAGTTTGCCTTGCGCTACCGTCATATTGCGGACAGTAAGTTCCGTCATGCCAGATGGCAGTACGGGATTCAACTGGATGGTACCGCCCAGTGTATCAGGCTCGATACCGAGCATCGTCTGTAAGAATACCAACGGAGTGCCTGCTGCCCAAGCTTGCGGTGAGCATGCTACCGGGTATGGTACCGGATCGCCTATGGCAGCGTCGTATCCGCAATATAATTCAGGCAATCTGTGGTACTCAAAACTTTCGGCTGCCTTCATTAAGCCTTCAATCACTTGCATCGTTTCTGCTTTGTAACCGGAGCGGCTCATGCCCAGCAGGATAAGTGAGTTATCATGCGGCCAAATGCTGCCGTCGTGATAGCTCATTGGGTTGTAACCGGAAGATTCTGTACTCATGGTCCGAATGCCGTAACCGCTAAACATGTCAGGAGCTACAAGCCTCCGCACCACGGATTCAGCGCGATCCGCCTGCAGCATACCGGACATGAGAACATGGCCTGGATTGGTTGTAACGGATTGAACTTGTTTCTTGTCAGCATCTAGGGCAATAGCGTAAAACCCTTCCTCTTCCATCCAAAAGCTTGCTTCAAAGCGTTGACGCAGATCTTCCGCAGAGCTTTCCAGCTCGTCCGCCATCGATTCTTTGCCCAGCTTGCGAAGAATAGGAGCTAGTTTCACTTTGGCATGATAGACGTATCCTTGTACTTCAGCTAGTGCAATTGGAGCTTTGGCATAATCGCCATTACTGTGGACGACAGAATCGCCGGAATCCTTCCAACCTTGGTTGGCAATCCCTTTAGAGGATTTCTGATAATATTCCACAAAACGGTCACCATCTGCATCGCCATACTTGTCGATCCAGTTTAAGGCCTGCTCGATGTTCGGCATCAATTGCTCGATTAGAGCCGTATCGCCTGTCCATTGCACATATTCTGCTGCAAGGAGTAGGAAAAGGGGGGTTGCATCAATCGTTCCATAGTAAGGTGTGAATGGAACTTGGTTCGTTAATGCAAGCTCGCCATAGCGAATCTCATGCATGATTTTACCCGGTTCCTCATCACGCCAAACATCTTGCTTGGTTCCTTGGTAGGAGGCCATTGTAAGCAATGTGCCTTTAGCTACATTGGGTTCTGCAGACAGCATTTGCAGCGCTGCAATTAAGCTATCGCGACCAAATGGGACGGCATACCAAGGTAGTCCGGCGACGGGGAAGTGACCATGCCCGAGGTCCGTAAGAAGCACGCGCAAATCTTGCAGCCCGCGATCGTACAAATGATTGAACAAAGGGAGATCGCTTTCTACGGAAGTAGTATTCGTATCCCATTCTTGGTAGGATGCTTTCAATTGCTCAATCGCTTGCTCAGCTGGTACTTGTTCAGGTCCCTGGTCATCGATATAAGGGGCGATAAAGAAAGTGACGGATTGCCGCTCCTTGGGAGCAAGCTCGAAGTTGAACGCTACTGTACCGTCTTCCTGAACAGTAGTCTCCTTACGATCCCAAGCAATATGCGTCTGACGTCCAACGCCATCTGTACCTTTGTAACGCTTGATCAGCTTCTGATCTTCCCGAACATCGGGAAGCATTTCGCCGAATGTCCCGTTCTGAAAGCCGCGCACAACGAACATATCAGCGAAGTCGCTTTCAAATTTAGCTGTAAAGTCGAAAGCAACAGCTTTTGGGAAATAGTTCGTGAAGGCGATGGTTTCATATAAAGCACCTTCGTAAATAAATCGTTGTCTTTCCAGTTCGACAGATTCTCTCCAAAGAATCAACTGCCCATCCGACTCCATATGAGGATTAGTCATACGAATGGTGGCGATATAGTTCGTTCCTGCGGATGAACTAAGCAGAATCGGCGTCATGCCGTTTATGCGAATTTCAAGCCCGCTTAGGAAGCGGGTATCTTTCGTATATAGACCGTGTCCTGCCTCATTATTAGCTGGAATATCGCCGGTTTTATCGGTCATGAAGAATAGATCATTCTCCTTAATGACTCGGTAATCCATTCGGGCCACCCCTTTTCTCTGTTATTCTTGATGATAGTGCAAAATTCATCCTTACCGAAACGTTTCGGGTGTAAGCAAAAAGAAAAGGAAACCAAAATTAAATAGGTATGAACCCGTTAAATTTTATTTTCCTAAATTGTGTAAAATGCCTCTTTTCATGTTCCCGAAACGTTTTGGTAACTCACATTTTTGATTATACATAACCATGTAACCATTTTCAATCCCCTAAATAAAATTTTTAAGCGTTTACATCAACGAATAATTAGGATTGAAACTAGGGGGGGAATAGACTAGAATAGAAATTATATAAAATTTGATTCGTTTATTCCAAAACGTTTTGGATAGAGGGGGCGAACACGCTAACGATATGATTACCATTAAAGATATTGCCAAAGAAGCAGGCGTGTCCGTCACGACAGTATCACGCGCGCTTAATGGTTACAATGATGTCAATGATGAAACCCGAAAAAAGATTCAACTCATTGCCAATGAGCTTGGTTATAGTCCAAATATGGCGGCACGTAGCCTCATATCCAAAAAAACGCAGACACTCGGCTTGCTCTTATCCGGTATTACGCGGAATAGTACGAAGGATAGTATTGCGTTTGAAATCCTTTGCGGTATGAATGACCGGGCCGGTGAGTTGAATTATGATCTGATTTTATTCAGTACGACGCCCCAGAAGCAAGCCGCGAAATCTTATAAAGCGCTTTGTCAGGAACGAGGGGTAGACGGTGTCATTATTATGGGTATTCGATTGGATGACCTTTATTTAAAAGAAATCGTCGCGTCTAGTTTGCCTTGTGTGCTCATAGATATCCCTTTTAAAAATAGCAATGTGGGTTACGTAACCTCGGATAATATTCAAGGTGCTTCTAAGATGACGCACTACTTGATTGAACAGGGTCATAGGAAGGTAGCGCTGGTGAATGGTCATGCACAAGCGGATGTCAGCATCAAGCGCTTGGAAGGGTATAAGCAAGCTTTACAACAAGCAGGCATTCCCTTTGAGGAAGATCTGGTACTGGATGGGGGGTTCTCGGATGAGGGTGCCCGTGATGCCACTTATAGACTGATGTCTCAGCGTCCGGATGTGACTGCTATTTTTTGCGCAAGCGATTTAATGGCTCTAGGAACTATGCAAGCACTTCGGGGGCTTGGACTTACGATTCCGGATGATGTCTCGGTGGCTGGATTCGACAACATTAGCATCTCCGCTTATTGCTCCCCGACATTAACCACCGTTAGCCAAAATCCTTATGAAATTGGCTACCAGTCCGCCCAGATGATTATCGACATGCTGGAAGGCCGTCAGGTCACTAAACAATTAGTGCTTCCAACGGAGCTGCTTGTCAGGTCTAGTGTAGGGGCTCCTAAAAACAAACGATAAGATAACCAATACCGCCTTCTTTGGGCGGTTTTTTGCGTTTTATTCATGTAGTCAAATCCCCGTTGTCGTCTCTACAAGCGCCATAATTCTCATAATCTCTCAGAAAATGATATAATGTCGGTAGTTCGGACGAAATTCAGAACATTTCTAAAAGGAATTTCTACTTTTGTGTCGAATGGATAAAGGCTATCTATATAGCAGAGAGACTTTAAGCACCGCTCAAAGAGCCCGAAGCGGAGAGACTTTGAGCAAGCTCAAAGATCCCTATATTAGGATGTGATATTGTGATCGAAATGCAGGACGTATGGAAAACGTACTCCAACGGCACTCATGCATTGCGAGGGATTAATGTGAAAGTGGACCGCAACGAGTTTGTTTACGTTGTTGGACCTTCCGGCGCAGGTAAATCTACATTTATGAAACTGATGTATAGAGAAGAGAGACCGACCAAAGGTCAAATTTTCGTAAACGGGTTTAATTTAGAAAAGCTAAAACAACGCAAAATTCCCTATGTACGTCGTAATATCGGCGTTATTTTCCAAGATTATCGCTTATTGCCGAAACTTAATATTTTTGAAAATGTAGCCTTCGCGATGGAAGTTATTGAGGCGCCAAAGAAGCAAATTAAGAAACGCACGATGGAAGTGCTTGAGCTTGTAAAGTTGAAGGATAAGGCTAATTCCTTGCCATCACAGCTTTCAGGCGGCGAGCAGCAGCGGGTAGCCATTGCCCGGGCAATAATTAATAACCCAGCGGTGATCATCGCAGACGAGCCAACAGGAAATCTCGATCCCGATACGTCGTGGGGGATTATGAAATTGATGGAAGAAATTAATTTTCGAGGTACGACCATTGTTATGGCCACGCACAACAAAGAAATTGTAAACACAATGCGTAAACGAGTCATCGCAATTGAGCAGGGCCTTATTGCTCGTGACCAGTTACGGGGGGAATACGGCTATGAAGATTAGTACGGTTGCCCGTCATCTGCGCGAAGGGACGAAAAATGTCGTTCGCAATGGATGGATGACGTTTGCTTCGATTAGTTCAATTTCCATTTCATTATTTATTCTGGGCATTTTCGTGCTTATTACGCTAAATGTGAATGACATCGCAAGTCAAATTGAGAAGCAAGTCGAAATTAATGTGTACTTGGAAGTGAACACCCCTCAAGATCAGGTGCAATCTTTACAAACTCAAATACAAGCTATACATGAAGTCAAAGATATTAAATTTGTCTCTAAAGAAGAGGGACTCGTTTATTTACGGCAAAAGCTCGGTGAGAGCGGCAAAGCTCTGCTTGACGGCTTTGAGGGAGACAACAATCCACTTAATGACGCATTCACGATTGAAGTGGATGAGCCAAGGAATGTTGCTGTTGTTGCTGATCAAATTAGCGCCCTCAATATAGGTAAAGATCCTAAACCCATCTATAAAGTGAATTATGGAAAAGGAACGGTTGAAGCCTTATTCAAAGTGACGCAAATCGTTCGTTGGATCGGAATCGGGATCGTTGTTTTATTATCATTTACTGCGGTGTTTCTTATCGCGAACACTATTAAAATCACAATATTAGCCAGACGTAAAGAAATTTCAATCATGAAAATGGTGGGAGCAACGAACTCATTTATTCGTTGGCCGTTTTTTATAGAAGGTGCTCTGCTAGGGTTTATTGGGTCTGTTATTCCGACTGCCCTGATTTTGGGCGGTTATTGGAAGTTGATGAATACAAGTTCGCTTAATTTGAATCTGATGATGATTGAATTGACGCCTTTCGGAAAAATCAGCTATACGCTCACGGCATTGCTGCTTGGAATTGGAATGGTCATAGGGATATGGGGTTCCCTTATTTCCGTCCGTAAATTCCTCCGCGTTTAACGATTTTGATAGATTGAAAGATTTCGAAAAGAAGTTCAGGTTTGAATATAGGGAGGCTACGTGCTTGAAGAAGAAGATTCTACCCTTGGTGTTGACACTTGGGATGGCCGCATCGTTGGCAATTCCATATGCGGGTTATGCCGCTTCGACTACGGATAAGATCGATCAGCAGTTGACTCAGCTTAAGAAACAGAAGGCCGAAGCGCAGCAAAAGGCGAATGATGCACAGAATCAAATCACAAAGGTGCAAACGGAGAAGGACCAAACGACAAAGGATATGAAAACGCTCCTTGAACAGGTTAATGAAGCAAGTAAGAAGCTAACGCTGCTGAATGAACAGATTGATCAAGTTTCGGACACATTAGAGGCTGACGCGAAACAATTGGATGAAGCGGTTGCGCGTGTGGCAGGCCGGGATCAAATTTTGAAATCTCGCGTTCGCTTGATGTACATGAACGGGTTTGTTTCCTACATGGACGTGCTTCTTAGTGCGACTAGTTTTTCTGATTTTATTAACCGTGTTGAAGCCTTGAAATCGATTGTGAATCAAGATAAAGAAATACTGGAGTCGAATAAGAAAGATAAAGACACAGTCGCCCTAAAAAAAGTAGAGACGGAGCATCAACTGGAGAAGGTGAAAGGGTTGTATGCCGATGCGGATGCACTCCGGGACGATCTTCAGACGAAGGAGAAAGCTAAGGAAGTCAAGATCGCTTCTCTCTCTAAGCAAGAGAAAGTATTGGAAAATATTTCCGAAGAAAGCGACAAGGAAATTACACGGCTTGCTAAGCAAGAGGCGGATTTACAGGAAAAGAAGCGTGCCGCCAGTAGGGAAAAGTCGCCGTTTACTTATGCGGGTGGTAAGCTTGGTTACCCATTAGCTGTTCAGGCGCCAATTACATCGGACTTTGTAAATCGAATCAATCCCGTCACAGGAAAATCCGAGAATCATAAGGGAATTGATCTGGGTGCTCCCAAAGGTACGGAAATCCGTGCAGCTGAGAATGGCTCTGTCATTTATGCCTCATGGATGAATGGCTATGGGAATTGTGTAATAGTGAATCACGGTAATGGCTTATGGACAGTATACGGACATATTATGAATGATGGCATTTATGTGAAGGTTGGGGACGTGGTAAAGCGTGGGCAGAAAATTGCCGGTGTTGGCTCGACGGGGCAGTCTACGGGCAACCATTTGCATTTTGAAGTTAGAATGAACGAAGTGCCTACGGATCCAAAACCATTTTTAAGATAGAAAGACTTGGTTATAAAACGAGAATAGCTTGTCATATACTACAAGCAAGCGAACTCAAATGGGCTTAAGGAAAAAGGTGGTGGATCACGCTGTGCAATTTAAAGGACGCACTGTGCTTGTTTTTGTATTGTTAACGATGTTTGCAACCAGTATCGTGACACTTACGATTGCGGACTCGTCGGTATCTTGGGGTCGGAAAGAGCAGGCTGCTGGCGGCACGGCAACCTCTACCTCAACATCGACAGGACTTTCCAGTAAGGATCTGAGCAAAATATCGACAACGTTTCAGTTGATTGAGAGCAAGTATTTAAAGCAGCCTGATCATGATAAACTGGTAAACGGTGCGATTAATGGCATGTTGGAATCCTTAGAAGACCCCTTCACTGTTTACATGGATCAGAAGGAAGCGAAGCAATTCGATGAGAGCATTACTTCCTCCTTCCAAGGCATAGGTGCAGAAGTTTCCATTGAGGAAGGCAAGTTTGTTATTGTTTCACCAATTAAAGGCTCTCCAGCGGAGAAAGCGGGTATTCAATCCAAAGATGTCATTGTATCGGTTAACGGTGATAAATTGGACGGGCTGACTCTCAACCAGGCTGTTATGAAGATTCGCGGTCCGAAAGGAACACAGGCGAAGCTGGACTTGCTGCGCCAAGGCGCGGGCGAACCTGTTCAAGTTATTGTAGTCAGAGATACGATTGATGTGGAAACGGTATACGGTGAAATGCTTCAAGATCAAATCGGCAAAATTGAGATCCGCCAGTTCTCCTCGAATACAGCTGTACGTTTTGCGGAAGAGCTTAAAAGTCTAGAAGCTAAAGGTATGAAAGGTCTTGTTATCGACGTGCGCAATGATCCAGGCGGTTTGTTGAACGTAGTCGTAGACATTGTGAATCCTTTCGTACAGAGCGGTAAGCCCATTGTTCAAGTAGAGAACCGTGATGGGAAGCGCGAGCCAACACCTTCGACGGGTAAAGGCAAGAACTATCCGGTTACGGTTCTGATCAATAAAGGAAGTGCCAGCGCCTCTGAGATTTTGGCAGGAGCATTCCAAGAAGCGGTTGGAAGCAAAATTATTGGCGAAACGTCCTATGGCAAGGGAACCGTCCAAGTGACTTTTGAGAAAGAAATGGGCGACGGCAGCAATATAAAGATGACGGTTTACAAATGGTTAACGCCAAATGGCAACTGGATTCACAAAACGGGGATTAAGCCGGATATCGCGGTGGATCAACCCGCGTATTTTAAGGCAGCACCTCTTTCCAAGAAAACAGTGCTCAAGCAAGATATTTCAAGCGATGATGTGAAAAATCTGCAGTTAATGATGACGGGCCTTGGCTTCTCGACGGAACGTTCTGACGGATATTTCAACGATAAAACGGTCACGGCTGTGAAAGCTTTCCAACGTACGAACGACTTGCCGATGACAGGTGAGGTAGATACGGAAACAGCCAATAAGATAGAGAAAGCCATTATGGCGCAAATTCGTGAACCAAAGAATGATGCCCAATTGAAGGCGGCTATTAGCCAAATCCAGAAGCAGCTTGGGAAATAATCTTGGTTAGATAATGGAAATTAGCTAGTGGCAGCAGGAAATAAGCGCTTGTTAGTCGAATTCATATAGGAAGGTTGCATCGGCAGCCTTCCTATTTCTTTTTATCAAGGAGCCCGGAATCGTATGGATTTATTGATTCAACTCTTGGACAGACTGCTTCAGGCTATAGGTCAATTGTTTGTGAATCCTTTCTACTATATAGGCATTTTATTTATTGTTTTGCAGTATCGTAAACAGATACAAATGGAACGAAAGCTATTTCATACGCGTTTGCATTCACTTTTGAATGAAACCTGGCGAACTGTGCTGTGGGGATGGATAGGTGGTCTATGCGCCTCAGTCATCCTACTTTTTGTAGGTGTGAGTGTCCAGACGGACGCTGTTATTCTTTTGTGGGTGCTCTCGATTGTTTTGGTCAGCATAAGGGTCAGGTTCCTCTGTCTGGCTTATGCCGTAGGTATTCTGGGCATAGCTCAAGCGATTTTATCTTGGATACCGAATATCGACGGATTAAAGGAATCTGTGCCTTTTGTGGATACGGTGATGAATGCGGATATTCCTTCTTTACTTGTTATCGTGGCTATTCTCCATCTGTTGGAGGGGGTATTGACAGGTCTTCAAGGAGCTAGAATGGCGAGTCCGTTATTTGTGGAAGGAAGAAGAGGGCAAATTATTGGCGGCTATCAGCTGCAGGGCTTTTGGCCAGTACCCCTGTTTCTGCTAGTTCCTATGGCTGGCGGCGAGTTGCAAGGCTTGCCTTGGGGTACGTTATTCGGGTCTAATCTCGCAGCTGGGTGGACATTGCTCGCATTTCCAGCCATGATCGGTTTCACAGAGTTAACGATATCCAAGCTGCCGCGGAAACAAGCGCGTCTGAGTGCTAGTTTACTGTATGTGTACGGATTAGTTATTTTCGCTGCGGCTATTGCCGCGTACTACTGGAGTCCGATTATTATCGTTGCAGCGATCCTCAGTATTGGTTTGCATGAAGGGTTGATTAGGTATAACCAATGGTCAGAGACAAGACAAATCCCTTTTTATGTGCATTCGCCGCGAGGCCTACTGGTGCTGGCTGTTGTTCCTAACAGTCCGGCTGCGGAGATAGGTATTCAACCGGGTGAGCTCATACACAAAGTAAATGGTCACAAAATCATAAATAAAACAGATCTGCATGTGGCGATGAATTTGAATTCAGCGTTTTGCAGACTGGAAGTATTGAATGAGCAAGGCGAGGTGCGGTTTCTGAAACGTGCTATATTCTCGGGTGATCATCATCAGCTCGGTATTATTCTAGCGCCGGACCAAGATGCGCTTTATTTCGTAGCGCATCGACCGGTGCATCTGTTTTCCTACTTGCGGAACAAATTAACAGGTCTCTTGTCCAATGATTCAACCAAATCCATGTAACGGCAATCGAAAAGACCTACTTCTCGGACATTCAAGGGAAGTAGGTTTTTAATTTATTTAATCGTTGCAATAGGTGCTAATCCGTCCCGTAAAACGATGATTTCGACGCGGCGGTTTTTGCTGCGGTTTTCATCGCTTGTATTGCTGACCTTGGGCATGGTGTCTGCATACGCGGTAGCGATGAATTTTTTGTCATCCAGCTTGGCGGTATCGCTAAAATAGCGAAGAACAGAGAGTGAACGGGCAAAGGATAAGCCCCAGTTGTCTTTGAAGGGGGACCCTGTGGCCAGAGGCAAGTTGTCCGTGTGGCCTTCGATACTAACTTTACTGTTCAGTGTAGGGAACAAGGATGCCAGCTTCTGCAGGATGGGAAAGGATGCCGGTTTCAAGTCCGCTTTACCGAGATCAAAGAGGAATAGGTCGTTCAGTGTGATGGCAACACCGCGCTCCGTATCACTGGCGGACACTTGAGCCTCCAAATTCTGATCTTTAATGTAAGCCAGTACTTGCCTTAAGAGATCTTGAAGTTCTTTTTCTCGTTTTTCCTTTTCATTGTCATTGGGCTTAGTCTTCGTATTCTCTTCTTTCTGAAGGTCCTGATTATGTTGCGTATAATCTTTATCCTTACTGTCAGCGTCACCCTGTTTAGGTGTCATCTGACCGCTGATGCCTTTGCCCTTATCAAGGACAGAGTCGGCTTTCTGGAACTGCATGTTTAATACTTGGGCCAAAACGGCATACTTTGAACATCGACTTTGCTCATTGCATACATAATAATGAAAAAAACGAGCAGCAGGGTGATTAAATCGGCATAGGTAATGAGCCATCTCTCATGGTTTACGTGTTCTTCTTGCTTCTTACCTCTCCGTGCCATTATCGGCATCCTCCTCTATCGGTTTCTTCGCAGATTTGTCATGGAGGAAGGAATTTAGCTTTTTCTTAATTAATTGCGGGTTTTCACCAGCCTGCAGCGCAAGGATGCCTTCCAGCATCAGTTCCATTTCGGAAACCATTTCTTTGCCGCGAACTTTAATTTTGTTAGCAAGCGGGAGATAGATCAAGTTAGCGCTCATAACACCGTACAGAGTAGCCGTAAAGGCAACAGCGATAGCGGGGCCGAGGCTGGAGGGATCATCCAGATTGCCAAGCACGTGAATGAGTCCCATAACTGTACCGATAATCCCCATCGTGGGCGCATAACCGCCACCAGCTTCGAATACTTTGGACATATTCTCAACTTGATGTTCAATCGCATCCATCTCAAGCTCGAGAATTTGCCGTGTTAACTCAGGGTCCGTTCCATCGACAACCATGAGCAGACCGTCTTTAAGGAAAGGGTTTGTATGTTCCTGAGCACGCTGTTCAAGGGCAAGTACGCCTTCTCTTCGAGCCACAGAGGCCATATCCACAATTTCATCAATGGTAGCTGCTGGATCTCTTTTTACTTGTTTGAAAGCAATGCCGAGGGCTTTGGGTATTTTGGCCAGCGTAGAGCCTGGGAAACTGACGGCAACCGCTCCAAATGTTCCACCGAATACGATCAGCATGGCACTGGGGATGATCAAGGAGTTAATATGTCCGCCATCCCACATGTAGCCGCCTATTAAACCTGCAAGCCCCAAAATTAAGCCTAAAACTGTTGTCAAATCCATGACTGTACCACTCCTAATTAGCATAAAAGAATAGGGATCACAAAAGCATCCTGAGAAGTTAGCGTGCAAGCATCTTGCACAGGCTTTAACAGATATTGCTGTTTGCATCAATGATTTAAAAAAGGTATAATGGGAAAATCAGAACAAACATTCTCATGATGAATTTCTCAATAAAATTCGTCATAGATGAATAAATGCCTTTCGTAATCAGGTGTTTTCACCAAATGGTGAGCTTTTTCGAGTGTCGTAAATGTGCTCTCTCTGCAGCAGCAGGAAAGAATTGGCGAAAGTTCTACTTCTTTATCGGAAATTGTAAACTGAAAGTTAATAGGATAAAAGTTCGATTTATTTCCATAGTGTGGGTGATAAATGATGAGTGATATTGAAGTCAGTTCTAAGAAATTCGAGCTTGTATCCGACTTTTCTCCACAAGGAGATCAGCCCCAAGCGATCGAAGAAATTGTTAAAAGCATTCAAGCAGGCAATAAGCACCAAACATTGCTTGGCGCAACAGGAACAGGTAAGACGTTTACAGCGGCGCAGGTCATTGCTAAGTTGAATCGTCCGACACTGATCATCGCACACAACAAAACGCTGGCCGCACAATTGTGCAGCGAGTTCAAAGAGTTTTTTCCTCACAATGCCGTCTCCTACTTCGTCAGTTACTATGACTACTACCAACCAGAAGCCTACATTGCCTCCTCTGATACTTACATCGAGAAAGATTCCAGCATTAATGAAGAGATTGATAAGCTTCGCCATTCTGCGACGAGTTCATTATTCGAGCGTCGTGATGTGATTGTCGTGGCCAGCGTGTCGTGTATTTATGGTCTGGGATCGCCATTGGAATATGGCTCTATGCTGCTTTCTTTGCGTGTAGGGATGGAGAAGTCACGTACGGAGATTCTGCATCGGCTTGTGGATATTCAGTATCAGCGGAACGATTTGAACTTTGTTCGTGGAACCTTTCGCGTACGCGGCGATGTCGTAGAGATTTTCCCGGCTTCACATGGCGAGCAAGCTGTGCGAGTAGAGTTATTTGGAGATGAAATCGAGCGGATAACCGAGATCGATGTGCTTACGGGCGAGATTATCGGAGAGCGTGATCATATCGCGATTTTCCCGGCTTCTCACTTCGTAACACACGAAGACACCATGAAGCGAGCACTTGTCAATATTGAGCGAGAGTTGGAGGAACGCCTTACGGAGCTTCGCGAGCAGGGGAAACTGCTTGAAGCACAAAGGCTGGAACAGCGTACTCGTTATGATATGGAAATGATGCAAGAGATGGGCTTTTGTTCCGGCATTGAGAACTATTCCGGACCACTGACGTTCCGTGAACGCGGAGCTACCCCTTATACGCTTCTGGACTACTTCCCTGACGACATGCTGTTTATGGTCGACGAGTCTCACGTCACATTGCCGCAAATTCGGGCTATGTACAATGGTGACCGCGCAAGGAAAGAAGTGCTGGTAGATCATGGTTTTCGTTTGCCGTCTGCCTTGGATAACCGCCCTCTTCGTTTCGAAGAGTTTGAAGACAAAGTCAGTCAAATTTTATATATATCAGCAACACCGGGACCTTACGAATTGGAACATTGTCCGGAGATGACGCAGCAGATTATTCGTCCTACCGGTCTACTCGATCCGATTATTGAAGTGAGACCGACCAAAGGGCAAATCGATGATCTGATTGCCGAAATCCATGACCGGATTAGTAAAGATGAGCGGGTGCTCGTCACTACCTTGACTAAGAAAATGTCGGAAGATTTAACGGATTATTTTAAAGAAATAGGCATTAAAGTGCGTTATTTGCATTCAGATATTAAGACTTTGAGCGTATGCAGATTCTTCGCGATCTGCGTTTGGGAACCTTTCACGTACTTGTGGGAATTAACTTGCTGAGAGAGGGACTTGATTTACCTGAAGTTTCGCTTGTCGCCATTTTAGATGCGGACAAAGAAGGTTTCTTGCGTTCGGAACGCTCGCTGATTCAAACGATTGGTCGTGCCGCGCGTAACTCGGACGGTCGTGTTATTATGTATGGAGATAAGATAACGGATTCTATGCAAAAAGCGATATATGAGACCGGTCGTCGTCGGAGCCTGCAGGAGGCGCATAACACGAAGCTGGGCATTACGCCGCAAACGATTGCCAAGAAAATTCGTGATGTTATTGAAGCTACCAAAGTCGCCGAACAGAAAGCGGATTATTTGTCCGATGTAAAAGGCGCGAAGATGTCGAAGAAAGATCGGGCTTCACTGATTGAGCGTTTGGAAGGCGAAATGAAAGAAGCTGCCAAGAACTTGCAGTTTGAACGAGCAGCACAATTGCGTGATGCCATTATGGAAATGAAAACGGAAGCCTAGCAAACGGCTTCCTCTTCACATAGAGAGGAAGGATCATTCGTGTCCAGAGATCAAATCGTCATTAAAGGAGCGAGAGCTCATAATCTGAAAAATATTGATGTCACGATTCCCCGTGATAAATTTGTTGTTCTTACGGGTTTAAGCGGTTCAGGGAAATCGTCACTGGCCTTTGATACGATTTATGCAGAAGGACAGCGCAGATACGTGGAATCTCTGTCTGCTTATGCCAGACAATTTCTCGGACAGATGGATAAGCCGGATGTAGATTCGATTGAGGGTCTTTCACCGGCTATTTCTATTGACCAAAAGACGACAAGCCGTAATCCGCGTTCTACAGTTGGAACGGTCACCGAAATCTATGATTATTTGCGTTTGCTATATGCGCGTATTGGTCGTCCACACTGCCCGACTCATGGCATTGAAATTACTTCACAAACGGTCGAACAAATGGTTGACCGTATTATGGAATACCCCGAGCGGACAAAACTGCAGATACTTGCACCGCTTATATCAGGACGTAAAGGCGAGCATACCAAGCTGTTTACAGATATCCAGAAGCAGGGCTTCGTACGGGTCCGTGTAAATGGGGAAACGCTTGATCTTTCAGAAAAAATTGAGCTGGACAAGAACAAAAAGCATACGATTGAAGTGGTTGTTGACCGTATCGTGGTTAAAGAGGACGTGCAGACTCGTCTTGCTGATTCACTTGAGACCGCACTTAAATTAGCCAATGGACGCGTAATCGTTGATATTATGGACAAAGAAGAATTGCTTTTCAGCCAAAACTTAGCTTGCCCCGAGTGTGGCTTTAGCGTTGAAGAATTAGCTCCGAGAATGTTCTCGTTTAATAGTCCTTTTGGCGCCTGTCCCGAATGTGACGGATTAGGCAGTCAAATGATCGTTGATCCTGATTTGCTGGTTCCTGACAATAAGCTAACCATTGAAGATGGGGCCTTTGAAGCATGGGCGGGAAGTACCTCCAATTATTATCCGCAATTTCTGGCTGCTGTCTGCGAGCATTATAAGATTCCGCGAAATGTTCCTGTTTCTGAGATCAGCAGCGATCAGATGAAGGTCATTCTTTACGGAACGGGTGGAGAGAAGATTCGCTTCCGCTACGAGAATGACATGGGGGCTACGAAGGAAGCGCTAGTTCCTTTTGAGGGTATTATACGCAACCTGGAACGTAGATTTAAGGATACGTTCTCTGAAGGAATTCGTGAGCATATTCAGACCTACATGAGTACGAAGCCTTGTCCGAAATGCAAAGGGCAGCGTTTGAAGCCGGAAACATTGGCCGTGACGATTAATGGTAAAAATATTGCCCATGCCACATCCCTTTCTATCGGTGAATCAGAGGAATGGTTCAAGAGTCTGGAACTAACAGATAAAGAACAGATGATCTCTAATTTAATTCTGAAGGAAATCAGAGCCCGATTAGGTTTCTTAGTGAATGTGGGCTTGGACTATTTAACCATGCATCGGTCAGCAGGCTCTCTTTCTGGAGGAGAGGCGCAGCGGATCCGCCTTGCTACACAGATCGGATCAAGCTTGATGGGAGTTCTATACATTCTGGACGAGCCTAGTATTGGACTTCATCAAAGGGATAACTACAGACTTATTCAAACCTTAGAGCATATGCGGAATCTGGGCAACACGCTCATTGTTGTCGAACATGATGAAGATACGATGATGGCGGCCGACTATATTATCGATATAGGACCAGGTGCCGGTATTCACGGTGGACAAATCATTGCTCAAGGTACGCCTTCAGAATTAATGGAAGATGAGAACTCCATAACAGGACAGTATCTCAGTGGTAAAAAGTTCATCCCTGTTCCCGCCACAAGACGCAAACCAAATGGCAAATATATTGAAGTAAAGGGTGCCAAAGAAAATAATCTACGCAATGTTTCTGTTAAAGTACCTCTGGGTGTGTTTACCTGCGTAACTGGAGTGTCCGGTTCCGGCAAGAGTACATTAATTAACGAAATTTTGTTCAAAACGCTTGCGCGTGATTTAAACGGAGCAAAGGTTCGTCCCGGTGAACATAAAGAAATTGTTGGGTTGGATCAGATTGATAAAGTCATAGATATAGACCAATCTCCGATCGGACGAACACCTCGCTCTAATCCAGCAACGTATACAGGTGTTTTCGATGATATTCGGGATGTGTATGCCAATACGAATGAAGCTAAAGTTCGTGGATATAAGAAGGGCCGCTTCAGCTTTAACGTCAAGGGAGGTCGCTGCGAGGCATGTCGTGGAGATGGCATCATTAAGATCGAGATGCATTTCTTGCCTGACGTCTACGTGCCTTGTGAAGTGTGCAAGGGCAAACGATACAATCGTGAAACAATGGAAGTGAAGTACAAAGGCAAGAGCATCTCAGAAGTGCTCGAGATGACAATTGAAGATGGCTGCGAGTTTTTCAAGAATTTGCCGCGAATCCATCGCAAGCTAACTACGCTTTTGGATGTGGGCTTGGGCTACATGACCCTTGGTCAACCTGCTACGACACTTTCCGGCGGTGAAGCTCAGCGTGTAAAGCTCGCAGCTGAGCTGTATCGCCGCAGTACAGGCAAGACGATCTACATCCTGGATGAGCCCACTACGGGCCTCCACATCCACGATATCGATCGTCTGCTCAAGGTTCTCCACCGTCTCGTGGAGAACGGTGAAACTGTACTTGTCATTGAGCATAATCTCGATGTGATTAAGACGGCCGATCACCTTATCGATCTAGGACCCGAAGGCGGTAACCGCGGCGGACTGATCATTGCTTCAGGCACACCCGAAGATGTTGTGAAAGTGTCTGGCTCTTATACCGGTCAATACTTGAAGCCAATCCTCGAAAGGGACCGGGAGCGTTCTGAGAATTACGTGAAACGTCTTGAATTATTAGAAGAATCGGTAGGATAGCTGTTAAGTAAAATTAGACTCATGATCTCGACGATCATGAGTCTAATTTCATATACATTCTTTGATGAAATATCAGATCTACAATGAATTCCGACGAGTCCACCGTGGATTTTGTTAATATTTAATTGAATCATACAAGCTTCGACAATTTAACCCTCTATCCTAATTCAGGAGTTTAGTCCTATAATTAGAGTACAAGATGTACAGGATAATATCCCTTGCTGACTATCAATGGTCGAGAGATATAAGCATTCTTAATCTATCTATTTTATGGAGGCTTGTTATGAAACGAACATTAGAGCTGCAACAGATTGTTACATATTTAGGGATAGATCCCTTTCGATATTTAGCATGGCAGGAGAAAGAAGTAGCTCAGAAGCTACTAGCCGAGTCTGTGGATGAGCAAAAAGAATCGACTATATTTTTTGGACTCGTCGTTTAAAACAGCATAAGACGATGCATAGAACCCAAGTTTTCCAAAAAGGAAAATGAGGGTTTTTCTTTCAATCTTCGTGCATTTGGAGTTATAAATGTGTGAGGAGATGGACAATTTATATGTACGAGGCAAGTCAAAACATACATAAGCAGTTATTAAAATCTCTGCTGATATGTGTTATATGGTGGAATTGAGGCTCACAATTTCTGAAAAGGTGACAAACTTGTTACACATCAATGGAATTACTTGCATCTCGTCTCCAATCAAGCTAACATAGAATTAAAATAGCAGGACGTGTGCCTTGCACCGAGTACATAAGGAGGTTTCACCATGTTATTAGCGGAAGCAGCAGCAGAAGCATCAACAAGCACGTATACTAGCTTTGATATTTATGTTTTGATCTTCACAGCAGTGATTGCGATTGCATTCATCAGACAGGTAATCACCCCTAAAAAGAATTTCTTTGCTCTAGGATTTGCAGGTGTGTCATTGGTTGTGTTCGGCCTTATGGATGTAATTATGATTAAAGGCTGGTAAATTTCAGAATGAAACAGATAAAAAGCCTACAGAAAGTGATCATTAGATCGCAGACTGTGGGCTTTTTTGGGAATTTATACAAAAGAAAATTCCCACTACCCAGGGCTGTCGTACAAAAAAGACCTACCCGAATTCGGCTAGGTCTTTCATTAGTAGATAAGAAAGTATATGTCTATACATTTGCTTCGCATCTACCTTGACAAACTCTCTCGTCCCTAAAGGACGACGAAGTCGTTTATCCTTGTGACTATAGGACTTACACCCACCACATCTCACCAAGAGGTTCCTTGATGAGGACTTGTTGGAGATTTTGTACAGCTTTAGTGAAACCTTCATCAACGGACATTAATCCGTCTTCGTGCTCGATGCTCACCACATAATCGTAACCAACCAGACGCAAAGCGCTCATGATATCCGCCCAAACTTTAAGATCGTGTCCGTAACCAACGGAACGGAACTGCCAAGCGCGATCCAGCATATTGGCGTAAGACTGCATATCCGTAACCCCATGGCGATTCACATTGTTCACATCAACGGATGTATCCTTGGCATGGAAATGGTGAATGGCGCCAGCGCGGCCCAGAATATGAACAGCTTGGACAGGATCGATACCTTGCCACCACATGTGGCTAGGATCCAAATTCGCGCCGATTACATCACCTACAGCTTCACGAAGGCGAAGCAAGGTTGCAGGTGTATGTACGGAGAAACCACCGTGTAGTTCCAAACCGATTTTCACATTACGATCGGATGCGTATTTACCAACTTCAGTCCAATAAGGAATGACTTTGTTCGTCCACTGCCAGTCCAAAATCTCTTGGAAATCATTCGGCCAAGGAGCAACAGGCCAGTTCGGATATTTGGCATCCTCATGGTCACCTGGGCAACCGGAGAACGTATTAACAACAGAAACCTCTAAACGTTGCGCCAAATCAATCGTGTCTATAATGGCATCGTGAAATTCTTTAGCAATATGTTTTTGCGGGTGCAAAGGGTTACCATGAACACTTAGCGCACTGATTGTCAAACCACGGGATTCAACTGCATGTTTGAAGGCTTTCAGTTTGCTTTCATCAGCAAGAAGCTCCTTGGGCTTGCAATGTGCATCGCCAGGATAGCCGCCTGTACCGATTTCGACGGAATCAAGACCTTTGGAAACAACGTAATCCAATGCTTCCTCCAAAGGCTTTCCAGCAAACAGAACCATAAATACGCCTAACTTCATTAAGTACACCTCCGTAAATGGGTAAGAACTATTAGAAATTATACCACTCTTATCCAGTAAAATGAAGCAAGCCTTTATAAATGCGAAGGACCGTTTCATAGTTGGAGCTATAGATGATAACCGAAATCGTGACTAAGGCTTGTGTGACGAAACAGCGGAAATAGAAATAAGTTTTGGATACTTTCTTTTTATTGACGGTCGTCATTTTCAGCAGATTTTCTATCGCCAAAATAATACCGTGATAAAGGCCATAAAAGAGATAGAGCCACGTGAACCCGTGCCACAAGCCCATTAATACCATAATGAGCACCGATAAACTAGAGGCTACCCAGCGCGACGGTACGGAGCGAGAGAAGAACATAAAGATATGATCACGGAAAAAATCGCCGAGTGTGGCATGCCAATTTCGCCAAAATTGAGTCATAGACGGAGACATGAAAGGGCGCTTGAAATTTTCAGGCATCGTGTATCCCATCAGTCGGCCAAAACCAATCGCCATATCTGAATAACCAGAGAAATCAAAGTAGATGAGCGCATAGAACCAAATTAACAGGAACAAGGATTGATGAGTATGAAGGTCCTGTTTGAGAACTTGATCGAAAATACCTGTCATCCATGTGACCACAACCATTTTTTTGAACATGCCTACAATAATTCGCTTTATACTATTTTCAAAGAGTGCAGCATCGACGGAGTAAGGCTTCTTGGTGTCCGCCATAAAATCGCGAAACTTTAAAATCGGTCCCGATGTAAACGTGGGGATGAACAGAATATAGTTGGCGTAATCAATTGCCGGCACTTGACCTTCTTTTCCAAAGAAGTAGGCGAAGTAATAAGAATCGATTACCTTCAAGACGTTATAAATGAGTCCTAAGTAAATGATGGCATCGAAAAGTGGATTGTGGAACACATCCATGACATACAGCCGAACACCAAGGAAAACACCAATAATATTAGCGGCAATTCCCGAAATAAAGGCCGCTTTCCGCCATAATTTTGTTCTGCATAAAAAAACAAAGCCCCCGTAATTAATAATGGTGAAGGCAGCGTAGAACAAGCATAGTTTTTTGCTGAAAAACAGTAAAAAGCAAAGGCTAAATACAATCATCAAAATTCGTTTGTTATCGGCCCACTTGCGGGTGAGCATGAGAACCGCAATCATGCCAGCCATAGCGACTATTGCGTTCATGTGCATATAAAACATAGCTATAGAACTCCTCGCTTCAAAAAGCTTGAACGGTTCATTTTTCAGAAAATCTAGATGACCATACTCAGGTGCTAGAACTTTTCGTAGATAAATAATCCCTTGCCGGTAAAATAAATAAAAATCAGATATAACATCACGAGATAGACTAAGACTTCGATGGTTTTCCTAAGGATTTTAACCATGTGTCAACCTCCTTCGTAAACAGCGGAGCGCCCTCTTCCCGATTGAGATGGACAAGATCATGGAAATAGCGCGGTTCATACGTATGCATCAAATCAAGTGTAGGGACATTCGCAGCTTGGAGCTGGCTATTCACTTCTTGTTTGAGAGAAGCCACATAGGGAGGATCGGCGTAGCCTTTGTTCCATGGCATCCATATGACACGAAGCGAGAGCTTGTGCTCCTTCGCATAACCGATTACCCATTGCAGAGCATCGAGATTGTCTTTAAAATCCTTCAACGTCATAGCGCCGAAGCGTTTATCATAGTCCTCCCATTTCGTCTTTAGGAAGGCATCATCTTTGCGTCCGGGATATAGCTCTTTATCGATCCAACGAGGCTCGTAGGCGAGGCTGCCTTTGCGTAAATTTCTTGCAAATTCCTCACCGGAGTCACGGAAATAGTCGCGGTACGTGTAGACGTAAGGTTGGTACCAGGGTTTGAACCATTGGTAGGTGGGGTCTGTTTCCAAGGGATCCAACATCGTATGGACATCGATTCCGATAACAAGCTCATCACGAACCTGGTAGAGATGATCTGCGAGAATTCCCTTAAGGTCAGTCAGCTTCCCATAGGAAAGACCCATTTCAACCAAATGAGCGTCTGACTTGTCTTCGATATAAGCACCCGTTACAGACGAATTACCAAAGAAAACCGGTCCCGATTGGGACCAGCCATGATGGTAGAGCGTTTTGGTAAAATCATTTTTGTAAAACCGGCGTGAGCTGACCATCGGGTTCCACCAGGAAATGAGCAGGTCGGAGACAACGAGAGCCAGCAGGAGGCCGAGCACGAAGCTGTTTTTTTTGAGAAATGCGGCTGCTTTCAAGGGTATCACTCATTATCAATGTATTGGGTTAACACGGAACATTTTAAACTAAAGTGCTTTTTCTTGCCATGCATGGTATTGCTCACGGAATGCCGCAGGCCACTGCTGCTCGTCGAGACCGTATTGTGCCAAGAAGGCGAATGCCCAGCGCTCTATGCCAAAGCCTACGCAGCCTGTAACGGCATTACGTTTGCCCATTTTAATATTGAAGGCATTTCCAAATGTATTGCTGTGAAAATTAACAGAGGAGCAGGCGATGGACTTCTTCACATGCGGAATGCTTAGGCGCAGCTCGTATTTCATTTCTTGATTGCGTTGGAAAGAAGCTTTCACTTGGAAGTCGTTCGTGAAGAACGGATCATTGGCGATTTCCATCATGCTGTCTACGTTCCATTCTACGGCTAGCTCTTTGAGATATTCAATCGATTTCAAGCGATTTTCTTTGACGAAGTCAGGCTTCCCAACGAAAATAATTTCACGCATCGAGAAATCAAGTAAGCGACCGAAATCAGTATGGTTTTTGGATTCGAAACGATGACATTTCGCAATAGCTGTGACGACGATGCCATCTCCTTCGAGCGTTTCATTCTCTAAGCCTTCATAACAGTGATAGCAAGTGGAGGGATTCATCATGAAGTTCGGCTTCACCATGTTGGTATCCAGTGCTAGAGGCTCGTTCTGGTTCCAACCGCCAGCTTCGCGAATGGACTGTGAGAAGGACTCGATGACGTCCAAATCCTCGCGCAAATGCGTGACGAAGTGAATGTGCTCTGGGAATGAAGTAAAATGATTGGTTTTATTCAGCGTATGACTGTGAATGACAGCAGGATAAGATTCTTCCTGCATGCCTTCGAAACGCTTGGCAATTTTGGTCACAAAGGAGTAATCCAAGAAGCGCATCAGGCTGGAGAAAGGTTCACGGAAGATGAAGAGTCCCGGTTCCAGCACTTTAATGGCCTTACGTTCGACTAACTCAGCGATAATATCTCCTTCGTACGGCGTATCCACTTTATGCTCGAACAGAATATTCTCTTTAAAGCCGAAATCACCGTGGGAGAAACGCTCAATGAGACGTTCTACGCGCTCAATAATGCGCTCGTTACCACCCGGAGAGTTATGGGTAATATGAATGTGTCCATCCTCAAGAGAAATGTCCTGGATGTGCTCATCAGCAAAGGCGGAAGCATATTTGACTTGACCATGCTGACTCTCAGCCAAACCTGCTAAAGAAATTTTACATGCCATCATGGGTGGGTTACCTCGCAGTCTTCTTCGAAATAAAATCGGCAATTTCACGAACGGTGTTCATAGAGTAAAGCATTAGATCTTGATTCGTTACTTGGAGATTGTACGTTTTCTCGATATGGGCGATTAGCGCAGTAGCGCCAATGGAATCGATAAACCCATAATCAAACAGATGAACGTCAATGTCGAAGTCATCGTCATCCTCAGCAATTTCGTAACGCTCGCGAATATGCTGTTCGAGCTGCGCTAATAGATCTTCATTAGACATGATGGAAAGCCTCCTGGTTTGTTGTAAGAGTGGTCAATTCAGTTAGTGCTGGGTTATTTCGCTTTTTTGGTAAAAGAAATAGTTGTTAAATCCCCATACCTGGTGATGGTATACATATGCGTTTGGGCATCGTAGGTGGTCTTCACATCGGATCCTTCAAATACAAGCTCATCAGGACTGTACAGCTTAATTTGCTGCAAGCCAGCAGATTTCAGTTCTAGTTGATGAGTCTTACCTTGTTGAGTAAGGACAAAGGGCACGTTGGAACGAACCATATGCAGTTGATCTTGTGTGGGTCCAATACTAATCGATGAAGACTTGGCCAGACCTATATAGAATCGATTATTTAATGTCGTGTAAATCGTTGAATCGCTTTGTAAGGAGTACTGTGCTAACTTCTCGCCTTTTTCAATAACGACACCAAGCGTATCCGTGTAATCATCCGCCAAACTTGGTACGTTGTTAGTAAGTGGGGTCAAAGTCGAATGCCAGTGGGGGCTGCCTTTGGACAAACGATCCTTCAGCTTGTCCCATAAATAGGACGCCCATGACTGACTGATACGCACTTCACTTTTCAATGCGGTTAAGAAAGACTTAGCCATCTGCGTTTCCGTCATGAAATTATAATCATGCTTCGTACGAAGCTTGTCAAAATAGTCGGCGAAATCGGTTAAATCGGCAATTTTGGCCGGTACCGGAAATGGTACTCGATGTGCTCGAAATAATCAATCGGCATATCCAATTGAACCATGGATTCAAAAACGTCTGTTGTCGCGTAGTCTCCTGTCCGGAGCACGGGTGTTGGCGTATGAATTAACATGGTTGAGTCTGTGCTTCCTTGCTTATCCATAAGCAGGAAGGGAAGTGACCAAATGGCATCAGGACGAGAGACAACGGGCGACTCGGATGGCAAGAAACCAAAATTGTACCACATGGACTGCTGCTGTTCGCTGCGCAAGGTCATCTCATGATCTTGATTATTGATGCGCCAAGTATGTTGATTCGTTCCAGGATGCAGCCATGGAATGCCCAGCTTGTCAAAAGCTTGCTTATGCAGGGCGATTTCGGTGCGCTCTTCAGAGCTACTTTTAAAATTATGTACAAACACATGCGGATTCAGATCCAAGTGATTATCCGCTGCGTATTTAATGAATGCGTTAAGCTGTTCCTTATAAGGAAACTGCGGATCGTCGATGGCTACAGGTGAACCGAATTCGATGCCGCCGACGACTAAGTCGTCTTTGCCGTTGTGGTTGAGATCCAGCCACAGCGGAACGGAGTAGTGTCCGGCAACCAAGGCATGATTCCCGACTTGGTTGAGGTTTGTCCCCTCAAGGGGACCTTGTGCCGTCCAAGCGCCATCGGCGCTTTGGAGGTACACTTGCAGGTCCCCGTCGCTGCTGCCGACCACGAGATCGAGTCGGCCATCGCCGTTCATGTCACGCGCGCTTGGCGCGGCGTGTGTAGCGTTATGGGGCAGCTTGAACAGTACGCTGCCCATTGGCTCTAGATCAAGGGCCGCTGCGCTGCGGCCCTTGTAGAGCAGCACTCGTCCGTCGGCTGCGCCCAGGACGAGGTCGAGCTTACCGTCGCCGGTCATATCGGCGACGAGCGGCGCTGCAGGCCCTCCGGGCAGCTGCAGCGGTTTTCCGCCCGCGAGCACGGGCGCGGGCTTCCCGAACCTGCCGTCAGCAAGCTGCGGCAGGAACTGAACAGCCCCGGACTCGTCGGAGACGACGAGGTCCGGACGGCCGTCCCCGTTCACATCTGCAACGTGAACGGTGGTGTAGGCCCCAAGCTGGAGCGGCGCGCCGGACTCCAGCAGCAGCTTCACAGGCGCGCGAACGTGTCCGGCAGCGCCAGGCCCTCAGGCGGCGGCTCGCTCGCATAGGCCGCAGCGTTACTGCCTAGATTCGTGTACACATACACGAATCCGTCGGAACTGCCGGCCACGATATCCATGCGGCCGTCGCCATTCAAATCCGCAGCGGCCGGGTACGCGCGGTAAGGCAGTTCAATCGCGCTGGCTAGATCGCGATACTGCGGAAACAATGCCTGCCGCAGCGGCTTCCCGTCAGCCATCACGTGCAAACCGCTCGCGTAGCCGGAGCCAGGCAGCTCTCCGACGAACTTCGGCTGCGCATTCGTTCCCATATTGAGCTGCACAGTGATGCTCTCGCGCCACTGCCCCCAATAGAAGGCGTTGCGCACAAGAGTGAACGACGGGATCTCGTCATACTTTTTGAGCGTCTCCGCCCAAGCGATGCCATCCTTCTGTTGAATAGCCGGCATGGCCTCAAAATGATTCTGGAAAGCCATAGCAGGCCGTCCATAGGGGCCAAGTATTTTGCGTACACTGTACCCGAGTGTATCTTTCGCTACATAAGCAAGCAGTTCACTACGATACTGCATGTTTGCTGCGGCAAAAGAGAAGTTAAAATAAGGTTCAATGGGCAAAGCTTTCTTATTGAAATAAGTCGTTCCCGGAATTGGTTTATTATTCTCTGCTTGATAATTGGCAGCCAGCTGAGCGAAACCTTGATTCGGGTCCATGCCGCTTTGCATATCATAGCCGGTTGGAAAATAACGATTAGGTAAGAAATTGCTGCTGATTAACACAGCGCCCTTACCTACACGATTGAGCATAGCAAGCGAAACTTGATTCATTTGGACAATGGTTTGGCCAGTGGTTGGCATAAATCCATAGCCCCAGTTCATGTCTGGCAAACTATCAAGGGCATTGTGTTTAAAATAACTTTGCGTAAATAATCGAAAAGCTTGCTGCACGCCTTGCAGGTTGTAAGGTACCTCAGGGTAACTAAAATCGGGTGATCCGCCTGTGTTGGGAGCAGCATTCGCAGCGGCTTTCACGGTTTTCATGTCAACGATCTGCCCAGCACCGAGGAAATCGGCTGGAAAGCTGGCAGCAAAGCCGTTTTCCAACAATAAATGTCCGCCTTGCTTCACGAAGTTTATAAGCTTCGTTGATTGTTCTGCCCACCCGGCGTCTTCTCCGAGGGCGGGATCTAGATAAATAGCATCGTAAGCGCGAAGCTTGCTTGCAGATAGGAGATGCAGGTTTTGTTTCTCAATACGAACGCCTGCTTGTAAGGTTTGCTGAAAATTACCATAGGCTGCCGTGTCATACTTTTCTCCGCTCGTGGCATACAAAAGCTTCGTTTGGTCCACTTTAGGCAAAAAGAAAAGAAGCGCAAGAAGCAACAGGATGCCAATGAATAGTCCAATAAGTAGTTTCGCATAACGAATTTTCGACAAAGCCAAAGGTATCCCTCAATTACTAAGATGGTCACTATCCTTGCCATTATAGCATTCATAGGTACGTTTGTTAACTTTTAAAAGGGCCGCTTCCTTCTAGGAAACGTTTGGAAAAGAGCGAAAGCTGTAGGAATTTGGGTAACTTTGCAAAACACCTAAGCCCTAGATTCCTACCTATCCTTTCTGTTACACTAAAGAGAAGACTTTGAGGGTTACCTGAGGATCTATTATTGAAAGGATTTGCTGCCATGCGTACGATACGCAGAGAAGATATAGAGTTGCTGGCTCCTGCGGGGGACTGGGATTGTTTGCGAGCGGCTGTTGCCAATGGGGCAGATGCCGTGTTTTTTGGTGTGGAGAAATTTAATGCACGAGCTAGAGCGCATAATTTTACGATGGCAGAATTGCCGGACATTATGTCGTTTCTTCATTTGTACGGGGTTCAAGGCTTCCTAACGTTTAACATTCTCGTTTTCGAGGAAGAGTTGAATGAGGCGAAGCAGTTAATTGAAGCTTGTGTGGATGCGGGTGTTGACGCGGTTATTGTGCAGGATCTTGGTTTGGTTAAAATGATTCGCGAGATTTCTCCGGATTTCCCGATTCACGGATCGACACAGATGACGATTACATCGCCGGAGGCAGTTGAATTTACGAAACCGTTCGACATTGAACGCGTTGTTCTCGGTCGTGAGAATAACCTGAAACAGATCAAGCAAATCGGTGATCAAGCCAAGCTTCCGATGGAAGTGTTCGTACATGGCGCGCTTTGCGTTTCGTACTCCGGTCAATGCTTGACTTCCGAAATGTGGGGCGGACGCTCCGCTAACCGTGGGGAGTGCGCGCAGGCATGCCGTCTGCCGTATGACCTGATGGTGGATGGTGTCCAAAAACCGATGGGTGACGTGACTTATTTGCTTTCGCCTAAGGACTTGGCGGCCATTGAGATTGTGCCGGAATTGATTGAAGCTGGCGTGCGTTCTTTTAAAATTGAAGGGCGTTTGAAAACCCCTGAATACGTGGCGAATGTCGTGAGTAAATATCGCCGAGCGATTGACCGTTATTTCGATGGAGAGGATGCTCGTCCGTCGAAAGAAGAGGTTCGTGAGCTGCAGCAGAGCTTCTCGCGTGGATTTACCGTTGGCTTCTTGAATGGAACCAACAATAAGCAGCTTGTCGATGGGACGTTTCCCAAAAGCCGCGGGGTTTTCGTTGGCCGTATCAAGCAAATTTTGCGCGATGGCGTGATATGCGAGCTCGAGGCGCCGATTAAGCGTGGAGACGGTGTCGTCTTCGATGCAGGAGATCCCACGAAGAAAGAAGAAGGCGGGCGAATCTATGACTTGCGCCGCAAAGGTGAGAAGCTCGAAGGCGAAGCCGAGGGCGGACTCATCGAAATTATTATGGGCCGCAACGATGTTGAGTTAAGTCGTCTGCATGTCGGTGACCGCATTTGGAAGACGAACGATCCGCATCTCGACAAGCGCCTGCGCCAGACCTTCGAGACCGATAAGCCTTACCGGACATTCCCGGTCAGCATTAAGATTAGCGGTGTTGAAGGCGAGACGCTCAAAAGCTGGTGGACAGATATCCGAGGCGGGCATACCGTCTTCGTTCAGTCCGAGCTTCCGCTGGTTCGTGCGGAAAAAAGACCTATGGACGAACAGCTCTTCACCGAGCAGTTCGGTCGCCTTGGCGGCACGATTTACGAACTCAGCCAGCTGGAAGTCCAGCTTGTGGGTGAGCTTATCGTGCCGATGCGCGAGCTGAACAGCATGCGACGCAGTGCTGTTGAGTTGATGGAAGACGAGCGGCAGAAGCCGCGCGCTTACATCAAGCGTGACGTCGGCGTTTACGACGACGTGCTCCCGTCTGTGACGGAGCGCCATGAAGCCGCCGTTCATACGCCTGCGCTATCCCTGGCGGATCGCCGCGCTGTGGAGCTAACCGCACTCTGCCGCAACCTGGATCAGGTGAAGGCTGTACTAGAAACGACTGATGATGTACAGCTCATTTACGCTGATTTTGAATTTATTAAGCAGTTCCCTGCGGCAGTTGAAGCTGTCCATGCTGCCGGCCGCCGAATCGCCTTGGCGACACCGCGGATTCACATGCCTGGGGAAACAGGCTATTTTAACAATATACTGAAGCTTAAACCTGATGCGGTGTTGATTCGTAACACAGGCGCGGCTTACTTCTTCTTGAAGCATCGCTTGGAGCATCCGGATGCGCCGCAGCCGCAGCTCATCGGAGACTTCTCGCTCAATGTGGCTAACCACAAAACGGCCGCGCTCTTCTTGGAGGCGGGTTTATCCAAAATAACACCTTCGTACGACTTGAACATTCAGCAAATGGTCGATTTGCTTCGCCGTGCTGAAACTTCCAAGCTTGAGGTGGTCATCCATCAGCATATGCCGATGTTCCACACCGAGCACTGCGTGTACTGTACGTTCTTGAGCGAAGGTACGGACTTCACCA
>NZ_VRTT01000031.1 GCF_008017805.1 Paenibacillus sp. N3.4 | reverse complement strand
AAACAATATAGAACCGATCAACATTATAGGAACCATGGGAAATAGTCCTCCTTAATCCAAGTGCTCATCGTCCACCGGTTTAGCTTTCCGTTTGGCTGCTTTTAAGTTTACTTCAAACAAATCCTTCAGCTTGAGGTGAAGACTTACTTGCCGAAACGCAACGGAGAGAATAAGAAAGGATAAGACTACTGCAATAGCAGTAACATCATTCGGCATGGGCTAGGCCCCCTTTCCGAGTGGGGCGAGGAGGAGGATGCTCTGTAGAGCCTCTCCCTCCTTTCCCTTTCAGCCTGAGAAGTGAAAATTAGACGTCGGTCCAGGTAGCATCAGTCTTAACGGTCACGTAGTTAAGTACGTTGCTTGTCACGGCGGCGAATTCCTTTGGGGCACCGGCTGCATTTCTGGCTCGCAACATGGTGGACGGGTTGCTATCCAGATAGATGGCATCGGTGCATCCGATGTACTCCTTCATGATTTTGCGAACTTGCCATGCACTGGAGTCGTTACATGCAAGCATGATGACTTTCTTGTCCGAGCTCCGGTATCCGATGGCAGTATGGTACATCTTCGCACCCGGAACGCTGAAATTATACACCGGATCATTATAATTCCCATTCGTGTTTTCCAGAGCAGAGACTTCATTGATGAAGGCCTGCTCTCCGGTGTTGGGATCATAGTACTTGTCGAGGTAGTAGCCAACCCCGCCAATGGCCCATTTAATAGGGTTGCTTCCGCTAGTGAGTTGACTCAAGGTAGATACGTGGGACACAGCAACATATGTAGAGCCGCCATACGTATAGCAGTACATCGTTTGTCGCGGGTAACAGTTCACATCGCCACCTGTGATAACTTTTGCCCCATCTTTTGCGGCAATTTGCCAAACCGTATCAGGATTCTTACCGTAGAAGGTTCCGTTAATCCCGTAACGGTTTTGCCCTTGCAGAGTACCAGATGAACTGGAGCCGAAGGTTTCCACTGTAACCGCATCATAGTCAGCCACAATCACGTGGCAAGTCACACCATTAGTAACAAACGTGTTATAACGTGCATTAGACATATTGTATTCCTCCTGTTTTGTAGCGTAACGTAACGCTTTATTTTAGGTTAAAAAAAGAGTGGGGTTTCCAACGCTAGGAATGTTTCCCCTACATTCCTAGCGCTGTCGTTTAGCTCATATTCCTTAACCTTGCCATCACTATATCATGTAGCGTTGCATTACGCAATACTATATGCATCTTTTCTTTTTTTCTAATCCCGTTCGTTATCTTCATTCGCGGGCACGGATGCGGATCCCCATCAGATCATCCGCGGCGGAGCCCCTGGCTTTCCTTTTAACGTTCTCTCTCCAATCGCTTCCTTTCAAGTGGACTCCCCGATCCGTGCAAACCCCTGACTAAAAAGGATTATGGGGCTGATTCGTTCCAGTACCCCAACTTCAACTCCTCATCTACAATTTGAAACCGGAATAGTTGTGTTCCACTCCAAAATGGATTCGGATCACTCGCTTGATGGCGTAGTTCCGCATAAGCAACAATGGTGACTGAGGGACCATCCGCCCGGATCAGACCCGTGGCCTTCAGCTTTAATGTTTCTCCCTCTGTATGCTGCACTGAACCCGCCGGATCCACTGCCCCGAACTTATCTTCGTACTTTTGTGGAATGCGGTTGTTAAACACATACATATAATCATCCAGTAGAGCTACCAGTTCTTGGCCCAACGGCGATAATATTTTGCGTTCCTCTAACCCCATCACTTCAGGGTTCGGAGGCACATGATCGGTATGCGGCTTAAAAGAATGAGTGTCTGTACTTGGCAGTACCGAAACGACGGGACTATTTGCTGGAGGAGATTCATTCTCCGCACAACCCGTTGCGCTGGCCAACACAATTAGAAAGACAAAGATATATCGCTTCATAGGATCTCCTTTTCGAATAGCTTACTATTTAGACGCTCAACTCTCTGGATTTGTTTCATCGTAGGTGACTAAGTCAGGAAAGTTTCAGTGTTTCGAGTTTCAGCAAGTAGCAGGCATAGAAGCAGCTCGAAACATTCTAGCAATTAATTTCCCAATTATACCATTTTCAGGTATAATATGCATATATCGAACGACTACATTTTTTGTGATATTGTTAAAGCATAAAAATCCCTTATCAGCGGAAGTATGCTTGATATTAAAAAACAACGTTGAAAAGTACTATGACGGGTTGCCAGAAGTTAATAAACCGTTAAGACAGTCATAAATAGAGCAATTAAATAGCAACACCGACTGGATTCCTATAGAGGAAATTGAGAAAGAAATCGTTGGAAATAGCGATGATTGGGCTCATTTTAAATTTACTTTAAACGTAAATCTGACTATGTTAAAAAGTGAAATTCCACAATGATATACCGGTTTATCTGACGATATACAAAAATGAGGATTACTTCCAACGATCTCTTTTGTCTAAGTTAATAAAAGAATATCAAGGGTTAAGATTAAATTATTAAAGACTTGGTTGCTAAAGTGCCCAAGTCTTTAATTGTTCAAGTAATATTTTCAAGTTCGATTTCGGTATGGAATAGTAGAGGTACTGATCAAATTGTTTGTCTACTACATCCATGTAGAAATAGTGGTTGTGAGAAAATCCTTCAGAGTCGTTATTAAGTAACAAAGCAAAAGAACTGTAATCTTCTGTATCGTAATTTGCATACTGAATCTGTGTATCATTCGGTTCTGAGCACAGAATGCTTCTAATAAACCTAGTTAGCTTAGTGGGTTTCATTTTCTCTAAAATTTCCGTTTTAAAAATAAGATTCGATACCACTTGATGCATTTTTTTGCCCCTTTTTTGTTATGAATTTTTTTACGATTTGTATGTTTGATTATACAAAACATACGTTCTCCTTTTAAGAGTGTATTTAGCAATTAATTCCATAAAAAACATAAGTTTTGGATGATCTGGACATATTCGGGTACAATACATGTCATGCTTATAGGACAACTAATAGTTATAACTTGTCTTTTTTAATAACAATGATTTCACCAATAAAAGGCCACGGGATACGTGGCCTTATTTTTTGCCGACACGACCTAAGATGCCACAAGAACACCCTACCGTCTCTGTTCAGTTTTCGGATATGACTAACTGTCATCGATTGAACATAGAACAAGATAGAAGTAACAAGAATAGAGCCAACCAACATTACAGGGACCAACGGAATCCCCTCTTTAAGTCAAATCATCTTCCTCCAAGTGTACATTTTTACGTTTGGCTTTCAAATCCACCTCAAACAAATCCTTCAGCTTGAGGAGAAGCCTTACTTGCCGAAACGCAACGGAGAGAATCAGAAACGATAAGACGATCGATAAAGCAGTAACCTCATTCGGCATTGGCTTTCCGTGAGGGGCGAAGGAGGAGGAAGCTCCGCAGAGCCTCTTCCTCCTTTCGCCTAAGTAGAGAAAATTAGCAGTCGGTCCAGGTAACACCAGACTTAGCGGTCACGTAGTTAAGTACGTTATAGCCGGTAGATATTTTTGCGAATTCCTTTACGGTGCCGTTTGCAGTTCTGGCTCTTAACATGGTGGACGGGTTGCTGTCCAGATAGATGGCATCGGTGCACCCGATGTATTCCGTCAAGATTTAGCGAACTTGCCATGCCTGGAGTCATTACATGCAAACAAGATGATTTTCTTGTCAGAGCTCCGGTAGCCGATGGCCGTATGGTGACACTTGAAACCCGCTGTGCCGAAGCCATTCACCGAAGAGGTCGTTTCCAGAGCAGAGACTTGGTTAATAAGGTCCTGTTCCAAGATGATATTTTTATCGAGATAGTAGCCAACCCCGCCAATAGCACAGTTAAGCTTGTTGCTGCCAGCGGTGAGTTGACTCAAGGTAGAGACGTGGCTTACGGTGACATATGTCTGGCGTTATAAGTATAGCAGTACATCGTTTGCCGCGGGTAACAGTTCGTATCGCCACCATTAACAACTTTTTGTCCATCCTTTGCGGCAATTTGCCAAACCATCGGCGTACCGCCAGTTGCAGGATCGTCACCAAGATTGTAGAAGGTTCCGTTAATACCGAAACGGCTTTGTACTTTCAGAGTAACAGCTGATGCAGAACCGAAGGATTCCAAAGTGACCGCGCCAGCGCAACGGGTTGTGAGGGTGGGAAGGAATCTCCTCCAACGACTAGTCCCAACATCGTCTCGATACTTCCGACTACACAGGCGATTTTTTAAGCCATATACAGATCATGTGCCCCCAAATCCAGAAGTGATGGGAATAGAGGAGCGTAGGGCGCCCAATCTTCTTGACATTCCCCTCCTCACGTAATAAAATATTTTTACGTACCATATATTTTGTATTGGAGGCATCCATCTCCATGCTAAAAGACATGCAAGACAGCTTCTATATCCAATCGCCCGAGCAAGCGACAGTTCTGTTGAACCCGATTCGCGGCGAGATTATCGCTCAGCTTATGGAGCCTGCATCAGCGGCTGAAGTTGCCCGAATACTGGGGGAAACCGCTCAGCGCATTAATTATCACCTTAAAGCGTTGGAAAAAGCAGGTTTAGTTCAAAAAGTGGGCACTCGCCAAGTACGCAATTTGGTCGAGGTACTGTACCGATCCATTGCCAAAACATTTGTTTTGGCCGAGTCGCTCAGTATGAAACCCGAAACGTTGCAAAAATTGAAGGACCAAAGCTCACTCGCTCACCTCGTTACTACATCGGAGCGAATCAAGCGAGATGCCATGCTGCTTATGGAGCAGTGCGAAGCGAATGAAGTGATTCCCAGCGCATCCCTTCAATTCCAAGTTCATCTGTGTGATGAAGTGCAAAGGCAAGCGTTCGTTGAGGAATACACAGCGTTGGTTGAGCAAATGGTTCAACGCTATTCCGCGGCCTCAGCCGAAAATCAGGCGTATCAAGTTCTCTTAGCTGTGTATCCAAAGCCCCAAGAAAGTTGAGTATCCAATCTTCCACCTTTAAAGGAGGCATTCTCATGGATCAAAAACAGTCTGCCAGCAAGCCCAGCAGTACGGCTTCATCTGTTGTCGTTTGGGAACAAACCGCTAATCACACGCAGAAAAAGAATGAACATGTCATTTCTATCGACACCTATCGCAGACAAAGCGCTAAGCATACCGAGTCAGAAGCTACCGTCTCTGTTCGAGAAATTTACACGAATCAAGTTGAAGAACCAATCCGGTTAATCATGATTTCCTCCGGCTTTGGTCGCCAAACATCGTTGAACACGCCTACTATTCAAGGAATGGCTGCCTAATAAACAAATATGGAAAGAGGATGATACCAATGAGTTTTATACCTATGGTTGTTGAACAAACCGCTCGTGGCGAGCGCTCCTACGACATTTACTCCCGTTTACTTAAAGACCGTATCGTATTCCTGGGTACAGAAGTAGACGATCATGTAGCGAACGCCATTGTTGCCCAACTGCTCTTCCTATCTGCCGAAGATCCGGAGAAGGATATTTCGTTATATATTAATTCTCCTGGAGGTTCCACATCTGCAGGTCTGGCTATATATGACACCATGAATTTCATTAAACCCGATGTATCGACAATCTGCGTAGGGATGGCCGCATCCATGGGCGCGATTCTCTTAACTGCTGGAGCACCCGGCAAAAGATACGCTCTTCCTAACGCAGAAGTGATGATTCACCAACCATGGGGCGGCGCACAAGGGCAAGCCAGCGATATCCATATTCGTACTCAACACATTCTCAAAACGCGCAACACACTCAATCGCATTCTCTCTGAAACTACGAAGCAGCCTATTGAAAAAATTGAGCTCGACACAGACCGCGATTACTTCCTAGAAGCCGAAGATGCAAGAAAATATGGGTTGATAGATAAGGTTATACAAAAAATTCAAGAGTAATCCTTCTTGATATGCAAAAGACTACCCTCGCAGCCTAGTGGCTCAGGGTAGTCTTTTGTTGTAAAAATGTTAAATGTGAATAACTTTATCGCGGGTAATAGATAACTTCTCATACCCTGTGTCTGTGATTAAGTACGTATCCTCAATCCCAACGACTCCTCGTCCGGGAAACGTAAATTTAGGTTCAATTGCGATGACCATACCAGGTGCCAGCGGGTATTTGAAGCCTTTGGCGAGAACGGGAAGTTCATCGATTTCGAGTCCGATACCGTGACCAAGGAATTTCACTTGGTCAGCGCCGTAACCCATGAAGTGAGCGCTCAGCCCCGCTTCCTCGACTTGATCCAACGCGAGCAGATACAGATGCTCGGCGATCATTCCCGGCTGCAGCCTAGCTTCCGTGGCATGGAGCACCTGCTCCGCCACGTCGTAGGCCCTTTGCAGCTCAGGGTCTAGTTCGCCGATCACGAGCGTACGCGTCTGATCGATCAAATAGCCGTCGATCGAGCAGCCGAGATCGACGAGAATCGGTTCGCCGCGCTGAATCAGCGCGCGGCCTGAGCTTTGCGGGCTGGACGGGTGGAGCCCCGTGCCCCCGGCCGGCCCGTCGAAATAAGTGGGCACCGCTGCCGCCGCGCCTGCCGCTACCATTCCGGTGATTAACTCGGAATTGTAGGCGCGCATGCGCATCAGCCCTTGGTGCCCGCGCATGCGGAGCTGATGCTCGATGAGCGCCATCAGCTCAAACTCCGCCATCCCCTCACGAATGTGAGGGATGACCGCTTCCAAAGCTGCGTCCACGATGTGCGCAGCCTGCCGAATCGCCGTGATTTCATCCGGCGATTTGATCATTCGCTGCTCGCGCACGAGCAGCGAGCCGTCCTCCCAGGCCGCGCCTGGAAAGGCGGCCTGCAAGCGCTGGAACTGCTGGACGGGTAACACGTCCAGCTCTGTTGCAATTCGCAGCGTACCTGCTGCGAAACTTTCCGGCAGCCCTGCATAGCGGGCCGCAAGACGCTCTTTGAGCGTCTTCAAAGACCCGAGCGCTTCCACGGCCGCTGCCGCTTCCTCCTCCGCTCGTGCTAAACTTCGACGAACGAGGTAAACAGGCTCCCCTTCTGCTGGGATAAACAAATACCCCGTTTGCATCGAGCCCGTATAATAATATAAATCTACATTTTGCGTAACCAGGAAGCCAGACCATCCGCGCTGGACCAACTGTGTTTGCAGCCATTGTTGTCTTTTTGAAAATATAGACACGAGCACAACTCCTCAAATAAACCGAATTCACACATCACCTCCACATTATACCTCTCGCATCCTAAATACGAAATCGTCCTATTCCCTTTTATTCCTTACAAGTTCAAAATACGATCTCCTCCGAAGCTTTAATTGTCCATGTGATCGGCTGCAGCACCGAATACGTCCGTGGAAATTCCAGACGAATAAACATAATCACACCCGGTCTGTCCAAGGTGACAGAATAATTATTAAGCGCATCGGTATAGTGATAAGGAAAGACCTCCCCATCATTAACTACCTTAAACAACTCCACAACAACAAGGCTGCGTAAAAAAGTATCCGGTAAGGGTTCATTTCCTGCATTCAACCTCAAATTAGCTCGGAGATACCGCAGCGCCTCATCTCTCGCCTTCATTTCATCGATTGCATGAATACCCCGTGCCAGTTTGACTTGATCATTTTGCTGAGCAGCTGCATGAACGGCGCGATTCAATGCATGCTTGCCGTGAAAAAGCGTATGCATCGCTATTTCTTCATCTGTCTGTAAGGCAGACAACCCCATATAAACCACACTCATTAACACCATTAAAAGTAGTTTATACATCCTATCCCCTTGGCACGAGTATTAAATTCTCAAGGCACATATTCACTCATTTTCATTCCCGCCGCTCCCATGCGATCCGTTTGTTTAGGAACCGTAATACCGATAAGCTGGTCGATCACAAAAAGCCGATGATACGGATAAGATATATGCAAAGATAAACCCGTTCCTCTCCAGATCGGCCGACTCGCATCCATACCCGTGGCTCCCGTAGTTGTCGTTATCGTATAGACAAGATCTCCGGGAACAAATCCTCTCTCTTCCATCCGTTCTCGCGATGCCTGCAACATCGCTTCATTAATGTAGCCATGCCTAGCATTGGCACCGATTTCAAGCAAGTAATCGACTTCTTTTTGCAAAATAGCTTGTCTGGCAATAATCACATGTTTATAAATAGGCGAAAACATAAACCAACAAAGCAGGGTCGCGAAAAGAATGAAAACAAGAATCTGCTTCACGGATCAATCCGCTCAATCGTCCCATTGATTCTTGCGCCGCTAAGACTAATTTGGTTGCGAGTACCTGCACTACCGCCCACAACATGGCTATAAATCACCATCACCACCATGACTAACATCACAGTCACAAGGATTGACCTCACACTGCATCCCCCGTTAAGGCTGTAAAGCCGTAATATCTGTATTAGCCTTCGTCCCATGAGTTTCAATATTCTTTCTCATCCCCGTAGACCCATTATTAATAATGGATGTAAAAAGAAGAGCTACAACAATTAACATCATTACGGTTATCAAAATATTTCTCATAAATTCCCTCTTTTCTTAGTTAATGGCATTAAACAAGCGTTGGCCGTCTGCTATCCATGGATACATGAATACACGAAAAGTGTTCAAAATCGGTAATCCCGCTAATACGAATAAGACATACGATACGGTTTCTTTTTTACTGGCTTGAACCAATTCCATCTTCTCTTTATAGTCTTGAATCCGCTGCTTTAATAACTCATAATAACTGCTATGTTCATTCAGTCTCATTGCATTGATGGTTTCCCCAAAGCTATGCGCTTCATCGGTACCCAACCTCGCTTGAAAATGCTGAATGGCGATCTCAGCACCTTGATACCATTCATTTAACATGCATTGAAAATGAGACTTTATATAGCGTGTATGACCTGCACATAATAAGAGTTTCGCATGCAAATTCATATGTGAATTATCGTAATAAAGCAGATGATGGCTAATTAAATAAATCTCTTTAATAATTCGATGCGCCCGCTGCTCTTTCAATTGTGCCAATGTCTTCTTATCAAAAAGCAAGAAAATCAGAAGACATCCGGCCCCCATCATGACATAGATCGGTTCAATCAGAAAAGCCAGCCAGGAATACTCCTTCGCCCCATAAGCTAAAGCTCCAATAGCAAAGACCCCAACGATCGATAACCTTCTGACACTTTCATAAAGGGCAGCATCCATCCATATACCGCAACCAAGCAGTAGCTGTCGCTTCTCCTCTATATTTTGGCTGCTTATTCGTAAACAAGCGAACAGCCAGGAAGGCATTTTCGTCTCTTGAAGTGTTCTTTTGATGTGATACGACCTCCACCTTTTTATCCTCATAGGTACATAAAGGAGGCTGTGATAGAAGATCGTCATAAAAAGAATAAAAAGCGTTAGGTTCGAAGCTGTCTGCAAAATTGTAAGCTGTGAGCTTTCAATAATCACTTTTGTCGCTCTCACATCCTTCGCATAGATAAGTACAATCCCATTAAAAATGAGATAAAAATAAGCAGTAGGGAGTCCAACAGCATATTCCGTCCATCAGGGTCAATCATGTAATATAAATAGGCATTTTCGGTATTCACCTTAAAATTAATAAATAAAAATAAAGCGAGGAAGAAGATCGGTGTGAAATTAGCAATTCTAATTTCGAGAAGTCGATTTCTTTCGATTTGATCAGTACGCTGGGCCTTCCTCATATCCGTAATCAACTCTTTCAAGCTTTGTCCTACGTGATTGCCTTCTTTTAATGCTACACGCATAATACTGATAAAATAATCTGCCCATGTATGACCTAACGTAAGCGCAAAAATTCTCAAACACTCCTCAGTCTCCCTCTGTGTCATTAAATTACGATATAAGTGCTCAAATACGGGCTTAATCGGGTGTAAAATTCGATTTTCTTCTAAACAAAACTTAAGGGCAACTTTCATGTTTTTATTAGGATCAATCATATAGTACTGATAGAACACTTCGACAGCCGGCAGAAACTCTAATCTAGTTTGCAATCTTACACTGATCAGCTTCATGCGAAGCAGCATATAGGGCAATGAAACGCAAATGAAGGTAACGACTATAACCCCTTTTACGGTTTGAAAAAATAAAGCCCCTACCAATAAGCCGCTTAACAATAATACGACACTCGCCGTCATCATCCCCATCACACTCATTTTCGATTCGACGGATTCCATCAATTCCTTTATGTGCCTAACGAACATACTCCTTTTGCCTAAAAAATCACTCAATTTGTTTCCTAATGCAGAGCTTCTGACATAATGCAGTCTATATCTGGCTTTGCGTTGTCGGATTACAAGGTGTAGAAGGGAATGAATGAACACATAAATAAGAACAAACAACAACATCAGACATACATATTTGGCGAAAATCATTCGATTCCATCGTCCTCTTTCTTAATAAAACCGAGATTCGTCAACAAAACAAACCCATCTTGGTCATGTTTAACTATTTTCTGCAAAGCACGATGTGACAATTTCCCGGGAAATGTCCATCGTTCGGTCATATTGTCATAAAGCGCGAGATCCGTAACTTTCACCTCCTCATTGTCGTATTCATATTCGCCAATGCGCACAATTTTTCTTTTCCCCTTAACAACCGCCATCTCGATGCCGATTTGTGTAACATATTCCGTGATTCTTTTCGTTAAACGATGTGAATTCATCCCCCTGCCATCTAACATGCACATATCACTAATGGCATCGGGCACATCTTCAAGTTCACCCACATGAACGGAAGTAATGCTCCCATCATGACCTCGTGTACAGGCTCTTACATATAAGTTAGCGTCATCATCACGAATTTCTGCATGACATATGCGTTTAGGAGATTGTCTTAATGCTAATTTAAAAGCTTGCAAACCGGAGTGCCGGGAGTCCTCCTCATCAATTTCATATTCCACAATATTTTTTGATGGGAAATCCCGCTTCAAATTCAACTCAAATCTCGATTCAATCGTAATGATCCGTTCGTTGTCATCCATTTCCCCAATAATAGCTTTGATTAAATGCGTCTTCCCCGAATTGGTTGGGCCAATAACCACCATATTAAAGTACGATCGGATTAAACAGACGATTAAATCTTTCATGGTAGCATCCATCGTTTCCAGCTCATCTGTTGCCAATGAGGTCAGATCGAATCTTTTTACTGTGTAAAACCGGATTGTCAACGTAGGTTCAGCCGTAAAGCCGAAGCCTGTCATCGTCACGCGTGAACCATCTCGCAATGTAACTTCCGCCCATCGCTTCCTGGGAGTCAACGTGTCATTATTAAACAGAACTAAGTTTTGCTGAATGCGTTCCAGTTCACGTGAAGAAGGCATTTGATACGGTGAAGGAACCGGAGTGCCGTTGCGAACTTCAAAAATCTGCCTCCCAATCACTTGAATTTCTTCAAGTCCTTCTTTATGTTTCAATACAAGCTCCAGCACATTTAGACCAATAATCTCGGCAAATATAGCTTCAGGCAGCGTACTATAACCACTTGCGGCAGGAGGGAGATCAGTCCGTCTTCTTTTTGAAACCAGATCATCAATAATCGCTAGCAGCTTATTTCGATCCTCCTCATACCCCAGAATGGCACGGTTTAACGTTTCATTATACAACTGCTTTTCTGCTTCTGTTCTGCCCTTTAACGTCACCAACTCACTTCGGATATCCTGAACCCACTGTTGGAAAACAGCATCTGCCTGAGTCTGAACGTCGTCTTTACCATGTCCGTCTACACTTAAGGCTTTCCTAGCTGTACGATAGTCAGATTCACCTGCCTTATCAAGTTCAAGACCTACTGATGCCCTCCGTCCAAAACCTTGCGCTTCCCGTTCGTGCATATAAGTAATAATGGAAAACCTTTCTTCACTCACTCCTTTCACCTCCTTCTGTTTGATTTATGTCGCTGCCCGTCTGCCTGTTATGATCCGATGCAGCCAATTGGCTTGCCGCAAACTCACCTTTCTAGGCAAATTGTAATAATCAATGAATTTACGGGAAACCGTGAAAATTTCATTCCGCATAGCGTGATCTGGCAGCAGCATATCCAATAGCTTCCCTTGATTACATCGCGAGAGCGCATCATTATGCTTGGAGATTCGGCCAATCAGATGAAGTTGGGTTTCCTTACGAATGTCTTTTATCGTAAATTCAGCATGCTTAGCATGTCGATCTGTCTGAACAGCCAGTAATTCGAAACCGTCCGGCTGAAGGCCGAATACCGATCCAACCTGCCTGATCCATTTTGAAAAGTCCTCTTGAAACTGCGCAATATCCGCTGTCGTTACAACAATCCTGCTATCAGCCTCTAATAATCCGCACACGGTAGCCGCATTGTCCCAGTAAGCATTCACTTCTACAATACAAACATCGAATGCCGCTCTAGCCACCCGCAGCACATGTATGATTTCTGATGGTGTAAAAAATTCCGCTTGTTCCCGCAGCATATTACCATAAAGCACATAGAGACCCGCTGCCTCCTTGGGCTTGTCGCATACTTGCAGCAGCCTCTCCGGCGTAAGGCTCTGCCCCTTCAATTCCGCACGTAAACCGTCCAATGTAAATACATGCTCATCTCTGCCTAAATAGCGATGAAGTTTAGAGCTTTTTAAATTTAAACATAGGTAACCGATCCGCTTCGACGTTTCCAAAGCCAAAGCATAGGCAACTCCAAAGGAGGCTAAGGTCGTGCCAATATTTGGCGTGGATCCGATGAAAGTGATTAACTTACCTGAGGGTTGTGGATGTAACTGATCCCCTCCCAATCCGTCCACCCACGCTCGAATATCATCCGCAATAACTGCGGTGCTCCGTCCCGGCTGAATATAATCGAGCTTCATCAGCTTGCATGTCTTCACGTATTTCTCATTAATTGCAGCATCGTGATAGTTAGAGAGCAGTACAATAATTTTCAATTCTGCAAATTGATGCTGCAGCCCTTCCAGAAATTCCTCAAAATCCCCAAAATCCATATGCCGATCTGAGAGAATGACATGTGAAAAGCTTGTTTCGGACAATCTTCTTAATAAATCGTCTGCATCTGAGGACAGAAACCAAAGTAAAGGCTTCATGTACACAACATTCGTAATCTCATCAATCAATCGCTGATCTGTTGAAAGCAAACCTATATTCATAGAGCATCCTCCTTTCATTCTTCTGCTAGTATCGAAGATGAGCTGAACGCAATGACCAATTTCGCCTTCTTCGCACTGCACAATTGATCGATATCCAGCCATTCTTTCTCTGACAAGTTAAGATTAATTTGATCAATGGCACCGTTCGCTTCCAGACGCGAAGCATACATCTTTTCCTTATCTCCCTCGACTTTGGACAGCAAATTGGAAGTTTTGGGGTTATCGATCTCAACGTTCGCCGACGACTTCACAGAAGCAACGGTTATCTCCTTTTCCATAAACAAGCGTCTTGAACTTCCATCCAGCGCAGACACATATATGCGTACCCGATCTCCTGCGCGGATGCCATTAGAAACCGACAGCAAGTACTCTTTGGGTATTTGAAAAGTAGCCTGATCTACACTTGGCAGAAGATGATAACGATTAACTTTCCATTTCAATATAGGTTCATGCTTCCCTAACGGTATTAATGTTTCCTGACCAGCGATGTCGTTCAGGTTTGTCATCATACTGCTCGTAAAGCTGCCTTTTTGAATAGCTTGAAGCTCCAGCATTTCCTTCCCAACCAAAGTCCCGGCACGAATAAAGTCCTTAGGCACAACAACTTGAACCGTTTGTTGCAGTTCCACTTGTTTTATCTGCATCACATATACGCCATATACCAGCAGCCCTGCCAAAACGGCAGCCACCAAGCTAATCATTAGGCTTCTCCTGCGATTCAAAATCCCACCTCCTCTCCCATTCCGACCTTTTTTTGATAAAAAACAAAAGAACGCAAACCTCAGATGGGGACCCATCTGAAATTTGCGTTCTTCGCAAATCACACAACGTGATATGATAATTAATCGCTATGAAACTAAATTATCACAAAGACTTCCATTTTTCAACATATTTTCATTAATTTCTTTTTTGCTTCAATCGTTTGAACCAGACTTGACTTTAAACAATAGGTACGAGTGACACAACTATTATCTCAATCCAATTGAAATAGTCGTTCTGTATAAAACGACTATTGAAAGCGCTAGTCCTGCACTTCCGCGAGTGTAGGGAGTGCTGGAATTGCCCCTCTACGGGTCGTAGTGATGGCTCCGACACGATTCGCGAACGTGAATACACGTTCTGTTGCCCCGTCTTCACTGAGCGCATCAACGATTGTAGCTGGCGTCAAGCCCAGCGACGCCAGTTGTAAGAGCATGCCGCCGACGAAGCTGTCGCCGGCGCCGGTCGTATCCACGGCAGCAGCGGGCTGGCCGGGAACAAGTACGTCCTGCCGTGCGGTAACAATACGGCAGCCTCCGGGTCCTAAAGTGATGATAACCACTTTAGGTCCTTGCTCCAGCAGCTGCTGCGCCCCTGTGGTCGCATCCACGCCGAGGAGGAATTCAATTTCCTCCTCGCTCACTTTGACCACATCCGCTAGCGGAAGCTGCGCAAGAATTTCTGCCCGAGCCGCGTCAGCGCTCGGCCATAGCGCAAGGCGCACATTGGGGTCGTAGGACACCAATGCGCCAAGATCTCTGGCGCGGCGCGCGGCGTCCAGCGTAGCGGTGCGGCAAGGCTCGGCGATCAGCGATACCGAGCCGAAATGATAGACCGCGCGTCTTCCAGCCACTGCGTCTCGACTTCGTCTTCGCGCAGCAGCATGTCCGCCGCCGGGTCGCGGAAAAACAAAAAATCGCGCTCGCCATCCGCGCGCAATGAAACAAACGCCAGACCGGTCTTCGCCTCGTCGGTCTGGATAACTGCCGTTTGCACGCCGACTTCGTCAAGCGTGCGCAGTAAGAAATCGCCAAAGGGATCTTGGCCGATTTTGCCTATAAACCTCGCGTCGCCGCCCAGTTTGGCGACGCCGCAGCCACATTGGCCGGCGCTCCGCCCGCCGCCCGCTGGAAACTCACAACATCAACCAAAGCCTGCCCGTTTACATCAGGCACGAAATCAATCAATAGCTCACCCAAACACACAATAAAACTTTTACCCATTGTCGCATTCCTCTCCTTTTGTCTGATAACCTAGTGCGTTCATCACATAAATTGTCGTTTGATTCACAAGCGTTTGCGAATCAGGCCGCGCATCCGTAAACATAAGCTCGAAAAAATCCCGCTGCTTATAGAAAAATATCGAGCCTAACACAAACATAAGCGTGCTGTCCAGGGATTCAAAATGAAACATCCCCTGCTGCCTGCCTTTTTCCAACAAATCTCTAACCTTATTCCATAAAGGATAAACAATTTCTCTCATCTTCTCAACACGAGGCGTGATCGTGATAATCTCCATCTGGATGAGGGTAATCAATTCCGGATCCGCGCTTCTTATGAGTATAACTTCTTGAATAATCGTCTTGATTCCCTGAATCGGGTCCTCAACGACTAAGAACTCAGCTATCCGATGCGTAGGAAAAAAATGTTCAAAAATAGCATGGAAAACGCTCTCTTTTCCCCCAAAATAATAGGAAACCAGAGCCACATTGGCCCCGGCCTCCTCACATATTTGACGAACGCTTGTTGCATCATAGCCATACTTGGCAAAAAGCTTCCTAGCTGCCAAAAGTATCCGCATCTTCGCATCTATTTCTTGTTGAACCATCCGTACAGAGTCCTCCTCCGTTCAATTACACCGCTTGTGATTGATGTGTCTTGACGGCTAATTTCGCCTTTTTCAAGGAAACAACAAAGATGTCGATCACTAACGCAATTGCAGCAATAAGAAATAAAGAACCAACTTCCTTGCCTACTCCGGGCCCACCGAATAAAATATTCATGACGCCGTTAATTGCATAGGTAGCAGGAAAGAAATTACTGAGAGAATGATAAAAGTTCGACAGAAGCTCCCTTGGAACAATCGCTCCAGAGGACACTAATTGTAAGGATAACATAGCAATGTTAAATAGCATACCCGCGTTCCCGAACAATGTCAAAAACATCTGGGCTACGGCTGCGAAGGTGAATAAAAAGATCGATTCAAATCCCCATAAGGATAAAAACCCTTTTTCTACATGCCCACCTAAAGAGACAACCATCGTTGCGCTGACTAAACCAATTACGACTGAGGCAGCCACCGTCACAACAATTCGAGCAGCCAGTTTTCCCCATTTGGAAACGGAAATACCAAGTAGGGATGTGGAAACACTAAAGTTCATTCCCATGATCATCATCCCCACAATGGAGGCAAGAACGAGCATCATCGGCAGCATTTGATTCGGCATATCCTTCACCTTATTCGTGCTTTGTATGTCGGAGGTTACTTTGCTCGCTAAGCCTTGGGCCACTTGAGCGGCTTGATCAGCGGGCAAATTTGGGTTCATTTGTACAAGTACAGCAGAAGTCCCTGCGACAACAGCTTCTTTATTGACGATCGCAGTAATATTGCCAGCCACGGCTTGCATGACCGACTTGGTCATCGATGGATTGGATTCATTTATGGTATAACCAATTGGCGCTTTTTGCCCCTGTGTTTGAAGCTGCTTGGTAAAATCAGCCGAGATGTGTACGACCATTTGAACATCACGATCATTTAACTTCTTTTGCGCCTCTTCATTTGTTGGGATAAGCTCCGTTTGAAAAGGGAGAGTCCCTTGCAAGTTCTTTACGATTTGGTTGCCCATACCCTGATCTTCGTTCACAATCGCAATTTTTAAATTTTTGGTATTATCGGATACTCCCGTATAACCTGTCATCCAAATAATACTGAACAGCAATTGAAACATTATCGCGGTAGCAATACCAACCTTCGTCGATGTTTGTTTCAGAAACCCGCCTAATGCATGATTCATGATCATAATCCCCTTTTTTAAACGTTTGTTTAAATTAAACATTTGTTTAAATTATAGGATGATCATCTTCATCTGTCAATATCCTACCTCAATCCGATGTAAAATGTTCATGTGCCTTGTTTGCATCGTCCAATCAAGAGGAAAATGTTGTCATAGTATAAAGAGTAATAAAAATTCATTCAAGGAGTGGATATGAATATGGGAGTAGCAGTAGAAGGATTTCGTCATCGTAATCATATGGCCGAAGTTTTAGTTCTCTTTATTCTTTTGGTTATTATAACTATGGCTTTTGCATGGTAACGGTGGAATCACTTATTCTCAAGTAATTAAATAAAAGAACTCTCACCTTTAACTTCTTCAATAGTAAAGTGCAAATGTTATCATAAAAAGTGTCACAAAATAACTCTTGTCTGGCGCACCTTGGATGCGCCTTTTTACTTTTAGGATTCCGTGTCATATGCCCTTCTTCAAATGCAAAACGAAAAAGGGAACGTACAAAGCGGATACAATGCCCTAAACTGCTCGGCTTCAATCGATCAGATTGTTTAGCCGAGTATTCCTTCAGCAATTGCAAAGTGACCTCTGAAATATCAATATCACCCAACCACGAAATCAGCATCCTTAACTGCAAAGCGTATGCTATTAATGTGCTTGTGCTAAACCCCTGAATCAGTTTATCGGCTTCTTACAAACTCCACAATTCACTTATATTCATAATAAAAAACCTCCCTTACGCCGATCTATCACGATCCATTTAAAGAGAATTGCTATATGTTAACTTAGTCACTTCAAACAGATTCGCCCTTTTATTAGTTTCCTCATTATAAAACAAACCATCTTTAATATGATCTATGTAGAGAATTCCATTTAAATGATCAACTTCATGTTGGATGCATCTTGCTAGGAGTCCCTCACCATCAACAATCAACTCTGAGCCAGATCTAGTTAAACTCTTAATTTTTACAGATTGAGATCTTCTTACTACGCCCGAGTAACCCGGATATGATAAACATCCCTCAGGTCCTTCTTGTTCTCCGCTTCGATATATTATTTCGGGATTAATTAATTCAATTAAACCTTCACCGCAATCCATAACAATAACTCTTCTTAGAATTCCGACTTGAGGGGCGGCTAAGCCAGCTCGACCATCCGAAGCGTAAAGTGTCTCAGTCATATCATCAAGAAGCTTTATGAGTCTTGGAGTAATGCATTCAACTGGCTTAGATAACTTTCGAAGAATAGGATCTCCGAATGGTAAAATAGTCTTTATGGTCATTGTTAGACACCATTTATTCGTGAAGATGGAGTATGGACCCATAAGTCATTTGGTTTACAATCTAAAGCTGTACATAACGCATCAAGCGTATCTGCCTTCATTTGCTTCGGGTTCCCTGATAATAGAGCACTGATGGAAGGTGCAGAAAGACTATAGTTTACTTTTTCATTTAATAGACGTCCTAACGCTGCACCTGACCATATGCCTCTGTCAGTCATTATTTTTCTCAGCATCCATTCGAGCAAGTCGAGCACCCCTTGTACAAATATTAGGTATTACCTAATAAAATTAGTTATTACCTAATATCTAATTTATCATTAAATTTGGATATATTCAACAATTTTGCCCAATAGTTCAATAAATGAACAGGCTGTTGAGGCACCTGCTCTTCAATTAGCTATTCGAACAAGTCAAATTGTATAACCGGTCACAACCTCAATGAAGTTACTGTGTTGCGAGTCTTTGTTACTGAATAAACAAAGAAGTTTTAAAGTAGCAATTTGTTTAAGTATTGGAACGGATGGCTGTGCTGGAACTTTTCATAATTGCGGTTATGGAATTCTTTATGCTTACTGAATGCCTCCGTCGGGAATGAGATAATGTTCTTGTCACCCGACATTTAAGCTGCAAAAAAGTCCTATGAACCATGTCGGTTCATAGGACTTTTTAAGATAAGGGTTTGCTCTATCATTAACGCTAATCTGCGTTCACCTATTCCATTGCCCTTAAAACGTCAATGCATCGAATTCATGGCCGCATGCTTTACGATGACGCGACGGATGAAAAACGCCATGGCTAGGCCGATAAGAGACACAATCATCGTAAACATGAACACGTTCTGGGAGCCGAACATCATGGCTTTAGCCACCTCGACCGATTCACTCGGCACCGGAGAACTGTGCAAATACTTCTCCATGCCACTTGTTAGAATGCTGATTGCGATTGCCGTACCGATCGCACCTGCGACCTGCTGCAGCGTGTTCATGACCGCCGTTCCGTGCGGGTACAGTTCTGGCGGCAGCTGGTTTAGCCCGTTCGTCTGCGCTGGCATCCATACCATGGAGATTCCGACCATGAGACCAATATGCAAAGCCACGATAAAAGCTATAGAAGATGCAACGGATATACTGGAAAAAAACCATAACATCGCCGCTACAATGACGAGGCCTGGGATTACGAGCCACTTTGGCCCATACTTATCAAACAAGCTGCCCATACGTGGCGACAAGATGCCGTTCAACGCGCTGCCCGGCAGCAGCATGAGCCCGGTAGCAAACGCGGATAGTTTCATTCCGTTCTGCAGATACAACGGTAATATAATCATACTCGACAAGATGATCATCATGCACGACAGTACAAGAAGCAGCCCCACAATAAACATAGGGTACTTGAAGACTCGCATATTCATCATCGGGTCGCGCATTAACATCTGACGCAGCGTGAACAATACAAGCGCGATAAGGCCAATAATGATAGATGAGAGCACGATCATGCTGGTCCAGCCTCCATCGCCTTCGCCTGCCTTACTGAAGCCAAAGACCACGCCGCCGAAACCGATTGTTGACAAAATAATGGATAATGGATCAATGCGCGGTCTCGTGACCTCGGTGACGTTTTCCAGGTATTTCAATCCAACCAACATCCCTATGATCAAAAATGGCAGAGACAGCCAGAAAATGTAGTGCCATGATAAATATTCAATGAGAAGTCCCGCAACAGTAGGGCCGGTCGCTGGTGCGAACATAATGACTAGACCAACGAAGCCCATAGCCGCCCCGCGCTTCTCCGGAGGATATACGACGAGAATCGTATTAAACATGAGGGGAATTAATAAACCCATGCCCGCTGCCTGCAGAACGCGAGCAGTCATCAGCATTTCGAAATTGAGCGCAAGCGCTGCTATCAATGTCCCAACGATCGAGCTTGCAAGCGAAACAATGAAAAGCTGCCTAGTTGTCAACCATTGTAGCAGCAAGCCTGTCATCGGCATCAGAATACCGAGCGTCAGCAGAAACCCTGTCGTCAACCACTGTGCAGTCGCAGGCGAAATTTGGAACACGTCCATTAAATTACTAATGGCAATGTTGAGTGCCGTCTCGCTGAACATCCCAACGAAGCCGCAAATGAGCAGCGAGGCCATAATGGCCCGCGTATTATATTGCTTCATATGATTCACTTTCCTCTCCTAAAAAAAATTTCTTATGGGTCTCTATCTATTGGTCCCGCTATATAATACAACAGAGTGTGCACTTATCCAAGTCCAAAAACAGTTTACACTAATTTACTACCAGTTCAATTAAAAACCTCATTCAGGCCTGTCATCACATGGTCAATCTCTGTTTATCGTCAAAATTCCGACCTATCTTTGCAAAGAAAAGAGTTTGCGTACCTGCTCATTCCTCAACCAAAGGCCTCCCCAAACCAATACTGCAAGATAAACAGGAAACAGTATTGTAGAAAAAAGTGGGGCATCAACACGAATCTGTGTCGCAATCACTCCACCAAAATAACCGGTTAACAACACTGCCCCTAAGATAGATGTACGTGGTAAAGCATAAAGTATAGTTGCGAAAAGTCCTAGTATGCCAATCAAAAATATATGATGCTCCTGGTATCCAAGTGATACAGTAGAATCAACAACAAAAGTAGGTTTGAATAATTTCATGGTACTGTCAAGAAGCATAAACAATATGGAAATTCCGCTAATTACTCTTGCCGTCCATAAACGTCCTTTAGAAATTGTACCTGTCATTTTCCATTTCTCCCCTTAAAATTTTATAACAAAATTAGTTTGAACCAGAGTGATGGGAAATTAACCCATAGTCATAATAACGAATATATGTTCGTTTGTAAAGAATTTCGTCTTGCGCTTTTCTGCCCATTTCACAATAAAAAGAAGGAACAGATGCCGCGGCATACTGCTCCTTCTACGTTTAACTGAATTGATCTGTTAACTGAACAGCAACATTGCGTTTGATCTCTGGACGGTTGTGACTTATTACCAAGGTAGTTCTTCATCTAAATGATAGAATTTACCGGTCGGTCCATCTGGAGGCAAAGTGGCAAGTTTCACGCTTGTTCTGCTGTTTTCTGCAACATCCATATCCGCGTATTTACCGCCTATTTCTGTCTTCACCCAACCGGGGTGGGCGGAATTAACTTTAATTGGTTCTTTTAAGCTGAAATCTACTTACGAGACCTATAGCGCAAATAAAGGAATTAACACCATTATTGTCGAATTCATTTGTATGATGATGATGCGAATAGTAGATAAAACCACCCTAAAACATATAGCCATAATTCTGTTATTTCTTGGCGTTCTCCTCGGACTGCGGTGGACTTGGTCCACCGTATTTTCTACTTCTGAGCACCCTCATCCTGTACATGGCGTACTCGATATTCGCGGCATGGATTTAGAGAAATCTTCCTCGATTCCATTAGATGGCGAGTGGCAGTTCTACCCTTCTCAGCTGCTATCTCATCAGGATGTTCAATTGGCAGAAAACCAATCCCGCTATATTCAAACTCCGGGAAATTGGAGCCGCGCACTTCTTGACTCGGGTTCCTCGTATGGGTACGGTACCTATAGGTTACGCATTCTAGTCGATCCTCTGACACAGCCCGTCGCCTTCTGGCTCCAAGGAATTCAAGCTTCGTCGGAAGTAGAAATTAACGGGATTTCCTCGGCCGGTATCGGCAAGCCTGCCACGAACGAGAATGAATACACACCAAAAAACGTCTCATACACAGCTTCCTACTCCGTAGAAGGTTCGACTGAAATTGAATTGCTTATTCGAGCAGCTAACTTTGACAATCCATATAAGGGAGGTATCCTACGCTCCATTCGCTTTGGTTCTCAGGCAGCGATTGACTACGCACGCTGGTACTCTATCGGATTTCAACTGGCTTCATTTATTATTATGCTGCTTCACGGTTTGTACGCTTGTATTCTCTACTTATTTAACCCTCAGGAGCGAGCTTTGTTCTTTGTCGGTATGTTAACGCTGACCGTCGGCGTATCGGTCGTGGCGGGTCATGACAACATTCTCTTACTATGGCTGCCGATCAATTATACATGGGCGCTAAAAATTAAATTACTCTCCCTTTTGTGGCAAACCTTTTTTATTCTTCTTGTTTTCAGGAGACTCTCTACGGTTCCTACAAAGAACGTATGGTTGCGGACATACACCGTGTTGCTCATTATTTTTTCAGTATTCCTACTGGCTGCTGCCAGTTCACTGGTGAATGGAACAGTGGAGCTTCGGGTATTTACTATTTTCTATTTTTTCCCTTTTGCTTGGTTTGTTTATATCATAGGAACCATGATCTTCACAAAGCAAGCTGACAACGACAGCGTCTTTTTGCTGCTTTCCGCGGCAGGCATCATGTCTAATTTTCTTTGGAGTTTATGGGATTCTCTTAAAGATGTTACTCTTGTTTATTATCCAATTGATATTATCGCAGCAATTATTGGTTTTTCTACGTACTGGTTCAAAAAATATTTCCGTCATTCCAAGGAAAACACCAAGCTAAACGAACAATTACAAGCAGCCAATAAGCTGAAGGACCAATTTCTCGCCAATACGTCACACCAACTGCGAACACCGCTGCATGGCATTATGAATATTGCTCAAACCGTTGTAACCAAAGAGAAAGAGAAGTTGAATGTAAGCAGCCTTAAGGATATGGAACTGCTTATTACAATAAGTCGCCGCATGTCACACATGCTTGGCGATCTTCTCGATGTCGCGCGGCTCCAAGAACACCGCATTGCGCTTCATCAAGAGCCTTTACAGATCCAATCGATCGTTCCCGGCGTAATCAGCATGTTAAAATTTATGATAGAAGGCAAGCCTATCCAACTGAATATGGATATCGCGGAATTGATGCCTCTAGTGATGGCCGATGAGAAAAGGCTCGTACAAATTTTTTATAATTTATTGCATAACGCCCTTAAATATACGGAAGTAGGAACAATCTCCGTTACCGCTGAAAATCGGGGTGGACGTGCTTTTATTCATATCTCCGACACCGGAGTCGGCATGAATGAGGAAACGCAGGCACGTGTGTTTCTCCCTTATGAACAAGGGGCTTATGGCATAAGCGATGGACAAGGAATCGGACTTGGTTTAAGCATTTGCAAGCAGCTTGTAGACTTGCATGGCGGCGCTTTGAGCGTTCGCTCCGAACTGGGTAAAGGCTCCGTTTTCAGCTTTGATCTACCTTTAGCTAAAGTGTCAAATCTCTCAAGGTCACAATACTCTTTTGATCGTAAGCAGATCACAGATGGAACTGAAGACATGCTTACAGGGTTGATTTTTCCGGATACGGCTATCGGAGAATTGACAGCTACCGAATTTACTTCGCCATTTTTAAACAACGAGAAAATGAATATTCTCGCCGTTGATGACGACCCCATCAACCTGAGTGTGCTTGTTGGAATTCTATCAACGGAGCCGTATAACATCACAACAGCCCATTCAGCGGGTGAGGTATTGGCATTGCTAGGCAAGGGTCAATGGGATCTGCTCATTGCCGATGTCATGATGCCACAAATGTCCGGCTATGAGTTGACGCAGAAAGTAAGGGAGATCTACACCGCATCAGAGCTTCCGGTTTTGCTGCTGACCGCTCGCAGTCAACCTGCTGACATCTATACCGGCTTCTCATCGGGAGCCAACGATTATGTGACCAAGCCTGTTGACGCTCTGGAACTTAAATACCGAATCAGAGCGCTGACCACGCTAAAACAATCCATAAATGATCGGTTACGTATGGAAGCCGCTTATCTTCAGGCACAAATTCATCCGCATTTTTTGTTTAATACGCTTAATTCCATTATGGCACTTAGTCATATAGACCCCGAAAAGATGCAAGATCTGGGCGTAGCTTTCGCTTCTTATTTAAGGATCAGCTTTGATTTTTTAAATACAGGAGAGCTGGTAGAGCTTTCCCATGAACTGGAGCTCGCTGAAGCCTATTTGTATATTGAAAAAGAACGATTTGAAGAGAGGTTGTCTATCGTATGGGAAGTTGATTCCAACATCGACCTGCTTCTCCCTCCACTTTCCATACAGCCGCTGATTGAAAATGCTGTCAAGCACGGCCTCTTTAGTCAGAGCAAAGGCGGTACGGTTCATATTCGGATTACTCGCCAGGATGGCTCCACGCTTATTGAAGTAAGAGACAATGGCAAGGGAATGGAGCAAGAACAAGTCATTCGATTGTTAAGTTTGAGTTTGAAGGAAAAGCGCGGAATTGGACTTTCCAATACGAATCGACGATTGACACAATTGTACGGTCAAGGTTTGTCTATTCTCAGTAGGCCCAATGAAGGAACTACCGTGTCGTTCGTCATTCCGGACAGTAGAAAGAAGCCGAATATATCTTGAAATTGACGACAAATTGGGGTGTGCCTCTTTTCATTTTGAAATCCTCTAAAGCAACGCTGACAAAATGCGATCGCAGAGATCCATCGTACCTACATTGTCGCGTCCGTTTGATCGGGGAATAAGACCATATCTGCAGCAGTCCATGAAATGCGCCATTTCGCCAACGAAACCACGCAAATAGAGATCTCTAAAACAACCTGACATCGCTGAGGCAGATGGGGTAAAAACGGTATCATGCTCTTCAAGTGATTGCCATGGCGTAAGGTCTGTTGTTAATGATTTATGGACGGTAAGCGTATTTATTTCATCTGCACACACAAATCCGTGATCAAAAGTGACAAGCATACTTCGCTTTCACGTGACCACGCATTCATGCCTGAAAAATAAACACTTCCAACAATTCCATTGTCAAACTTCAAAGAAATACTTTGAGATATACACTCGTTATTGTTATTCCTAAACCCTGTGACTTGAGAAACCTCACCGAACAAATGACGCATCAGATCAACAATGTGAATAGCGACAAGCTTCATGAAATCTTCTTCATTTTGGCAAATGGCGTACTGTCTACAGCGAATTTGGTTTGGAAAGAACGCACAGTTCCAAGTGTTCCATTCGTAATCAACTCTTTTAATTTCATGTAAACAGGCGCATAACGTTTCATAAATCCTACCATTAACACAACTCCGGCTTGCTCAGCAGCATTGGCGATTTGAGCTGCTTCCGAGGCATTCCAACCCAGCGGCTTATCCACATATACATGTTTTCCGGCTTTTATACAATCCAACACGAGGGATGCCTGATCATGGGGTTGAGCTACAACAACCACTCCTTCGCAGTCTTCATTTTGCAGCATAACCTTATAGTCGTCATAAGCTGTGCCCGTGCTTCCAAAACGCTGAAGAGCAGCTTTTGAACGTTCCATACTCCGTGTAGAAATGGCCAGTATCTCAGCTCCTGCTTCAACAGCTGAAGGAAAAATATTGGTTGTTGCATGAAATCCTGCGCCTATAAAACAAAGTTTAGATTTTCTCATGGGTATCCCCCGTTCATTTTCTAACTGCTTGAACTTTTTCCATACCTTTATCTTTTGCGCGCCCTACTTGGGTTATGTTTAAAATAGAATATTTACAAATTAAAAAAAAGGACATTCGTCCTTTTTTGAATACGATTATGATTCGGATGGCTGACCCCTATAATCAAGCGTCGATTTTTTGGACAGATTCGCCCTTTACTAGCGTTACGTAAATTCGCTCGGTTTCAACAGGCTTGTCGTCGATAAGCTTCAGCAGCTGCTCGGAGGCAAGTGCCCCCCATTTATGCTTCGAGTAATCGATTGTAGCCAGACGAGGCTGCGTGTACGACGTCAGCTCCATATTATCGAATCCTATCATATGAATGTGTTTGCCGATCACATAATTAGTCGTAGATATATAGTTATATAATCCTATGGCCATTTCGTCATTTAAGCAAAAAACAGCGACAGGCCCTCGATATTGCTCAACAATAAGCTTAGCTGCCTGCTCACCGGCTTCTTTATTGAAATCTCCTTCGATTTGAGTATAGATCAGCTGATCATACCGATCGACGATTTGCTTGATCGCCTGCAAGCGCTGCTTGGAATCATAGGACCCCTTAGGGCCCGTAACCGAATAGATCCTGGTATGACCTTGTTCGATCAAATATTCCATGGCTAACGTCGCTCCCGCTTTATTATCAAGCAGTACCTGATTCACGTTCGGGTGATCTAATTCACGATCCAGAACTACTATTTTATTTCCGAGATCGGCATATTTAAGCAATTCTTCACTGGAAAATGTCTCATCCAGAACGATTGCGCCGTCAATCATGCGCTCTGGAAGCATAGAATGGGACCTTTTACCGCTGCATACGATAATGTCATATCCTTTTTGGTTTAAACCTTCCTTTACACCTTGCAGTAAATCTCCGTAAAAAGCGCCGCTGAAATCAGTCAAATACACGCCAATGATTTTGGATTTTCTTTTCTTCAGCGTTCTTGCTGCCGCATTCGGAACGTAATTTAATTCTTTGGCTATCGCTAAAATTTTGGCACCCGTCTCGTCGGTAACTTTCGGGCTGCCGTTCAGCGCATAAGATACCGTTGAAATCGAAACACCAGCCTTTTTAGCGATATCTTTTATACTGATCATGGCACTCGCCCCCTACTCAAAGTCACTCGCCGACTGCCATCGGCGAAAGACCTCAATCTTCATCTATAGTTCATTTCCTTATTGTCTAACTTCGATCCAAGAAGAGCATGTAGCCATTTTACATAAAAATTTCGATCGTATTGGTATCATTCGACTGGTTGCGTATAAATTCCTGCCGCGGAATGCGGACACCGCCTTGGCGATATCGGTTGAACGAAGCTTCCGCTGCCACTTCTTTACCGTTCATCATTACTCGCTGGACTTTATCGCCGCCCAAACGGTAAATAAACGTAACGGGAACTCCCATACATTCATAATCGAATCGCAGTCCGTCCAACTGCTGCGGGAGCACGGGATCGATCATCAAATCTCCCTGCAATTGGCGAATACCGAGAGCTCCTGAAATAAGCTGATTCATATAAATGCCAGGACCGCTGGAATAAATTCTCCATCCGCCTTTGACCGGTACGGAGCCGTCACGTAGTCGTTGAAAGCCGGACTGCGCTTCATATCGGTTATTGAACTTGCCGTCCGAGCTGCTGAAATACGCATTGCTTTGGCGCAGCTCTGCATTCGGTACGACATGCCTAAGCCCCACAGGGTTGATCATTGCAAGACCTTTCCATACCTCGTCTACTTTACCGAGCTTAGCCATCGCCTCTACATATCGAATATGGGCATGCACGTATTGCAAGCCAACCTCTCTACCGAAATTCGCCGCTTGCTCTGCTCTTTTAAAATGGGAGCTGACGCCGCCGTCATATTTGGCAGGGCGATTCATTAACCGAACACCATCCGGACAATATAGTTTTTCCTTAATAATTGCAAAATGCTGCTCAGCCTGCTCCGGCGTCAACAGCTCGGCAATCATGCTACGAGTCATAGGAAGCAAACGATACTCAATGCCTGTTTTCGTATCCGATGGATGCAGCATCAGCTCCGCCTTCCCCGGCTCTTCCATATAGACAAAGCCCGGAATGACTTCCGACTGAAGCATATAGCGAGAGTAATCCGCTTTGATGCCTTCCGCCATATCCTGCAGCTCATCCGATGTTTCTCTATCTATCTCTCTCAGTACCTCGGACAATTGTTGAACAACTTGGTAGGTCAAAGCAACCGTCCAACTGCTTATCATGTATTTCTTCAGCTGTGCATTAGCCGGTTGGAGCGTATCGTCCCAATCGCCATCGCCGTAGGAGGATAAGTGCGTGTCATGCAAAAAGTGCCGCTTGATATACGCGATTTCTTTTTTGGCATGCTCCAGCACGGTAGCTGTTTCTTCCGTAAATGTGAAGCTTTCACGATCTGTATAAGGGACTTGTTCGCTCAGAATGGCATAATCTTGGGTTGCCTTTAAATAATCGCCAAGCACTTTTAACGGCCATACGATGATATCTCCATGGCTCTCTTCCTGCTGAATGTGAAAATAACGATCGAACATGAACCACTGCGGCCAATTGCCTTCATCCTCATATTGATGAGCAAATACCGTGGTTACAATCTCCCGTACAGCCTCATATTTTTGCGTAGCCATGAAATACTCGGTTGGACCTTGACATACATCACGTGTTCCCCAGGCAGCCCCGCCATACTGCTCAAGACCATGAGGCACGGAGAAATGAACAAGCATGTTGTGCGTATACCACCAAGCGAGCGTATTGACTTTATTCACTTCATCCGGAATATTTCCGTCAAGCGTCAAGTGAAAGCCATTCATAACTCCCTTGTAAAAAGCCCGATAACGCTCGATTTCTGCTTCTGTATCGATAGCTGCGAATGGCAGCTCTTCCCCATCTAAAAGACCTTGGACGGCAGCTGTCCATTCACTACTAGCGCTGAGCTCAAGCACAACAAGCGAAGCGCTGCCCGGCTGGATGCCAGAAACGAGGCTTCGTTCATCTGTCACCTTCATCTGCGCACCCGTAATCTGCATCCGGTAGCTCAAGTTCGGGTAAGCACCAGCACTTAGCGCTGCGGCGTCTGCATAAAAAGAAACGGTGTTCTCCTCATCCTGACGCATACCGAATGGAAGCTCATACTCATTCGCATTCATAGATATATGATTGGTGATCAAATAGCGATAGGCTTTGCCGCTTGAGGAACGAACATGCAGCCGAACCTCAGGCGTGTCCAAGGTTGTATAATTCGTAATCACAAGTGTATCTGCTGCTGTTTTATAGAACCAGCGGGCATAATTAAAGCCCATTTCAAACATCGACGGCATCGTCAATAGACGGTATTCGCCCTCTATTTCTACATAAATCCGTTGACCAGACGTTTTCGATACGTTCAGCGCGTCGCGGGCATTCGTCATCATTTTATTGAAAGAGGTATTGCCAACGACCAATTGCGAGTTAAAAATCCCATACATAAAGGAGGTGGTAGTCAGGACCTGTTCGTTCATCCTATCATTGCGGCCGGTCATCAGAATATGACCGTGCGGACGCTCGACAAGCAGTTCTTTTTCTTTCAGCACAACATGCTCATGCCTGTCCGTAAAGAAAGATAGCAGCGATTCACCGTCCCGTTCTTCCTGATGGCGATTTGGAAACAGATAGCCGATTTCCTCCATCGTCATGGATAGGGTTTGCAGCGGGGCTCCCATGTGAGGAGCCAGACCTGCTTTCTCGATATGCTGCTCGCATTCGATCGGTTCGTCTTTAACCTGATTCCAGGCTTCCTCTATGTCTTTGCTGTATTCAAGTGCTGTTACAGCTGCAGGATGATCCTCTTTGAACAGTCCATAAAAAACATAACGAGCATCTCCATCCAATATGATCTGTTCGGACTGCAAGGCTGTATAAGCGAATTCATACTGATAAACCTCATTAGCCAGGTTATTTTTCGTCCATATTTCCGGTATGTCCGTTTCTTTATAGCTTAATCCAAAAAATTGAAAACCGTCTGTTGAATATCCGATTGCCTTGGTCATAGCCCCTTGCTGCAAATAAGGGAACTTCCCGCTCTGCGGCATATTTTGACGTGAACAGACGACAAAACCTTGCTGTTCATCCTCAAAAGTCGCGTGATCGATATATTGCGACAAATACGCTTCATTACTGCGGACCGCACCTTGATCAGCGATGCCCAAGTCTTGTCCGTAGACAATATCGATCGTCTTATTCCGGCCTTCGACATGAACATCCCAGAACCACACACCATTCGCTGTCAATCTAAAAACGACTTGATATCCGATCCCTTCCGCTTCACCTTCCCAAATCACCTGATGCTTGGCATAACGCACGCGGCTGGCAGAACGAATGCCAAGCAGCGGCACAGTTTGAATGCCGGATGCCTTGTGAAATCGCAAATACAAGTTATTCAACGAGCCGTCGATAGGGTTGGATAAGCGCTGATTAATCATCGTTTCATGATGCTTCGCCTCATACAAATCGCCGCTGCTCAAGAAAGTGAACTTGAGGTTCCCTGCTTCCAATTGAAAGGTCTCATTCTTTATTGCTGTCATCTATCTCACTCACTTTCGTTACTTCTCTAGTCGAAATCCCAATTCTACCGTGTCTCTGCTGTTCGGTCCGATGAATGCTGTAAAGGCGCCCGCATCGCTGGCAAATTGCAAATCAGCATGGTAATAGCGGAGCTGATCTTCGGTTAACGTAAATGTCACCGTTTGACTTTCTCCGGACTGAAGCTCGATTTTCCGGAAGTCCTTCAATTCCTTCACGGGACGGACAACATCTCCCGCTAAGTCGCGTACATAAAGCTGCACAACTTCTTCTCCCGCCGTCTTTCCCGTGTTCGTCACTTTCATTGTTAGGTGCAAAGGACGCTCCAGCGTCATCGTATCCGCGGATATAGCGGCATCGCTGTAAGTAAATGTCGTATAGCTCAAACCAAAACCAAACGGCAGCAGCGGTTCGTTAGGAATATCCAAATACTGCGATACATATTTGACCTGCGCATCAAGCGCATCCTTTGGGCGACCCGTATTAAAGCTGTTGTAGTAAACCGGAATTTGACCAACTGAATAAGGGAAGGACATCGTTAACCGGGCAGAAGGCTGAACATCCCCGAACAGCAAATCAGCAATCGCCGCGCCGCCCTCGCTCCCTGGGTACCAAGCTTCCAGCACAGCATCGACTTGATCGTAGACGCCATGCAAGTCCAGCGGACGGCCGTTGAAGAGGACAGCTACCATCGGTTTGCCAAGCGGTTTCAACTTTTCGATCAATCGGAGCTGTACTTCCGGCAGGCGTATATCCGCTCTGCATCCGGCTTCGCCGCTCATATCCGAATCCTCGCCTAGTGCCAATATAATGACATCGGCTTCACTTGCCGCTTTCCACGCTTCCTCCCACTGCTCCGGGGTTTCTGTTTCAATACCGCAGCCCGAGGCGACTGTCAGCTGAGACGTGCTCAGCTTCGTTTTCAACCCGTCATACAACTGCACAGCTTTCTCTTTGGAGCCGAGCCACGACCATGGTCCTAAGATGTCGCCACTTTGGGCGAATGGACCGATCAGCGCCATATGCTGCTCTGGGCGCAGCGGCAGTACCGCCTCATTCTTCAATAAAACACACGATTTGGTCGCCAACTCACGGGCAGCCGCACGATGATCCTCGCAAAAAACAACTTCCTGTTCACGCTCTGGATCGGCTCCCCGGTAAGGATTATCGAACAAACCTAGCTTTTCTTTCAATTGCAGGATGCGCAGCACAGCTTCATCGATTAACGCTTCATCCACCGATTGTGAATGGACCAAATCCGCCAAGTGATTCATATAACAGGTTGTCATCATCTCGATGTCTACGCCTGCGTGAATCGCCTTGCGTGCCGCTTCGGCTTCATCCTCCGCCACTCCATGGGGAATCAATTCCTTGACCGCTCCCCAATCAGAAATAATAACTCCGTCAAACTTCCACTCTTCTCGCAAAAGGTCGCGCATCAGCCGTTTGTTGCCGCTCGCGGGAATACCTTCAACCGTATTGAACGAGGTCATCACCATCTCGCATCCTTCATCAAGTGCTGCCTGATACGCTGGCAAGTAAAACTCGCGAAGTTGGCGTTCTGACAGATCTACCGTGTTGTAGTCTCGCCCGCCTTCCGCCGCGCCATAGGCGGCAAAGTGCTTCACACAAGCTGCCACTCTATCGGTTTCCTTCGTCAAATCCGATCCCTGAAAGCCGCGAACGAACGCCCGTGCGAACTGGCTATTCAAATAGGGATCCTCTCCGGTGGACTCCATCACTCTCCCCCAACGAGGATCGCGCACCAGATCGACCATCGGGGCAAACGTTACGTGAACCCCCGATACAGATGCCTCTTTCGCTGCAATCGCAGCGCTCTTTTCTGCTAATTCCATGTCCCATGAGCAGCCTATGGCCAAGGGAACCGGAAATATCGTCTTGTATCCATGAACGATATCCGCCATCACTAGCAGTGGAATACCTAACCTATTGCTGCGCAAATGCGCCTTCTGTACGTTGATAACTTCTTGAGCTCCCGCCAAGCCTAACACAGAGCCCGTATTTCGGACCGTCTCATCTGTAATGCCCATTGCAGCCATAGGGCCAGTTATTTGCCCTGCGCTCTCCGTTCCCTCAAAAAAAGGAACCGCCAGCTGCAGGAGTTGGGCAATCTTTTCTTCCAGCGTCATTTGTTGAATGTAGGAATTTAATTGTCGTTTCATCTATTTACGACCCTCCATCTTAGGGATAAGACCTATCAAAACATCAATCGAAACGTTTCTATTCAAACTAAATGGATTATAAAACGTTTCTTCACTTACGTCAATTATTACAGGTTTCACAAAAAAATGTAATAGAAACGTTTGTATTGATGGTAAAATCCATTTAAAACCAATTAATAAAATAGGTTGAATACGATTACATTTTGTTTTATACTAGCATCGAAACGTTTCTACAAATCATTTGCTTTGTTTATTTAGACATAGTATACTTCAAATCGAAACGTTTCTATTTTCAATATTTATATCTGGGGAATCTGGGAATACTCTACAGTACAGGAGGTGTGTGTGCTTCGTTTCGCTCATAAAATTACAGGCTGCTGATTTCGGAGTTCCTTCATTTCACATACACCTGCATGTGAGAGCCACCTTTGACTGAATGGCTATAACTAAATCATTTATAAACGAGAGGACGATTACGATGTACAAAAAAACGATACCAACCACACTACTAAGCACCCTTCTTCTAGCAAGCGTTCTGACAGCGTGTTCATCATCTAACAATTCAACATCCCCTTCTTCAACGGGAAGCACCGACAAACAAGTGAAATTAACGGTATGGGGAATGGGCGATGAAGCCAAATCCCTGCCAACCATAGTCCAGGAGTTTGAAAAAGAAAATCCGACAATTAAAGTGGAAGTCCAAGCTCTTCCTTGGAGCTCCGCGCATGATAAACTGCTGACTGCTATTGCTTCCAAGTCAGGTCCTGACGTTATCCAAATGGGAACCTCTTGGATACCGGAATTCGCAGCAGCAGGCGCTTTGATGGATCTCACACCTTATATCAAACAATATCCGGAATTTAATCCAGACAATTTCTACACAGGATCAGTCAACACCACTAAATACAAAAATTTGACTGTCGGTATTCCATGGTATGCAGAAACGCGTGTTCTCTACTACCGCACCGATTTGTTGAAACAAGTCGGTTATAACGAAGCGCCCAAAACATGGGACGAATTGCAAGACGCCGCCAAAAAGCTGACTGCACGCGGTAAGGGCAAATACGGCATCAACATCGATCCTGCAGAGGGAACACTAGGCTTTATGTTCGCTCGCCAAAACGGCTCCAAGTTGTTTGATGATCAGAACAATCCCTTGTTTAATCAGCCTGAATTTGTTGAAGCCATCGATTACTTAAACAGCTTCTTTAAAGATGGAACGGCTCCAGTCGATCTTGGTTTGGACGTTATCCAGGCTTTTAAAGGCGACGCTATTATTCCCATGTTCATCAGCGGCCCTTGGATGATTAATCCGATCAAAGAACAAGCTCCTGAATTAGAAGGCAAATGGGCAACTGCAGTTCTTCCTACCAAGAAAAACAATATCTCCGCTCTTGGCGGGTCTGACTTGTCCGTGTTCCAGTTCAGCAAGAACCAAGAAGCGTCCCTGAAGTTCATCGCCTTTATGAGCAAACCTGACACACAGACACAATGGAGAAAGCTTACAAACTCGCTTCCAGCTGTTCTCAAAGCATGGGAAGATCCTGCGCTTAAAGATGATGCCAACTATCAAATCATCAGCAAACAGTTAAAAAGTGCTGAACCGATGCCGCTTATTACTTCTTTTGAACAAATCTCCCAGAAATATATCACTCATTTCGAACAGATTTATCGTGGAAAAGCTAACGTGCAAACAGAGATGGATACCTTAAATGCGGAAGCTAAACAACTTCGAGTAAATAAACATACAAAAGGATGACGACAGTAAAAGACTGTCGTCAATGCCTATTAATCTCTGACATAACTGTATGTATATAAAGGATGTGACTGTATGAAAGGTATGCTGAATAGCAAAGCGCCTTATCTCTTTATTGCGCCCACGATTATTTTGCTTGCTCTGTTTTCACTGCTGCCGATCGTAATCGCTTTGGTCATCAGCTTTACCAATATGGATTTGGCAGGCTTGGCCAATTATTCAAACATTAAATTCATCGGCTTTCACAACTATATCGATGTTTTGAAAGATCCTCTTTTTATTAAGGCAATTACGAACACACTGTTCTACGTTATTATCGGTGTGCCGTTAGTTCTTGTTTTATCGCTTTCCATTGCATTGCTTATCAATTTCGGGCAGGCACGTATTTTCAAAGTATTTCGCGTCATTTTTTATATGCCGTCTGTTACAAACGTTGTAGCGGTTGCCGTAGTCTGGAGTTACTTGTACAATCCGTCGCTTGGGTTGTTCAACTATCTGCTGGGCTTGATTCACATGCCTGCCGTTCCTTGGCTGACAAATCCCGTTATGGCCAAAATATCACTTATTATTTTAGCCTTATGGAGAGCCATCGGGCTCAACATGATCATTTTTATCGCAGCCATTAAAGGCATTTCCAAATCTTATTACGAGGCAGCGCAAATCGACGGAGCAAGCAACTGGAAGCAAATGACGAGCATTACCCTTCCCATGCTGCGCCATGCCATTTTCTTTGTCTCCATTACCACCATGATTGGTTGGCTGCAGTTTTTTGAGGAACCGCTCATTATGACAAAGGGAGGCCCGCTTAACGGGACAACTTCCGCTGCTTTGTTTATATATAATAACGGCTTCCAATTCAGCAAATTCGGATACGCCGCGGCGGGCTCCTTTATTTTATTTTTTGCGATTATTGCAATCACATTAATACAGTTTAAATTTCAAAACAAAGATGCTGACATATAAAGAATCATGGAGGTGAAACGATTGGCAACGAGAACTGCAGGTGAAAAAACGCTGCAATGGCTGGTCGGGATTATTTTGACCTGCTTCGGCATTTTGACGGTGCTCCCGTTTGTGTGGATGATCCTGTCCGCCTTCAAAACAGAAAGTGAAGTAAAACAGCTGCCTCCTACGATGTGGCCGCATCATATCACACTGGATAATTTTCATAACTTATTTGTCAACATGCACTTCGGTATTTATTTAAGCAACACCCTTGCTATCGTGTTCTTTTCGTTTATCGGCTTGTTATTGAACGCGATGGCTGGCTTCGCCTTTGCCAAATATAAGTTCAAGGGTAAGGACAAACTCTTTTATTTGGTGCTGGCTACCATGATGATTCCCGGCCAGGTCACGATGATTCCCGTTTATCTTATTCTTAATGAAATGCACCTGACGAATACGATGGCTGGCATTGTGATGCCCGGTTTGGTCGGGGCTTTCGGTATTTTCTTGTTTCGGCAATTCATGTCGGCCATTCCGGATGAATTGTTGGAGGCTACCCGTTTGGAAGGAGCCAGCGAGTTTAGAGCGTTCTTTCAAATAGTGCTACCCATTTCCACATCTATATTGGCCGTACAGGGTATCCTGACCTTTATTAGCGGATGGAACAGCTTCCTCTGGCCTTTAATTATTGCAAATGATGAGAAGCTTTACACCTTATCCGTGGGTCTCTCTTTGTTAAAAGGCCAGTTCGGCACCAACTATGCCCTGCAAATGGCTGGCTCCGCCTTTATGGTCGTTCCGGTTATCATTGTATTTGTATTCTTTCAAAAATATATTATCGAAAACTACTCCATATCCGGGATGAAATAAGGAATATATGAAGGCAAATACATGAAAAAGCGAAAATCCCCGCCCTCATATAGAGAGCGGGGATTTCTTCAGTTAACTAGCATTTGTGGTGAATGAACAACCCACGAGTAATGATGACAAGCAGGATGAAAAGAACAAGAATGCTGCCAGCAGAGTTGTTGGTGGAGCAGACCGATACAGGCTGTACAGCTACCGGATGGTGGTGGTGATGGTGGTGTGGGTGGTGTGGTTTAGGAAAAACAACAGAAGTTTGTTGGTAGGAAGCATGAAGATGGATGTCATTATGAACCGGTTTGTGCATGATTGGGGCTGGTTGTTGCATGATTGGCATTGTCATCGGCATAGGGGCAGGCATGGGTTGAGGAGCTGGCATTGACATCGGTTGTACGGGATAAGTTGGGGCTACATATCCTGGTTTTACATATTCCATGAAAAGCACCTCCTTTATTTCGTGTACTCAGGTTGTTGTTATTAATGTTAGGTGAATAGCTTACAACATCAGTCTATGGGGGAGCACCTACCGTGAACACGGTATATACCCAGATGACCCAAAAATGGTCAGCTGTCATGGGCGAACGAGCTATTTTGTATGAGGATAAACGACTCCGTCGTCCTTCTAGGACGACGCGTTTGTCAAGGTAGATGCGAAGAAAAAGTATAAAACGTATACTTTTTTATCTACTGAGAAAACCTGAGACTACGACTAGGTCCTTTAAAAATTGCTCAGCCTACGATATGTCGGAAGGATCTTGCCGCCGAGTCATTTATTCGTGTAAAATAATCGTGATAGGATCACGGGTCGCGAAGCACACAGACCGCTCTCTCCAATAGGAGATGGGCGGTTTTTTCTTTAGGTACGATGAACAATAGGTGGTATCGAGATGCTATTTGACGCATGCTACGAGAATTTTATGCAGTTGCAGTTACTGACGAGGTCCGGCGAATCTGCCTGAGGAATAGCTAGAGCATACATTGTCAGTAGGGGATATAACGAAGAGGAAATTCCTGCAATCGTGCAGGCTTTTTTAATCGAAATGGCTTATTCATGAGGATTTCCTGCAAATGTGCAGGAATTCGCACGGATTATGGACCCAACTCATACAGGAGCTGACAAAACATGTAGATTCGCATGAATGTAATCACGCGAATCGATGAGTAGAAAAAAAAGATGTACAATTGCAGTAATTTTTATCATTCTCTTCACAATCCTTGCTTTGGAAACCAATGCAACGAAAACCATTAGTTCAACAAATATAGATGGGTGGAAGGTGCTTCGCTTCGCATATGATGACATAAAAGAGAAGCCACGTCGATGTCAGCAATTGATCCTCCAAATGATGGGCAGCTGGTTTGGTGAGGAACATTCTGGTCCGGCGTTAACATTGGAAGAAAGAGAAATTCTGAGAATTGCCGGACAATCCAATGAGCCCCTCCTGCCAAAAACCATTTCACAGCGGCTGCACATTAGCAGAAACCATGCCGGTAAACTGCTACGGAGGCTTGCTCACATGGAGCTATTACGACCTGCTTCAGGTACTACATGCATTCGCTCTTATACGTTGTCTGGTATACACCGAGGCTTCTACGGATAGCGGTTTAACGAGGTATGAATAAGCATGCTAAGCTTGCTTATTCATTCTAATAACGGGGGACCTCGTGAAATAAGACCACAGCGCATGCTTATTATCTGCACAACGTTACATTTCAGATGCCTTTACGAACATTAAGCAAGCCTATGGACCTCCGTCAAGAAAGTGGACACAAGATAAGATAAATTTCAAGAAATCATGTCGTTCATGTTAAAACGAGCTGCAAAGTGAGAAGGCGACATATACCCCAGCGCGCTATGGATTCGTTTACGATTATAAAAAAGCTCGATGTACCGAAAAATCTCTTCATAGGCTTGTCCCTTGGTTTTGAATTTGGTGCAGTAAATCAACTCTTTTTTTAGTATGCTGTGAAAAAATTCGATGCAGGCATTGTCATAACAGTTCCCTTTACGGCTCATGCTCGCTGTCATCTTGTAAGTCGTCAATTGATTGCGATACGCAGCCGAGGCGTATTGGGAACCACGATCCGAATGATGAAGGAGTCCCTTACTCGGTTTCTTGGCCTTGTACGCGTCGTTCAACGCACCTAGGACTAAATCCATTGTCATCCGTTCACCGAGCCGCCAGCCTACGATTTCACGGGTACACAAATCGAGGATGCTCGCCAGATAGAGCCGACCCTCGCGGCATGAAATATAGGTGATGTCAGCGACCCACACCTGATTTGGTCTGGCAGTGGAAAACTGCTGATTCAGCAGATTAGGCGCAATCGGAAGATCGTGATTAGAGTCGGTTGTGGCGACTTTGAACTTACTTGAAACACAAGAACGCAGACCCAACTCCTGCATGTATACACCTACCGTACGCTCAGCTACCCTATAATGCTCCTGGTGAAGCAGGTGGGTAATCTTTGGACTTCCATAGCGCTTGTGGGTGTCGTGAAAATGGTAGGTGATCCGCTCTAACAGCTCATCTTTGCGCTTGGCCTGCTGGCTGGGTTTGGCAGAGCGCCACTTGTAATAGCCGCTTCGTGATACGTTTAAAGTGTCACACATCTTCTCCAATCGAAACTCTGAGCGATGATTTTCGAGGAATTGGAACCTTAGTTCCTTGGTTTGCTGAAGATGTGCACCGCCTTTTTTACAATCGCCAGTTCTTCTTCCACATCGGCAATTCGCTGCTCTTTTTCTTGGAGTTGGCGCTCTTTTTCTTTCAAGAGCTGTTCGAGTTGACGTACCTTCTCTGCGCTTGCCAGAGGCTCACCTTCAAATTGCCGATACTGCGCTAACCATTTATGAAGGGTACTGGAGGGAATATTCAACTCCTGAGCGATATCCGCCACTGACTTCGTTTGTTCTTGAATGAATTTTACCGTCTGTTGTTTAAATTCTTCATTGTACCTTTGCCGTTGTTCACCCATGTGAACACCTCCCAGTTAAGTTCATTATTACAATTCTCTTAACGGGAGTCCACTTTTTATACTAACTCTACTAGCTTGCTTATGCATTGTATAACAGGGAATATTGGACAAATAAGCCACTATAATTGCCTAATTACCTACTTAATGAAGCGCGTAATGGTCCCAAAGTGGAATTCGCGTGCATGGCCGATGTTTAAGTCCGTTTCTATGCGATGACATACCAAAACTTATACTTTCCTATCTACTAAAAAAGAGAAAAGACCGACCCATTGAGGCCAGTCCCTTCTCTTCTAAACATATGGATTATTGTCTTTTTCGAAGCCGATTGTTGTTTTGGCACCATGGCCTGGATACACAACGACATCGTCGTCGAGAACGAAAAGCTTATCTTGAATCGAATCAAGCAAGGTATTGGAATCGCCGCCAGCTAGGTCAGTTCTGCCTACCGACAGTTTAAACAGGACATCTCCACTGAATAAGTGTTTGTCGTACAAGAAGCTCACACTTCCCGGTGAATGGCCGGGTGTATGAAAAACTTGAAACTTGATGCCCAGAAATTCAAGTGTTTGCCCTTCATCCAACGCGTATTCGGCCGGATCGGTTTCGATCGGAGCACCTAGATCAGGCCAGCGTGCAGAGCCATTTTTCTTCGGGTTCGTCAACCAATCCGCTTCAAGATCATGAATGTAAACAGGACATTTCTTCAGCTTGCGGATTTCATCGACACCGCCGATGTGGTCAAAATGGGCATGCGTAAGTAAAATGGCTTCAATATCCAAGTCGGCTATTTTTTTAATTAGTGACTTAGGATTCATACCGGGATCAATGATGATCCCCTTCTTCGTATCCGGATCGGATAATAAGTAAGCATTCGTGCTGACAGGGCCTAAAACAAACGATTCTATCTTAATCATCTGTTTTCACCCTTAGAATGAAGAGATCAAATCGCGAAGTTCTTTCACGATAACCGCATGATATCCGTTGCCTTCGCCATATTGACGGCCCATTTCCGCTCTTGCTACTTGGATCTTATCGTTGTAATCCGCTGCTTCACGATCTGGGTTCTCTTTTTTGAATTGGTTCATAACCGCTTGTACTTTGGCCGGACGAGGTCCCCAATGTCCTAATACAAAACCGCCCGTGTCCGTGAAGATAACGATCGGAATTGCGCGCCCGCCACCTGTCAGGAACTGATCGATCACATCATAGTTTTGTTCAATAATTAATACTTCTACAGGTACGCCGCTATTTTCCAACGCTTTAAAGACGACAGGTACGTTGCGAATTACATCGCCGCACCATTCCGCAGCAACAATTAAGCAGCGCAGATCATCACGATTGTTAAGAGAATCAAAATACTCCTTATCCTCTTCGTTATCCCATTCGAATCCGTTGTAATAAGCAAGAAATTGCTCTTGGTTTTTTGCCATGCTGTCAATGAACTGCTGTGGCTTTAGGCCTGTACGCAGTTTGTCTGCCAAATTAGTACTCATCGCTCATCATCCTCCTATAATCTGAATTATCCTTATTATTGTAACAAAGGAAAGCCAAAGCTCCAAATTGATTATTTGCTATTTTTTTCTTTCTTTTCAAAAGATTTGGTATCCCACATATAAGATCGTTAAGACAATAGCTGCAATAATTAACGGTATGATGTACGGTCTAGCTATTTGATTGATCGTTTCCCAGTTGTCTTTGAGCTTCATACCGAGAAAAACATACAGAAAGGAATATGGAATTAAAGCGAGCCCTGTATAGAGAGTAAATTTACCCAAGGGCATTTTGGACATACCGCCCGGCAGTGAAATCGCATGACGTACAATCGGTATGAATCTCGCTGTAAAAATCATCCCTGTTCCATAACGGTTAAACCAAGCCTCGGCAACATCAATATGATGTTTACTGATCAATAAATATTTGCCGTATCTCTCTAGAAAAGGCCTGCCGCCATAACGGCCGATCCAATATAAGACAACCTGTGCCAGCGTCCCTCCGAATACAGCGCAAACAATAGCTCCGAAAAAGTTGATATCTCCCTTCGATACGAGATACCCCGCATAAGCCAATAACAGTTCATTCGGAATGACTTCCAGCATTAATCCAAGAAAAATCCCCCAATACCCGAGACCTTCCAAATAGACTAATACATTATGGATCAAATCGCCCATCGTGACCCTCTCTCCTTATCCTATATCCGTTTCTAATCTATAAAATATTCTACCACAGACATGTACCTATCAACCAGTTTCATGCGATATTATTGCTTCCTAATCATGCGCTGACAAGCCCCTGCATAAGATGTACAAATGTCTTTGTACAGGAGGTGGACCCGCTGTGTCCCAAGTAATTATCATCAAACGCAAGCATCTCTATCTAACAGCAGCCGCTCTATTAGTCATTCTTTCGGGACTTCTGTTTATGAACCGCGGGAAAATCATTCCCACGTTAGCCGAGCCCACCGCCGAGCGAACGATTCACATGGTTGTCGGTGAGTTCACGTCAAAAACCAAGGACGGCAAAACCATTGAAGCTTATCGCTTCGATCCCGGCACCATCGTTGTTCAAAAAGGTGAACCTATCAAACTGATCATCTACGGTGTAAATGGGGATTCACATCCTTTTCTTATTGAAGGACTAAACCTTAGCGGAGAAATCAAGAAGGGGAAAGAAGCCGTTGTCAACTTTACCGCCAATCAGAAAGGTACGTATCGGATCATTTGTATGGCCCATGCCGATATTTCCCACGGCGGTCCAATGATCGGTTACATAGTTGTGGAGTAGCGGAGCATGCCAAGGGAAGCCGTATTTCCTACCTGAATCAGAACAAGTTGCGCCCGTTCTGAAACCGGCAGTGGAAATGCGGCTTTATTTCGTTTACACTGTTGCCAAGCTCTAATTATGTAAAAAGGTGGATGCCGCTTTGTTAACTCACATTCTGGTTGTTGATGATGATGCTCATATTAGGGAGCTGCTCCGTTTCTTATTTTCCAAGGAAGGCTATATGGTTTTTGAAGCAGATAACGGAGAAGCAGCCTCACACGTGCTAGAAACGCAGCAAATCCATCTTGCGGTTGTCGATGTTATGATGCCGCTCCGCGGCGGCTTGGAGCTGTGCACAGAAATCCGCGAGCATTATGATATTCCAGTCATTCTTTTAACAGCAAAAGGTCAAATCGAAGATAAAGAAAAAGGGTTCTTGTCCGGTACGGATGACTATATGGTCAAGCCTTTCGAACCTACCGAATTATTATTTCGTACGAAGGCCTTATTGCGCCGTTACCAGCTTGTTTCCTCTGAGATGATCAGACTAAACCAGACCGTTATCAATCGTAAAAGCTACGAAGTGAACATTGGTGATGACACCTTACTCCTTCCACTCAAAGAATTCCAGCTGCTGGCACAGCTGGCCAGCCATCCTGGCCGCATTTTTACGCGGGAGCAGCTCTTGCAGCTACTTTGGGGCAACGATTATGAAGGGGGGAGCCGAACCATTGATGTCCATATTAAACGGCTGCGGGAAAGGTTTGTCGATCAAACGGATGACTTCGTCATAACAACTGTAAGAGGGCTTGGCTACAAACTGGAGGTCCGGGATCATTGAAAACCTTATATTTCCGCATCGTACTCACCTTTATTCTGATAGCCATGGTTAGCAGCATGTTCGCCCTTCTTCTCTCAAATGGCTATTATTTAGTCAAATTACAAGGGGCTAATGAACAAAAAGTATGGACGATTGCCAGCGAAATACGCACCTTATATGAGCAAGTGCCTGATGTTGATCCAGCCAGCTACTTCACGCATGTCGCAAATATGGGATTTCAAATTTATCTCGTCAATGATCAACTGGCAGGAACGACTTATGGGAGCCCATTTAAACATAACCAAATTGATCCCGAACAAATTCGCCGTGTTTTAGCGGGAGAAACGTATCGGGGAATTTTGAATGAAAAGCATTTCTTAATGGTGACAGGCTTTTTTGAGAACAGTATTCAAAATAGTGTGGGACTTCCCTTACAGATCAACGGAAAATCTTATGCGCTGTTCGTAAGACCTAATTTGGAGCAGCAGATCGGACAAGTCCGTATCTTAATGGCGTTCCTGTTAGGGCTAACTTTTCTATTCAGCATTGCTCTGATCGTCATTTTTTCACAGTACATTGTTAAGCCTGTGAAAAAGCTAACGGAAGCGACCAAGCGAATCGTCGGCGGAGACTATCAAATGAAAATGGACGTATCCCGCAAAGACGAAATTGGCGTGTTGGCGCGCGATTTCACTCAAATGGCTCAATCGCTGAAGCAGCTCGATGATATGAGACAAGAATTCGTTGCCAATGTTTCTCACGAAATTCAATCTCCACTGACTTCCATCCAGGGATTTGCCCAGTCCATTATCAATAAAGGGACTACAGAAGAGGAAAAAGAGCGATACCTGCAAATCATTTGGGAAGAAAGCAAACGTTTATCTTCGTTGAGCAAGCAGCTGTTAACCTTGGCCTCCCTAGATAAAGAAAACAATGTGGTGAAACGTACGACCTATCGTCTGGATGAACAGCTCCGGCAAATCATAATCATTTGCGAGTGGCAGTGGTCCGAGAAAGAAATCTCGATAGAGCTCGAATTGCCAGAAATCGAAATTACAGCCGATTCCCAGCTTCTTCATCAGGTTTGGTTGAATTTCATTACCAACAGTATTAAATTTGCTCAACCAAAAGATACACTGCGGATCGAGATCCGGAAGCAACAAACAAACATTGTCGTTGCGATTAGCGATACCGGCATGGGCATACCTGCCTCCGAGCTGCCCTATATTTTTGATCGTTTCTACAAGGCCGATAAGGCCAGGAATCGCACCGGAGCAGGAAGCGGTCTCGGCTTGTCGATCGTAAAGAAAATTATCGAGCTGCATGGCGGACACATTGTAACTCACAGTGTTTTCGGCGAAGGAACAACCTTTGAAGTCCATTTGCCTAGGGTGTAATCCTTCATTCATCATCCGTTCATACTCCTTCCCTACAATTCTTTGTAGATACAAGAGAGGAGTATGAATACCTATGAATCGTTTCTTACACAATTGGTCCCGCCTCATCAGCAGCTCCAAAGGGGCCAAAATCGTTCTTATCAGTTGGCTTGTCCTCATCATTTTGCTTTCTATATTCGCTCCATCCTCCAAACAATATGCGGCCAGCGGCGGAGAAGGCAGCGTCCACGAAGATACGCCGTCAGCCATAGCCCAACAGCTGTTCAAGGAGCAGTTCCCATCGCAAGATGGCTTAGCTGCGCTGCTCGTCTTTCATGGACAAAAAGCCCTCACCCAAGAAGATCGCGATCGGATAGGGAAAATATGCGAATGGTTAGCATCTTCTCAAAAACCTGCTGAAATCTCTGCCAGCTTACCTTTCCATCAAATGTCCAAAACACAACAGGACACTTTATTTTCAGAAGACCAAACGACTGTGCTTCTGACAGCCTCGCTGCAAAAAGGGCTTGAATCAGGTCAAATCTATGATACGCTCCAGCAAATCAGACAATATGCGGATCGAATCGGAATGGGTGATGTTCACTTAGAGATAACAGGACCTGCAGGCATCTCCTCCGATACGATTATGCTGTTCAAAAAAGCAGATTTGGTCTTAATGTTTGCAACGGTTGGTCTCATTTTGGTTATCCTTATCGTCATTTATCGTTCCCCACTGCTGGCTCTGCTGCCACTCGTCATTGCAGGTGTTGTCTATCAAGTCGTAGACCGCTTACTCGGGCTAGGAGGCAAATGGGGTTGGTTTTTCGTTGAAAAGCAGTCCCTTTCGATTATGATGATTTTGCTATTTGCCGTTTTAACCGATTATTGCCTGTTTATTGTTGCTCGCTTCCGAGCAGAATTAACCAAAACCAGCTCCAAATACGAGGCCATGACAACCGCATTTTCTCATGTGGCTGAACCTATTTTAAATGAATCGTCGTGACACGATCGTCACCTTTTCACTTATCACACTTTTTATAACCATCATGCTAGCTTTTCAATCCCGCTCAATTAAACTAGCTCTAACGATGATGGGAACGATGCTGCTGTCCTATGCCGCAACTATGGGTCTATTATGGAGTGTTTTCCATTATGGCTTTGGCTTCGACGCTTATAGCTATCGATTGCCGCTCTATACCTTTGTATTCCTAATTGCTCTGGGCGTGGATTATAATATTATGTTAGTCTCACGCATCAAAGAAGAAGCTAGGATCTATGAATGGCGGGAAGCAGTAAGACGTGGCGTTGCTTTGACGGGCGGTGTCATCTCCTCAGCAGGCATTGTTCTTGCAGCTACCTTCTGTGTCTTAATGACTCAGCCTCTTCAAGAGCTTATGCTGTTCGGTTTTGCTATGGCGTCAGGTATTCTCATTGATACCTTCCTTGTCCGCGGTATGCTGCTGCCTGCACTGCTTACTTATATGGCACCTCGCGAAAACTCACAATTAGCCGACCAAATCAGGTCGGTTGAATTGTAACGGTTTGCCCAACTTGGGCTCCTTAGACTTCTGACACGTGTGGCCCTCCATCCTCTCTATGCATACACATAGCATAGAGAGGAGCGTGGATTTAGCTAATGATCACCCATAAAAAGAATGAAAAACATAAACAGCAGTTCCCCACTGCGCGAGTGATTAGAAGGGCATGCAGCAAAGAACTTTACCGAACAGTGAAGCGTTTGAAAATATGGCTTTCGCCTGAGCAAATTCAAGCGGCTGAAGAGCTTTATGTGAAAAAGGTCATGCTGAACCTTCCCTTTGTGATCGATAACAGCAGCAATCGCAAAGTCCTTTCCGATTGGTTTGATGAGAATATAGGACCGGAAATAGCTCCGATTTGGAATGTCGAACTCGATGAGTTGAACCATGCGTTCCGCCATGCATTTGGTGGATAAAAAAAAGAAGGCCTTGGGTATGCTTCGCATACGCCACGACCTTCTTTTTGCTATGTCCTTCTAGTCATATTCAGGCAGCCATTTCCCGTGTGCTTCGATAAGCTCATCGCACATAGCCACAATATCATCCATGGAGAGCTCGGCTGAAGTATGTGGATCCAGCATCGCTGCATGGTAAATATGCTCGCGTTTGCGTGTAATGGCCGCTTCAATCGTGAGCAGTTGTGTATTGATGTTGGTGCGGTTAAGGGCCGCCAATTGCGGAGGCAGATCCCCTACATAAGTAGGCGTGACACCGTTACGGTCTACGAGACATGGAACCTCTACACAGGCTTCACGAGGTAAGTTCGTGATTAAGCCTGTATTCATGACGTTTCCGCCAATTTTGAACGGAATGTCCGTTTCTATTGCCTCAAAAATATAAGAAGCGTATTCATGTGAACGCTTATGGGTCAAGTTAGCATCATTCACTAAATCTTCGCGCATCTGTTTCCATTTGCTGATCTGTTCAATACAGCGGCGTGGATATTCATCAAGCGGAATGTTAAAGCGTTCAATTAATTCCGGATAATTACGTTTAATGAAGTAAGGGTGGTATTCAGCACTGTGCTCAGACGATTCCGTGATGTAATGACCGAATTTAAACATTAACTCGAAGCGCACCATGTCATGGTGCTTCTCTTTTTGTTTCTCGGCAGCCCGCTTCTTAATTTCCGGATAGAGATCAACGCCGTCTTTGGATACTTCAAGCAGCCAGGCCATATGATTTATACCGGCAATTTGAGCCTTGACTCCCTCTTGATCGATCCCCAGGTGGTCAAATAAATGCGGAATACACGCCTGCACGCTGTGACACAAGCCAACTGTACGAACACCACCGTACGTATTCATAACATTCGTCAGTACGGCCATCGGATTCGTATAATTCAGGAACAAAGCATTCGGACACATCTCGCGAACGTCAGCGGCGAAGTCAAGCATAACGGGAATCGTACGGAGATTGCGGAAAATACCGCCAATCCCAATCGTATCGGCGATTGTCTGACGCAAACCATACTTTTTCGGAATTTCAAAGTCTGTAATGGTACAAGGATCATAGCCCCCAACTTGTATCGCATTGACGACGTATTTGGCCCCGCGAAGAGCTTCCTTCCGGTCCGTATACGCTTTCACGATTGACGTGCTGCCGCTCGTTTTCTTGATGTTATTCAACATGTTTGCTGAATCTTGCAGCCGTTCATGGTCAATATCAAAAAGAGCAATTTCAAAACCTTGCAGAGCAGGGGTTAACAAACAATCACCAAGTACGTTTTTAGCAAATACAGTGCTTCCTGCCCCTAGAAATGTTATCTTCGACATGTAGGAATCTCCTCCAAAGTATGTTCTACTTGCTTAGCTTCACTATAACGCAGAATACCCGCCAAACATATGGATTGAATGAACTGCTATATGGACATTTGTAGTTTATTCAGGTACTCTATTAGCAAAATATAAATGAAAATAAAGAGGCATCTATGAATCCTGATCACTCCTATTTCACCATAAGCATTAACCCTTGCGAGAGCGCCAGCGAGCTATATGTGCTTTTTAGCGGGGAAGGAAAACCGAATCCTCTTCATAAAATGGGGCCAGCGGTGCATGATTATTACCTTATACACACGGTGCTCGCAGGTGAAGGCACCTTCGAGATGCATAATCGCACTTACCCTTGCAAGGCTGGGGACACCTTCATCATTTATCCCGGCGAGTTATTCAGTTATGTAGCAGACGCCGATCGTCCATGGCACTATACATGGGTTGCTTTCTCCGGTCGTTCAGCGGGAATGACTCTCGCTCAGGCAGGCGTCATACTGAGTAATGCCGTCATTCAAGGGAACAGCTTCCATTCCCTTCATCGACTCTATCAGCGAATCCGCTCCAGCTTTCAACAATCGGCTTACCCTGCACTTGAGGATATGGAAGCCGGAGGTTGGCTCCGTGTCTTGCTTTGCGAGCTCGGACAGCAGAATCACCAGCAGATTCATGTTAATCCCGTAACTGAATCGGATATTGAACGTCAAGTTGGGCAAGCGATCCGCTACTTGGAACTGCAATATACTCAGAAGGTATCGATCGAAGAGTTAGCGCATTCTCTTGGTTATCACAGAACCTATTTGTGTAAAATGTTCAAGCAATTCACCGGCTTAGCCCCTATGCAGTATTTATTCAAAATCCGGATGGAACGCGCTAAGCTATTGCTTCAAACAGCCATGACGATTGATCAGATCGCATCCTCCGTTGGTTTCAACGATGCCCTCTATTTCTCCAAACAATTTCACAAGTGGAGCGGTCAAGCGCCTTCCGTTTATCGGAAGGAGCTGAAAGCCTAATGAGAAGAACCTGAGGCTATACCGAGGCCACTGAAAAACTTCCGCTTTCTGAAGGAATTAAATAGTCGTATCAAAAAAGACGACTCAAATTCATTTTTTGAATTTTAGAGTCGTCTTATTTAGGCTCAACATTTTAACAAAAGTATAGAGAGTGCAAGAGGGCCGGGATGATGAACGAATCGAAGGATGAACGGACTGTAGATCCGCTATTAAAGTTTTGAATGACCTATTTGGGAACTTAGCGGACATCAGCGCCGTGATTCGAGTAATAAAAGGCCGATGTCTACGATTTCTCTGCCCTTAACGGAACGTATGTCCGGAAGCAAGGGCAAGGCGAGGGATGAAGGGCAAATAACGGCTGCTGTGTCCGCTTGCCTATGCAATCGTTCTACCATCGTAGTGAAAACGGGTGGATCCGAATTCACAGGGCCATTCAAACTTAATTGTTTAAAGTCAATCCCTGATTCTAACGATGAACCCCTTTTTCACTATTTTTTAAGGAACTTTTTCAGTGGCCTTGGCTCTGCCTCAGGTTCTTTTGTCCGATGTATACTTTGGTGCATGAAGAGGGAATGAGATATGGTTGGCTCCAACCGTTTTTGTTCGACTCATCTTAAGGATTGGAAATCGTGACCAGCTTTAATCCTTTACTTTTAATGCCCTTAATAATCTCGGGTAACGCCGCTATCGTGGATGGATGATCGTGCATCACAATAATGCTCCCCGATTTCACCTCCGACAAAACATTCTTCGCAATTTTGGAGGCGTCTGTCGATGACCAATCCTTCGGATCTTCATTCCAAAGCACCATATTCATATGATGCTCTTCGGTAATGAGCTTTGTATCGTTATTGTATGCGCCATATGGCGGTCGAAACAGCGTAACCGGCTTTTTATCCCACATAACGAGCTTCGCCAGCCCCGTATTAAACTCTTTTTCTTGTTCCTCGAACGTCATCTTGGACATTTGAGGATGAGTGTCCGAATGGTAGCCCACTTCGTGCCCCTCATAGACAGCTTGTGTAACGGATTCATGATATTTGCTGGCGTTTTGGCCCAAGAAAAAAAAGGTGACATGCGTATTTTGTTCTTTTAATATACTTAACAGTTTTCCCGTATCCTTCGTCGGTCCATCATCAATCGTGATCGCTACAGTTCCCTTAGGCACTGTATACATCGGCTTCAAATTAGATATCTTTACGACCTTCTGGGACTCAGAAACGACGGGTTCCTCTTTCGGCGAGCCTGTCTCATGTCCCAAAGCTGCTTGCTCATCTGCCTTGGGACTACTCACAGGCGTCTGCACCGCGATGGGCGGGGAAGCTGAAGAGGTGGGAGCTGCCGATGCTGTGTTCAGTTGTTGCGGGTCCATCTGTACAGCCTGTAAATTTTGTTCACATCCGGATAGCGTCGAAAGGATGACAAGAGATGCGGTTAATACACTTTTGATATGTTTCATAGAAGTTCCACCTTGCTATCGGAATGCTGATTTACTTAATATGACGATTAAAGAGATGATTAGTTCACTATATGTTCTATGCAAATTTAGGGAGAACTTAGCTTGGCTATTTCAGCTGAGGTAAGCACCCGCACACCGGTTACGCCTGATTGGGCTGCCTTTATTAACCCATTGGCGATTGTTCTCGCATGAATGGGTCTATACGTCCGAAGTCCCCCGATCATAAGAGGGGCCAGAAAACGGGAGACAGCAGATCCCATCCGTTCTCCGATACGCACTTCCCGGCGATCGCCAAGAATAAGTGAGGGACGGAGGATAGATAGGCTAGGGAGGCCAAGTCCACGCAGCCCCTCTTCTACTTCTCCCTTCACCTTGTTGTAGAAAATAGAAGACTGACGATTAGCTCCCATTGCTGTTACAATCACAAAGGCATCTGCTCCGTATTTAAGCGCGATTTCCCCTAATTCCATGGGATACTCAAAGTCTACCTTACGAAATTGCTCTTGCGTGCCGGCCTTCTTGATCGTTGTACCCAACGTGCAAAATACATGTGAATGCTCTACGACGGACGGATCGATAACTGATTCTAGATGACGATAGTCAGTCGTCCATTGCACCAGCTTTTCATGGCCAACCAGACCGGCCGTTGGGATGTTTGTACGGACGATCGCAATCACTTTTTCATAGATACGATCTTGAAGTAGAAGTTGAATCAGTTCATGACCTACCAGTCCTGTACCACCGGCCACAATAGCTGTTTTTCCCATCGCCGAACCTCCTCAGAGCTCTGATTACACTTCCCAATCTTGTCTAATTTTCTTGTATACGGCAATGAGATAAGCAACCGGGTCTTGTGCGTACAGAGCATCCTGTTCTAATTTTCCACTAAAATGCAAAGCAATCGGTACGGCTAGCTCATGCAAGCGGACACGATGCATAGAGGGCACCCGTTCCATCCAGGCTTGCAGCAGTTGCCAATCTGCTAATGTAATTTTGTGTCTTAGGGCATCTTCTAATTGAAATTCAATGACGGCGAAATTCCTTTTGACGATCATTTTATCAATTTGACGTCGACGTTTCATACCTTCCACACGCGTTTCAATAATAACAATCGTTCCTGCTACCATATCACCGACTCGCTTATCTCTGGCACTGAAGAAAATAAAAACGGCTCCCAGAAAATAAGCGCTAGGCAACATATCCAGCAGGCGAAACAAGTTGCGAATCAGAATCGATAATAAGGTTGCGGATTGACCATTATTTTGAAGGACGCGAAGTCCCATCATTTTCTTGCCGGGCGTTTGCCCCCCCATATAAGCTTCCGTACAAATAAAGTATCCCAAGTTTAATAATACGAATAAAATAATAGCAATGGCAATCAAATAATCCGCCATTTCAGGCAGCCAATTTCCTACATATAATCTACTAACTACTAATGCGAACAAAAACAAAATTACATTGAAAATGAATAGTAGGAGGGTATCCAATAAGTGAGCTATCGCCCTGCTTCCGATTCCCGCCGTTTGAAATTGCAATTGCACCTGCTCGGGTGTAATAATGGTCAGCTCTTTGTCCACAGACTCGTTCATAACAGCTCCTTTTGATTTCAAAATTATGGTAAACGGACTCCGTGATATGATACACTACATAAGAGCAAAAAATCTGTCAAATAGCACACATACAACACCTAACAAGATCTGTTTTCCTATGAACCATTTAGGAGGCCCCATGGATATCTCACGTTTTATTAAAGAACATAAACCGCATTGGAGCGAGCTTGAGCAGCTTCTTGTATCGCTCAGCAAGCGAAAGAGCCGCCTGCAAGCCAGCGATCTCAACAGGTTTACGGAACTTTACAAATTAGCTTCCGCTCATCTGGCTACCCTCCAAACGCACTTGCCTATGAGTGAAACGACGATTTATTTAAATCATCTCGTCGCTAAAGCCCATAATGCCATGTACCAGGAAAATAATAAAAGCAGCTCCCAAATGAAGGAATTTTTCCTGCATTATTTCCCGTCCCTGATTCGTGCGCGTAGTTTATTTGTAGGCTTCGCCCTATTCCTATTCTTATTAGGCGGATTACTTGGGTTCCTTTCCGTATGGAACGATCCATTAAATCTGCATATGATCATGCCAGGCAGCATGGCTGACGGCATAGATCCAACCAAAACAGCTGATCCCCGCGGGGATATCCACAGCCCGCTCGTTTCAACCGCTATTATGACGAATAATATCCGGGTCGCCGTCCTTGCTTTCATTAGCGGAGTTACGCTGGGGATTGGCACGATCTATTTGATGATTAGCAACGGACTCCTGGTCGGCGCCCTAGCTGCCGTTTTCATGCAATCGGGGAAAAGCTATGTATTCTGGGCCTATATTTTGCCTCATGGCATTATCGAGCTTACGGCCATTTTCATTGCAGGCGGAGCCGGTCTATATATGGGTTATCGATTTTTCGTGCCAGGACCTTTTCCGCGCAAGATGCGCTTTTTGGAATCGGCCAAGGAATCCGCACAGCTTCTTATCGGAACCATTCCTTTGTTCGTCATTGCCGGAATCATTGAAGGCTATATTACCCCTTCCACATTGTCACTGGAGGTCAAATATCTGATTGCCGGATTAACCTTGGCCGTACTGGCGCTCTATTACATCTATGGGGTAAGCAAGCGTGCGAAGCACCAACAAGCCAACTTATAAGCGATCGCGAGATTTTAAATCCAAATAAACATTAACGGCGCTAAGCGTCAATTGGTCGGCAGGGACATCCATCACAGGGATACCTTGACCGGCCATTTTTGTTGCATAAGCGTGACGATCTGTCGTAAATTTATGCGCGATACTTTGACGATAAGCTTGGCGGCTATCCTCTGCGCGAATGCGAACCCATTGATGGAGCAGCGGATCCTGCAAAGATAAGAGGAGCACGTGATGGCCTCGACGCAGCCGTCCCACATAAGGCATTATTTCCTCGTCGTACAGATAGCTCTCCATATCGGAAAATAAAACGATCAACGAACGCTTTTTCAAAAAACGCAGCACATGCGAGAACGCAATCTGGGTATTCGATTCAACAAAATCTGTCTTCAGATCAAAGACGGCCCGTGTTAACTGCTGCAGGTGAATCAGTCCTTTGCCCGGAGGAACATACACTTTGATTTGACTGGAATACGCGATCAGCGCCACTTGATCCCCTTGTTTAAGGGCAACTGCGGCTAAGGTTAAGGCGGCTTCCAGCGTCCTGTCCAACTTCACTTGCCCTTCTAGCTCAACAGCCATTTGTCGGCCACAGTCCAGCACGAGCGTCACAATTTTCCCTTTTTCCGGTTGATACAGGTTCGTCATCAGCTTGGTCGTACGCGCAGACGCTTTCCAATTGATGTGCCGAATATCATCACCCTGGACATAATCGCGGATGTAATGAAATTCAGAGCCGCTGCGCTGTTTTTTGAACAGTCGATGGCCTTCGAGAATCAAAGCATCCTGGACCGCGCCGAGCACTTCCCGCACCTGAGATAAATCAGGAAATATTTCAATCGTATCTGCCTGTTCCAGAAGCACTTGCTTCTTCCAAAACCCGATTCCCCCATGGTAACGCAGGTATACGTGCTTGAGCTCATATCTTCCTCTTTCCAAAGCCCGAGTTGTATACCCATATGTAGCCGCTGTTCCCCTGAAAGAACCGCTTAGTCCATGACGTACCGAGCTAAAGGTAAGGGGCAGATCATCCATCAACTCGACATGAACCATGTGCTGCTCGCTTGTTACAAGCTCAAGAGTGACTTCAAAGTTGTTGCGCACATCCGCTTGGTCGGGTAGTATGCGGCGAATCGTCCATACACGTCGTTGGGGCAGCAGCCAAAGATCAATCGCGCTCAACACGATGAGCAGCGCATTATAGCTGCAGAACACGGGGAAAGATACCCCAAACAACGAACCGATGAGTGTCAACACAACACCGATCAAGACAAGCGTAATGAATCGGCCTGTCGGCAGAATGAAATCCTTTAAAAAAAGTTTATCGAGGAACCGGAATGGAGCCGAGCGTCTCTTGGATGATTTGGTCACTGGTTCCGCCCTCCAATTCCGCTTGCGGTGTCAGCAGGAGCCTATGCCTCAATACAGGCCGCGCTATAAGCTTAATATCATCAGGTGTCACATAGGTCCGACCTTCGAGCAAAGCCCAAGCTTTACTGGCCATCAACAAAGCAATCCCTGCTCGCGGACTTGCGCCCAATTGCACGCGCTTGGATTCACGGGTTTTACGAATGATCGTGGTCATGTAGGCAAGTAAGGAATCCTCAACAATAACATCTGTCAGCTTGCTCTGCAGGTCCGTAATTCGCTCAGGCGTGAGAATAGCAGGCAGAGCTTCCTCGCGCTGTTGATGAAAGGGCACGTGGCGGCGAAGAATTTCGGTTTCCGCTTCCTCTCCTGGATAATCCAACACAAGCTTGAACAGGAATCGATCCAGCTGAGCTTCAGGAAGTGCATATGTCCCTTCATACTCAACGGGATTTTGCGTAGCGATAACGAAGAAGGGATTGGGCAGCTTGTAGGTATTGCCCTGAATGGTAACTTGGTGCTCCTCCATCGCTTCAAGCAGCGCTGCTTGCGTTTTCGGTCCTGAACGGTTAATTTCATCAGCAAGTAAAATATTGGTAAATATAGGTCCTTGAATCGTGGTAAACGATTGATCCTGCATATGATAAATGACGCTGCCGGTAATGTCCCCGGGCATCAAATCGGGCGTAAATTGGATACGGCGGTATTCACTGCCTGACAATTCGGCCAAGGTGCGCGCCATCTTAGTTTTCCCGAGACCCGGCACCCCTTCCAGCAGCACATGACCGCCAGCTAACAAAGCGGTAACAAGCAGACGGATGTTCAGCTTCTGTCCGAACAGGCGCTGCTCCATCGATTGAATGATTTCATTCATTGCGCTCACTCCTTCTCTAAGTAGGCTATCATGTCGCCCATCTCTCGCGTCGCTGCACGAACGCTTTGGCGCTTACGCCCCGCTGCTTCGCAGCGCGGGGCTCGGCCATGCCGCCGCCTGCGGCCGGCGGCTCTTCCAGCAGGCGGGCAAGCTGCGCCGCCTGCGCCTCGGGCCAGCGGCTGCGCGCAGCTTCAGCCGCCTGGGCAACGCTTGCGCTGGGGCTGAGCCCCCAGCGCTGTTGCAGCAGCTGCCGCAGGAGCTGCTGCTGGTGCGCAAGCGCCTCCTCGCGATAGCCGAGGCGCTCATACCAAGCGGCGACGGCTTGCAAGCCCTCGTCGCCGCGACGAACCGTCCACGCCCGCGGCGTGTAGACGGGACCGAAGCGCTTGCCGCGCAGCCAGAGCCACAGCAGCAGCGCCAGACCAAGCTGCACGCTCGCGAACACAAGCCACACAGGATAAATCGCCAGCAGTCCGGGCTTCTTCACGAGGCCGTGATGGGTCTCATCGACCCACACAGCGTCCCATGACTTCGCGAACAGCGGCCAAATCAATTCGAAATGGGACTCCTTGTCAATCGTCCCATTGAGCATCCAGTTCGGGGTCAGCACCACAGTTATGCTGCCCGTACCTTCCAGATAGCGGCTGGCGAGCACGCCGCGTTCATCTTGGAACAGCACCTGCCCCTGATCTCCGGGCTTTATACGATAACCTGTATCCACCTCACCCTTCAACAAACCATCAGCTGGCGTAAAATCAGACTGCACGATGATCGTTGAAATGTCTATGTTCCCGATTACCTCATCTTTGTTCTTCGCTGCTTCCAAGCTGCCATTCACATGTACAGTCTGCCAAGTTCCCAGCCTTCGGGATTGCGATCAAATAAAATAACATCATTTCCTTGACGAACCCATTTCAAAAGCTGCTCGCGATCTGCCTTCGATACTGCAGACGGCTGAATAGCAACGAGCAGCATGGCACGATTGGCAGGGAGATCCTTCCAGCTCAAATGCCACTCCTTCACCGCTTGCTGCTTCTTACTCAAAAGTTCACGCCATGCTTTGGCCCCATCAATGTCAGATGAGAAAGACAGGTATGGAGGCTGATCGGGAAGCTTCGGCTTTACCAGCCAACCCCCCAAACCAAGAAAGAGCAGAATGCTGAGTGCTAGTCCCACATGCAGCTTATTTAGCTTTTTCATGTGTGAAGCCCTCCTTCCTGCCAATAACGCCGGCAACCTGATCATACATGATAGCAAATTGCTCTTCGGTTACTTCTTCCTTGCCATACCAAATCCGCTCAAACAAAAGGGAGCTATCGTGAAACAAAGGGATTAACGAGGAGGCTGTTCCAGACAGCTCCTCAGCATATTCCCAGTTTGTCTTCCATTTCTCTACACGAATGGTGTGCTTCGCTTCCAAAAAAAACAGCAGGGAGAGAAATACGGAGCGCACGCCCTCCCTCCAGTCCTGAACTTCTCGAAGTTCCGCTGCTTTTTGCCAATAATAATCGTAGGATCGGCTTAGTTCCCCTTTTGGCAGGTATGTTTCCAATTGAACCCGCCGTCTCCAAATGATCTGCTTTAGGAACCAGTAAATAGCAAACGCCGATATTCCGATAAGTACAACCACAACACCGATAGAAAGCCAATCTGTGACAGTGTCAGATACCTGAAAATGCGGGAACCAGCTGCGTATTTTGTTAAAGAATGGCTTAAGCCAAGCCCAGAACGAGCCGTGTTCTTTCGCATAATAAGCTGTATACTCATCTTGCTTTAATATTTGCTGCAGTTGTTCTTTATCTTCTTGCAAAGTAAGGGCTGAAGCCATACTATTCATTTTTTTTATCCAAATCGATTGGACGTGGATCATCAAACGGGTCAAAAGGCTCCAGTTCTTCCTTCGGTTCGCTCGATGAAGGATAGATCGTATTTTGAATTAAAGATTCCAGACCAAGGCCCTCATTGCGAACCTTTAGATCAAAGAAGCTAATGGCATAAGGCAATATCCAGAGCGGCGCGACTAAAATAGAGAGTAAACTTTGCAAGAGTTGAGACCATAATCCTAATCCAAAAACAGCAGCAATAATCAATTGGCTTACACCAAGGAATAAATAAACGATAAGTATAAACACAAAGAACATCAAAAAAAGGCGCCAGAAATTGTTCCGCGTCAATCTCCAACTGCCATTCAGCCCAATTGGATTTTCACCAAGCGCAACAATAGGCAAATAATAGCACCATCGAATGATGAAATAGGATAGACCGATAATAAACCCTAGTCCAATCAGGATACCGAAAATGATCGCAAACACGGCTGCACCCGCTCCAAATCCGCCTATGGAGTTGGATATGATTCCGCCAATGGATAAGACAAAAGCAATAATGAAAAAGATAATGATAATACCTATGTATAATCCGAAAATAATTAACAGATCAAGTAAAGTGCTTCCTACTAACGGCCAAAAACGGCGAAATGATTTCTTTAATAACTGCCCTACACCGGGGATTTCTTCTCCAAATAAGCTTGCTCGTACCAGATGAACAACAGCAGCAACCGAAACCGGCATCAGGCCTAAAATGAACACGGGGACTAAAACAATAACTAAAACCATCATTTTCCAAACATCTGCGGTTGATGGCCTATTTTGGATGAAAGAGCCCGATTCCAAAATATCTTGCCATGAGCTGCCTGAGCGAATTTGATCGAGTAAAGAAGTAGTTGTCACCGCCGCAGTTTCTTGATACGTAAGAAGATGCTGAAGCAAATAGAACGGCCCGTATAAGATTAGCATTATCAGCATGAGTGTCACAAAATACTTCCGATATAACAGAAAGCTGCGATCTAAAATCCTTCCAATTCCCATTGGCCTTAACATTACATTTGACATGATAAACCCCCTAAAAGTTGGCAATTCCATTACCCTCTGCCTATTATACACTAAACAAACAGATATCTGACCACCTAAATTATAGGGAAAACATATTTTAATCAAGCATCATTGATCTAGTTCTACCTTGTTTCGTCCAGCCGATTTTGCACGATACAGGGCATAGTCAGCCCTAGAAACCATGTCTTCAAGTACCGTAGTACCAAATGCGAGTTTAGACGAATATTCCGCAACGCCAATACTTGCGGTTAACTGGATTTCTACCTCTTCATTCCTATAAGGGTTTTCCATTAGACAACATCTTAGCATCTCTGCCAATCCTACACTTTTTTGCGCGTCTTTGAAGGAGGCTAATAGGATAAATTCCTCGCCACCGTAGCGAGCGACGATGCAATCTGCACCTGCATACTGTCTGAGCAGACTGGCAATATGATGGAGGACACGGTCGCCAATCAAATGACCATACGTGTCATTTATCTTTTTGAAGTGATCAATATCCAGCATGATGACGGAACAGGGCTTGTCGTCAGCCATACAAACTTGCAATTGCCTATCCCCCTCCTGCATCATATAGCGACGATTATGAATCTGCGTTAATGGATCAACCAAAGCCGAATGCTCAAGAAGTGTTATATTCGTCTTAAGCTTGTTGGACATCATATTGAATGTAGCGCAAAGCTCGCGTAATTCAATGGGTGCCCGCTTAATTTTATCCTCATCAATCTGGTAATTGTAATTGCCGTTTTGAATCACTTTCGTCGCTCGAAGTAAATAACGAACAGGCCTCTCGATCCTGGATGCAAGCGTTACTGCGGCAGCAAAACTTAGTAGCAGTGCCGCAACAACAATGAGACTAACCGTAATGGTCAATTGATTCAATTTTTGAAACACTTCATTCTCCGTGATTTCTCCAATAACAATCCAAGTTTTCCCTTCCGACCATTTATATTTGCCATATACCTTTTTTCCATAAAACCCGATATAGGAATCCGTCGATGTACTGCCTGCAGCTGCTCTATTGACCATTTCAGAGGTCATATTCGCTTCCAGCATCGTCTTGCTGCTCGTTCTGGAAGCCGCAACTACTTTCCCCTTAGAATCCAAAATAAAAACTTCGCCCGTTTTACCAAAACTTAGCTGTTTCATTAACTTATCCAGAATTTCCAATGTCACAATGCCGACTATAGCACCTTGGAAGTTATTCTGATCGTCAAGAATGGGGGCTGAGAAGGTAATCATGGAAGTATCTGTTTCCTTCGACTTCATCACGTCAGATATATAGTTTTTCTTAAGGACCGCTTGTTCAAAATAAGGACGATCTCCTACATATTTCTTATTCGAAGGATTCGTGTCAGAGTAGGTATATCCATCGTTATCGACGTAGAAAATCATCGCGAATTCGGAATTTACCCGCGAATAGTTTTCAACATCTTTTTTCATATTGTTTATATGATGCAATTTCGCATCCTCCGAACTGGCAAATCGTTTAATCGTGTCTAATTTCTCCTGTGTCCAACTTTCAATATACAAACTTTGCAAGGCTACAACTTGCTGCAGCTGATTCTCGGCTTCATCTAATTTATCTTTTTTTTCAGTCATATATAAAGGAACAATAATCAAAAAACCGAGTCCTACAATCACAGCTCCGATCCAAAAGCCAAACCTCTGTTTAATCGTCTGATTGCTATAATACGCACGCGTTCCCAGCTTCAAGATGTGAACCCCATTTCTCACTTTATCCCATCATTATAACCTTATATAAGGACATGAACAGACAAACACACCCTTCATTTAACATAAATTCCCATATACTATTTTGAACCTCCCCTGCTCTCTATCAGCTTGTCTTATAACACAAAGAGCTGTCAGGAGGATTTCCTGACAGCTCTCGCTCTTAACCTGAGCCTAATTAAAGCTTATAACTGCATAGCTTGGCCATCTTCCTCTCATCGATTGGATAGCCTAGCTTAAATCTTCTCACAGGATGACCGTTCAATGAAATGGGATTGGATCATAATCTTGCTAAATGCTTCGGCACCGTTCTCAATATGCGCTATGAGCAGCTTCGTCAGCTTCAACATCATAGCGTCGAAATCCATCCTGAACGTCGTTAAACTAGGTTGAAACCTTGCGCTAAGCATATGATCATCGAAACCAATCACAGATATATCTTCAGGCACACGCACACCTTGCTCTTGCAGCGCTCGAATCACACCGAAGGCAACACTGTCGTTGGCAGCGATTAATGCGGTAGGCAGTTCCTTCGTCGAGGCAATCAGCCTTCCACCCGCTTCATATCCGCTGACTTCGTTTAAATCACCTTGCAGCATCCAACGCTCATCAATCGATAATTGGTGACGGCTCATCGCTTTCGCGAAGGCTTGATATTTAGCCGGCCCGGCGTACCTTTTCATGTCCCCGTTTATGATACCGATTTGGCGATGATTCAAACCGACTAAATAATCAACTGCCGCATGCAGGCTATGATCGTAGTCGAAGTTAACCACAATCCGGTTGGGCTCCTCGTGGCCTTCTAACAATTGATCCACGACAGCAACCATGAATCCTTCGGCAACCAGCTCTTCAATGAAAGGCTCATGATTGGCAGCGCCAATGAAAATACCTCCGTCAATGCGTCTTTGATAAAAGGGTTCCTTCATGCTTAGCACTTGTTTGGGATCTTCCGAATTGCGGATAATGCTCGTCAACACGTAATACCCGAAGGAAGAGGCATAATCAATGATGCTTGTAATCATTAAATTGTTCAAACTATCTCCTGCCACGTGCCCCGATTCGATAAAAAACAACCCGATTGTTCTTGTTTTCTTCCCGGCCAATACTTGCGCAGACAAATTAGGATAATAGTTGTTGGCTTGGATAACTTCCATGACTTTGGCTCGTGTTTTTTCTGGAACGTTCGAGTAATTGTTGATCACTCGGCTCACTGTACTCCGTGATACTCCAGCCAGCTTGGCAATTTCTTCACTGCTAGTCTCCGTCTTTTTCAACATATAGTCTCAACCCCTAATTGTAAACGCGCGTTTATTTGAGGTAATTATAAGTCTCCCTCTCTAGGCTGTCAATAAACCTTCCTCTGCGTTTCCCTATCTTTACATGCCTATTTATTGAAAAGAACGCTGGTATCGCTTATGCTAATTTGTATAAGAAATGAGGTAGCTTCTCCTATGAAAATATTAGTACTTACCGAAAAACCAAGCGTCGCCAAAGAAATTGCCCGAGTCCTCGGCTGCACGCAAAAGCAAAAACATCATTACGAAGGCCCTAAATATGTCGTTACCTGGGCGCTTGGCCATCTGGTTACCCTCGCTGAGCCAGACGATTATGATACGAAGTACAAAACCTGGAATCTGGAAGACCTGCCGATCATCCCTGAGCGAATGAAGCTGAAGGTGATGAAAGAAACCTCCCAACAATACCGTGGGATTGAGCAGTTAAGCCGCCGCGGCGACCTTGCAGAGCTAATCATTGCGACCGATGCCGGGCGTGAAGGCGAGCTCGTCGCCCGCTGGATTATGGAGATGATCCGCTGGAAGAAGCCGTTCAAACGGCTTTGGATCTCGTCACAGACGGATCAGGCCATTCGCGAGGGCTTCGCGAAGCTGAAGCCGGGCACTGACTACAATCGGCTGTATCAAGCAGCCGTCTGCCGTTCAGAGGCCGATTGGCTGATCGGGCTCAATGTGACGCGCGCGCTGACCAGCAAATTCGGCGCTTCCTTGTCCGCCGGACGGGTGCAGACACCCACGCTGGCCATGATGATCAACCGCGAAGCCGAAATCCGCGATTTCCGGTCCACGCCTTTTTGGTTGATCGAAGTAGACCTGGGTCCTTTCCGCGCAATCTGGCGCGACCCGAAGACGGGTGACACGCGCATTTTTGACCGTGAACGCGCAGATGCGCTAAAGGCAAAACTGCAGGGCCAGATTGGGAAGATCACCCACGTTCAGCAAACGGAGAAGCAGATTCCCCATCCGCTGGCCTATGATTTAACGGAACTGCAGCGTGATGCTAATCGCAAATTTGGCTTTTCCGCCAAACATACATCCAATGTGCTGCAAAGATTGTATGAACAGTACAAACTGGTCACTTATCCACGTACCGATTCACGCTATTTAACGTCGGATATGGTACCAACGCTCGCTGGGCGATTGAAAGGTACAGCCATAGGGCCTTATGCAGCATTAGCCGCTCCTTTTATTCGAAAACCTTTAACCATAACCAAACGCATTGTCGACGACAGCAAAGTCAGCGATCATCATGCGATTATTCCAACCGGAGAAGCGATTTCCTTAGCAACCCTTAGCGCTGACGAGCGCCGTCTCTATGACCTCATCGCACGTAGGTTTCTTGCCTTGTTTGGAGGACCCTGCCGCTATGATGAAACGAAGCTTACGATTGAAGTCGCCGGCGAGAAGCTGTATGCCTCCGGAAAGGTCATTAAGCAGGCGGGTTGGAAAGAAGTGTACGGTTCGACGGATTTCACCGACCCGGATCGCGATGAAAGCGACTCCGATGACGATCCTTCCCAGCTGTTACCGCAAGCCAAAGAGAAAGACGCGGTGACTGTAAGAAACGTCAATCAGCAAAGCCGCCAAACGAAACCACCTGCCAGATACAACGAGGCCTCCCTCTTGTCACAAATGGAGAAGTGGGGGCTAGGTACGCCAGCCACTCGCGCAGACATCATCGAGAAATTAGTATCCTCCGATACGATCGAACGCCAAGGATCCTTGCTAGTTCCGACAGGAAAAGGCACACAGCTTATTGAGCTAGCCTCTGAGGAACTGCGTTCTCCTGAACTTACCGCAAAGTGGGAGTCTGAGTTGGAACGCATTTCCAAAGGCCAGGGAAGCATGGAGCAGTTTCTTAAGGGCATCCGTACAAAGACGCAGGAATTAGTTAATGAAGTTAAACGAAGCTCCGCCGCCTATAAGCCTCATAATTTAACCGGCAGCAAATGTCCGGATTGCGGGGAATTCCTGCAGGAAGTGAAAGGCAAACGCGGTCGTTACCTAGTCTGTTCAAGTCGCGAATGCTCCTATAAGCGTGAAGCCGACGGGCAATTATCGAACCATCGTTGTCCGCAGTGCCACAAGAAAATGGAGATTCACACCGGCAAGTCAGGTAAATATTTTCAATGCCGTCCTTGCAACGTAGTGGAGAAGTTGGAGAATGAATCCGCTGGAGGTCGTCGCGCCTCAGCCAAGGTCAATAAGCAACTGATCGAGCAGTTCTCTGATCAATCACAGCTAAGCAATTCATTGGCAGACAAATTGATGGCTGCTCTACAGCAGAAAAAAGAATGATTCTGCAACAAACAACCCAAGCGAATAGGTTTCATCGCTTGGGTTGTTTGTTGATAAGCTAATATACTCTCTCAGAGGTCCTTACATAGCCTTTAACGGCCTTTTCGAGCTGCTCTAAGCTTGTAATTCCCAAACTCATTAAAGCATCTCCGGCCTCCATATGAACGCCGGCGAGCAGATGCATACTCGTATTGGGAACTAATGATTTTTTGAATTCATGAAACAATACGGCATTATACGTTTTGAGAACGCACATGAATTCGACTGTCGGAGGGACAAATGCGCGGATGCTGGAAACCTTCCAGAAAAAATCACGCACGTGCATAATATCTGAACCCGTACGATTCAATTTACGAATCATACCAAAAAATTCATCGATTACTGCTTGTCGATCTGCTGACATCAAACCATCTCCTAAATAACATAAGCTTAAAAATACCATCTAGTTGAAGAATAACATAAATAGCACTTTTGATCTACTGCTCTAGTTAAATAGACCCACTTACTCTAACGACGATTTGCTTGTCAAGGCTACTTTTTTTCTGTAGGAGAAAAACATGTCCAACACGAAAAATACGACCCCTGCATTAATCGCCAAATCAGCCAGATTCATAACACCGTTGCCGGAGTGAAAGACAATAAAGTCCGTTACTTTGCCATACCATAATCGTTCAAATCCATTTCCGATGGCCCCGCCTACAAAGAACGCAGCTCCGCATTGCTTCAGAACGCCGGGAAGCTTCCCTTTTTGCCGATAATACACGATAACCGCGACAATGATGACCGCCAAAATGCCCAGATACCGAGCGCCGCCCTGCAGCGTACTTCCTGCTGCTCCGCTATTTTGATAATACGTAAAAGAAATGAAGTCTTTATAAAATGGCATCGATTCGCCTACTTGAAGCACGGAACGAATCCATATTTTGGATAGCTGATCCGCTGCCGTTACTATGAGTACGATGAGATAAAATAACATGGCTTTCCTCCTATTCACTTCTGTCTCTATTTTACATGATTTTGATAACCAACTGCCAATTTAAAGAGCCGCATCTTGCTGCGAATGCGGCGATTCATGTAATTTTAAATTCATACAACACAAAATGAACCTTAACATTACGTCAAGGCCATTAGCGTTTTAAACAGCTCTGATGGAGAGTTGACCAGGTAATCAGGCTTTCCGCTGAGCAGCAGACGAGAATCATCATACCCCCATGTAACGGCTATAATAGGGACTCCTAATTTTTTGCAAGCTTCAATGTCCCGCAGTTCATCGCCGACATAAATCATACGAGATGGGGAAACACCCCATTGTTTCATGACTTTGAGGATAGAGTGGTGCTTCCCAAAAATATGCTTGGCAGAAATAATTTCCTTGAATGCACTATCCAGCTTATTATTTTTTAAGAACAGTCGGATATTGCCCGTAGAATTTGAAGATAATATGGAACTTCTCATCCCTTGCGCAGAAATTTTCGCGACCACTTCTTTCATACCCGGTACGATCTGGAGCGCACGAATGTTTTCTTGATAGAGCTGCCTTCCGGCGGCAATCAGCTTTGGAATTTGAAGAACAGGAACACCTAACTGCTGTACACGTTCCGTAATAGAAAGCGTGCGCAGGAACGCAATATCCTGGTCGCGTATGGGGCGAAAACGATGCTGCACTGCCATTTCATTATATAACTTGACGAGCAATGCTCTGGAATCGACTAATGTCCCATCGAAGTCAAACAGAATATGCTTTCCCATCAGGTTGTAAACAGAAATAAAGCGGGACCGTCAGGTGGTACTTGACGAATTTGATTATGGATAAATTCCTCAAGAGGATCTAGTGCCAAATGAGGATTACTGACGATTCTCACATCTTCCCATTCACAGGTTACGCCAGTTCCATGCCCGCTTGCATCTCCCGCGAACATCTTACATCCACTACAAAATTGCTCGCGCTGTTTATCATCCAATTTAACGATTTTATTACGAAGACAGCAGTAAATTTCTTGATCGGTATTACATACATTAACATGTGAAATTAGAGCCATTTGCCTCTCAACTCCTTGCTGCACATTTTGTGTGTAATAGTAAGTTTATCGCCATATTATTAAGTGTATGACAGTTTTTTGTAAACGGAATAATATTTATCATGACAAGCTGCCTAATTTTGTTACAATATAGAAATGATATTTTATAGGGAGGAACTCTTATGCAAGATTGGACCCATTATGCGATTCCTTTTCTGCTCGTTGCCTTTATTATTTATCGGCGTACCAAACGTACCATCGGCTTTCAGAAGCTTTCTCCCGGCCGGCTGAAGTTTCGTCTAATCCTTTTCAGTCTTCTTGGACTTGTCATTTTCTTATTGGGCTTCGTCCATCCGATCCACTTTATTGGTTATTTAATCGGACTGGCAGCAGGCGTCGCTCTCGGGTTGACCGCTATTCGCCACACCCGCTTCGAACAGCGAAGCGATGGTTGGTACTATCGCACCCATTTGTGGGTCGAAGTCACGGTCCTCGTCCTCTTTCTTGGCAGGGTCGCCTATCGGTTTGCTTTTATCGGTGTCTCATCTACTCCAACAACCCTAAATCCCGCAGATCCGACTCAATTTACAAAAGATCCCGTAACCGCCGGTGTATTCTTTATCATCGTGTCCTATTATGTCTTGTTTCTAAGCTATCTGCTGCGTGAAGAGGTTAAGCTTGAGAAGGAACCCGTTGATCTAAGTAAAAAGTTGAATGTTAATGAACAGCCGATGAGCGAAAATTCAAGCTCGCATGTGAACAACACGAACATTATCAAATAGTTCAGATGATTGCAAAATCAACAAAAGGCGTACTCCCGCTTTGGGAAGTACGCCTTTTGTTATTTACGACAAGCTCAGTCCAAGGCACAAAAAGCACCATGCTGCAAAGATGCATATATCGGTCGCGCCGCTTACTCCTCCGCGGACTTCGCAAACTGTGTGCTGTACAACCGGGCGTATAGCCCTTCCAACGCAAGCAGCTCGCTATGCGTGCCTCGTTCCACGACGCTGCCCGCTTCAATCACCAGAATGTGATTGGCCGCCAGCACCGTGGAGAGCCGGTGGGCGATCACGAGCGTCGTGCGCCCCTGCATCAGCTCCTCGAGCGCCGCCTGCACATAGGACTCGGACTCCGAGTCGAGGTGCGAGGTCGCCTCATCGAGGATGAGGATGCGCGGACGCTTCAGGATCGCGCGAGCAATCGCGATCCGCTGGCGCTCGCCGCCGGAGAGCCGGTGTCCGCGCTCTCCGACCATCGTGTCGTACCCTTCGGGAAGCGACACGATAAAGTCGTGGATGTAGGCTTGGCGGCACGCAGCCTCCAGTTCCTCACGCGTAGCATCCTCCCGCGCAAAGCGCAGGTTGTCCCCGATCGTCGCGTGAAACAAGAACGACTCCTGCGTCACGTAAGCGATTTGCGCGCGCAGCGAAGCTAACTGAACGTCGCGGACGTTCACGCCATCGACCTCGACGACGCCTGACGTCGGATCATACAACCGCGCGATCATGCCGATCAGCGTTGATTTACCCGCACCGCTCGGCCCGACAAGCGCCACCATCTCGCCTGGCTGCGCGTCGAACGTAATATCCCGCAGCGCGTACTGCCCAGGCTTATAAGCAAAAGAAACCTGCTTATATGCCACACGCCCCGCGACATCCTTCAGCGGTCGCGCATTTTCCCTATCCATGACATCAGGGACCATGTCCTGGTATTCAAAAATCCGTTGAAACACACCGAGCGCCGTAGCGAATTCGACCTGTAGATTAAGTAAGGTGGCTACGGGCATATAAAGGCGTCCCAGATAGGCAGCAAATGCGACAACTGCGCCTATCGTCATATTCCCCGAGATGATAGAATAGCCTCCGTACATATAAATAATCGCTGTGCCCAGCGGCCCGAGCGTATTCGTCGCCATGCCGAACCAACGACCGACCAGATTTAAGCGCAGCTCCAAATCCATAACCTTATGGTTCATTGTTGTAAATTCCGTCTCCTGCTGACGCTCTCTTCCAAAAATACGCGTCAATAAAGCCCCGGATATACCAAAATTTTCGCTTAGCTGCGCCGTAATATCAGAACGAACCTTTTGTGTTTCCATACGCAGCTCTTTGCGAACCTTGGATACTTTCTTAACTGGCAGCATAAAGAGCGGAAGTATAAGTACTGCAATTATAGCCAGTTTCCAATCTAGGGCAAACAAAATAGTTAGTGTCGTCATCACGATGACGATTTGCGTAATGGAAGAAACGACGAGAGAAGTCACTACACCTTGTACGGCCTGTACATCCCCAGTTATTCGCTGAACAATTTCACCCGACCTTGCCTCGGTAAAGAAAGCCATGGACTGCCGCTGCAAATTATGAAACAGCGTTTGTCCTAAGTCTCGAATAACACCTTGAGTAACTTTGCTATTCAAGTGGTTCTGCCAAACACCGAGCACACCGCTCAAAAGCGGGAGTACAACCATGAGAGCCGCCATTTCCGCTAAAAGCTTCATATCTCTTTGCGGTATAGCCTTATCGATGATTTCTTTCATCACCAGCGGCGGTATCAAGCCAATGACTGCTGCAAACAGTGCCAAACCAACGATCACAATCAATTGTCCCCAATAATGCCTAAATAATTGCAATATCCGTTTAACCGAAACATCCTTCAGTTTCGCCTTAGGACGATTTCTACTGCTAGGAGGTCCTCCCCTATATTCTCCGAATCCCACTCCTGTTTCCTCCGTTCAAAATATCCCAGTTGCCTGCATCTTTACATCTGCATTGGAAAAGCATAGTTAATAGCCTTCGTTATTTCTTTAGCCATCTTCAACACGTGATGAAGCGAAGTCGTTTGAAGAACGCTATACGGTTTGGGTCCATCCGCATTTACGATGGCAGCAATGGTGTAATCTCCGATAAGCGGTAATGCTTTCCCTACAGACTTACCGGGAGCTAAAGGCTGATTGGATACTTGGTATTGACCCACAGACAACTTTTGGCCCAAGCAGGCGTCAATCGCGATAACTAGACAGTCATCAGGAACCTCCTGCAATCTCCCCGCCAAATTGCTGGCATCACAAGGAGACTCCAACGTACCTATCACATGGGGATAACCCAGCTCTTCAAGTCTTGAGCCAACGAGAGGTCCCAGCGCATCCCCCGTCGAACGATCTGTTCCTATACATACAAAAGCCAGCTCATGCGGCTTTAGAACAAGCTCCTGTCCAATTGCCTCCAGAAACAGGCTCAGCTGCACCCCATCCATCTTTTCCCAATATTGGATTTCCGGTCTTTTATTCTTAATCTTCCCGTACTGCTCTGCGTTCATATCCTTTTCCTCCATAAGCCGACTCCACACGCACACGCCATTTGGAAAATTTCCTTCTTCCTGCTGATGAATGATATAATGCGATCAAATTCTATTCTTTCACAAGGAGGTGCAGCATGTCTACTCTCGGAATCATCGCGATCTTGACCCTCCTTTACTGGATTCTGATCACCTTGGACACGCATAAAGGATTGCATTTACTTCATACATTGCCCAAATCAACTAAGCTTCCGGATAAACCCCCTCTCGTTTCTGTCATTCTTGCAGCCAAAGAAGAAGAGGGCACGATCTTAGAAACCGTCCGACATTTACTGTCCCAAAATTATCCGAGACTTGAGATCATTACTGTCAATGATCGATCTCAAGACGCCACAGGCGTCCGACTCGATGAACTGCGGAGATGGTCTGAACAAAAGCAAAATATCCAAACGCCGCTGCGAATTATTCACATTACCCATCTGCCCGAAGGCTGGCTAGGCAAGAACCACGCTCTTTACCAAGGCTATCAACAAGCAAGAGGCCAGTATTTGCTTTTTACCGATGCAGATATTATTTTCTCACCTGGGACGATTTCGGATGCTGTGACTTTTATGAAAGAGAAAGAAGTCCATCACCTTACCCTGACGCCAAACATGATTGCGCGAAGCGCCTTACTTAAAGGGTTTGTCCATTTCTTCCTCTTTTCTTTTTCCTTATTCGTTCGTCCTTGGCGAGCCAATATAGACAATCCACGTGGACAAGGCATCGGTATCGGTGCCTTCAATATGCTAAGCCGCAGCGCTTATGAAGCAATTGGCACACACCAAGCTATTGCGCTAAGGCCCGATGATGACCTTCAATTAGGAATTTCAGTCAAGCGTGCCGGATTTAAACAGAGGGTTCTTTCCGGTAAACACACTCTCCAAGTCGAGTGGTATCGTTCCCTCAAAGAAGCCATCATCGGACTGGAGAAAAACCTTTTTTCAGGCTTCCATTACAGCTTTACGATTGCCCTGCTTGCCTGCCTGGGGCAGCTCATTTTCTTTATTTTCCCTTGGCTCGGTCTTATTTTTCTCTGGGACTGGCGTGGAGCCGCCTTTGCAATCACGGTTATCTTACAAATTTGGCTGTACCGAAAATTAATGTTCCGTCTAATGAGCAAGCACGGCGATGAGGCCTTTCTGCTGCCCGTGAGTGCCTCACTGCTCCTTTACACCATCGTTCGTTCTGTCTGGCTGACTTGGAAACAAGGCGGTATTTATTGGAGAGGGACTTTCTACTCCCTGAATGAATTAAAAAGGAAAAAAGACTCAAAACGGACCGACAAAAAATAAGCGTTACTCCTGTGAGCAAAGCCTACGCCTTTTTTCTTGTCGGTAATGGCCGTTCATTCTCTCGTTAATCCGGCTATTGGCCGAATGGAGATATATCTTCTAGTGCACGCGATTCATCCGAACCATGCGATAATACAATTGATCTCCCACTTCTTGCTCCACTTCCAAGTATCCTTCCGCATGCACATAATCACCCAGCATAAAGGTGGCTGCATCTAAGGATTGGGAGTGCGTCAGAAACAGGAGAGCGGCCTTATCGTTGCCTACCACGAAGCCTGTCTGCTCTTTTACCTGAAATTTATCCAACACTCTTCCATGGTGAGACCTTGCAATATGGTGAAACCGCCAAGCCCCTTCCTCTTTGATAATAAAATAAAGCACACGATTTCTTTGCTGGTTGCTGAATTCTCTCGTTACACCGATCATGCAAACCTGATCACTTAACGGCAGAAATTCATCAACCTCATAAGACTTCAAACGCAGACGAAGGCCATTCTTACGTTGAATGTAAGCTTCCATATCTTCAATTGTACTTTGGTCTCTTGGATCTTGCTTAGTCGCATAGAATACCTCTTTGATAAAGGTATCTGTCTGTAGGCTTCTAGCCCCTTTGAAATGGTTGTACGTACGAAAAAACTGCTGAATGACTTCCTCAATTTCTTCCGGGATAACCGGTTTCTTTCCTATAATAGCCGTGCTATCTATTGAATCCGAATGTTTTCTTTTATGAAACCAATGTTTCCAGACACTTAATTGCATGGCGTTTGTCACTCTCTTTCTTCTTCCAAACATTTCTTCATTATAGGCTAAAATACATAATAATTCGATATAAATCACGCTAATACGCATAAAAAAGAAACATTTGTCCGCCAAGGTCTTATTTCTAAGACCCCTAGCAAACAAATGTTCTATCATTTTAAGAGATAAACGCTGTTAAAGCACTCGTTTGGCTCCTACATATCTTGAACCCCAATACGAGCTCGCAAGGCTATCAATTTCTACACCTCTGGATGTTGTCGATGAGATGAATTGATCATTTCCGACATAGATCCCAACGTGGTTCACACTTTTTGAAGCAAAGAAAACAAGATCCCCTACTTTCAGATCCGCTACTGATATCCCAGCCTGATCGTACATTTGAACCGATGTTCGCGGAAGATCAATCCCTTTGGCCAAGAACAGATATCGCACAAAACCAGAGCAATCGAAGCCTCCCGGCGCTGTACCTCCCCATGCATAGGGTGTCCCCATAAACGTACTCGCTGTTTGTACAATCTGATCCGGCATGGATGGGACGATAGCAGCAATCTTGGGCGCAGGCGGTGGTGCAATCCAAGCTGGCTTGTGAGACTTGCCATCCGCATCCACGATAGCAATTTTATTGGCGTCATTCCACTCCATTGGTGAACCAAATGTTTCAGATATGAAGCGTAAGGGCACATATGTACTACCTTGGAACAGTGTCGGACTGCTTGCCAAATTCATTTTCTTGCTATTCACAATCGCTTGCTGCTCGCCCGTGGTCAAAAGAATGGCCTGCTGCTTGTTCATCAATGTCACGGCAACTTCGCTTCCTTGCTTGGCCCAGCTTACTTGATAGCCTAGTTTTTCAGATAGCACCCGAAGAGGAACTTGGAGCGTACCTTGATCATCGATAAAAGGCTGAGCTTCAGGAAACGGGACCAACTCGTCGTTAATTTGAACCTTCACGGATGAGGAAGATGCAGCTTGAGCCGATGGCGCCGAAAACATAGGTACGACTGCGCCAACCAATGCACATGAACAAATAAAACGTTTTGTAAACGACTTCAAAGACTTGCCTCCTTAAGGCCTCCGAGGTTAGTTGACGGGTTCGGGAAGAGGTTTCCCTAGCGCATGTTAGCTTGCTCATGCTCATTCACCCCATATAAAGAAGTCCCCCGTACCAGAGCTTTTGCTGCTCTGAGATTCGGCATTTTAGTCTATGATAGACTATCACAATTCGATCATTATTGACAAGTTTTGCGAAATGAGGGCTTTTTCTGAAAAAGTTTATGCTTTAGATCTTGCGAGCAAATAAAGGAAATATGGCGCCCCAATAACGGCAACAACGATCCCCGTAGGAATTTCCGAAGGCTGAAGAATCATTCTGGCAAGTAAATCAGCAAGATGAGCAGTAGTCCCCCTGTTAAAGCAGAAGCCGGCAATAGGAACTGATGTTTTGCCCCAACCAGTTGCCTCGCCAAGTGCGGACCTACTAGACCTACGAAGCTAATCCCCCCAATAACGGCAATCAAAGCACCTACAGGCGTTTCAAACGGCGGATTCACCATTCTTGCTCCAATGTCAGCTAAAACGACCAACAAGCTGCCAAGAATCGCTGAAGTTGGAATAATCCAGCGGTAGTCCACGCCAACAAGGGCTCTCGCTACATGAGGAACCATAAGGCCAACGAAGCCAATGGAACCAACCGAAGACACAGCAACTCCCGCAAGCACGAGAACAACAACTGTACAGCCTAGTTTAACCAGTTTAGTCCGCTGTCCCAGATTGGCAGCAATTTCATCACCTAGACTTAGCACAGTGACAGAGCGTGACAACATGATGGCACCGAGGAGCCCCCCAGAACCCATGGAAACATAATCTTAATTTGCAACCATTTTGTTCCTGTGACACCACCCGCATACCAGAAAGCAAGTTCTTGACCAACCTTAAAGAAGATGCCAATCCCTACGCTAAGTGCAGTAAGCAGCGCAGCAACAGCGGCCCCCGCAAGCGCTAATCGAACCGGAGTCAGCCCACCTTTGGCAAGCGATCCAATCCCATAAACAACACCTGTCCCAAAATCGCAGCTCCTAAGAAGGAAAACAAAATTAATTGATGAAACGGCAGGCCCGGAAAATGGAGAAACAGAGCGCCAATACAAAACCGGCCCCCGCGTTAATTCCTAATAATCCTGTATCTGCCAAAGGGTTTCTGGTCATTCCCTGAAGAATAACTCCGGCTACAGCAAAAGCAGCGCCAATCAAGGCACCCGCTAACGCCCCCTTGGCATCCGCAGCTCTTGAATAATCTGATGCTGCGAAAGCGTGGCATCAAAATGAAAAAGAGCGTTCCATACCGTTGATATGCGAATATCAGCGGCTCCAAGAGAGATAGACAAACAAAGACTAAGAGCGAGTAGGATACTCCCCCACCATTTGTTTCTTTGGAAGTTCTAATTGATTTTTTCAATCGTGCATACCCTTTACTTCATAAGGTTCACCACAAGTTCCTAACTCCCGTTCAAAAGAAAAAAGACCGCTGGAAGGCGACCTTTTTTAGTGAAACGTGGAAAAATTTATGACTTCCCATCATAAAGAATCACGGGTAAGTTAATTAGCTGCTCAATTATCAGCAATAACTACCGAGTTCTGCCCTTTACTGCCACCTTCTACATTTCGTCAGCTGAAAGGTTGTTTTCCAGTGTTACAGAAGGAGCCCAGCTTGGAAACTGTTCTGTAAGTAAGAAAAACCGACTTAGGGAGGGCGAAAAGGCAGGGAGCCTGCTTGCACTGGCGTTGTAACGCTGGTTTCCAGTGTTACAGATGGAACACGGATTGGAAACTGCTCTGTAAGACGGAAAAACCGACTTATAGCGGGTGAAAAGTCAGGGAGCCTGCTTGCTCTGGCGTTGTAACGCTGGTTTCCACTCATCGTCTAGATGAAGCCTTTAAAACCATCTCTTTTATCTAGAAATGGTACGACCACCACTTTATTTTATATCTGGTACTGTTAAAACAGCAGTCACATAACACAGCGCAATCTAGTTCTTAAAACCTTACATTAAGGACATATCCTAGTTACCACCAAACATATAAATGATAAAACAAAAAACCACCTATAAGGTGGTTTTTTCTCTTGCTGGTAAGCGGGCGGCGGGAATCGAACCCGCGCGATCAGCTTGGAAGGCTGAAGTTCTACCATTAAACTACGCCCGCATGTTATTAAGTGAAACTGAATGGTCGGGACGACACGATTTGAACATGCGACCCCCTGCTCCCAAAGCAGGTGCTCTACCAAGCTGAGCTACGTCCCGAAGTATAATGGCTTGTAAGAATGGCGCGCCCTGAGAGATTCGAACTCCCGACCTTTTGATTCGTAGTCAAATACTCTATCCAGCTGAGCTAAGGGCGCATATTCATTGAAGCGGAAGACGGGGATCGAACCCGCGACCCTCGCCTTGGCAAGGCGATGCTCTACCGCTGAGCCACTTCCGCATCATACTAATTTGCTCGTCTCTGTGAATAGTGTTTCTCTGAGGCGACAAGGAATAATATATCAGGATTTCGGAACAAATGCAAATGTTTTTTTCAACTTTCTTTACTTAATGAAAATGCCGCCAAATGGTATAACTTCTCGAGCCACACGTCGGAATAAACTATCACTTTTCATATGCTCGTCTAATTTCCGATCAGGCTTACAAGGTTGAAGCAGAACTTGTCCATGACCTGTCATTTCCCACTGATAATTCATATGTTGGCTGGCCAGCGTATTCCCATATACGCATAAACGCAGCTTAGCATTTCGCGGATAAGCAACTAGACAGCTCATATCAACAAACAAAGGGTTTTCCACATCTAAATCCATTGGATATAGCGGACCCGTCGTTAGAAGTCCTAAGCTTCCCGGTCCCTTAAACATCATTTTCACGAGATCTTGTGTAATCAGTGTATTTTTCACATTTTGCAAATGAGAAGTGAAAGTAACGCCATCCGTATAGAACAGAACATGTCGGAACTCGTATAGTAGATCATCTTCAGCACCGACAGGAACGATGGTTATGTTATAGCCTTCCGGTAGACCCAGCATGACCGTTGCAGGCCCATGAAGTCGCGACTGGATGAACCTCCTCTTCCTGAACATACTAGGCAGCTTCATTAGTGAATCTTCACGCTGTTCCGATTTCCCAAGAAATCCCACAATCTGATTAGGGTGCAGTACATGAACGGACTCTTTATACCCTATGTTTAAGGAAGCCATTTTCCCATGCGTACTAGCATTCCCGAAAGATACTTCCATTGATGAGCCTCCCCTCTTCCCAGCCTATCTATCTCATGCGACGTTTTTTTCTACGCCATACGATAAGACGAAAAACACGTCCCAACACAAAATATAGGACAACTAGCACAGCAGCCGTTACGATTATAGAGGTCAACTTCCGATTACGTTTATCTTTATCGAGCGCGACCTGCTCCATAGCCTTCAAACGTTCTTGCAGTTGTTCATTTTCCTTTTGGAGCGCCTGATTTTGCCCTAAAAGTCGAGTTTCGGTTTCCTGAGCATGCTGGATAGATTCAGAAAGCTTGTTCTTCTGATCTTCTAATTGCTGCTTGGTTGCCTCATAGTCCTGCTGAATCTTTTCCACATTTTCCGGCAACTTATAAATTTCTTTAAACCGATCTAGCCATGAGGCCTGGGCTGCAGAAGATGCGCTTGTTAAACCAATGACAATGATAAGCACGATGAGAATCTTTTTTGGCCATTCACTACTTCGCCACATCTGCATTAGCCATTCCTCCTTGCCCGATTTCGACATATTCTTGTATTTTACCGCAAAAAAAACCTTGAAACCACTTCTTCTTACAATTCCGACACCGATTAAAAAAAGTATAAAAAAACTTACCCGTTTGCGCCATAGCGAAACAAGTAAGTCTCTGCCAATCTCTTAAAACGATGTTATTATTCCGCTGTCGGTGGAGTAAACGAACGCTGTGCAAACTCGGCATCCAACATGAAGAAAGCATTGCTATCTTGGTCGATCCTTTTTAACTTGTTAATGATGCTATCGAACATAGCTTCTTCTTCTACCTGTTCGTCAATGAACCATTTCAAGAATTGCATAGTTGCGTGCTCTCTATCGTTCAGTGCCAAATCTGATAAATGATAAATACGATTCGTTACTTCTTGCTCATGCTTAAAGGCATGTTCAAAAGCATCGAGAATCGATCTGTAATGATTTTGTGGTGTATCCATACCACTTAAGGAGACTTTTTTTCCACGATCATTAATATACTTAAATATTTTCATCGCATGGAATTTCTCTTCCTCAGCTTGTACCGTAAAAAAATTCGCGAATCCATCCAGGCTCTCCCCAGCACAATAACCAGCGATAGCTAAATAGACATGTGCGGAGTAAAATTCGTAGTTCATCTGCTCATTGAGCGCTTCTGTTAATGTATCGTTTAACATGAATGCACACACCCTTTCCTTGATGGTTATCTTTTGCGAATACCCCATACATACAAGATTACCAGAACTCCACCCAGAAATACAAACGGAAATAACAACTTTAACAAATCAGGATTCATGCCATCACGCTTTCTACCCTGGATTCGGCAATAATCTGCTTGATTTGAGCATACAATAAGTCAGGCGAAGCGGCGCACAACAAATCTTTTTTCCCAATCATCGCAATGCATTCTTTCTTACAATGCCTGCAGTTCCCTAAGCAATCCTTCTTCTTCTGCTTAAGGTCTGGAAACTCATTTTTCAAGGATTTATATATTTGTTTAGATCCGAATTTTTCATTTCTGCAACAGTACTTAATCGTTTTCATATTAGATCTCTCCTCGCACCCTGCATAGACTGCTACTACCGATATTAATGATAATAATAATCAATGTCAATGTAAAAATGCAAAGGCTTATCCTCCAAAGACAAAGAAGCAACAGTCACTTACTTGAGCTATTCCTTCTTTGTCTATATTCGGGGTCATTCTTTATTGCATCGCTACTGAACGTTACCTTGACTTCTGTCAGTCTAGCTTCTTCTCACCTATTCCTCTGTGGAACCCCACCGGCCCGTTTATCAGAATTCAAATGCTCAGTATCATCTTCATCATTCAATTCCTCTATACCGAGTCCAGGAGCCTCAGAGACGGCGATAAATTGATTCTGTACGAGTAACAAATTAGCACACATCCGATACAGAAAAAAATGTACCAGAAAAAGGACAAAAAAAGAGTAGGCGCTATAAGCAACCTACTCTTTTCACATATGATGCGGTCAAGAGGACTCGAACCTCCACGGGGGGTTAGCCCACACGGACCTGAACCGTGCGCGTCTGCCAATTCCGCCATGACCGCGAATATAAGTGACCTAGATCTAAGACCTAAGATCCAAAAATGGTGAGTCATGTAGGATTCGAACCTACGACACCCTGATTAAAAGTCAGGTGCTCTACCAACTGAGCTAATGACTCAAAATAAATAAAAAAATGGCGGAGCTGACGGGATTCGAACCCGCGGTCTCCTGCGTGACAGGCAGGCATGTTGGGCCACTACACCACAGCTCCACACTAAGTAATACGCCTCTCTTTATAAAGAGGTTGGTTGCGGGGGCAGGATTTGAACCTGCGGCCTTCGGGTTATGAGCCCGACGAGCTACCGGGCTGCTCCACCCCGCGACATTACAAGCATGATATTTAATTAATGGTGGAGGCTGACGGGATCGAACCGCCGACCCTCTGCTTGTAAGGCAGATGCTCTCCCAGCTGAGCTAAGCCTCCATGGGAATTGTCTCTAGAGGTCCACGCAAAGTAATCCGTATAAGCGTCTTTAGCTTGGCTTCACTTTGTGGGTAAGTAAAAATGGTGACCCGTAGGGGATTCGAACCCCTGTAACCTCCGTGAAAGGGAGGTGTCTTAACCGCTTGACCAACGGGCCTCGTAAACAGGCTTTTATTCTATGTATAAGGTGTAAATATGGCGGAGAGAGAGGGATTCGAACCCTCGAGACGCTTGTGACGCCTACACGATTTCCAATCGTGCTCCTTCGGCCAGCTCGGACACCTCTCCATAAAAAGCCTGGCATGTAATAAATAATGGCTCCCCGAACAGGACTCGAACCTGTGACAACTCGATTAACAGTCGAGTGCTCTACCAACTGAGCTATCAGGGAACACTGCTTGGCAACGTTCTACTCTCCCAGAACCCTGCGGTTCAAGTACCATCGACGCTGGAGGGCTTAACGGTCGTGTTCGAGATGGGAACGCGTGGGTCCCCTCCGCCATCATCACCAAACAGTCAAAGCGTGGTTTGCGCCTTGAAAACTAGATACGAAACGTTGCGTAAAGTTAGATTTGCTTAGGTTTGTTCTTGGGCCCCAATCAAGTATTCGGAATTCGCTACAAAGCTTATCTTCACTTGGTTGGGATTGTTTGGTTAAGCCCTCGACCGATTAGTATTCGTCAGCTGCATACGTTGCCGCACTTCCACCTCGAAC